>NZ_CP121463.1:0-714612 GCF_029690065.1 Arthrobacter sp. Y-9
AGCCGCGTCAGGCTCCCGCCTCGCGTCCGGCCCCGGCCGTGAGCAAGTCTCCCGTCCCGGGCGCCACCGGTGCGGCATCGCAGGGTTCGGCTCCGGCCGGCCCGGCGAACGCTTCGCGTCCGGCTCAGGCTCGTCCGGCTCAGGCGCGGCCCGCGCAGGGTCCGGCTGCCTCCGCTGCCACCGCGGGGCTCGTGAAGCCCGCGCCCAAGGCGAAGGTGCGCCGCGCGAAGCTCATGATCAGCAAGGTCGACCCGTGGTCGGTGCTGAAGATGTCCTTCCTGCTCTCCGTGGCGCTGGGCATCGTGACCGTGGTGGCCGCCCTGGTCCTGTGGACCGTGCTGGACCTGACCGGCATCTTCAACCAGGTGAACAAGCTCGTGGGTGACGTGGCCGGCAGCGAAAGCGGCGGCTTCGATCTCCGGAAGGTCGCCTCGCTCGGCCAGGTCGTCTCCTTCTCCACGATCATCGCCGTGGTGAACGTCGTGCTCCTGACAGCCATCTCGACGCTGTCCGCCGTGCTGTACAACCTCGCCGCCACCCTGGTGGGCGGCGTGGGCGTCACGCTCACGGACGACTGAGCAGCCTCTTCGAAAGCCAGCCTCTGATCGGCCGGGACACCGTGTGGACGGTGTCCCGGCCGATTTGGCTTGGGCAGGGAAGTCCTGTAAAGTCTTATCTCGGCCCGATCGAGGAGACTCGTAGGCTGTGGGGGCGTATAGCTCAGGCGGTTAGAGCGCTTCGCTGATAACGAAGAGGTCCCAGGTTCAAGTCCTGGTACGCCCACGGAACACCGAGTTCACGGAACGAGGCACCATGAAGAAATTGCTCGTCATCGCACTGGCAGTCGCTTCCGTGGTCATCGTGAAGAAGGCCCGGGAGTCCGAAGCCCAGAAGGGTGCCTGGAAGCAAGGAACCGATTCGGTTTCCTGACCGGGATTCTGGGGGCATGGCGCAATTGGTAGCGCACCTGCTTTGCAAGCAGGGGGTTAGGGGTTCGAGTCCCCTTGCCTCCACCATCACAAAAGGATCGTCGCAAGACGGTCCTTTTGTTTTGCCCCCACGACGACGACGGCGGAAGGCTGAGGCATGAACGCATTGATGGCCACGCTGGGCATCCTCGGAGTCTCCGCCTCGGGACCGCTGGTCTCCGCCACGCTCGCGGGCACCACGGTCGGAGCGATCGCCATCGCCTTCTGGCGCAACGCGATCGCCGCCGTCGTGATGGGGGCTCCCGAATTGGCACGCCGTCCGCAGTCCTTCACCCGGGTGAACCGCCGATCCCTCGTGTGGAGCGGCGTCGCGGGCATCGCGCTGGCGTTCCACTTCGTCTGCTTCTTCTACTCGCTCGAACTGACCAGCGTGGCGGCCTCCACCGCGCTCGTCTGCCTGCAGTCGGCCTGGATCGCCCTCATCCAGCTGTTCCGCGGCACCAGGCACTCCTGGCACGTTCTGGCAGGCCTCGGCGTCTCGTTCCTGGGCGTCGTGGCGATCACGGGCTTCGACATGGGGTCCTCCCCGCAGGCGCTGTGGGGCGACATCCTGGCGATCCTGGGCGGCATCCTGGCGGGCGTGTACACGCTGGCCGGCAGCAAAGCCCGGGAGGACATGACCACGGGCGCCTACACGGGCATCTGCTACGCGTTCTGCGCCCTGGTGGTCCTGGTGCTGGCGCTCGTTTCAGGACAGCCGCTGGTCGGGTTCGAGCTCAACGGCTGGCTCGGCATCCTGGCCATCACGGTGGCCGCGCAGCTCCTGGGCCACACCTCGCTGAACTACCTGGTGGGCCACATGAGCGCGCTGGTGGTGTCCATGCTGGTGCTGCTGGAGATCCCCGGAGCGGCGATCCTGGCGGCGGTGTTCCTGCACGAGGTGCTGCCGGCGGGGACCTATGCGGGGCTGGCCCTGATCATCGCCGGCCTCGCGATCGTCATCGCCGGGCAGCGTGGCAAGCGGGAGAAGCTCGCGGAAGCCCCCATCGACTGACGCCGCCGGGCGGTGGCCCGGCAGGCGGGGCCTGCCGCCCCTAGAGCCCGCCGCGCTCCGGGACGGCCGCCGTCGCGCTGTGGATGGCGCGGAGGATCTTCGCCGGGAAGTAGACCGAGTAGAACACCACCATGGGCGCCTTCAGGGCGATCTTCTTGATGTTGTGCGCCTTGTAGGTGCGGTCGAAGCGGGTCACGTAGTAGCTGTAATCCCGGGGCGAATCCTCCAGCCGGCGTGCGGACATCCCCGAGACCATGGTGGGGACGTACTGGACGCGGAGGCTGTGCTCGGCCAGATGCAGTGAGAGGTCGATGTCCTCATGCATCTCGTCCTTCTCGTCCAGGCACGTCTCGGAGCGGATGATCTCCCAGGCGCTCTTCCGCAGGGCCATGTTGGAGCCGAACAGGAAGTGGTACTCGTGGCGGGCCAGGCGCAGCATGAGCTGCCGCATCCGGTCGTCGGCTTTCTGGCCCCAGCGGCGCAGCGGCATGTCGTAGTAGAGCACGGGGCCGGTGGCCGCCTGCACGGTGGGGTCCAGGAAGGCGTTCTGCACCTGCTCGACCCATTCGGGCTCCAGGACGGAGTCGGCGTCGATCCGGCCGAGCACTTCACCGCTGCCGTAGTCCAGGCCGGCGTTGCGGGTGGGGATGAGCCCCTGGGCGTCGTTCTGCGCGACCAGGTGAATGGGCGATTCGGGGTATTCCAGCTGCATGGAGCGGACGATCTCCGCCGTCCGGTCCGTGGACTTGTTGTCCACCACGATGATCTCGTGAGCCGGGGAACTCTGATAGATGGCCGCCGTCAGGCACTGGCGGATGACGCTTTCCTCGTTGTAGGCGGGGATCACGATCGACACACTGGGCCGGTTCACTCAGTCCTCGATTTCCAAAACACGGATACGCCCGATGGGGCTTGATCCCTCAAACATAGCAAGACGCCCCGCCGGCACGGTTGCCGACGGGGCGTCTTGGGGTGCACTTTCTGTGTGCAGCGCTACTTGCCGTCCGCAGCGTCCTTCACGTCAGAGGCGACCTCTTCGGCCTTGTCCTTGGCTTCTTCGACCTTCGCCTTGCCCGCTTCGGCGGTCTTCTGGCTGGCCTCGTGGATCTTCTCGGCGGCGCGGCGTGCCGTGGTGCGGGCGCGTTCGCTCACCTCGGAAGCGGACCCGGATGCCTTCTCCGCGGTCTCCTCCACGGCGGCCTTGGCCTCCTTCACACCGGCTTCGGCGGCCTCACCAGCCTTCTCGGCGACGTGCTGGGCCTTGGTGGCGACCTTCTCGCCGGCGTCCTTGACGGCCTCGACGACGGCGGGTGCGCTGTGTGCGGGGCCGGAGGACTGGGCGGGGCGGTCCTGAGGACGGTCCGCCGGGACCTTCCACGGATCCTGCGTGGGGCGCGAGGCCTTCCAGACGGCCACGCCGGCCGCGACCGCGGCGCCGATCACCGCGAAGACCAGAAGGCCCTTCTTCTTGCCCTTCTGAGGCTTGGCCAGCTGCTGGTTCGCTGCTTCCGCGGCGGCCGACGCGATCTGGCGGCCCTGCTGGCCGAGTTCGGAGGCCTGCTCCTGCAGCTGGTTGACCACGGGGGAATCGGAGAAGCGGCGGGCGACGGCGTCGATCTGCTCCGGAGCCTGCTCCAGGCCGTGGTGGACGGCGTCGGATGCCTTGCCGAGCTGCTCCGAGATCAGGGGAAGGTATTCACCCACCACCTTGTCCCGGGCGGTGGCGAGAGCCGGGGTGGTCTTGTCCAGGGCTTCCTGAATGCGCGGGCTGGCCTCCTCCACGGCGTCGTGGATCTTCGGGCCGAGGTGGGCCAGGCCCTCCTGAATGCGGGGGGTCACGGTCGCGACGCCGTCGGCCAGGTTGTGGGCCGCGCTCTTGAGGCCGTCCTGGATCTTCGGCGAGGCCGTTTCGATGCCCTGCTGGATGCGGGGAACAGCCCAGTTCACGGCGGCTTCGACACGCGGCGCCGCCCAGTCACGGGCCTGTTCGATGCCCTGCGTCACGCCCTGCTCAAGGTCCCGTGCGGAATTGACGGTCTTTTTCATGGTGCCTCCTAGCATCAACACTTCCTGTGGAGTGAAGCCCGTCAGTCCCATGACGGCGACCGGCAGGCACTCTGCAGTGCTTGGTGTCCTTAGCAGCCAGCCTAGTTGCATTTCCTGATGTGCGGCTATGTGGAATGTATCGCGGCGCAAGATTTCACCCACCGCAGAACCCGGCCCGCGTCCAGGACCCCTTCAGCGCTGCGTGGGAGAATCAGGGGTATGAGTATTGCAACCGCCAAGGCAACCATCCACACCAACCAGGGCGACATCGTCGTCAACCTCTTCGGCAACCACGCGCCCAAGACGGTCAAGAACTTCGTCGGTCTCGCCACCGGCGAGCAGGCCTGGACCCACCCGGAGACGGGCGAGGACAAGACCGGCACCCCGCTGTACGACGGAACCATCTTCCACCGCATCATCAAGGACTTCATGATCCAGGGCGGCGATCCCCTCGGCCGCGGCGTCGGCGGCCCCGGCTACCGTTTCGATGACGAGATCCACCCCGAACTGAACTTCAACGAGCCCTACAAGCTGGCCATGGCCAACGCCGGCATCCAGATGGGCCAGGGCACCAACGGTTCCCAGTTCTTCATCACCACCATCCCCACCACCTGGCTGCAGGGCAAGCACACCATCTTCGGTGAGGTGGCTGACGAGGAGTCCCGCAAGGTCGTCGACGCGATCGAGGGCGTCCGCACCGGGATGGGCGACCGTCCGGTCGAGGACGTGGTCATCAAGAGCATCGAGATCGAGCAGCTCTAAAACCGCATGAGTTACGGAACCCCGGCGGCCGGACCGGTCCCTGTCTGTCCACGCCATCCTGACCGAGTCTCCTATGTGAGCTGCCAGCGCTGTGGACGACCGGCCTGCCCGGAATGCCAGAGGCCGGCGGCCGTCGGGGTTCAATGCGTCGATTGCGTCCGTGAGGCGCAGGCGACGGCGCCGCGCGTGCGCGGTGCGTTCGGCGGGGCCGTGGCCTCCGGCCGCCCCGTGGTCACCTGGGGGATCATCGCCGCCTGCGTGGCGGTCTACGCCCTGCAGTGGCTGATCCCCGGGGACTTCATCTTCCAGAATTTCGCGTTCGCGAACATCTATGCGGGCTCTGAGCCGTGGCGCATGGTCACCTCGGCCTTCCTGCACTCACAGGGCAACATCCTGCATCTCGCCCTGAACATGTACACCCTGTGGATCTTCGGTCAGGCCCTGGAGCCGCTGCTCGGACGAGCGCGGTACCTGGCGCTGTATCTCATCTCCGCGGTGGGCGGCTCCGTGGGCTACCTCCTGCTGACCCCCTGGCTGCCGGTGGTCGGCGTCGTCGGCGCCTCGGGTGCGATCTTCGGGCTCTTCGGCGCCATGCTGCTGGTCCAGCGCCGTCGTGGTGGGCAGATGACGCAGCTCTGGGTGCTGCTCGGGATCAACCTGGCTTTCGGCTTCCTGGTGCCCGGCATCGCCTGGCAGGCCCACCTGGGCGGTCTGGTCACGGGAGCGGCGTGCGCGGCCGTCATCGTGGGCACCGGACGCTCCCAGCGGGCGCCGCTCTGGCAGTGGCTCGGACTGGGCCTGGTGACCGTGGTTCTCATCATCCTGACCGTGTGGAAGGACAGCACGCTGCCGCTCCCGTAATCCACAGGGGTTGTCCACAGTGTTAATAAGTTACAGCCTTGTAGTTCAGGGGCATCGAGTCCGGGATTGAGCCGGTCTCCGGGAAATCCCCAGATGTTATCCACTCCTGTGGATAACATCTGGGGATTTTTTTGTGGATTTGTGGGCGAGGATCTCATCGGCTTCTGCCCGCTGTGGGCACGCTGCGGCGTGATCCTGTGGGGTGATCGGCCCGAGCGTTGCGGCACCGGGTCGACGCTCGGGCCTTCCCGATGGTCTATCCACAGGGGATGTCCACAGCTGTGGCTTTCTGTGGAACGGTCTATGACGCATCATCGAACCCGGATCCCCGCCATGGCGGCTCCGAGTGTGGTTTCCCACAGTTTCTATCCACACCTGTGGATAACTCCGTCATCCTCTATGCAGAGGGTGTGTGTAACCCAGAGTGGACGCTCACTTAGAACGACGGCGGTGGGCAGGGTGGCCCGTTGCAGGGCCACCAGTGTGCCGGCTCAGAACGCCGCGGCGAGTTCCGTGCCTTCGCGGATGGCGCGCTTGGCATCGACCTCCGCGGCGAGGGCCGCTCCGCCGATCACATGCACGCTCTGTCCGAGCCGCTCCAGTTCCCCGGCCAGCGAATTCACGGACTCCTGTCCGGCGCAGATCACCACACTGTCCACCGCGAGGACGCGTGGATCCTTCCGCTCGGCGCCGAAGCTGAGGTGCAGGCCGGCGTCGTCGATCTTCTCGTAGTTGACGCCGCTCAGCTGCACCACGCCCTTGGCTTTCAGGGAGGCGCGGTGCACCCATCCGGTGGTCTTGCCCAGTCCCGCGCCGATCTTGCCCTCACGGCGCTGCAGCAGGTACACAGTGCGGGGGCTGGGCTGGTGTTCGGGACGCTCCAGGGCGCCCGGGGCGTCGGGGTCGGTGCTGACGCCCCACTCCCGGCGCCACAGGTCCAGATCCAGGCTCGGCGACTCCTGATGGGTGAGGAACTCGGAGACATCCACCCCGATGCCGCCGGCCCCGATCACGGCCACGCGGGACCCGGCCTGGCGGGCGCCCCGGACGAGTTCCGCGTAGCTCATGACGCTGGGGTGCTCGATCCCCGGAATGGCCGGCATGCGGGGTTCGACGCCGGTCGCCACGACGACCTCGTCGAAGGCGCCCGCCAGTTCCTGAGCCGTGGCCCGCTCGTTGAGGCGCACCTCCACGCCGAGCAGCTCCAGGCGCCGCGTGTAGTACCGCAGGGTTTCGGAGAACTCCTCCTTGCCGGGGATGCGCTGGGCGATGCCGAACTGTCCGCCGATCGTGTCCCCCGCTTCGAAGAGCGTGACGGAGTGGCCGCGTTCGGCGGCCGTCACCGCGGTGGCGAGTCCGGCCGGCCCGGCCCCGACGACGGCGACGCGCTTGCGGAGCACGGTCGGCCCCAGGGTTAGGGTGAGTTCGCGCCCCGCACGCGGATTGACCAGGCAGCTGACCTTGCGGCCCGAGAATGCGTGGTCGAGGCACGCCTGGTTGCAGCCGATGCACGTGTTGATCTCGTCCACGCGTCCGGTCGCGGCCTTGAGGGACCATTCCGGATCAGCGAGCATGGGACGTGCCAGCGAGACCGCCTGAATGCCGGTTCCGGCCAGGATCTCTTCCGCGACAGCCGGCATGTTGATGCGGTTCGACGCCGCCACGGGGATGCTCACGGCCTTGGCGACCACTTCGGTGAATTCGGTGAACGCGGCGCGCGGCACGGAGGTGACGATCGTGGGGACGCGGGACTCATGCCAGCCGATGTCGGTGGTGATCATCCCGGCGCCGGCCGCTTCGAGTTCGCGTGCCAGGTCCAGGATCTCCTCCTGGGTCTGGCCCTGAGGGACCAGGTCCGCCATGGAGAGCCGGAACAGGACCATGAAGCCGTCCCCGACCGCAGCGCGGATCCTGCGCACGATCTCCACAGGCACACGACGCCGCGCGGCTGGGCTCCCGCCCCACTCATCGGTGCGCTGGTTGCTGCGCGAGCTGAGGAACTGGTTGATGAAGTAGCCCTCCCCGCCCATGATCTCGACGCCGTCGTACCCTGCGGCCTGCGCCAGCCGCGCGCAGCGGACGAAGCCGTCGATCTGGCGCTCGACGCCGCGGGTGCTGAGGGCGCGCGGCGTGAAGGGGGTGATGGGCGCCTTGAGCCGCGACGGCGCGACGATGAGCGGGTGGTGGCCGTAGCGGCCGGCGTGCAGGATCTGCAAGGCGATGCGGCCGCCGTCGCGGTGGACCGCCTCCGTGACGGTGCGGTGGGCGCCGAGCTGGCGACGGGACGTGAGGCTGGACCCGAAAGGCGAGAGCCAACCGCTGAGCGTCGGGGCGTAGCCGCCGGTCACGATCAGCCCGGCGCCGCCGCGGGCGCGCTCGGCGTAGAAGGCCGCGAGGGCGTCCGCGTCCTTGCGGTGGTCCTCGAGCCCCGTGTGCATGGAACCCATGATGATGCGGTTCTTCAGCCGGACGCCGTCGACGGTGAGCGGGCTGAACAGCAAGGGGAAGGCCTCGGCCTGGGAACTGTGGTTCACGCCACTATGTTACTCGTCAGTAACATGTTTGGCCAAGGGGTCCTGGCGCTTTTTCCACAGCTTGTCCCCACTGTGGGTAACTTACACCTGTGTAAGTCAGGGTGCCGGAAATGCGGGGATCGGGCGGCCGACGGTGTGAAGAGCAGGTTTTCCCACAGATATATCCCCACTGTGGATAACTTGCCTGTGATGTTGTGGACGAGTCGGGGAGAACCCTGCCCGCGGGCCGGGCGCACCCGGAGGAGGACCTGCCCGGAAACGACGCAGGACCCGCCCCCGATGGGGACGGGTCCTGACGACAGGGCCGGTGTGGTTCAGGACCGCCAGCGGGTGGTCATGAGGAATCCGACCAGGAGCAGACCGAAGCCGACGCCGATGTTCCAGCCGCTCAGCGCCGGGATCGGCAGGAGGCCGCTGGAGATGTAGAAGGTCATGATCCAGAGCAGGCCGAGGATCATGAGGCCGAACATGACAGCCTTGTACCAGGTGGGGGTCGGCTTGATCGCCTTGCCCTGGGTGGCGGCGGCCGGGCGGGACACGCGGCGTCGCTGTTTCGACTCAGGCATGGGGCTCCTCCATTGGTGTTAAGCGGACGACCAGCCGGTCTTGATATCCTGCTGGGACACGCTGGACCGGCCGCGGACGCCGGGGCGCAAGCGGTTCAGACTCCAATGGTAGCCGCTGGAACCCTGGCCGATCTGAGCGTGTGCCGTCAAGGACCTGAGGGTCCAGCGAAGAGGAGGCTCGGGTGCGCAAAGTCATCCAGGTGGTGGGTGAGCTCCTCATGACCGCGGGACTGGTCCTTCTGCTGTTCGTCGGCTGGGACCTCTGGTGGACGAACGTGACGGCGGATCATCAGCAGGAACAGGCCGTCCAGAGCTTCACCCGGCAGTTCACCCCGCCCGCGGCCCCGCCGGCCGGCGCCGGCGACCGCGACTACGGCACCCCGCGCGTGGCCCAGGCGCAGCCCCATGGGGAGATGCTCGGCGTCGTCTATGTGCCGCGGTTCGGCGCCGACTACTCGCGCCCGCTCATCCAGGGCACGAGCCAGGACGTCCTGGACACCCTGGGACTCGGCCACTATGACAAGACCGCCATGCCCGGCGCGGTGGGGAACTTCGCCCTGGCCGGGCACCGGCAGACCCACGGCTCGGTGCTGGACAACATCCACCTGCTGCAGCCCGGCGACAAGATCTACGTCCAGACCCGTGAAGGCTTCTACACGTACGTGTACCGCAACACCGAGATCGTCCTGCCGAACCGCGTGGACGTGATCCTCCCGGTTCCCACGATCCCCGGGGCTCAGCCGAAGGAGCGCCTGATGACCATGACGAGCTGCAATCCACGGTTCGGCTCCGCGGAGCGCATCATCGCCTATTCGGTGATGGAGAGCTGGCGTCCTCTGAGCGCGGGAGCGCCGCGGGAGATCGCACCGCTCGTGGCCAAGGTTTCCGGAAAGGGCTGACCGAATGTACTCCTGGATCTTCCGCCATCTTCCCGGGCCGCTCTGGCTCAGGGTCCTCCAGTCCCTGATCCTCGTGGCCGTGGCCCTGTTCCTCATGGTCCAGTTCCTCTTCCCCTGGATGGCCCAGTTCACCTCCTTCACCGACTCGACGATTGGTTCCGCGCAACGCCCATGAGCACTTCAATCCTGGTCATCGACAACTACGACAGCTTCGTCTACACCCTGGTGGGCTACCTCCAGGAACTCGGCGCGGACACCACGGTGGTCCGCAATGATGACGTCTCGCTCGAGGAAGCCATCGAGCTGGCCGCCGGCCGCGACGGCGTCCTGGTCTCCCCCGGCCCCGGCAACCCCGCGGGCGCCGGCGTGTGCATCGAGCTGATCAAGTGGTGCGGAGAGCACGCCAAGCCGATGCTCGGCGTCTGCCTGGGCCACCAGGCCCTCGCCGAGGCGTACGGCGGGACCGTCTCCCACGCCCCCGAGCTCATGCACGGGAAGACCTCACAGGTGGAGCACGGGACGGATCCGCTCTTCGCCGACGTGCCGTCGCCCTTCACGGCCACCCGGTACCACTCGCTCGCCGCGGAGAACGACTCGATCCCCGCGGAACTCGAGGTCACCGCGCAGACCGCCAACGGCGTCATCATGGCCCTGCGCCACCGCACCGCGCCCCTCTGCGGCGTTCAGTTCCACCCCGAATCCGTCCTCACCGAGGGTGGCTATCAGATGCTTGGGAACTGGCTGGAATCGCTCGGCCTGACGGGGGCCGCCGCCAAGGCGTCCACCCTGTCGCCGCTGATCCGGAAGTAGCGCGACCGGCGGAGCCGCCTATGGCCCGTAGGGAAGAGCCGTGCACGGAAGAGCCCCCAGGACCGGATGGTTCTGGGGGCTCTTCCGTGTCTGCCGCCATGTCCGCCGCGAGGGGTGCGACGTCGACGGGCGGCGGGAGCGTCAGCCGCCGTCCGTCGTCGGCTTCCCGCTCGGGGTGGACGACGGGGTGCTGCTCGGCGTGGGCGGCGGCGGGGGTTTGCGGGCGACCGTCAGCAGCACGGTGCCGCCCTGATCGATCCGCTCCTTGGCCGCCACGCTCTGACCGGTGACCTGGCCCGCGGGGACCACCGAGTTGTCCTTCTCCTCGACGCGGACCTGCAGGCCCAGGCCCTCCAGGACGGTGGTGGCCTGGTCCACGGTCTGGCCCCGCAGCTCCGGCACCTCGACCTTGCCCGTCGAGACGATGATCTGCACCGCGCCGTTGACCGACACCGTCTGACCGGAGGCCGGCTTGGTGGCGATGACCTGATTGGCCGGGACGGTGGCGCTGTCCGCGAAGATCGTCACCGGCGTGCTCTTGAGGCCCGCGGCGCGCAGGATGTCCCGGACGGCTGCCTCACTCTGCCCCTGCAGCTTGTCGGGGATCGGGACAGCCGTCGGCCCGGCCGACACCACGAGCTTCACGTCCCGGTTGACCTCGATCATCTCCCCTTCCCGGGGATCCGTCTCGATGGCCGTGCCTTCCGGGACGGTCGCGCTCGCCACATGGGTCACCTTCGGCTGGAGGCGGGCGTCGTAGAGCTTCTGCATGGCCGCCGACTCATTGAGCTGTGCCACGGCCGGAACCGCGACCAGTTCGACCGGTACCGGCCGAGTGAGCCAGCTGTAGATCCCGAAGCCGGCGCCGCCCAGCACCATGAGCACGAAGATCCAGATGGTGACCATGAGACCCCGGCGATGACGGCGGTGCTTGCGCTGGGCCTGCTGCACCTCGGGCAGGTTCCGGATCTCCGGCAGGAGCACGCGGAGCTGGTCCTGCGTCAGCGTGAGGGCGTCCTCGGCCGTGCCGTACGGGGCGAGGGTGGCGTCCGCGGCGGCTTCGGCCCCGTGTCCGGCGCCATGCTCCGGAACCTGGGCCAGGGCCGTGGTGGAATCGCCGGTCTGGGCCGACGCGGCGCGGTGACGCGCCGTCGTCGGCTGCTCGACGGCGGCCGTGACCGCATCCGCCGGGACGGCCACGAGGTTCGCCGCGGTGGAGTCCTGGGGCGCGTCGTGCACGGCCACGCCTCCGAGGGCGGCGCGCAGGGCGCGCCGGAAGGCCGCGGCGTCGGCGAAACGGTCCTCCCGCTTCTTCCGCATGGCCTTGGCCACCACGGAGTCCAGGGCCCCGCTGACCTCTGGATTGAGCTTGCTGGGCGGCACCGCGATGCCCTGGACGTGCTGATACGCCACGGAGACGGGGCTGTCGCCCTGGAACGGGGGTTTGCCGGTCAGCAGTTCGTAGAGCAGACAGCCGGCCGAGTAGAGGTCGCTGCGGGCGTCCACCGTCTCGCCGAGGGCCTGTTCCGGGGAGAGGTACTGGGCGGTGCCGACCACGGCCTGGGTCTGGGTCATGGTGGCCGAGGAGTCCGTGACGGCCCGGGCGATGCCGAAGTCCATCACCTTGACCCGGCCGGAGTCGCTGCGGACCATGACGTTGCCGGGCTTGATGTCGCGGTGCACGATCCCGGCCTTGTGGCTGTACTCCAGGGCCGCGAGCACGCCGAGGGTGTACTCCACGGCCTGATCGAGCGAGACCTTCCCTGCCTTCAGGAGGTCCTTGAGCGTCTCGCCCTGGACGATCTCCATGACGATGTACGGGGCTTTCACGCCGTCCACGCCGTCGCCCTGAAGTTCTTCGCCGGAGTCGTAGACGGCCACGATCGAGGCGTGGTTCAGGCCCGCCACCGATTGCGCCTCACGCCGGAACCGCGCCAGGAACTGAGGGTCCCGGGCAAGATCCGCACGCAGGATTTTCACCGCGACATCCCGGCCCAGGCGCAGGTCTGTGCCTCGGTACACGTCGGCCATGCCGCCGCGACCGATCAGATCGCCGAGTTCGTAGCGTCCGTTGAGGACGCGTGTGCCGGTGGACAGGTGAAACTCCTAACTGCTGGGAAGAGCCGCTCGGGGCGGCCAGGACTCAGGGAGTGGGCGAGCCCGAGGGCTTGGGCGTCGGGGTGGTGGGCGGCTCGGAGGCGGTGATGGTGAACGTCACCGTGCTGCCCTTGGCCACCTCGGTGCCCGACGGCGGGTTGAACGTCACGGTGCCGGAGGACACCGAACCGGAGCCCGCCTGCGGGACGAGACCGGCGCTGGTGAGCGCCTGACGGACCTGTGCGTCCGTGACCGTGCCGTTCAGATTCGGAACAGCGACCATCTCCGGGCCGGTGGAGTAGGTGACCGTGACCTTGCTGCCCTTGGCGACCGGGCCGGCCGGGTTGACGTCGATGACGGTGCCCGAGGCCTCCTTGTTCTCCACACCCTTGGCGTCCACCTGGAGGCCGAGGGCGATGAGCTCGTTGCGGACCGTGTTGATGTCACGGCCGTTGTACGCGTCCGGGATGATGTTGACGGTGTCCGGGGTGGACGGCGTCTCGCTCGGCGTGGGGCTGCTGGGCGTCTCCGACGGCGTCCGGCTCGCCGTGGTGGCGACTGTGCTGGGCGGTGTGACCGGGGCGCTGGAGGTGCCCGACTTCGGGCTGAAGAACCCGGCCGAGCTCAGCCACACACCCAGGAAGATCAGCACCGCCAGCACGGCGAGGATGATCAGCGGCCAGATCCAGGCGCTGCGCTTCTTCTCCTCGCGCTCGGGAGTCGGCTCCTCGTAGTCCTCTTCGTCGTCGGTCAGCCAGTTCCGCTCAGCCGTCAGCTGCTCGGGAGGGACGACCGGCAGGGCGGAGGTCGCCGTCGTGGCGCTCACGGGAGGGACCACCGTGGTGGCCGCCGTCTGCTGCACGTCCACCGGAGCCGTGATCGGGCCAGTGGTCGACTCGAACAGGAGCATGCCGGGCACCGCGCGGTGCGCCGCGTCGATGTCGCCGCGGCGGATGGCCTCGGCCGCCTCCGCGAGCTTGAGGGCGTCCGCCGGACGGTTCGCCGGATCCTTGGCCAGCATCGACATCAGGAGGGCCCGGATGGGCTTGGCCAGCGAGTCCGGCAGGGGCGGCGGCGCGTCATTGACCTGGGCGAGGGCGATCGCGATCTGCGATTCGCCGGAGAACGGGCGGTGGCCCGTGAGGCACTCGTAGCCGATGATGCCCAGTGAGTAGATGTCGCTGGAACCCGTGGCCGTCTGGCCAGTGGCCTGCTCCGGCGCCAGGTACTGGGCGGTGCCCATGACCTGTCCGGTCTGCGTGAGCGGCACCTGGTCGGCCAGGCGCGCGATGCCGAAGTCGGTGATCTTCACGTGCCGGTCCGGCGTGATGAGCAGGTTGCCCGGCTTCACGTCACGGTGGACCAGGCCCTTTTCATGCGCGACGGCGAGGGCCCGCGCGGTCTGGGCGATGATGTTCAGCGTCAGGTCGGGGCTGAGGACGTGCTCGCGCTCGATGATGGTCGACAGCGGCTCACCCGGCACGAGTTCCATGACGAGGTAGGCGGAGCCGCCTTCTTCGCCGTAGTCGAAGACGTTCGCGATGCCTTCGTGGTTCAGCAGCGCCGTGTGACGGGCCTCGTTGCGGAAGCGCTCGAGGAAGCCGGGATCGCCCGTGTATTCCTCTTTGAGGATCTTGATGGCGACCGTGCGCCCCAGGACCTGGTCCTGCGCACTCCAGACCTCGCCCATGCCACCGATGGCAATGCGCGTGGTCAGGCGGTACCTCCCGCCGAGAGTGATTCCAGACGTTGGCCTCACTTGTTCAACACCGCCTCAAAGAGTTTCTTCGCGTTAGGACTGGTCAGTTGCGCTCCGGTGGCCGAGTTCACGCCGTGGAAGGCGAGGGTCACGACCACCTGGGGATTGTCCGCCGGGGCAAACCCGGTGAACCAGGAGTTGTTGTAGTCGTCCGCCGTGAGCTCGGCGGTGCCGGTCTTCGCCGCCACCTTGACCCCGGGGATCGCGGCCGGCGCGGCCAGACCGTTGTCCACCACGCCCACCATCCAGTCGGTGATCTGGCGGGCGACCTCGGGGCTCGTGGCGGTCCGCAGCGGCTCGGGCTTGTACTCGGCGAGCACGCGCAGATCCGGAGCACGGAGGGCCTTCACGAGCTGCGGCTTCATCTGGACGCCGCCGTTGGCGATGGCGCTGGTCAGCATGGAGATCTGCAGCGGCGTCACCTGGACGTTGTACTGGCCGATGGCCGACTGGGCCAGCTGCGGCTTGTCCAGATCGGTGGGGAACCGGCTCTGGGCGTACTGCAGGTCCAGCCGGTCGCCGAGATCCTGGCCGATGCCGAAGTTCTTCGCCGTGTCCGCGATCTTCTTCTCGCCCAGGTCCAGCGCGATGCTGGCGAACGGGGTGTTGCAGGAGTTGGCCAGGGCGAAGTCGAATCCGGCCTTGTCCTTGGCGTAGCACTGGCCGCCGCGGTAGTTCGGCAGGGTGTACTGCAGGCCGGGGAAGGTCATCTCCGCCGGGTTCGGCAGCACCGAGTCCTTGGTGTATTTGCCGGATTCGAGGGCGGCCGCCGTGTCGATGAGCTTGAAGACGGATCCCGGAGCCATGAGCGCGCCCGTGGGACCGGAGACGTTCTGGTACAGGTTGATGCCCTTGGTGGCGTCCAGCTTGGCCTTGGCGGCCCGTGCCGCGTCGTCGTCCAGGGTCGCGACCGTGTTGGGGTCGTAGGACGGCTTCGAGACCATGGCCAGGATCGCGCCGGTCTTGGGGTTCTGGACCACGGCGTAGCCTTCGATGTCATCCGGGAGGAGATCGTAGGCGAGCTTCTGGATCTTGGGGTCGATCGTCGTCTCGACGTTGGCGCCCTGCGGCTGCTTGCCGAGGAACAGCTGGCGCACGCGTTCGAGGAACTGCTGGTCCGAGTCGCCGGTGAGGGCGCCGTTGAGCTGGCGTTCCAGGCCGGTGGACCCCGTGCTGCCGTTGGAGAAGTAGCCCGTGATGCCGGCGTAGACCGCCCCTCCGGGGTAGCTCCGCTTGGACTTGCAGGATTCGTTACCGGGCACCGACTCCGCGATGGGCTGGCCGCCGGCCAGGATGGTGCCGCGATCGCTGCACAGACTGCGCATGAGGGCGCGGCTGTTCAGGGCGTTGGTGTTGAGGTCCTGCGCGCCGATCACCTGGATGTAGCTGATGGCGCCTAACAGCAGGGCGAAGAGCGCGACGGTGGCGATCCACGCATTGCGGATGGACTGGTTCACGGGTGCACCTCCTGACCGCTCTGCGCCGTCTGACTGCTATGTGCGGTGCCCAGGGCGGGTGTGGCGGGCCGGGACGGGGCTTCGGCGGTGGCGGACGCGCCACCTGCGGGGGCCTCACCGTCTCGCAGCGGGCTGGTGTCGATCGGGCCCCGGGCCACATTGGAGATCATGAGCAGCAGGCCGACCACGATCCAGTTCGCCAGCAGGGACGAACCGCCGGCCGCGAGGAACGGCGTGGTCAGGCCGGTGAGCGGGATGAGCCGGGTGACGCCGCCGATGACCACGAAGCACTGGACGGCCATGACGAAGGACAGCCCGACGCCGAGCAGCTTGCCGAAGGAGTCGCGGGTGCCGAGGGCCGCGCGGAAGCCGCGGGTGATGAGCAGCAGGTAGAGCAGGACCATCGCGATCAGGCCGATGAGTCCGAGTTCCTCGCCGAAGGAGGCGATGATCATGTCGCTGTTCGAGTACGGGACCAGATCAGGGCGGCCCTGGCCGAGACCCGTGCCGAAGACACCGCCGTCGGCCATGCCGAAGAGGCCCTGCACGATCTGTCCGCTGCCGCCGAACTCGCGGTTGTAGACCTCCGGGTCGAAGGCATTGGCCCAGCTCTCCATGCGGTACTTCACGTGGGAGAACAGCTGCGATGCCACGATGCCGGCGACGGCGATGAGGACCACGCCGATGATGACCCAGCTGACACGGCCCGTGGCCACGTAGATCATCACCATGAACAGGCTGAAGAACATGAAGGACGTTCCCATGTCCCGCTGCAGGACCAGGATGCCGATGCTGACGGCCCAGGCCGCGAGCATGGGGCCCATGTCCCGGAAACGGGGGAACTGGAGCTTGCCCACCTTGCGGCCGGCGAGCAGGATCAGGTCGCGGTTGACCGAGAGGTACCCGGCGAAGAAGATCGCCAGCGTGATCTTCGCGATCTCACCGGGCTGGAACGTGAACGGGCCGAGCTTGATCCACAGATTGGCGCCGTTGATCTCTCCGGCGGACAGCCCGGGGACCAGCGGCAGCACCAGGAGGACGGCACTGGCCGCCAGCGAGATGTAGGTGAAACGACGCAGCCGTCGATGGTCGCGGAGCAACCAGATGAGCGCGATGGTGCAGGCCACGGCGATGAGCGTCCAGCGCAGCTGGGTGTTGCCGACGTCGCTCTTCGGGCCGTCCAGGCGGTGGATCATGGCCAGACCGAGGCCGTTCAGCGCGACCACGATCGGAAGAATGAACGGATCGGCATATTTTGCCCGGAGACGCAATGTTATATGCACCGCGAGGGATGCAACGACCAGCAGGCTCGACTGGAACCAGAAATCCTTGTTGAAGGAGTCCGGGTTGTTGATGCCGACCATCACGCTGGCGCCGATCCCGACCAGGAGGGCGAGGACCAGGAGCACCAGTTCGATGTTGCGGCGGGGCTTCACGACCGGCTGAGTGGCGGCGGCTGAACTCATCGGGCACCTCCACAGGCTGCGGGTGACGTGGCGGTGGCGGAGGGCGACGCCGAGCCGGATGGCTTCGGGCTCGCCGAGGAGCCGGGCTTGGGCGTGGCGGTGCTCGGGCTTGCCGAGCTCTTGCCACTCGGAACCGCCGACGGCGACGGGGACACCGTGGGGCACTGGCGTTCGTCGAAGTCGTGGCCCAGGCTGAGGTTTCGCACCACCAGCTCGGCGTCCGGCAGATCACGCGCCGGGATGGTCTCCTTCACCCGCTGCTGGGAGAAGGACGGCAGACTGCTCACCTGGATCTCCGTCACCGAGTGCACGGTGGAGAGCTTGATGGGTCCCAATTGCTGAGAGACGCCGTTGTAGATGGCCACACGGCCGTCCACCTCGCCCACGTAGTAGCGGGTCTGGGTCCAGGCGTACCCGAACCAGAGGCCGACGCCGAGGACGGCGGCCACCACGAGTGAGACGACCCAGCGGAACCAGCGACGGCGCGGCCGTGCCGCGGGCGCGACGGCCTCCTCATCGGTCTCCGCCTCCGAGCTCTCCTGCCGGTGCGTGAGCACGGTCGCCGCGCGCCGTGCGACGGCGCGGCCGGCGATGTTGGGGATCTTGCCCGTCTCGAGGGCCAGGGCCGCTGCTCCGACGAGTTCGTGGGGCCGGGCCTCCAGTTCCAGGCGGAGGACCTCGGCCGTCAGGTGGGCTCCGAGGTTGGGGTCGGTCCGGGTGTCCTCGGCGGGGGACGGGGTGAGGAGGACCGTGTTGATGCCTTCGGTGAAGGACGGGTCCGGGGCTGTCTTGCCGGGCTTGTCGCCGGTGTCGGCGCCGGCTTCTGTGCCGGTGTCACCGGGGCTGGTGGCGTCGGTGTCGCCGTCCGCAGGCTCAGCCGCGGCGGGAGTGGCGTCCGCAGCGGCGCTGTCCCCGGCTGCGGCGCCGGCGGCTCCGGCCGGTGCTGCGGCGGACGCGGAGGCGTCGTCGGTGATGATGTCCAGGACGATCACGGTGACGTTGTCCGGGGAACCGGCGGCGAGCGTGAGTTCGATGAGCTGATCGGCGGCGCGGGCGACTGACGCGGTGCCGCGGACCACCGCCTCCACCATGTGGTGCGGGACGAAGTTCAGGCCGTCGGAGCAGAGCAGCCAGCGGTCGCCTTCGCGGGCTTCGAGTTCGTTGAGGTCGAGTTCGGGGCTGGCGTCCACATCACCCAGGACGCGCATGAGCACGTTCTTGTGCGGGTGCGTTTCGGCTTCCTCGGGGCGCAGCCGGCCCTCATCGACCAGGCGCTGCACGAAGGTGTGGTCCACGCTGACCTGTTCGAAGGCGCCGTCGCGGAGGCGGTAGGCGCGGGAGTCGCCGATGTGGGCGTAGTTGAGCTTCCCGTCGGCCAGGAGCAGGGCCGTGACCGTGGTTCCCATGCCCGCCAGGAGCGGGTCGACATGGACGAGCTGGGAGAGGATCGAGTTCGCGGTCTGGATCTCGTCCGCGAGGACGGTTCCGGCGTCGCCGTCGTAGTCGTCATGATCCAGGTGGACCAGATCGAGCACGGTCGAGGCGGACGCGACGTTGCCGCCCGCGTGTCCGCCCATGCCGTCGGCCACCACGGCGAGGTGACGCCCGGCATAGGCCGAATCGTCATTCTTGGCGCGCACGAGCCCCACATCTGATCGTGCGGCGTAGCGCATGACGAGATGCGGCCGGGTCCCCTCGGGGCCCAGCTCTGCGGTCTTTTCCTCGGATGCCAAGGTCACGGCCTCAATTCGATGACCGTCTTGCCGATCCGGACCGGGACGCCCAGCTCAACGGGCAGTGCTCGGGTGAGCTGCTGATCGCCGAGATAGGTGCCGTTCGTGGAGCCGAGGTCCTCGATGAACCAGCGGCTGCCCTGAGGGAAGAGGCGTGCGTGACGTCCCGAGGCGTAGTCGTCCTCGAGGACCAGCGTGGCTTCCTGGGCGCGGCCCAGAAGGATGGGGCTGGACGCCAGGTCCAGGTGGGTCCCCGCGAGAGGACCTTCGGTGACCACGAGGTGGCGGGCCTGCTGGCGGGCCACGGGGGCCTGGGCCTGAGCGAGTTCGGGGTGCTTGCGGAGCTGGCGTGCGGTGAGGGCGCCGGTCTTGGCCGTGCCGCCGATCATGAGGTCCCGGCGCATGGCGGAGACGATGCTGAAGATCAGCACCCAGATCAGCAGGAGGAAACCGAAGCGGAGTGCCGTGACGGTCAGATCGCTGAGTTCATTCATGCGTTCCTCCCCGGGTTGACGGGAATGAGCCGGAAGATCATCCGGGTTCGTCCCATGGTGATGACCGAGCCGTCGGTCAGCTCCATGCTGCCGTTCAGCCGCTGGCCGTTGATGTAGCTGCCGTTGGTGGACCCCAGATCCACGGCCCAGCTGGCATTGCCCTGCGTGCGGATCTCAAGGTGCCGGCGGGAGACGCCGGTGTCATCGACCGGGATGTCGGCGTCGGAGGCGCGTCCCAGGATGATGCTGGCGGCGTTGAGCGAATAGCGCTGGTCGTTCAGATCCAGCACGGGCTGGACCTGGGTGGGCGCGCGGTCCGGGGCCGACGGCGGCACGGACCCGCGGGTCGGCGAGGGCGTGGCGCCCTGGGCCTTGTCCGCGCGGGACTGGACGGTCACGTCGCCGGGCTTGAGGGTGGGTTCGCGGACGAATGCCACGCGCACCGGCCCGGGCAGCGTGTACCCCTGGCTCTTGGCGTGGGCGATCACGACGTCGCACAGTTCCTCGGCCAGGGCGGTGCCCCAGTCCTCGGCGCGGGCGTAGTCGGTCTCGCTCAGCAGGACCTCGAAACTGTTCGGGGCGATGCTCCGGCTCGTGGAGACGGTCAGCACCTTGTTGTCCATTTCGCGGCGCAGGAGGCTGGCGATCTCGACAGGCTGCAGCTGAGCCTTCGAGCCACCGCTGAAGACGCCACGGACGGCCTTTTCCAGGCCGCGTTCAACACGATCGAGCAAACCCATGACGTACTCCTTTCCTCTCGCTTCCTCAGGGACATCACCCAGGGACGGCCGACGGCGAAGTGCCGGCCATTGAATCCGATACTACTGTCCAGGCTCCTTCAGCCCCTACCCCGGATCGCCTTAAACGCCCCGAAACGGCCGAACTCCCAGCAACTTCCCACCGGGTCTCCGCCCTGAGGGGGAGGGGCCGGATGCCAGCCGTGGGGCGGCGGAACGGGGCCTGCGGAGCCTGTGGCCCGGCGACCGAGAGGAAGGGACGGAACCCGATTTCACATTCCGGCTCCCTCATGGTTATGATTGTTCCCGTTGCTTTCACCGGTCACGGGGAAAGCGAAGTGCGCGCGAGTGGCGGAACGGCAGACGCGCTGGCTTCAGGTGCCAGTGTCCGAAAGGGCGTGGGGGTTCAAATCCCCCCTCGCGCACAAAGGGAAACTCCCGGTTCATTGAACCGGGAGTTTTTTGTTGTCCGGTCGGCTGCGGGAACGATGGGCGGGCTGGGTCGAGGACGCCCGGGCCGGGCGAAGGGTGCCCTCGGCCGCCGCCTTCGGCATCAATCCGTGAAGAGCCGGTCCAGATGGGCGTCGATGGCGCTGAGTGCCGCCGCGGGCTGGATCACGCCCAGTTCGAGGAGCGGGGTGAATCCGGTCAGCGCAAGGATCAGATCGGTCTCGACCTCCGGATCGCGGTCCTCGTCGATCTGTCCGTCCGCGATGGCCTGCCGCAGCAGATCGCGGACCATCGTCCGTCCGTCCCGCAGCCCCGCGCCGGCTTGGTCTCTGAGGGCCTCGTCGTGCAGCGCCTCCAAGACGTAAGCGGCATTCAGGCGACTGGAGGCGCGCGCTTCGGGGCGCAGGGGGAGCATCTCCTCGAGGACCAGCCGGAGCACCTGTCGTGGATGCGGCTGCTCGCCCAGCGTGGGCAGGCCTGCGGCGATCCGGTCCGATGTCGCTTTCGCGTCGAATCCCATGGCGAAAGTCAGCATCGCGGTGCGAGACGAGAAATAGTGCTGCAGCTGCCCGAGGGACACCCCGGCTTCCTGCGCCACCTCGCGCATCGTGGCCTTCGCCCAGCCGTCGCGGTCGACGACCCGCCACAGCGCGTGGGCGATCGCTTCCCGGCGCTCACGATGATCAACCAGTTTCGGCATGTGGATCCCTTCGTTTCAATACAAGTGACATAATACAGGTGACCGGTAAAGATTGGCGGCCTGCGTCAGGAGGAATCATGGCCGACCGTGACATCCCCTCATCGTTCTACAACCCTCATGCTTTCGTCTTCGATCCAGAAGTCGTGATCGCTCTCATGGCTGACGCCAGAATCCGTCAGGCGACCGAGCGTGGCGATTTCGACAACCTGCCCGGCGCGGGCAAGCCTCTCGATCTCACCCTGTACGACGACCCGGATTGGTGGCTGAAGAATCTCCTCCGGCGGGAGGGGTTCAGGCCGCCCCTGCCGCCGTCCATTCAGCTGCGGAAGGATGACGCCGCGCTGGACGGCGAACTCGACCGCATGTTCAGCCGGACTGAGGTCAGGCGTGAGGTGGAGGAGTTCAACGAGCGCGTGATCCGCGCCCGGTATGAGCTGCCGTCGGGCCCTCCGCTCATCACCATGCCGCGTGACGTCGAGGCGACCGTTGAGGCGTGGGCCGAGCGGAAGGCGGCACGGGTGGAAGAGGCCCGCGTGAGGGAGCGTGAAGAGCAGGATCGCAGAGAGGAGGAGCTCCGACGTCGCCGTTCGGCACGTCGCCGTCGTCTGTGGTTCGGCCGCCGCTGAAAAGTCCCGCCCCACCCGTTGACACCCGGCGTGCCGCGCGTCACGATGGAGTTACTTGCAAAAAGCAAGTGCCATCACAGCATCGGAGTATCGACGTGAGCACCATGATTTTCGTGAACCTGCCCACCAGCGACCTGGATCGGGCCAAGACCTTCTACACCTCCCTCGGCTTCACCATCAACCCGCTTTTCACCGATGAGAACGCGGCCTGTGTGGTGCTGGACGAGAACGTCTTCTTCATGATCCTGCGGCGCGAGTTCTTCTCCACCTTCACCACGCGTGAGCTGGTGGACCCCGCCACCCAGGTCCAGGTCCTCAACGCGATCAGCCGCGACTCCCGCGATCACGTGGACAGCACCGCCGAGGCGGGCCTCGCCAACGGCGGCAAGGAGCACCGCGACCCCCAGGATCTCGGCTTCATGTACTCGCGCTCCATCGAGGACCCGGACGGCAACATCCTCGAGTTCGTCTACATGGAGCCGCAGGCCGTGGAGAACGGCCCGGGCGAGCACGTGGCCGAGCAGGCAGCCGGCTGAAGGAACTGACGACAAGGAGAAACGCATGGCCGCGCGGAATTACGGCCAGTACTGCGGTGTGGTGCGGGCCCTGGAACTCGTGGGGGAACGGTGGGCGCTGCTCATCGTCCGGGATCTCCTGGTGGGCCCGCGCCGCTACTCCGATCTGAAGAACGGCCTGAGCCGCATCCCCACGAACATCCTCAGCGACCGGCTCAAGGAGCTCCAGGCCGCAGGGCTCGTGCGGCGCGTCCCCGTGCCGCGCTGCGGGCTGGTCTACGAGCTCACCCCCTACGGCCGGGAACTCGAGGACGTGGTGCTGGCGCTCGGCCGCTGGGGGTTCAAGGCCATGGGGGAGCCGCGGGAGGGCGATGAGGTCACCGCGGACTCCCTCACCATGGCGTTGCGGACGGCATTCGACGCCGAAGCGTCCGCGCGCACTCCCGCCACGGTGTTCACCCTCCACCTGGGGGACGTCACGCTCGTGGCGCGGGCGGCGGACGGGCGGCTCGACGTCGTCGGCGGGGCGGAGGCGCAAGCAGCCTCAGACGAGTCGGACGCCGTCGAATTCGCCGCCGGGCCTCAATTGCGGGAGCTGATCGCCGGGACGCTGTCCCCGGCTGAGGCGCAGCACTCCGGCGCCCTTCACGTGCTCGACGGCGACGCGCGCCTCCTCGAGCGCTTCACGTCTCTCTTCCACCTGGACGGAGCGGTGGCCGCCTAAGCGGGCGACGTCGCGGGCAGCAGGGCGCGGAAGCCGCCGATCAGCGCGTCGAGGCCCATGGTGAAGGCCCGGTCCGGGTTGCTTCCGCCTTCGGCCTCCTCGAAGCTGGCCACGGCCGAGGTGAAGTGCGGGGTCCGCTCGCCCTCGGAACCGGTGCTGAAGATGTCCGCCGGGGCGGTCGCGTCGTAGGCCGAGCCGAAAATGAAGGACTCCAGGGCGACGATGGCGGGGACGATCCGCGCCTCCGGGAAGCCCGCCTGGCGGAATCCGGCGCTCACCGCCTCGTACATGGCCAGCGTGCGCGGGGCGTCGGTCACCGGCAGGACCGCGATGATCGGGATGAGCGGAGTGTGCTGGGCGAAGACCTCGCGGTAGCTCCAGGCCCAGTGCCGGACGGCGTCCTCCCACGGCTCGCTCTCGAAGGCGCTCACATCCACCTGTGCGGCGAGATGGTCCTCCACGAGGATGAGGATCTCCTGCTTGTTCGTGACGTGGTTGTAGAGCGCGGAGGGGGAGACGCCCAGCTTCTTCGCCATGGCGGACATGGTGAGGCCGTCATACCCCTTGATGGTCACCAGTTCCAGGGCGGCGTGGACGATCGACTCATGGGTCAGGACGGCCTTGATGGGCCGGCCCACGCGCCGACGGGGGGCCTGGTCGTCAGTGCTGGGGGTACTCATGGGGATCCTCGTTGTTAAGGTCTGGGGCTTGCACCACTCTAGCGGGACGAACTTCTGCGGTCGGGGGTCTTTTGCCGGACGCGTCACATGGGTTATAGTCATTCTAAATGAATGGTGTTCATTTAGTGACCACGGTCACGGCACCGCTGACCCATCCACTTGGAGGAAAAATGCTCACTCTTGATCGCGACGTCGTGATCGTCGGCGCCGGCCCGTCCGGCCTGACCGCAGCCCGTCGACTCAAGAAGGCCGGCCTGAGCGTGGCCGTCCTGGAAGCGCGCGACCGTGTGGGTGGGCGCACCTGGACCGACACCATCGACGGCGCCATGCTCGAAATCGGCGGCCAGTGGGTCTCCCCGGACCAGACCGCGCTCATGGAACTCCTCGATGAGCTCGGCCTCGAGATGTACTCCCGCTACCGCGAGGGCGAGTCCATCTACCTGGGCGCCGACGGCAAGCTCAGCCGCTACACCGGCGCCAGCTTCCCGGTGAGCGAGGAGACCGCGGCCGAGATGGACCGTCTCACCGCCCTCATGGACGAGCTCGCCGCCGAGATCGGCGCCGAGGAGCCCTGGGCCCACGCGAAGTCCCGCGAACTCGACACCATCTCCTTCCACCACTGGCTGCGTCAGAACTCCAGCAACGAAGAGGCCTGCAACAACATCGGCCTGTTCATCGCCGGTGGCATGCTGACCAAGCCGGCGCACGCCTTCTCCGCACTCCAGGCGATCCTCATGGCCGCCTCCGCGGGTTCCTTCACCAACCTCACGGATGAGGACTTCATCCTGGACAAGCGCGTGGTGGGCGGCATGCAGCAGGTCTCGCTGCTCCAGGCCGCGGAACTGGGTGACGACGTCGTACTGGACTCCCCGGTCCGCACCATCAACTACACCGAGGACGGCAACGGCGGTTACAAGGTCGTGGCCGAGTCCGACCGCGCCGTGGTCAACGCCCGCTTCGTCATCATGGCCGTGCCGCCGAACCTCTACAGCCGCGTGTCCTTCAACCCGCCGCTGCCCCGCCGCCAGCACCAGATGCACCAGCACCAGTCCCTGGGCCTGGTCATCAAGGTCCACGCCGTGTACGAGACCCCGTTCTGGCGCGAGAAGGGGCTCTCCGGCACCTGCTTCGGCGCGGACTCCATCGTCCAGGAGGTCTACGACAACACCAACCACGAGGATCCCCGTGGCACCCTGGTGGGCTTCGTCTCCGACGAGAAGGCCGACGCCATGTTCGAGCTGAGCGAAGAGGACCGCAAGGCCGCCATCCTGGACGCCATCGCGGTGTACCTGGGCGAAGAGGCCAAGAACCCGTCCGTGTTCTACCTCTCCGACTGGGGCTCCGAGGAGTGGACCCGTGGCGCCTACGCCGCGAGCTACGACCTGGGTGGCCTGAGCCGCTACGGCAAGTCCCAGCACGACGCCGTGGGCCCGATCTACTGGTCCTCCTCCGATCTGGCCGCCGAGGGCTACCAGCACGTCGACGGCGCGGTCCGCATGGGTCAGAAGACCGCCGACCGCATCATCGCCGCGAATCAGGAACTGCGCCAGGAGGCCCTGAGCCAGGCCTGATCCAGGCCCCATCCGTCCCCGCTCCCGGAAGACCCCGGGGCCGGAGGCACGCCTCGCAACAGGCACGCGACGCCGCACCGGAGCTGACTCCCCGGTGCGGCGTCGGCGCTTAACGCGGGTGCAGCGGGTGCCGCCAGCTGCCGCCGGCTGCCGCGGGCCGGCGCTCAGAGCTTCGCGAGGTCCTCGCGCAGGGCGCGGACGACGGCGGTGGCGCGGCCGGCGTCGGGCTCCATCCAGTTGCTGAGGTAGCCGAAGCCGATGCCATGCTCAGGGTCGGCGAAGCCCAGCTGCCCGCCAGCGCCGTAGTGGCCGAAGCCCGCGGGGGTGAGGAGGTCCTGGTCGACGCCAGGCAGCTGGAACCCCGCGGCGAAACGGTCCTCGCCGGGGCCGGGGATGTCGAGCTCCAGCGGCCCCTCGCTCACGACCGTGAGCGCATCGGCCAGCGCTGCGTCGCCGAGGAGACGCGCGCCGTCGTCGTGCACCGTGGCCGACCAGAAGGCGGCCAGGGCGCGGGCCGTGGTGATGCCGCCCGCGGCGGGGAATTCGTGATGGTGGAACAGGGGGTCGTTGGCGCCGGTGTCCTCGCCCACGAGGGTCGCCGGCAGGGCGCCGCCCAGCTCCGGACCGTGGGCCGCGAACGGGTTGGGCAGGGACAGGCGGTCCTGGACACCTCGCAGGTAACCGTCCGACAGGCTGATGTGAGCCACGCGGTGCTCCTCCCCGGCCGGCAGGCCGAGCCAGCCCTCAGGATGCACGGGGCCGAAGACCTCGGCGAAGTGTTCGCCCGCGGTCTTGCCCGTCACCCGGCGGATCAGCTCGCCGCTCAGCCAGCCGTGGGTGATCGAGTGGTAGGCGTATCCGGCGCCGGGCTTCCAGAGGGGTTCCTGGTCTGCCAGCAGGGCCGTCATGAAGTCCCAGTCCAGCACCTGCTCCCGCGTGAGCGGCACCCGGACGGCCGCGAGCCCACCGCGGTGGCCGAGCGCCTCCCGCACCGTGAGCCGGTCCTTGCCCCGGGCTCCGAACTCCGGCCAGTAGGTGGCGAGAGGCGCGTCGTAATCGACGAGTCCCTGTTCCACCAGTCGGGCCACGAGCACGGACACCAGCCCCTTGGTGCAGGAGAAGATGACCGCGGCGGTGTCCTCCCCCCAGGGCTCCGCCGCCCGGGCGTCCTTCACGCCGCCCCAGAGGTCGACCACTTTCTCGCCGCCGCGGTAAACGGACAGGGCCGCGCCCATGTCCGGACGGCCGTCGAACCCTTCCACGAACGCTTGCCGGGTGCGCTCGAATCCGGGGGCGGTGGTGCCGTGGACGGCCGGGGTGGACGCGGTGCTCATGGGGATCCTCTCGGGAGTGCCGTGCAGGGGAATGCGTGATGTCAGTCCGAAGCTATCGCGTTTCGGTGTCCGGTGGTGGGGATTCCGGTCCGTTCTGTGGGCTTCCCCTCCGGCCGTGGGGCTGGACGCGGCACGCAGGACGCCTAGGCTGGTCTCATGCGAGTGAAGATGTGCAGTATCCATGTGACCGACCCCGCCGCGGCCCACGCCGTCTACACCGAGAAGTTCGGTTTCGACACCCTGATGGCGATCCCCGAGGCCAATCTCTTCATCGTCCAGGACGCCTCCATTCCGGGCGGCCCGGGCCTGCTGCTCGAACCGAGTGACAACCCCATCGGCGAGGACTACCGCTCCCGCGTCTACGAAGCCGGGATGCCGGCGATCGTCTTCGGCGTCGAGGACGTCGCCGCCGAGGCCACGCGTCTCGCCGCCGCCGGACTGCGCGTGGTCGGTGAGCCCGTCGTGGACCCGTCCGGGACCTACGTGGACGTGGACGACTCCTGCGGCAACCTCATCCGCCTGCACCAGGACTGATGTGGATTCCCTGACCTTCCTGTACGTCCCGGGCGTCACGCCGGGGAAATGGATCCGCCGCTGGGAAGAGCGGATGCCGCAGATCGCGCTGGAGCGCCGCCTGGTGGACGACGACGCCGCGGCCACCCTGGCGCTGCTCGATGCCGGTGAGGCGGACCTCGCCTTCGTCCGCGTCCCCGCCGGGACCGCCGCGACGCTGCGTGAGGGCCGTTTCGCGATCCCGCTCTACGAGGAGCAGCAGGCCGTGGTGGCCGCCAAGGGCCACGAGATCACTGCCTTCGAGGAGCTCGCCCTGGAGGACCTGGAGGGCGAGACGATTCTCGACAACTCCCTCGAGGGACTGCAGGCGCTGGGCGGGCTGGAGATGGCGCTCGAGGTCGTGGCCAGCGGCGCCGGGCTTCTGGTCCTGCCGCTGCCCGAGGTACGGCACCTGAACAATCCGGACGTCGTGGCCCGGCGCCTGCATGACACCGCGCCGAGTGAGATCGTCCTCGTGTGGCGGCAGGACGCGGATTCGGACCGGATCCAGGAGTTCGTGGGGATCGTCCGTGGACGCCGCGCCGATTCCGGTCGCCAGCCCTCGGTGAACCAGGAGCAGCAGGCGCAGGCGGCGAAGGCCCGGAAGACGCGCAGCGCCGTGGCCGGAGCTCACGGGGCGTCCAAGGGCAAGAGCGGCGCCCAGAAGGGGCGATCGGGCGGGAAGCCGGCCCCGGGGAAGCCAGGTGGCGGCAAAGGGTCCGGTCGCGGGCGCGGCAAGCCGCCGTCGTCGGGCCGCAAGGGGCGCTGAGCGCGCGGCTGCCTGTTCGTTAAACGCCGAGTTCGGGGGTTCCTTCCGGTTTCGTGGCCTGCAGACCACGGTTTCGGAAGGAACCCCCGAACTCGGCGCTTTAAGCGGTGGGGCGGTGTGCGTCAGACGGCCGCGGGGACCTGCTCCGGCTCGGTGTCCGTCGCGGTCTCGGTGGCCGGTGACTGCTCGCCGTCGCGCTTCTTGCGGCCCTTGCCGTAGCGGAAGTGGAAGAACACGTAGCAGGCCACCGTGAACGGGACGCCGATGTAGAGAGCTGCGACCTGGGTGGGGTCGAAGGCGATGCCGACCATCGAGGCGAAGCAGGCCGTGAAGGCCAGGATCGGCACGAGCGGGAAGAACGGCGCCCGGTACGGCAGGGTGCGCACGTCGCCGCCGTTGCGGACGAAGGCCCGGCGGTGGAAGAAGTGCGACGCCGCGATGGACATCCACACGGCCACCGTGGCGAACGCGGCGATCGAGATGAGCACCAGGTACACCGTGGTCGGGGCGACGATGCTGCTGACCAGAGACGCCAGACCGCCCACGAGGCTGACGAGGAGCGCGATCATCGGGATGCCCCGCTTGGTGAGCTTCGCGAAGGCCTTGGGGGCGTGGCCCTCGTCGGCCAGGGAGAACAGCATGCGGGCGCAGGAGTACAGGCCGCTGTTGCCGGCGGAGAGCAGTGCGGTGATGACCACGAAGTTCATGATGTCCGCGGCGTACGGGATGCCGAGCTCGGAGAACACCGTGACGAAGGGGCTCTCGTCGAGGCCGGCCTTGTCGTAGGGGATGGTGGCCGCGATGACGGTGATCGCGCCGATGAAGAAGATGACCAGACGGAGCACCGTGGTGCGCATGGCGCGGGGCACGCTGCGGACGGGGTCGGCGGTCTCACCGGCGGCGACGCCGATCAGCTCGGAGCCGGAGAACGCGAAGAGCACGGCGAGCACGGTGACCATCACACCGGTGAAGCCGTTCGGGAACAGGCCGCCCGGGGTGTTGAAGTTCTCGAAGAGGTGCGGGTAGTGGCCCTGCGCGGCCGGGTGGAAGCCGATCAGCGCGGCGCCGCCCAGGATGATCAGGCCGACGACGGCGGCGACCTTGATCATGGCGAACCAGAACTCGCTCTCACCGAACACGCGGGAGGAGATGGCGTTCATGGTGAACAGCACGGCGGCGAAGATCAGGCAGAAGATCCAGACCGGCACGTCCGGGAACCAGCGCTGCATCATGACGCCGGCCGCCGTGAACTCGGAGCCGATGGCGACGGCCCAGGTCAGCCAGTACAGCCATGCGGTGGTGAAGCCGGTGGCGGGGCCCATGGTGCGGGCGGCGTAGATGTGGAAGGCGCCGGAGACCGGGTACGCGATGGCCAGCTCGCTCAGACAGGCCATCACGAGATACACGACGACGGCGCCGATCAGGTACGCGATCACGGCGCCGAGCGGGCCGGCCTGGGAGATCGTGTAGCCGGAGCTGACGAAGAGGCCGGAGCCGATCACTCCGCCGAGTCCGATCATCACCAGGTGCCGGGTGTCCATGGACCGCCGGAGCCCTTGCTGAGGTGGTTCGGGCGTCGATTCCTTCACGCCGGATTCGTGGAGCGGGACAGCGCTCATGGATCCTCCAGGGGGTGGTGCAGCGGTGAAACGGGCGCGCGGAGGCCGCCGGTCAGGACCGGATTCTGCAAGGGTTGCGGTTTCAGGGTAGGGGTTGATCGTTCCCCTGCGACCATGTTGGTGATCAAGCTAACACCGGGTGCGCGGCGGCCTGAGACCTTCGCCACAGCGGTTAAGGATCCTCAAGGAAGGGCCGCGTGGAGGCGGTTTGAGCAACAGGAGCGCTGATGCTCGTCGCTCAATGTTTCAAGTATCGCTGATGAATGGTGCTATGGTTCCCCGCCGTCCGACGGGGGAACTCACTGCGCCGAGCTGAACTCGCTATTCCGGGGCCGATCTCGCTGTCCTTGGTCGCGAGGTCGGACGGGGGATAGCGAGTTCAGCGTGGGGTGGGGTGAGCGAGGGGCACGGATGGGGCAGGGCGGAGCCGCCGGGGCCCGTCAGTCGTTGAGCGGTTTCCGCGCCAGCCAGGCCGCCACGACCGCGCCGGAGATGTTGTGCCATACCGAGAACACGGCCGAGGGGAGGGCCGCGAGCGGACTGAAGTGCGCGTTCGCCAGGGTGGCCGCCAGCCCCGAGTTCTGCATGCCCACCTCGAACGCCAGGGCGCGCCGGGCCCGCCCGTCGAGCCGGCCGATCTTCCCGGCCAGGTAGCCCAGGCCCAGGCCGAAGCCGTTGTGCAGCACCACGGCCAGGAACACGATCCCGCCGGCCGCCACGAGCTTGGACGCGCTTCCGGCCACGACCACGGCGACGATCAGCGAGATGACCACGGCCGACGCCCAGGGCAGGACCGGCAGCACCCGGGCGACGGCCTTCCGGAGGAAGAGCCGCGCGAGCAGACCCGCGACCACCGGAAGCAGCACCGTCTTGAGGATGTCCAGGACCATGCCGCCGGCGTCGATGTGGAGGAAGGAGCCGGCCAGGAGGAGCGTCAGGGCCGGGGTGACGAGGGGCGCGATCAGGGTCGAGACCGAGGCGACCGCCACGGACAGCGCGACATCGCCCTTCGCGAGGAACGCCATGACGTTCGACGCGGTGCCCGACGGCGCGCAGCCCACCAGGATGACGCCCACGGCCAGCTCGGGCGGCAGCTGCAGCAGCACGGCGATGGCCCACCCCGCGCCCGGCATGATCACGTAGTGCGCCACGATCCCGAGCAGGACCGCCCAGGGGCGCCGGGCCACGGAGGCGAAATCCGGGGGCGTGAGCGTCAGGCCCATGCAGAACATGATGACGCCCAGCAGATACGGCACGGACGGGGTCAGGGGGGTGAAGGCTGCGGGCGCCACGAAGCCCGCGATGCCTGCCGCGAGGACCAGGAGCGGGAACACCGTCACCGCCAGGCGGGCCACCTTAGCTTCGGCGGCCAGGGCGGGATTCTCCAGTGAAGTGCTGTCCGTGGGCATGCCCTCATGCTGGCACGACGGCGGGTGGGAGCCAAAGCGCGGCCGGCGCCCGGCGTCGCACATCCTCGGCGCCTGGTGCCCGCCGGCGCCCGCGGAACCGGACGCGACTTGCCCTCCGCGGTACGCCGGTTGACTCTCGGTGCCCGAACGAAGGGCCCGTTCTTGTTGGGGCCCGCCCCCGGATCAACCATGAAGTGACGTGGATAACACCGAAGACCCCGCGCGGGAGCACCGCGCGGACGGGCTGAGGACCGGGAGGAACACTGTGACCACAACGACCGAGACCGACTCCGACGACTGGCGGACGTACGACGAATTCGCCGCGGGCATCGACAGCTACCGGCTGCCGTCCGCAAACCTGACCGGCACGGTCCTGGACATCACCCTCGAGGACGGCACGAACCTCCTGCTCACCTTCGGGGAGCACCAGGTCAGCTGGCGGGCGGAGGGGCGGATCCAGGAGAACGGCGCCACCGATCCCTACGACGCGGTCGCCGTGCGGGAGGATGTCTTCTTCGTCAATCTGCCGCTCGAAAGCCGGGAGCGGGAGTCGCTCACCCTCGTCTACTCGGCCACCACCCGCCGGGCCACCGCGGTGCGCTCGCGGATCGCGGCGGAGGCGGTCGACGGCACGCCGCAGGTGCAGCAGGACTTCTGGGCCGGCGTCGTCGGCGGCGGGGAGGCGACGGGCGAGGCGCCCGGCCCGAGCCGAGACCTGATCGGCAAGCGAAACATCTACCGCTACAGCCCGGAACACCTCTATGAACACGTCTACATCTCCAGCCGGCGCTACGCCTGGCAGTGTCTTCAGGGCGTGCAGCGCGGTCACGGGGACATGGACCTCTCCACGGTCTGGAAGTTCGACGACGGCCTGTACCTCTTCTGCTTCCGCGAGTTCCGGATCGCGGTGGCGAGCGTCTGGCTGCACGATCTCGGCTACCAGCTCCGGACCACGGGGATCTTCCTCGGGCTCAACGGGGCGGGAGAGTCCGAGCATTCGCGGGCCGGGGGCCACATCTATCCGCTGGGGTCGGTGTCGTATCCCGATGAACAGCCGGTCTGACCCGACGTCGCGGCCCGGAGCCGCCCCCACCCGACCGTCCGGCCCAGGTCCGGACACCACCACCCCGGGCGAGAGCCCACGGACCGCCGCGATGGCGCGGCGGACAAGCAGGAGGAACACCATGAAGAAAACAGCACTGGGCTCGCTTGCCGCCCTCGCCGCCGCGGCGCTCGTCCTCTCGGGGTGTTCCGGCGCGGACGGGGGAGGCGGTGGCGGCTCGATCGTCGTCGGCTCCGTCAACACCAAGTCCGGCGCGGCGACCTTCCCCGAATCCTCGCTCGCGGCGAAGGCCGTCTTCGACGCCTTCAATGACGCGGGCGGCCTGAACGGGAAGAAGATCGATTACAAGGCGCTCGACGACAAGGGCGACCCGGCCGGCGCCACCGCCGCGGCGCGCGAGCTCGTCGGGTCCGACGAGGCGGTCGCCATGGTCGGCTCCGCCAGTCTGCTCGAATGCGATCTCAACGCCAAGTACTACGAGCAGCAGGGCATCGTGTCCGTGCCCGGCATCGGCGTGGACACGGGCTGCTTCAACAACAAGAGCATCTCCCCGGCCAACGTCGGCCCGTACAACGACATGACCCTCACCCTGACCTACGGGTCCGAGGTCAAGAAGCTGAACGACATCTGCATCCTGCTCGAGATCGCGGGATCCACGCGGCCCAGCTACCAGGCCGCCATCGACAAGTGGACCGCGGCCACCGGGAAGAAGCCCAAGTACGTCGACGACACCGTGCCGTACGGCGCCGCGGACTACACGCCGTACATCGTCAAGGCACGCCAGCAGGGCTGCAAGGCGCTCGCTGTCAACGGCGTGGAGCCGGACGCGATCGCGCAGGTCAAGGCCGCGAACGCCCAGGGCTGGAACGACGTCACCTGGCTGTTCCTGACCAGCACCTACAGCGAGAACTTCGCCAAGGCCGTGGACAACGCCGGCGCCGGGATCTACGTCCCCGCCGAGTTCTACCCCTTCACGGAGCAGAGCGACATCACCAAGGAATGGCGCGATCTCATGACGAAGAACAACATCCCGCTGACGTCCTTCAGCCAGGGCGGTTTTCTCGCGGCGAAGCACTTCATCGAGGCTCTCAAGACCATCAAGGGGGACGTCACCCGCGAGTCGGTGGCGAAGGCCCTCCGCGACGCCGCTCCGATGTCCAATCCGATGATCGGCGACCCGTACAAGTTCGGGCAGGTCCCCGCGGCCGGCTGGCCCATCGTGCTCAAGTCCGGCACGCATCGCTGGGAGAAGGCGGCCACCGACTGGTTGCGCCTTCCGAAGAGCTGAGGTCCCCGCATGCTTGAAGGCGCACTCTCCGGCCTCGCCGCCGGAGGACTCTACGCGGTGCTGGGGGTCTGTCTGACCCTCATGTCCCGGCTGGTCCGGGTGGTGAACTTCGCCCAGACGGCCACCGGGATGTTCGGCGGATTCTGCGCGGTGTGGCTCGTCACCCGGGGCGGACTGCCGGTGTGGCTGGGGTCGGTGATCGGGGTGCTGATCGGGGGCCTGCTGGCCGCGGCGATCGGCTGGATCGCCGCCACCTGGCTGTCCGAGGCGAGCACGACCAACCGGTCCGCCATGACGGTCGGACCGCTCCTGCTCCTGGTCTCCCTGTCGTTCATCCTCTTCGGCAACAAGCCCCAGCCCTTCGCGCCGCTGGTGCCCGGGCCGGCGCTCGTGGTCGGCGGGGTCGCGATCAGCTGGGTGGCCGTGGTCATGGTCGTCATGGCGGTCGCTGTCGCGGGCGCGGTGCACTGGCTCCTCACGCACACGAGCGTCGGGACGCGGCTGCGGGCGCTCAGTGAGCGGCCGACGACGGCGGAGCTCCTGGGCATCCGCTCGCGTCCCCTGTCGATCGCGGTCTGGTTCGTCACCGGCGTCGTGAGCTCCTTCGCGATCATCCTGGTGGCGCCCTCCCAGGCGAACGACGCGACGAGCCTCGCGATGCTGATCGTGCCGGCCGCCGCGGCCGCCCTCCTGGGCGGTTTCCGCCGCCTCAGCCTTGCGGTGGTGGGCGGTCTGGTGCTGGGGATGCTCTCCGGCCTGGTCGCCCAGATCGACGGGGTGGCCTTCATCCGCAACTTCCTGCCGTTCCTGCTCATCGTGATTCTGCTGCTGTGGACGCAGCGCAAGGAGGTGTGGGATGCGGCGCGCTGAAACGTTCTCCTCCCGGCCCTGGTTCCGCCTGGGCTGGCCCGTGCTGGTCGCCGCCGTGGCGATCGGCCTCGGCTCGGTGCTCAGCACCGCCCTGTCCGGCTACTTCGTGTTCCTCGGGGTTTCCGCGATCACCGCGGCGATCGCGATCCTCGGTCTGGGCGTGGTCACCGGCTCGGCCGGCATGATCGCGCTGTGCCAGATGACCTTCGCCGCGATCGGCGCGTGGGTGGTCGCGGGCCTGAACCTGATCAACGCTCCTGGCGGCTTCACCGTCTGGCTCCTGGCCGGGGGGCTCGCCGCGGGTGTGGCCGGTGTCCTGGTCGGGCTCCCGGCGCTGCGTCTGCGCGGGGTGAACCTCGCGGTCGTGACTCTGGGGTTCGCCGCGGCCGCGGACGTCACCCTGGTGCAGCTGCAGTTCCCGGGATCCGCTGACGGAGTGGCCGTGGCGCGGCCCGAACTCTTCGCCACGGACCGGAAGTACTTCTTCTTCAGCGTGATCGTGCTGACGCTCTGCGCTCTCGGCGTCTTCTTCCTGCAGCGCAGCCGGATCGGCTCGAGCTGGAAGTCGGTGGCGTTCTCCGAGCGTGGCACGGCGTCCGCGGGCCAGAGCGTCCGCACGGCGAAGCTGACGGCGTTCGCCGTGAGCGCGGCCCTCGGGGGGATCTCGGGCGGGCTCCTGGCCGGCCAGGTGCAGCTGCCTTTCGCCTCGAGTTTCACACCTCTGCTGTCCCTGGCCCTGTACATCCTGGCGGTCATGTCCGGGGCACACCTCATCGACATGGCGATCTTCGGCGGGATCATGTGGGTGGCCGTGCCGGAGCTGCTCAAACGCTGGGGCGTCCCGCAGGACTGGGGTTTCGTGATCTTCGGCCTGCTCGGCATCCAGGCGCTGACCAGCGGCTCCACCCTCGGTGACGCCATCCGCGGCGTCCTGCGGCGCCGTCGTCGCGCGGCACCGGAGCATGCCGTGCCGCAGCTCGCAGGCACCGGTCCTGAGGAGGAGGCTGCGCCTGCCGCCCCCGCACTCCCTGCCGACGCCGGGGAGGATCCCCGCAAACCCGTCCTCGTGGTGGAGGGCCTGAGCGTGCGGTTCGGCGAGCTCAAGGCGCTGGACGGGGTGTCCTTCAGCCTGCCGGAGAAGGGCATCATGGGGCTGATCGGGCCGAACGGCGCGGGCAAGTCCACCTTCGTGGACGCCCTCAGCGGCTTCCTGCCCCGGCACGGCGGCACGGTGCTTCTGGACGGCGCCGATCTGGCGGGCCTGACCCCGACCGAACGGGCGCGCCGCGGCCTGCGGCGCAGCTACCAGCAGGACCGGGTGCCGCCCGAGCTCACGGTCGAGGCGTACCTGCGGTTCGTGGCCCGGGCGAGGCTCAGCCGGGAGGAGATCGACGTGACGCTCGCGTTCTTCGGCTGCCCACCGGCGACGGAGCGGCTCTCCGGCGTCGACGTCGGCACGCGCCGTATCGTCGAAGTCGCGGCCGCGGTCCTCGCCCGGCCGCAGGTCCTGATCCTCGACGAACCCGCCGCCGGCCTCTCCCACGAGGAGCACCTGGCCCTCGCGGAACGCCTCAAGGCCATCCCGGAACGGTTCGGCGTGGCCCTCATCATCATCGAGCACGACCTCGACCTGGTCCGCTCCGTCTGCCCCTGGCTCACGGTGCTGGACTTCGGCAAGGTCATCGCCTCCGGCCGGCAGGCCGAGGTCATGGCGGACCCCGCCGTGCTCGCCGCTTACCTCGGCACGACGGAGATGATCGCATGACCACCCTCACCCTCGACGGCGTCGCGGTCAGCCGCGGCGCCGGCCCCGTGATCTCCGGGGTCAGTTTCACCGTGAAAGCCGGTGAGGTGCTCGCCCTGGTGGGCCCGAACGGCGCGGGGAAGACGAGCCTGATCGAATCCATCTCCGGCGTGGTCGCGAACTCCGCCGGGTCCATCAATCTCGGAGGCCGGCGGATCGACAAGCTCTCCCGGGTGCAGCGGGCACGTCAGGGGATCGTGCACATCGAACAGGGCCGCGCGGTCTTCCCCTCGCTCACCGTGCGGGAGAACCTGTCCCTGACGGCCCGCACCCCGCAGGCCCTCGCGGAGGCGCTCGAGAACTTCCCCGAGCTGGAGAAGCGGATCGACTCCCCGAGCGGCCTCCTCTCCGGTGGCGAACAGCAGATGGTGGTGCTCGCGCGGGCCTTCGCCGCGAAACCGTCCTTCCTGCTCATCGACGAGATGTCCCTCGGCCTCGCGCCCGTGGTGTTCACCCGGCTCTTCCCGATCGTGGCGAAGATCGCCGAGACCGGGGTCGGGGTGGTGCTCGTGGAGCAGTTCACCGAGCTGGCCCTGGGGCTCGCGGAACAGGCCGTCGTCGTCGCGGGCGGTGCCGTCAGCTACAGCGGGCCCGCGGCCCGCCTCAAGAACGAACCCGAGGTGCTGCACCGTGCGTACCTCGGCTGAAGCACCCCACCTCACCTCTGGAGGCTCCTCATGACCGCAGATCTCGTCCTGCTCGGGACCATCCGGACCGCGGACCGCTCCCGGCCGCTCGCCGGGGCGCTCGCCGTCCGGGACGGACGGATCGCCGCCGTCGGCACGCCCGAGGAGGTGCTGGCCGCCGCCGGGCCCGACGCGGAGGTGCGGGAGCTCGGGAACTCGGTGGTCTACCCCGGCTTCGTCGATGTGCACAACCACCACGCGCTCGCGGGGCGCGCCGAACTGTTCGAGCTGGTTCTGGAGCCCTCGCTGGGCCTGGAGGAGATCCTCGACCGCGTCCGCGAGAAGGCGGCCGGACTGCCGGAGGACGCGTGGATCGTGGGCGGTGTGATCGCCTCGACGCTGCTCACCTCGCTCGCGACCACCGCCACCCGGCGCCGTCTCGATGAGGCCGCAGGTGGCCGTCCCGTGATGCTCGCGGAGGACTCCCGGCACAACCGCTGGGCCAGCAGCCGCGCGCTCGAACTCGCCGGGATCACCGCGGAGACGATCCCCGCGGAGGGCGAGACACTGCTCGACCCGGTGGACGGCACACCCTCCGGAGTGCTGCTGGAAGCCGCCGGGATCCCGGTGCAGGAGGCGTACGACGGCGCCGGGGGACTGAGCGCTGAACAGCACCAGGCCGCCTCCCGCCGTGGCGTCGAGCTGCTGAACTCCTACGGCGTCACCGCGTTCCAGGACGCCGGCGCCTCCCTGCAGATCCTCGAGGCCCTCGCGGACCTGGACCGTGCGGGGGAGCTCAACGCGTGGGCGGTGAGTTCCCTCCTGATCAACGACCCCATCTTCGGATTCGACCCGGTGGGGGTGGAACTGATCGAGCGTGGCGAAGAGTTCCGCACCGGGCACCACCGCCCGGACTTCGTGAAGATCTTCCTGGACGGCGTGCCTCCGGCCCGTACGGCCGCGTTCCTGGAGCCCTACGTGCCGGATGCCGCCCACGGCGCGCACTTCCACGGTTCCACGACCATGACGGCGGAGGAGCTGCACGGCTGGCTGCGCGACGTCGCCGGCCGGGGTCTCGGAGCGAAGATCCACTGCACGGGGGACGGCTCCGCCCGGCTCGTGCTGGACGCCGCCGAGCGGCTCCGCGCCGAGGGAGTCGACCTGCCGCTCCAGATCGCCCACGGCCAGTTCCTCGCCGCCTCCGACATGCCGCGCCTCGCGGCCCTGGGCGTCTCCGCGGACATCTCGCCGTTCCTGTGGTTCCCGGGGGTCATCCCGATGGCGCTGTCGGAGGTGCTCGGGGAACGCGCCGAGCACTCCCAGCCCAATAGGACGCTGCTGGACACGGGTGCGCTCGTGGCGGGCGGCTCGGACTGGCCGGTCAGTGAGTCGCCCAACCCGCTGGAGGGCATTCAGGGCCTGGTGACCCGTGCCGATCCGCTCGGCCGCGCCCCGGGAGTGCTGTGGCCGGAGCAGGCGATCGGGCCGGAGGAGGCGCTCGAGGTGTTCACGCTCAACGCGGCCCGGGCGATGGGCCTGGGGGACGAGACAGGGTCCCTCGAAGCGGGGAAGTCCGCGGATTTCGTCATCCTCGACCCGGACTTCGTGGTGGGTGACCCGGAACGGATCATCGACACGCAGGTCCAGGAGACCTGGTTCGCCGGGCGCCGCGTGTACTGAGGAGGCCGGTGTAGTGAGTCGGCCAGTGCACTGAGGCCAGTGCACTGACCCTCAGACGCTGCAGCGCGCCGGCCGGGCCGGACGAGGGAAGGGCCGGGGATCGCGGATCCCCGGCCCTTCCTATCGTGCGGCGGCCTCAGCCTTGCAGCTGCGCTTCCCGGAGGTCTTCCAGCAGCAGGGCCGCGCCGCGCTCGCCGATCATGACGGCCGGCGCATTGGTGTTCCCGGTGGTGATGGTCGGCATGACCGAGGCGTCGATGACGCGCAGTCCGCTCACGCCGCGCACCCGGAGCCGGGCGTCCACCACGGCCTCGGCGTCCGATCCCATCCGGCACGTCCCCACCTGGTGGTGATACGTGATGGCGGTGCGGCGCACGTAATCCTCCACGTCCTCATCGGCCACGTCCGGGCCCGGATACAGCTCGACGGAGCCCCACTCCTCGGCGAGGGCCGCCTGTCGCCCGACCCTGCGCATCTGCCGGACCGAGGCTGCCAGGGACCGCACATCCTCCGGGTCCTGCAAGGCGCCGAGATCGATCTCCAGCGGGTCATCCAATTCCGGCCCCGTGATGCGCAGGGCACCCCGGCTGCGGGGGCGGACGATGCCGGCCATGAGCGAGAACCCGTGCTCGGCCGTCGCGGGGAGTTCGTCCGAGAACATCGGCACGGAGAAGTGGATCGGCTGCGTGTCCGGCTCCGGCAGGTCCGGCAGGCTCCGCCAGAAGGCATGGGTCTGGGTGACCGAGACGCCCGGCTGTGGCGGCTCGACAGCGCGGGCCGTCGTCGTGAAGATGACCGGCGAGAGCAGGTGGTCGTGGAGGTTGCGGCCGACCTGCGGCGAATCCACCGCGACGTCGATGCCCAGCGCGCCCAGCTCCTCCGCCGGGCCGATGCCGGACCGGAGCAGGATGGCGGGGGACTCGAGGGCGCCGGCCGCGAGCACGACCGTGTCGGCACGCAGTTCGTGCTCGCCGTCGGCGTCCCGGTATCTCACGCCGACCGCGCGTCCGTCCTCGAGGATGACCGAGTGGACGTGGGCTCCCGTGCGGATCTCGACGGCGTCGCGCACCGGCTTGAGGTACGCCATCCAGGTGTTGACCCGGCGGCCGTCGCGCGCGGTGATCTGCTCCTGCGACGCGCCGTCGAGGGCGCCCGCGTTGTAATCCGGATTCCGGGGCACGCCCTCCTGGCCGTAGGCGGCGAGGATGCTCTCCTGGATGGGCGTGAGCGGGTAGTCGTCGGTGACGGGCAGGAGGTCGTTCTCGATCGCCTCGTAGACCGGGCGGACCGTGTCCCAGCCCCAGCCGGTGCACCCCGCGGCCTCCCAGCCGTCGTAGTCGCTCGGGGCGCAGCGCACCCAGATCATGGCGTTCAGGGCGTGCGAACCGCCGAGCACCTTGCCCCGCGGGAGGTGCAGCCGGCGACCGGCCGCGTGCTCCTGCGGCACCGTGTGCCGGTCCCAGTCCTCCGGGCCGTGCCAGAGCTCCCCGGCGCGGGACGGGTCGTGGATCGCCGGGTTGAGGTCCTCCCCGCCGGCCTCCAGCAAGGTGGTGACGACGCCGGCGTCGTGCAGTCTGCGGGCGACGACGGCGCCTGCCGAGCCGCCGCCCACGACGATCGCGCTGCTCATCTCAGCCCCTCCCGCGAGGGGCCGGGGCCCGGTGGGCACGGGTGGGTGGGGACTGGGACATCATCGGCCTCCTTGCGTCGCTTCCATGCCGCCACGCGGCGTGCTCCCATTCTGTTCCGGGGACGGGGGCGGCGGCTTTGACGGTCCGCGCACAGCACCGTGCGGGGCGCGAACGATCCGGGAGGGTGCGGCCGGGACGCGGGCCGCGTGGAGCTCAGACCTCGGGGTGCACGGTCCGGTAGCGCTCGATCTGCTTGAGCCGTCGGCCCAGCGAATCGCGGCGCGGATGCGGCGTGACGTCGGGGGCCTCACCGGTGAGCTCGACGTGTTCCTGGCCGTACTTCCAGAGCAGGAGGTCGTCCAGGAGGCGATCGGGGCCGGGGGAGTAGCGGTGGTCCAGGGCGTCGCGGACCTGGCGGATCCGTTCGGCGCTCAGCAGGTCCGCCATCTCGATGGTGCGCGTCAGCCCGTGGGCGGCCAAGAGTTCGGCGGCCCAGCCCCAGTCATCGTCGACCTTGCGGTCCACGTGCGGGAGCAGGGTTTGCCAGACGCGCCGGACCTGGTCCGGGGTGAGCGGGATGGACCCGTTGCCTTCCTCGTCCCAGTAGCTCCGGACTTCCTGGTAGCTCTCCTGAAGGTCCGCGAAGGCGCCTTCCACGGTCTCCAGCATGGCCGCCGTCGCGGTGAACTGGCGGTCGAACTGCGGGGTCCACGCGCGTGGGTCGTCGGTCTTGAAGCGGATGTCGTGCTCGATCTCGCTCCAGGCGTGCGCGAACACCGTGCGGATCTGGCACTCGAAGAAGTAGCTGCCGTTCGGCGGGATGTCCGGGTTGAAGATCTGCTGATACTCCCGGACCACCTCGTTCTGAATGGTGCGCAGGATGAGGTGACGGCTGGAATAGCCGTAGGTGCCGGATTCGATCGACCCGATGTCCTTCTCGCGGTCGCCGCGGCAGTCGAAGAGCTGGCGCTGCTTCTTGATGACGTTGGCGACCGTGGCGTTGTCAGCCGGAAGTTTGGTGATGACGCGGATGCCGACCATGTCATTGAGGGTGCGGAAGGGGTCCGGGAACTTGAGCACCGGCTGGCCGCCCGGTTCCAGGGGCGCTTCCAGACGGGAGATCTTCTCCTGGAACGATTCGACCGTCTTGGTCCGGCCCGTGACGAACAGCGGCGTCACCTCGGAGGCCTTCAGGATGCCGCGCAGGGTCAGCAGGACGTTCTGGGTGACGAGTTTCAGGGACGGGCGCACCTTGCGGTACAGCTCCACGTGCTCGGCGACCAGCGCGCGCTGGTCATCGTCCAGACGATCCCAATTGCTTGCCATGCCGCCAGCGTACTAGGCGCCGGGCGCCGCCCACGTCATGCAGCGGCCCGGGACCGCCAGGCACTTCCAGCGCATAGCACGTGTTAGTTACGATGAGGCCCATGCTCACAGTCATTGGCGAAGCCCTCGTGGACGTGGTCCACAGCAAGTCCGGAACCTCGGCGCATGTGGGCGGCAGCCCCCTCAACGTGGCCGTCGGCCTCGCGCGCCTGGATCACCCGGTCCAGTTCCTCGGCCGCTACGGGCAGGACGAGTTCGGTGACGCCATCGCCGTGCACCTGCGGGACTCGTCCGTCATGGTGCCCCTGCCGCCGGACGCGCTGCCGTCCAGCGTCGCCAAGGCCACCCTCGACGACGACGGCGCGGCCACCTACGAGTTCGACCTCGTCTGGGAGCTCCCGGGCCTCGCCGACCGGCTTCCGGTGGTCCTGCAGGGCAGCACCCTTCTTCACACGGGCTCCATCGCCACCGTCCTCGCGCCCGGCGCCGCAGACGTGCTGGCCGCCGTCGAGTTCGCCCATCCGAACGTGACCATCAGCTTCGACCCCAACTGCCGGCCGAGCCTGACCACCGACGTGGACGCCGTCCGCGAGCAGGTGGAGCGGTTCGTGCAGCTCGCCGACGTGGTCAAGGCCTCCGACGAGGACCTCGAGTGGCTCTACCCCGGGGTGGACGTGAAGGAGTCGGCCCGCCGCTGGCTGGCCCTGGGCGGCGAGAACGGCCCGGCGTTCGTCGTGGTGACGCGTGGCGCCGACGGCCCGTGGGGCGTCGCCGCGTCCGGCGAGACCGAGGTCCCGGCGCCGCGCGTCACCGTCGCCGACACGGTCGGGGCGGGCGATTCCTTCATGGCGGCCCTGCTGTCCGGGGTGGTGGACGCCGGGTACGACGGCGCGCTCAACCGTGAGCGCCTGCGCCGCCTGAGCGTCGAGGAACTGCGCTCCTTCCTGGCGTACGCGGCCCGCGCCGCGGCCATCACGGTGTCCCGCGCGGGCGCCAACCCTCCGGGCCGGGAGGAACTCGCCGGGCAGTGAGTCTGCCCGCGTAAGGGCCAGGCCTCCGGGTCCCCGACGGGCAGGCCTGTCGTAGGCTGGTGACCACACACTGACAAAGGAGCCGGACCATGTCCTTCGATCCCTATGCAGCCCTTCCCGCCGTCGCGGCGTTCCAGGTGACCAGCACCGATGTGGAGAACGGGGCGGTGTTCGCGCAGCCCCAGGTGAGTGGGGTGTTCGGGGCCGGCGGCGAGGACGTCTCGCCGCAGCTCAGCTGGGAAGGCGCGCCCGCGGGAACCCGCAGCTACGCCGTCACCGTGTTCGACCCCGACGCCCCGACGGCCAGCGGATTCTGGCACTGGGCCGTGCTGAACATCCCGGCGGATGTCACGAGCCTGCCCTCCGGAGCCGGGTCACCGGACGGCGCGCTGCTGCCCGAGGGCGCCATCCAGCTGCGGAACGACGCCGGATTCGCGGGCTACGTCGGCGCGGCCCCGCCCCAGGGCCACGGACCGCACCGCTACTTCGTGGTGGTCCACGCGGTCGACGTCCCCGTGCTGGATGTTCCGCTGGACGCCTCCCCGGGCCTGCTCGGGTTCAATCTCTTCAGTCACTCGATCGGCCGCGCCACTCTCGTGGCCGGCTACGAACGCCCGTGACCATGCGGCTGGTGGCCAGCGACGTCGACGGCACCATCATGGGGCACGACGGCGTCATCAGCACGCGCACCCGGAACGCCTTCGCGGCGGCACGGGAAGCGGGGGTCCAGGTGGTCTTCGTGACCGGCCGCCCGCCGCGCTGGCTGGGGCCACTGGCCGAACAGCTCGGTCATGACGGCACGGTCATCTGCTCGAACGGCGCGGTGGTCTGGGACATGGCCGGCGGCGAACTCGTGAGCGCCGACGCCCTCCTGCGGGAGCAGGTGCTGCAGCTTCGCGGGATCATCCAGGAACTGCATCCCGAAGCCGGTTTCGCGGCCGAGTGCGTGACGGGTCTGCGGGTGGAGGAAGGCTTCCACCGGGCTCACGCAGGGTCCCGCCTGGCGGAGCTGGAGTTCGCGCCGTTGGAGGAGAGCCTCGGCGCGGAGGACCGGGTGGTGAAGTTCCTGGCGGTCTCGCCCGTCCTGAGCGCCGAGGAGTTCCATGCGCTCGTGGTCGAGGCCGTGGGGCCGCTGGCCCACGTGACCCACTCGGATCCGCGTTTCTGTCTCCTGGAGATCTCCGCGCCCGGCATCACGAAGGCCCATACCCTGGAGCGCTACGCCGCCTCCCTTGGGATCGACGCCTCCGAGGTCGTCGCGTTCGGCGACATGCCCAATGATGTCCAGATGCTCGCCTGGGCCGGCGAGGGCTACGCCATGACCGGCGGCCACCCCGAGGCGCTCGCCTCCACCTCCTTCCGCGCGCCGTCCCTGGCGGACGACGGCGTGGCGCAGGTCATCGAGTCGAAGCTGGGTGGGATCCGGGTCCGGGCCGCCGGCACCTCAGGAGATATGCCGATCACGGCATCCACGGGAGGAGAAGCATGACCACCAAGGAATACTTCGCGAATCCTCGCGGGGCGGGCAAACCCCTGGTCCTCGCGCACCGGGGCTACTGCCGTGGCGCGCTGGACGGGGTCCGGCTCGAGGGGCTGGAGAACACCCTCGAGTCCTTCCGCGCCGCCCAGGAGCTCGGCGTCGCGCATCTTGAGACGGACGTCCGCCTGACCGCCGACGGCGAGATCATCTGCTTCCACGACCCCATCCTGGACCGCATCACGGACCGGACCGGCGCCGTCGAACGTCTGAGCTGGGAGGAGATCCGCCAGGCCAAGGTCCGCGGCAGGGTGCCCGTGGCACGGCTGGCCGATGTGGTGGATCTCCTGCCCCAGGCGCGGTTCAACATCGACGTGAAGGACGCCGCCGCGGCCCAGCCGCTCGCCGCGCTCATCGAGGAGAAGAACCTGCAGGACCGCGTCCTGGTGGCCTCGTTCTCCGATGGCAGCCGCAAGGCCGTCACGAGCCGTGTGGCGTGGCCGGTCGCCGGCTCGGCGGGGCAGGCGACGACGGCCGCGTTCCTGCTGGGCCGCTTCCTGCCGGAGAAGATCGCCGCGTCCCTGGTGTCCGATGTGGACGCCTTCCAGGTGCCCGAGAACTTCGGCAAGGTCCCCGTGGTCACTCAGGACTTCGTGGAACGTGCTCACGCGCTGGGCAAGCAGGTGCACGTCTGGACCGTGAACGACGAGGCGGACATGCGCCGCCTGCTGGATCTCGGCGTCGACGGTCTCGTGACCGACCGCCCGGACCTCGCGCTGCGCGTGGTGGACGAACGCTTCTGACGCCCCAGCATCGACTGCTCCGCAGATGTCGTGTTTGAGCCCTTTAGGGGCCTCGAATGACATCCTGTGGAGCAGTCGATGAGGAGGCGGGTCACTCTCCTGATGGGGGGTGGATCAGGAGTAGACCGCGGCGCTGCCGTACAGCTCCCGGGTGAACGATGAGATCACCGAGGAGTAGTTCCCGGCCCGCAGGTCGTAGGTGACGTACACCCCGTACCCGTCGGTCTTGGTTCGCTGGGCGAAGGATTTCATGGTGCTTGTGGACGTGTTGTTGAGATCCACCGCCGCGGCGCCGAGCTTCGACGGGCCCATGCCGTCGATGACGGGAGCGTCGTAGCTGCCGTAGTACGGGTTCCAGGCGTAGTCCACCATGTCGCCCACGCGGAGGCCGCCGTAGGACAGGTGATCCGCGGCCGGGCCGATGTTGTAGAAGGTGATGAGCTTGTCCGGCAGGCGCTTCCGGAGGGACTTCACCAGGTACACGAAGGACCAGTCGTTCGGCTGGGACGTGCCGTTCTTGCCGTACTCGGCCCACTCGTCGTCGAAGTCGATGCCGTCCAGGCCGTAGCGCGTCACGGTGTCGGCGAGGCTCGCCGCGAACCGGTCCGCGGCCGCTTCGTCCGGGAAGTTGGCGAAGCCGGCGCCCTGGTGGTTGCCGAGCACGGACAGGATGACCTTGATGCCCTTCTGCTGGAGCGGCCGGATGGTGGTGGCCGCGTTGTCCAGCACCGCCTGGACCTGCGGGTTGCAGTAGAAGACGGCGTTGGTTCCGTCGTAGTTGATGTTGGCGGCGAAGATCACGGCCAGGTCGAAGGCGTTGGCTCCGGAGCCGGCCAGGGTGTAGCGGCCGACGTTGCTGATGCTGTTGCTGTTGACCTCGATGTAGGCCACGCTCTTGATCCGTCCGGCGGTGGTGGCTCCGGTGGCCGCGCCGGCCGCCGTCGCGCCGCCGAGCCCGGCGGCTCCGAGGAGTGCGGCCCCGCCCAGGCCGCGCAGCAGTGCGCGGCGGGGGAAGGGGGAGTGCTGGGGGGTGTTGCTGGGTGTCGTCATGGACAAGTCCTTAGGTCGATCCGGTAGGAAGGGTGATCCGTGAGGGATGAAGGGTCTTGCATCACTGGTCCCGGTCGACGTCGGCCGGGAACCCCAGTGGGAGAAACTCTTGATGACTAAACCGTTATAGTCAAGAGGTTGACCCCGCTAAACTCCGCGATATAGCGGTTTAGTCGTGGCCTCGATAGCATCTGGGCATGGTCTCTCCCTCGGCACCCTCGGGCCCGGAACGCACATACAACTCCCTCCCCGGCGTCGGGCTCGAGTCGCCGGCTGCGCGCGCGCTCCACGGTCAGGAGCTGCCCGGATCAGGTCAGCCTCGCCGCAACCGGGAGGCTCCGGAGCAGGCGGGGTCCGAATCGGTCCCGCCCCGCGAGATCGACGCCGGACCGCTGGCCGGTCACGTCGTCCGGGCGGGCGAGGAGCTCGTCTACGACTGGTTCCCGGAGGCCGGGCCGACCTTCGCCACGCGCTGGACCGCCACGGCCTTCGCTCTCGATCTGGAGTTCGACGACGGCGGCACCCTCTCCGCGGTTCTGGCCCCGGACAGCGCGGGAACCCCGATGCTGCCGTGCGCGCAGGGGGCGTCCCTGCGCCACGCGGTGGACCAGTGGAATCGCCAGGTGGTGCCCCTCGACGCGTTCGCCGGCCGCCGCATCCGACGGGTCCTGTTCCGGCTCCTCGCGCCCGAGACCAGCACGGTCTGGCTGGACGGCCTGCACCTCCGGACCCGTGACGAGCCGGGCGGTGAGATCCTGGACCGCGTCCTCACCACGCGCGGCAGCCATTCGAGCGATCGCTTCTCCCGCGGCAACACCGCGCCGCTGGTGGGCCTCCCGCACGGCGGCGTCTTCGGCCTGCCCATGACGGACGCCTCGGCCGGGAACTGGCCCTACGCCTACCATGCCCACAACGTGCCCCCGGAGAACCGCCCGGCGCTCCAGGCGTTCGCCACGTCCCATCTGCCGAGTCCGTGGATCGGCGACCGCGGCGTCTTCGAGCTCATGCCGAGCCTCGACGCGGATCCGGATCCGGACCGCCGGGCCCGTGCCATGACCTTCAGCCACGCCGCTGAAGAGCCCCGCGCCCACGAATACCGGGTCACCTTCGACAACGGCCTGCGCGCCGCCATGACCGCGGGCGAGTTCGCGCTGGGCCTCCGCTTCGCCGCGGACACCCCCGTCCGCTCCCTGATCGTGGACCACCTCGGCGGCGCGCAGGACGTCGTGTTCCGCCAGGAGGAGGGCGCCTCCGTGCTGGAGCTGACCCTCGACGACGGCCCCGGCCGCCTCCCGCACCACGTCCACGTCCGCTTCCCGGCCGGTTCCTCGGCGTTCCTCACGGGGGACGCGGCGGCGGGTGCCGACACCGTGGTGGACGCCCACGGCGCCGGAGGCCGGCTGGGTGGGCACGTGCGGCTCGCGGGGGACGGCGCCGTCGTCGTCGAGGTGCTGGTGGGCATCTCAACTGTCAGCGCCGAGCAGGCGGCGGAGAATCTGCGCACCGCCGGCGATTACGACGCGATGCTCGCCGCGGCGGAGGCCGCCTGGCGGGAGTCCCTGGGCGTCCTCGCGGTGGAGGGCGTCTCGGCGGAGCAGGAACGCGCGCTGTTCTCGGACCTGTACCGCCTGTTCCTGTACCCGAACCGGCATGACGAGCAGACCGCGGACGGGCGCCGGGTCTACCGCAGTCCCGTGGATGGCCAGGTGCGTCCCGGCGTCTTCGGCGCGAACAACGGCTTCTGGGATACCTATCGGACGTGCTGGCCTCTGCTCGGGCTGCTCTCGCCGGACCGGGCCGCGCTCTTGGCGGACAGCTTCGTGCAGCACTTCCGGGACTCCGGGTGGACGAGCCGGTGGAGTGCGCCGGGCCCCGTGGACTCGATGACCGGGACCACGACCGACACCGTCTTCGCGGACCTCGTGACCTCCGGCGTTACTGACTGGGACGTGGCGGCCGCCTATGAATCAGCCCTGGTCAACGCCACGGTGCCCGCGCCACGGCCGGAGGTCGGGCGCAAGGGCCTGAGCGACGGCCGGTTCCGCGGGTTCATCTCCACGGACGTCCACGAGGGCCTCTCCTGGACGCTCGACAACGCCATCAACGACTGGGGCGCCGCCGTCCTGGCGGGTTGGCTCGCGGAGCAGGAGGACGACGGCCCGCGTCGCGACCGCCTGGTGACGGAGGCCGAGTACTTCGCGCGTCGCGCGCTGGGATACCGGAACGTGTTCCACCGCGAGCTCGGATTCTTCCTCGGCAGGACGCCCGACGGCGCGTGGCGCGTCACCGAGGCCGCCTACGACCCCGATGTGTGGGGTTTCGACTACACCGAGACGAACGGCTGGGGCACGGCATTCAACGCACCGCACGACGGGGCCGGTCTCGCGGCACTGCACGGCGGCGAGGACGGTCTGAGCGTCGCGCTGGACGCCTTCTTCGCCCGCCCGGAGACCGCGGCGGAGGAGTTGTGCGGCTCCTACGGCTTCGTGATCCACGAACAGACCGAGGCCCGCGACGTCCGGATGGGCATGCTGGGGCTGTCCAATCAGCCGGCGCATCACATCCCGTACATGTACTGCTTCGCCGGCCGGCACGACGCCGCGCACCGCATCGTCACCGCCGCGCGGGACCGGCTCTTCAGCGGTTCCGAGATCGGCCAGGGCTTCCCGGGGGACGAGGACAACGGCGAGATGTCCGGCTGGCACCTGCTCGCCAGCCTGGGGCTGTACCCGCTCGTGCCAGGATCCGGACGGCTGATCCTGACGCCGCCGCTCGCGCCGAGGGCGGTGCTGCGGCCGCTCGGCGGGGCGGAGCTCGTCATCACGGCGGAGGGCGCCGGGAAGCCGTACATCGAATCGGTCGGCTTCAACGGGCAGCCCTGGCAGCGGATCGACATCCCGCGGAGCCTGCTGGCGGGTGGCGGCCATCTCGAGTTCGTGCTCTCCGACGTGCCGCGCGGCTGGGCGGCGGACTCCCGGCCGTGGTCCCTGAGCGGCGAGACGCCCCACGAGATCCTCGGCGCCGCGGTGCCCGGTCTGGTGCTGCCGGACCAGCCGTGGCGCGACCTCCTGGCCGTTGCCGAGGGAACCGTCACGGACGACCGGGGCGCCCGGCCGGTGGACCTTGCCGCCGGGGAGACGGTGTTCGCCCCGCTCACGGCCGCATCCGGGCTGCCCGGGCTCTACACGGTGACCCTCGACCAGCCGCAGGAGGCCTCCTGGCGGTTGGAGGCCCTCGACGTCGCGGGCGAATGGCACCTCCTGGACCACCGCGAGGAGGAGTTCTTCCAGCGGGCCGGGCAGCTCCGCCCCTTCCGCCCGCACGACGACGGCGCCGGCCGGGCCGCGCTCTTCAACGCCGTGCGCTTCACGGCGCTGAGTCCGCTGCGGCTCGTGCAGCTGGAGGTGCTGGCGTAGGGGGTCGGGAGTCGGGGACCCGACGAATCCGCCGTCCAGGGCGTGACTCCGCTGCACGATGTAGCGGACTCACGCCTCCGACAGCGGACTCAGGGAGGGCCGTTCCCGCGAGGGGTCGTCAGGACCAGGAGCCCCCGTCAGCCCGCGAGCCCCGGAACCGTGGAAGTCCCCGGATGCTGCTCGAAGATGATCTGGGTCTCCGTCCGGCCGAGGTCCGGGTCGGAGCCGAGGTGGAACTTGATGAAGTCGCGGAGGGCTGGCACGCTCTCGCAGGCGATGTGGAGCACGAAATCGTGGTCTCCACCGATCAGATAGATGCGCTGAACGCCCGGAATCGAACGGAGGCGGTTTGCGACGACCGGCAGGCGGTTGCGGACCGTGCTGTGCACACTGACGAAGATCATGGCCTCGACACTGGTCCCGACCGCCTCCGGGTCGATGTCCGCGTGGTAGCCGCGGATGACGCCCGCCTCTTCGAGAGCCCGCACGCGGCCGTGGCACGTCGACCGTGGAAGTCCTACCCGGGCGGCGAGCTCCTTATTGGACAGTCGCCCGTCACGGCTGAGTTCGGCGAGAATCCTGCGGTCCGCCGAGGAGAGCTGAATTCGGTTCACGGAACCGCCTTTCATCAGAGCAGGGATTCGACAGTGAAACGCCCTTGGGAACGAGTTCTGAATTCTGTCCGAAATTCTAGAAGTGATCCCGGAAGATCGCGAGAATTGGTGCGTACATGATGAATCCGAGATCCAGGGCGGACGTGGTTCGCGCCAGGATTCTCACCAGGAATGGAGTGGCTGTGGGGCGTGCAGGGACCGGCGAGATCACCCGGGCGGACTGTGAGCAGGCGGATCGCGCGGACCCTCTGGCGTCCTTCCGCGACGAGTTCGACCTGCCGCAAGAGCTGATCTATCTCGACGGCAACTCGCTGGGTGTCCTGCCCCGGGGCGCCGCCGAACGCTGTTCCGCCGTGCTGAAGGACGAATGGGGCACCGATCTGATCGGCAGCTGGAACAAGAACCACTGGTTCGGGCTTCCCTCCCGGATCGGGGAGAAGATCGGCCGTCTGATCGGCGGCGGGGACGGCGGCTGCGTCGCCACCGACACCACCTCGGTGAACCTCTACAAGGTGCTCGGCGCGGCGCTCAGGCTGCAAGCGGTGGATGCACCCGAGCGTCGCGTGATCGTGTCCGAGCGGGAGAACTTCCCCACGGACCTGTACATCGTCTCGGGCCTCATCGACGTCCTGGACAAGGGCTACGAGCTGCGGCTGATCGACGGGCCGGACGACCTGGACGGTGCGCTGGGACCCGACGTCGCCGTCGTGCTCCTCACGCAGGTCAACTACCGGAGCGGCGCGCTCTGGGACATGCGGGCGACGACGGCGCGCATCCACGAGGCGGGCGCGCTCGCGGTGTGGGATCTGTGCCATTCCGTGGGCGCCGTCCCGCTCTCCGTGGCGGACTCCGGCGCCGACTTCGCCGTCGGGTGCACCTACAAGTACCTCAACGGAGGGCCCGGTTCGCCCGCGTTCCTGTGGGTCGCCGCGCGGCATCTGACCCGGGCGGAATCGCCGTTGACGGGCTGGTGGGGTCATGCGGAGCCGTTCAGGATGGCTCCGGAGTATGCGCCGGCCGTCGGCATTAGCCGATTCCTGGTGGGCACCCAGCCGATTCCGTCCCTGGCGACCATGGAGGTGGGCGTGGACCTGGCGCTCCGTGTCGACCAGGAGGAACTACGCCGGAAGTCGCTGGCGCTCACGTCGCTCTTCATCGATCTGGTGGAACAGCGGCTTTCTGGGCATCCGCTGACCCTGATCACCCCGCGGGTGGAGCAACGGCGCGGAAGCCACGTCTCGTTCCGGCACCCCGAAGGCTACGCCGTCATGAAGGCGCTGATCGCCCAGAGGGTGGTGGGGGACTACCGCGAACCCGAGGTGCTGCGCTTCGGGATCACCCCGTTGTACCTGCGCCACGTGGACATCTGGGATGCGGTGGAGGTCCTGCGCCGGGTGCTGGACGAGGAACTGTGGAGGTCTCCGGAGTTCCAGCTGAGGGATGCGGTGACCTGAGGGCCTGGAACCCAGCGCAGGCCCTAGCCGTACACCGTGAGGTTCGGATATTCGCTGTCGTCCGGTTCGGAGGGGAGCTGATAGCCGAGGCGATTGCGCAGCCACGGCGCCTTGGCCTCGAGGACCACCCGCATCCACACCAGCGCGACGCCGAGGGCAGCCCACAGGACGGCCAGGACCGCCGCCCCGCTCAGCTCGCCGCCTCCCAGCACCCAGCCTCCGGCCAGCACCGCCCCGACGGTCCAGAGACGCAGCGCGGCGTCGCCGGCGTCGAGCACGTGGGCGGTGGCCGTGCGGGCGATCCGCCGCTGCCGCGGACTCGCGCTCTCCGGTGCCGCGGTGCGGATCGCCCCGAACGCACGGGCCAGGTCGAGGCCGCCGGTGACGGCACCCAGCACCAGTCCCACGGCGACGATCAGACCGCCGGCCAGGGCGATCCCGCCGATCACCTGCTCGACGGGCTCCTCGAAACTGATCTTGTCCGCGTACAGCCCGGGCTGGTGCAGGTACACGCCCGCGAACACGAGCACCGCCCCGATCATCGTCAGTGAGCCACCCGCCTGCTGGAACCAATCGTGCGCGGTCCAGGCCCGGCGTGCCCTCCGGCGCTGTTCTTTCGTGGTGATGCGGACCGCCGGTCCGCGATCACCCAGGGCACTCTTCGGCAGGGCCGGCGCCATCTCCTGAGCCCAGCGCCGGTTCCTCGCCGCGAGCACGAAGCACGCCACCGTGCACAGCGCGACGACGGCGAGCAGCACCCCGGACGCGACGGCCCAGCCGGTGAAGGCGGCGCTGTGGTCCGGGTTGTCGAGGCGTCCGGCCTCGCCGGCCGCGAGGACGACGCAGGGAATCAAAGCCAGCACGGCCAAAGAGCCCAGCCCGACGGCGCTCCACACGGCGGGGAGGTACGGGTCCGAGACCTGTCCCCGGACCGCCACGGCACCCGGGAAGCCGGGGTCTCTCGGATTCAGCCCGGCATAGAAGCGGCCCTTGGCCAGGCGCTCAGGGACCAGCGCGACCCCGTACAGGAGGATGAGCGCCGCGATCCCGATCGAGCTCACCGCGACGATGCCCAGGGCGCGCGAATCCATTCCCGAACCCCGAACCGTCAGGCTCGCCACCAGCATCGTGAGAAGCAGAATGCCCAGCGCCACCGCGCACCCCGCGATGCCGGCGCGCAGCACGGCGAGCACGGCGTCCGCCGCGACGAGGGAGCGCGTCGGCAGGGCTTCCTGATGCCTGGACATGATGTCTCCCGGTTCGTGAGCGAGGTGAGCAGTGCAGGCCCGCAGGCCGCGGCACACCCCCAAACTACCGCGTGGTCTCTCCTGTCCGAACGCTTTCCGGACCTGCCGGGGCTCGTGGGGGTGGTCGGTCTCGCTGAGTCCGCTATGGATGGTGTGAGTCCGCTACACGATGTAGCGGACTCACACCATCCATAGCGAACTCAGCAGAGGGTGAGTGCGGCCCTGGTGCCACTTCGACCCCACCGGGGCGCCCGCCGCCGTCGTCGTCCAGGCCCTGGACAGCCCCACCGCACCATGCTTGACTGCAGTCAACCCCGGGGATGACCCGTCGCGGATGGCGAGGCACTCCGGGCCGGGGCGGGCCCTGCACGCGGCTCCGCTCGACGGCGATGATCGGAAAGGCGGCGGAACCGCATGGCTTGGGGGAGTCGCACGCCGGTGAACTCCCTGTTCCGAACCTCCAGCGCCGTCCTTGTCCGGGCTTTTCCCCTGATCCTCTCGGGCCTGGTTCCCCAGCTGACGAGCCTGGTGGTGCTCACGATCAGCCACGCGGCCGGCACTCCGTCGGTCACCGCACTGCTGGGACTCACCTCGTCCCTCACCGGACTCGCCTTCGTGGCGACCGTGGGGGTCTCCATCTGCACCGTGCGGGATCTGGTGCGGGCTCGTAAGCAGTCCGCGGCGGCATCCGGCGATCCTGAGGCGGCTCGTGTGGCTCTGTCGAAGGCCTTGCAGTCCAATTGGCGGCTCGCCAATTCGTTCGCGGTGTCCAGCCTGCTGCTGTCCGCGGTCTTCATCCTCATCTACTCCCGCAGCATCCCGGAGGAGCATTCCTGGATCGTTTGGAGCTACTTCCTCTCCCAGTCGCTGTCTTTGCTGGTCACCCCCTACTTCGCGGTGATGAACGGCGCCTACCAGTTCGTGGATCGGAGCCGCGAGAACCTCTTCTCCTCAGTGGCCGTGGGGCTCTGTTCGGTCGGTGCTGCGGCACTCTGTTTCCAGCTCTCCGGATCGCCGTCCACGGCATTGATGGCGTTCGGGCTGTCCCAGTCCTTCATCAGTGTGGCCGTCCTCCTGATCCGGCTGACCCGACTGTCCCGGAAATTCAGAGTCGTTCCTTGGGACCTGCGCTTCGACTTCTCCGCCGGACGGATCGTCGAACGCTTGGCCGGCGCGATCGACGGCGCCGTGTTCATGACGGTCTTCCTCCTGGTCCAGATGATCGCGACGTCGATCTCGGTGCAGACGGGCGCCGAGATCGCGCTGGCGGTCGGGGTCGCCCGTATGGTGGTGGTTCCCCTGAAGCAAGTGGGGCTGACGTATGGGCGGATGCGGATCTCGGGCCTGGTTCCGTCCGACGACGGGAAGGCCGCCTCCCTGGGCGTGCTCGCCGTCTCGACGTGGGCCATCGTGGTCCCGATCTGCCTGGTGATCGTCGCCGTCGGGCTGCTGGGCCGGCCCGTCGCGGGGAGCTGGGCCCTGTCACTCCTGATCGTGGCGCAGTTTCTCGTGGAACCCTTCGCGGGCGTCCTCTACGGGGCACTGAAGATGACGGCCGGTCCGAAAGCCGGACTGGTGGGACTCTTCGTCTCGTACGGACTTGTCGCCTCGGCGGGGCTGGTCTTCCTGCGGCAGATGGCCGGCGACGCGGTGCAGTTCTGGGCGCTGCTCCTGGCGGTCCGGGTGCTGTTCGCGCTGCTGACTACTCGCGCGTGGGTGCGCTTCCGCCCCGCCGTGGAGCCGGTGGCGGTTCGCTGAACTCGCTGGGAAAGGGCCGATCTCGCTACCCGGGACAGCGAGGTCAGCCCTTGCCTAGCGAGTTGAGCCGGGTTCAGGGCCCTCGGCAGCGAGGTCAGCGCCGCGACTCACCCTCTACGACGACGCCGGCGCCGGCCCCGAGCTCTCGCGGATGCTCAGGCGGGGCTGGGCTCCCTCGATGCTGGGCACGGGGGTCTCGGCGGCGATGTGCTCCAGCAGCGTCTTGACGGCGAGGGTCCCGAAGGCCACGGTGTCGCGGGTCAGCGAGGTGATGGGCGGATTGCCGAGCTGGACCAGGAGCGAATCCTCGAAGGAGACGATGGAGAGCTCGTCCGGCACCCGGAGCCCGAGCCCCTGGGCCGCGCGGAGGCTGGCCATCGCCATGACGTCCGTGTCGTACATGACCGCGGTGGGCCGTGCGGACCGGGCCAGCAGCTCCCGCGTGACCCGGGCGGCGTCGTCGGCCTCATAGCCGCTGATGACGCTCTGCGAGGCATCCAGTCCCAGCGCCTCGGCGCTCGCGGAGAACTCCTGGCGGCGGAGCTGGGTGTGCTCCAATTCCTCGGGCCCGGCCACGTAGGCGATCCGCCGGTGCCCCAGCCCGTGCAGATACCGGACCAGGGTGTCCGTGGCGGCGCGGTCGTCGGCCCAGACCGCCGGGATGGCCGCCGTCTGGGAGGGGTGACCCGCGACCTGCACCGCGGGCAGTCCGAGGTGTTCCAGGACCTCGAGCCGGGGGTCGTCCACGCGGGGATCCACCATGATCACGCCGTCCACGATCCGGGACTGCCACCACTCCCGGTACGCCTCCATCTCCTCCTCGACGCTGCCCACCACCATCATGTGGAGGGCGGTGTGGCTGCCGCTGAGGCCCAGCTGCATCCCGGAGAGCAGCTGGGGGAAGAACGTCTCCGTGCCGAGGATGCGGGCGGAGCGGTTCAGGACGAATCCGATGGCCCCGGCCTGCGACTGGCCGAGCGCGCGAGCGGCCCGATTGGGCTTCCAGTTCAGCTCATCGGCGATGGCCTGAACTCGCGTCCTGGTCTCCTCGCTGACGCCGGGCCGCCCGTTGAGCGCGAACGAGACGGCGCCCTTCGAGACGCCCGCGCGGGCTGCGATTTCGCTGATCGTGGCGCGCTTCGGGTGGTTCATAGCAAGGATCATACGCCGTCGGGAGGTCTTGACTATATCGGTTTAGTTTGGAAGTCTGGCTTCACTTCAGTGACGGGGAGACGTGCGACACAGTGGACGCGCCAGGGACCCCCCAGCCTTGCAACAAAGGAGTCGCACGATGCACCAGAAGAAGACCACGAAGAAGCTGATGGCGGGAGCCGCCCTCCTGCTCTCGGCCGCGCTCGGCATGACGGCCTGTTCGGGCGGAAGCCAGGGCTCCGACCAGCAGAGCGACGCCATCGAAGGCGAAATCACGCTCCAGACCTGGTCCCTGACTCCCAAGTTCAGCGACTACCTGAACAAGGTGATCGCAGACTTCGAGAAGGCCAACCCGAAGGCCAAGGTCAAGCTCCTCGACCAGCCCGGTGACGGCTATTCGGAGAAGGTCCTCAGCCAGGCCGCCTCCAACTCCCTCCCGGACGTCGTGAACCTCCCGAACGACTTCGCCTACCCGCTGGCTCAGCAGGGCGTGCTGCAGGACCTCTCCCAAGGTGACGACCTCTCCCAGAGCTACGTCCAGGGAGCGCTCGACGCGTACAAGTTCCCGGGCATCGACGGCACCTACGCCTACCCCTGGTACCTCCAGACCGATGTGAACTACTGGAACACGGACCAGCTCTCCCAGTGCGGACTGGACCCGGCCAAGCTGCCCTCCAGCCGCGACGAGCTGTTCACCCAGGCCAAGACCATGCACGACAAGTGCCCGGACAAGTTCCTCATCAGCACCCTGCCCGGCCTGAACGCTCTCACGGCCACCGGTCAGAAGGTCATCAACGACGACGGCACCCAGTTCACCTTCGCCACGGACGACGCCGCCAAGGTGATCGACAAGTACCGCGACGCCTACAAGGCCGGCTACATGCCGCCGTCGATCCTCAACAACAACTACCAGGGCAACGCCAAGCTGTTCACCCAGCAGAAGGTCGCCTGGACCACGGCCGGCTCCTCCGGCGCCCTCGACTTCGTGCGGGACAACCCCAGCCTGAAGGGCAAGTTCACCGAGAACAAGGCGCTCGACACCCCGCCGCTCTACCCGCAGGGTCTCTCCGTCTCCGCGAAGAGCAAGCACCTGGCCACCGCCAAGGCGTTCGCCAAGTTCATGACCAACGCGGAGAACCAGAACGCGTTCGCCAAGCTCACCAACACCTTCCCGTCCTCCACCGGCTCCTCCGAGGACCCGTTCTACTCCAAGGAGGACGGCACCGAGGCGGGCAAGGCCCGCGTCCTGGCGTTCAACAGCCTCAAGGAAGGCAAGGTCCTGAACCCGGTGCAGTGGAACTCCGCCATGGACGACTACTTCAAGCAGCAGGTGGCCCTCGCCGTGAAGGGCGACATCTCGGGCAAGGAAGCCCTGCAGAAGGCTCAGGACAAGGCGAATCAGCTGCTCAAGCAGCAGAAGTGAGCCGTTCCTGAGCGGGTGGGCCGCCGGTCCCGGCGGCCCACCCCGTTCGTCAGCTGAAAGGAGACGTCCATGGCGTCGACCACCATCTCGCGCCCGGTGAAGAGCCCGGCGAAACCCCCGGTGGGCACCCGGGTCCGCACCAACAAGTGGTTCACCCCGTGGATCCTCGTGGCGCCGGCGCTGCTCTGGCTCCTGGTGTTCAACGTCTGGCCGTCCCTGAACACCATCCGCATGGCGTTCACCAACGCCAAGCCGCTGGGCGGCAAGGAACGCTACGTCGGCGTCCAGAACTTCCAGCAGATCCTCGAAGACGACCAGGTCATGAACGCGCTGCTCAACAGCGTGGTCTACATGGTCATCTGCGTGCCCCTGCTGACCCTGCTCCCGCTCCTCCTCGCGATCCTCGTGGAGAAGCCGCTCAAGGGCATCGCCTTCTTCCGCACCGCGTTCTACACGCCGGTGATCGCGTCCGCCGTCGTGGTCGGTCTCATGTGGAGCTGGCTGCTCGACTCGCGCGGCGCCGTCAACAACCTGGCGCAGGCCCTCCACGTGGTCACCGAGCCGATCCCGTTCCTCACCGACCGCTGGCTCGTCATCATCTCCGCCATCAGCCTGACCGTCTGGAAGGGCCTGGGCTACTACATGATCGTGTACCTGGCGGCCCTCGGGAACGTCGGCAAGGAACTGCACGAAGCCGCCGCGATCGACGGCGCGGGCGCGGTCCGCCGCTTCTGGAGCGTCACCGTCCCGGGCGTCCGGGGCGCCATGGGCCTGGTCGCCGTGCTCGTGGCCATCAGCGCGCTGCGGGTGTTCTCGGAAGTCTTCATCCTCACGGGCGGCAAGGGCGGACCCGGCGGTGAGGACCTCACCATGGTCATGCTCATCCAGCAGTACGCCCGCGGCTTCACCGGCAACCTCGGCTACGCCTCGGCCCTGAGCATCCTGCTCTTCCTGCTGACGCTGATCCCCATGCTGGTCCTGGCCCGCCTGAACTCGAAGGGGGACAAATGAGCGCCACTGAACTGCGGCCCTCCGCACCGGACCACGCACTGGAAGGCGCGACGCCGCCGGCCCGCCGCCGTCGTTCCCGCACCTTCGGCGAGCCCTCCGCCGCCGAGAAATTCTGGCGCTACGCGGCGCTGATCTTCGTCCTGTTCGTGACGGTCGGACCCTTCCTGTGGCAGCTGTCCACGTCCTTGCGCAGCAGCACCGAGGACATCTACACGGAGAACCTGAGCCTCCTCCCGCAGCAGCCCACGCTCGGCAACTACGTCCGGGTGTTCCAGGCGATCGACGTGTGGCGGTACATCGGCAACTCGCTCTTCGTGGCCGCGGTGGCCGTGGTGGGCAACGTGGTCTTCTCCACGGCCGCCGGCTACGCGCTGGCCCGGCTGTCCTTCCGCTTCAAGAAGTGGGTCCTGGGCCTGTTCATGATCACGCTCATCCTGCCGGCCGAAGCCACGATCATCTCCCAGTACGTCACCGTGCGGGACCTGGGCCTCGCGGACACGCTGCTCGGTGTGGCGCTGCCCGGCATGGTCAGCGTGCTGAACGTGCTCCTCATGTTCAACGCCTTCCGCCAGCTCCCCACGGAGATCGAGGAGGCGGCCGTGGTGGACGGCGCCAACGCCTGGCAGCGGCTCATCAGGGTGGCGCTGCCGTCCGTCTACGGCACCATCGCCGTCGTGGCGATCTTCTCCTTCATCGGCGCCTGGGATGATTTCCTCTGGCCGCTGATCGTTCTCACCACCCCCGAGAACTTCACCCTCACCATCGGGCTGCAGTACCTCTCCGGCACCTTCACCAATGACATGCGGCTCATCGCGGCCGGCACCATGATCGCCTTCATCCCCATCGCCGTGGTCTTCGGCGTCCTGCAGAGATTCTTCTTCAAGGGCGTCGAAGAAGGCGGCGTCAAGGGCTGAGACCATTCATCAACGATTTCAGGAGGACAATTCCGTGCGATTCGGGGTCAACTACACACCGGCGTCGGGGTGGTTCCACTCCTGGCAGCATCTCCGGGAGGAGGACGTGCGCCGGGACCTGGGGCAGATCGCCACGCTCGGCGTGGACCACATCCGCATCTTCCCGCTCTGGCCCGTGGTGCAGCCGAACAGGAGCCTGATCAGCCAGACCGCGCTGGATGACGTGATGACCGTGGTGGATGTCGCCGCGGAGTTCGGCCTGGACGTGAACCTGGACGTGCTCCAGGGGCACCTCTCCAGCTATGACTTCCTGCCGGCGTGGATCACCACGTGGCACCGGCGGAACCTGTTCATGGACCCGGACGTGGTGCGGGCCGAGGCGGATCTGGCGGCCGAGTTCGCCCGCCGCCTCGAGGGACGCCCCAACATCATGGGCATCACCCTGGGCAACGAGCTCAACCAGTTCGCCCCGCCCATCCACCCGGACGCCCATCCCGTGACCCCGGAGCAGGCGTCGGCCTGGCTGGAGACCCTCGTGGCGGGCGCCCGCGCGCACGGGAACCCCTTCGTCACGAATGCCATGTACGACGCGTCCTGGTACGACGACCGCCAGCCCTTCGAGCCCCGCCACGCCGTGGAGTTCGGGGACGCCACGGTGGTGCACTCGTGGGTCTTCAACGGCGCCGCTCAGACCTTCGGACCCCTTCACGACGGTTCCGTCCGCCACGCCGAATACCTCCTGCGGCTCGCCGCCGCGTGGCACCAGGACGCGAACCGTCCGGTGTGGCTCCAGGAGGTCGGCGCCCCGACCACGGTGATCCCGCGCGAGTCGGCCCCGGATTTCCTGGAGGCCACGATCCGCCACGCGGCCACCGTGCCCGGCCTGATGGGGGTGACTTGGTGGTGCTCGCATGACGTCTCGCGGGCACTCGCCGACTTCCCGGAGGTCGAGTACGACCTGGGCCTCTTCACCCACGACGGCGTGCTGAAGCCCACGGGGGAGCGTTTCGCCGCGCTCGTGGCCGAGTTCCGGGCGGCCGGGGCGGACGCGAGCGTCGCCGCGGGCGGTGCCGTGCCCGCCGTCGAGCCCTCCGGCGTCGCGCTGGTCCTCGACGACACCGCCGAGGGCTACCGCGCGAGCTGCGCACCCGGAGGGGCGTTCCACCGTGCGTGGCTCGACGCCGCCGCGGCCACCGGACAGGGCCCGCAGGTCCTCCTGGCCTCCCGTGGTCAGGACCCGGCCGCGCTCGCCGCCCGGCGCATCACCACGGTCCTGGAGACCGGCGCATCCGCTCCCGGGGCAATTACCGCAAATCGCTAGCGAAACCCCGGAAAGCGCTGCTAGTCTCGCCCTTTGCGAGCCGTTGACCTACCAAGCCACCTGACACCAGACGTGAGGACACGAGCACATCCATGCATGACGACATCAACCTGACCACCGGACGGGTCAAGCGGGTTCTGGCCGAACGGCTGTATCCCGCCGTCTACGAGGAGAGCGTGGCGCTGGACGTCGCCTGGCACGAACTGCCGGGCGAGCCGATCGCCCCCGCCGAGGGTCTCGCCCTCGAGTACTCGCCGTACCAGGTGGGGACCCCGTGGGGCGCCGCCTGGGGCACCACCTGGTTCCGTCTGCAGGGCCGGATCCCCGAGGCCTGGTCCGGGCGCCGTGTCGAGATGGTGGTGGACCTCGGCTTCGATGTGAACATGACGGGCTTCCAGTGTGAAGGCCTGGTCTACACGCCCGAGGGCGAGCCGCTGAAGTCGCTCAACCCGCGCAACCAGTGGGTCCTGGTGGCCGACGAGGCGGAGGGCGGGGAATCCGTGGAGCTCTTCATCGAGGCCGCGTCCAACCCGGTCCTCCTCGACTACCACCCCTTCCTTCCCACGCAGGAGGGCGACATCCGCACCTCCTCGCCGAAGAAGCTCTACACGACGCGCCGCATGGACCTGGCCGTGTTCAACCGCGAGGTCCACGAACTGTGCCTGGACCTGGAAGTCCTGTTCGAACTCCAGGCCGAGCTGCCGGAGTCCTCGCCGCGCCGGATGCGCATCCTCCAGGGCCTGGACGACGCCCTGGACCGGGTCGACCTCCAGCGCATCGCCGAGACCGCGGGGGAGGCCCGTGAGGTCCTCGCGCCACTGCTCGAGCGTCCCGCCGAGGCCAGTGCCCACCACGTCTCCGCCATCGGACACGCCCACATCGACTCCGCCTGGCTCTGGCCGCTGCGCGAGACCATCCGCAAGGTGGCCCGCACCAGCTCCTCCATGACCGAGCTGATCGGTCAGGACCCGGACTTCCGGTACGGCATGTCGAGCGCCCAGCAGTACAAGTGGCTCAAGGTCCACCGCCCCGAGGTGTACGCCAAGGTCAAGGCCGCCGTCGCCGAGGGACGTTTCGTGCCGCTGGGCGGCATGTGGGTCGAGTCGGACACGGTCATGCCCAGCGGCGAGGCCCTGTCCCGCCAGTTCCTGTACGGCCAGTCGTTCTTCCGGGACGAGTTCGGCGCGGCCTGCCGCGGGGTGTGGCTGCCGGACAGCTTCGGGTACTCGCCGGCCCTGCCGCAGCTCATGCGCCGTGCCGGTTTCGAATGGTTCTTCACCCAGAAGATCTCCTGGAACCAGGTCAACAAGTTCCCGCACCACACGTTCAACTGGGAAGGCATCGACGGCTCCCGGGTCTTCAGCCACTTCCCGCCCATGGACACCTACAACGCGCAGCTCTCCGGCGAGGAGATGGCCCGCGCCAGCCGCCAGTTCCGGGAGGCCCGCGTCGCGTCCGGGTCGATCGCGCCGGTCGGCTGGGGCGACGGTGGTGGCGGCACCACCCGCGAGATGACCGGCAAGGCCCGGCGTCTCGCGGATCTGGAAGGCAGCGCCACGGTCCGCTGGGAGAACCCGGACGACTACTTCGAGCGCGCCCGCCAGGAGCTCCCCAAGCCGCCGGTCTGGGTCGGTGAGCTGTACCTCGAACTCCACCGGGCCACCCTCACGAGCCAGCACAAGACCAAGCAGGGCAACCGCCGCGTTGAGCACCTGCTGGTGGAGGCCGAATTGTGGAGCGCCACGGCCGCGACCCGCACCGGCTACGCGTACCCCTACGACGAGCTGAACGCGCTGTGGGAGGACCTCCTGCTGCACCAGTTCCATGACATCCTGCCCGGCACCTCCATCGCCTGGGTGCACCGCGAGGCCGTCGAGACCTACCGCCGCCTCACGGAGGAGGCCGAGGCCCTGATCGGCCGCGCGCTGGACGCCCTGGCCGGCGACGGCGACGTGCAGCTCACGTTCAACGCGGCGCCGTTCGGCCGCTCCGGCGTGCCCGCGCTGGGCGCCGCCGAGGCAGCCCCGCGGGGCGCGGAGCCGGTCACCGTGAGCGAGGAGGCGCGCGGCGTCGTGCTCCGCAACGGACTGGTGGAGGTCGTCATCAGCCGCGAGGGCCATATCGTCTCCGCGGTGGACCTGGCCAGCGGCCGGGACGCGATCCCCGCGGGCGCCGAGGCGAACGTGCTCCAGCTGCACCAGGACTTCCCGAACATGTGGGACGCCTGGGACGTGGACCGGTACTACCGCAACCGCGTGACCGAGCTGCGCTCGCTGTCGTCGTTCTCCGTGGAGGGCGACGAGGACGAGGCGCGGGTCGTGATCGAGCGCGAATTCTCCGGATCCCGGGTCCGTCAGGTGCTGCGCCTGGCCGCCGATGCGCGGACGCTGCGCATCGATCAGGAGACCGACTGGCACGAGGCCGAGAAGTTCCTCAAGGTGTCCTTCCCGCTGGACGTCCGCGCGGAGCACACGGCCGCGGAGACGCAGTTCGGCTTCAACAAGCGCGTCACGCACACCAACACGAGCTGGGAGGCGGCGAAGTTCGAGACCTCCATGCACCGCTTCGTGCTGGCGGAGGAGCCCGGCTTCGGCGCGGCCCTGGTGACGGAGTCCAGCTACGGCTTCGACATGACCCGCGACGCCGACGACGACGCCGGGGTGACCACCACCCTGCGCCTCTCCCTCCTGCGGGCCCCGCGGTTCCCGGACCCGGAGACCGATCAGGGCGTGCACCAGCACTCGTACGGCCTCGTGATCGGGGCGGACGCCCTGGTGGCGACCCGTGAGGGCATCCACCTGAACAGCCCGGTCCGTTCGCGGTCCGGCGCCGCCCCGGTCGAGTCTCTCGTGCGGGTCGACGGCGACGGCGTGCTCGTCTCCTCGGTGAAGCTCGCCCACGACCGTTCCGGCGACCTGGTGGTCCGCGTCTACGAGCCGCAGGGCCGCCGCGCGAACGCCGTGCTGCATGTCGACCCGGCATTCGGCGCCGGCCGCGAGGTCAGCCTGATCGAGGACGAGCTCCCGGACGCCCCGGCACTGGAGGCTGCCGGCTCCGGCTCCGGTGGCGAGGCGGGCGCGACGACGGCGGAGGCCGGCGTCGCGCTGTCCCTGTCGCCGTTCTCGGTGCGCACGTTCCGCTTCAGCCCGGTGCAGGCGGGGTAGGCGGGTTAGGCGGGTCCCTGAGGATTCCCCAGCCCGAGTTCGTAGGTTTCGGTTGAGTTCGTGGACCATCTCCACGAACTCGCCTCGAAACCACGAACTCGGCAAGGTGGGGCCGGTGCAGGTTGCCTGGCTCAGTCGCTGTGGCTCGTCTTGCCGGCCGTCATTTGTGAAACCGCGAGTTTCCGTCGAAACAGTGTGTTTAACGCGCGGTTTCGACGGAAACTCGCGGTTTCGGCGTTTCTGGGCCGTCGGGGGTGGCGGGAGCGCGGTCCGGAGTGGCTTCGCGACTCGGAGTGGCTTTGGCGGTGCTCGTCCGTCGAGTTCGGGGGTTCGTTCCGGCTTCGCGGGTTGCAGGCGGTGTTCTCGGAACGAACCCCCGAACTCGGCAGGGGTGGACCCGGCCGCATCGCTCGTGGCTCCATCGCTATGGCTCGTCTGGCCGTTCGTCATTCGTGAAACCGTGGGTTTCCGTCGAAACAGTGTGTTTAACGCGCGGTTTCGACGGAAACTCACGGTTTCGGCGTTTCCGGGGCCGCCACACCCGCGAGACCCACCCGCCAGACCCACCGACGCTCGCCCCGCCACGTCCGTCACCATCCCCGGATTGTTGAACAAAGCCTTGCTGGATTGTTGAACAAAGTTCTATGATGTGAGTCACGTGGCCTCGTGATGGGCGCCACGGACAGCTCCTGGACCGGTCGGTCCCCGTGGAATGGACTCGCATGCTCGTACTCATCGGGGTGCTGCTGGTGATCATCGGATTCGCCGTTCGCCTCAACCCCCTCATCGTCGTCACCGTCGCCGGGATCGTCACCGCGCTCCTGGGCGGTATGAACCCCTTGCAGATCTTGGAGGCCTTCGGTTCCGGCTTCGCCAGCAGCCGTTCCGTCACGGTCTTCGCGGCCGTGCTCCCGGTCATCGGCATCATCGAATACTTCGGGCTCCAGGAGCAGGCCAAGAACCTGATCTCCAAGCTCGCCCGTCTCACGGCCGGCCGCGTCCTCCTGGCGTACCTGGCCATCCGCCAGGTGACCGCCGCCGTCGGGCTGACGAGCATCGGCGGGCACGCGCAGGCCGTCCGGCCGCTCGTCTACCCGATGGCCGAGGGCGCCGCGATGCGCCGTTACGGCACGGTTCCGGAGAAGCTCAAGGAACGCATCAAGGGCCACTCCGCCGCGGCGGACAACGTCGGCGTCTTCTTCGGCGAGGACGTCTTCGTGGCCGTCGGGTCGATCCTGCTGATCACCACCTTCGTGGACACCACGTACCATCTGCAGCTCGAACCGCTCGAACTCGCGCTCTGGGCCATCCCGACCGCGATCGCCGCCTTCCTCATCCACGGCTTCCGGCTCCTCCGCCTGGACCGTCAGCTGGACCGCGAATACGCCCGTCTCACCGGGAAGACCGTCACCGTCGAGGCCGGGAGCGCCGCATGATCAACGTCGAAGCCGTCTACTGGTTCATCGGAGCCCTCTTCATCGCCTGGGCCTCCCTCATCGCGCGGGACACCGGCCACCGGCACCGCATCGGCAGCTCGCTGTTCTGGGGCATCCTCGGGCTCTGCTTCTTCTACGGCACCTGGGTCCAGGCCGGGAAGGCTCCCGCGTGGATCCTGGGCGTGGCGGTCCTGGTGCTCGTCGGACTCGCCTCCAGCGGTCAGCTCTCGGACGGCAAGGCGAAGTCGTCCACCCCGGCTGAGCGCGTCGCCTACGCCGCCCGTTTCGGGAACAAGCTCTTCATCCCGGCACTCCTGCTTCCGGTGGTCACCGTGGCCCTCGTGCTCGCGGCGCCGGTCCTCGTCATCGGCGGCACTCCGATCCTGGACCCCAAGAACACCACCCTCGTGGCACTGACCATCGGCGCGATCGTGGCCGCGGCCGCCGCCGTCGTGATCCTGAAGCCCCGCAACAAGCTCGCGCCGCTGCTGGAGAGCCGCCGGATCCTGGAATCCATCGGCTGGGCGGCGCTCCTGCCGCAGATGCTCTCGACCCTCGGCATCCTGTTCACCAAAGCGGGCGTCGGGACGGCGGTCGGAACCCTGACGGCGTCCATCCTCCCGAAGGGGTCGCTGCTGGCCGCTGTGACGGTGTATTGCGTGGGCATGTTCCTGTTCACGGTGCTGATGGGCAACGGCTTCGCGGCCTTCCCGATCATGACCGCGGCGATCGGCTGGCCCGTGCTGATCCAGCAGTTCCACGGCAATCCGGCGATCGTCTTCGCCATCGGCATGCTCGCGGGCTTCTGCGGCACGCTGTGCACCCCCATGGCCGCGAACTTCAACCTGGTCCCGGCCGCGCTGCTCGAGATGAAGAACCGCTACGGTGTGATCACGGCGCAGATCGGAACCGCTCTGCCGTTGCTGGTGGTCAACATCGGCCTCATGTACTTCCTGGCGTTCTAGAAAGGAACCCTCATGACCGACACCTTCTTCCCGGGCGCCGCCCAGCACTGCGCCGACGTCGTCCTGGACAATCTGGGCCGTCCGTACCCCTACGCCTCGCACCACGTGGAGCGCTCCGAGACCGATCTGCACACGCCCGCCGAGCTCCACCCGGCGTTCCACACCTCCTTCGACTGGCACTCCTGCGTGCACATGCACTGGCTGGGCGTCAGCGTGCTCGACGCCGCGCTGCGGGGCGAGGCGGACCTCGACGCCGGCACGGCCGACGCCCTCCGCGCCGCCCTGGGCGCGAACCTCACCGCCGCGAAGCTCGCCGTCGAGGCGGACTACCTCCGAGCCAACCCCAGCTGGGAACGCCCGTACGGCTGGGCCTGGCTCGTGCGCCTGGCCGCGGCCTGCCACGCCTCCCAGGACCCGGAGATCGCCGCCTGGGGCCGCAACCTGGACGGCTGCGTGGACGTGGTGTCCGAGCTGGTCCAGGCGTGGACCGCGACCGTCGAGCACCCGGTGCGGCACGGCCTGCACACCAACGCGGCCTTCGGGCTGTCCTACCTCCTGACCGCGTTCCGGGACCTCGGTCGCGAGGACGCCGCGGAGGCTTGCGAACGGGCCGCCGTCCGCTGGTTCGGCGAGGACCGGGCCTGGGCCACCGAATGGGAGCTGAGCGGGCAGGACTTCCTCTCCGCCGGGCTCAGCGAGGCCGATCTCCTCCAGCGCGTGCTCCCCGCCGACGAGTTCGCCGCCTGGCTGGAGGGGTTCCTACCTGGGCTGACCGCGGAGTCGCGCATGCTCGCCACCGTGGGGGTGGCCGATGAGAGCGACGGTTACATGGTCCACCTGCACGGCCTGAACCTCACGCGGGCGGGGCAGCTCGCTCGGGTGGTCGCGGCGCTGGACGCCGTGTCTGAAGCCCGGCCCGGCGCCCGGCCCGGCACGCCGCAGGACCTGCGCGCGGTGCTGGACGCCGCCGTCGAGCCGTTGTTCAAGGCCGGGATGCACGGCCTGCAGAGCGGCGACTTCATGTCCACGCACTGGCTCGCGAGCTTCGCGTGGGACGCCCGGGAGTCGATCGGTCGCCTGCGGAGCGTGACCGCGTGAGCGTGATCGACCTCAACAGCGACGTCGGGGAGTCCTTCGGGAACTGGACCTTCGGGGACGACGCCGCCATCCTGGCCAACGTCTCCAGCGCCAATGTCGCGTGCGGTTTCCACGCCGGAGACCCGGTGGGCATCCGCGCCACCGTGCGCGCGGCCGTGCGCACCGGGACGACCGTCGGGGCCCACCCCGGCTATCGCGACCTGGCGGGCTTCGGGCGCCGCTTCATCGACATGGACGCGGGGGAGCTCCGCGACGACGTGATCTACCAGATCGGCGCGCTCCAGGCCCTCGCGCGCGCCGAGGGCACCGCCGTCCGGTACGTGAAACCGCATGGCGCCCTCTACAACACGATCGTGCACCACGAGGCCCAGGCGCGGGCCGTCGTCGACGCGGTCCTCGCCGTCGACCCGGCACTGCCCCTTCTGGTGCTGCCCGGCTCCGCGGTCGAGCGGATCGCCGCCGAGGCCGGGCTCCGCACCGTGGCCGAGGCGTTCGCCGACCGCGCCTACCGGCCCGACGGCACCCTCGTCCCCCGCAGCGACCCTGACGCCGTGCTGCACGACATCGACCGGATCCTGGACCACGTGTTCCGCCTGGTGGACGGCACGGTCCGGGCCGTCGACGGCACCGTGCTGCCCGTGAACGCCGGGAGCATCTGCGTCCACGGCGACACCCCCGGGGCGGTCGCCATGGCCGAGCGCATCCACCGGGAACTCACGGCGCGCGGCGTCGTGATCCAGAGCTTCGCCTGAGATGGGCCGACTGCTGGGCGTGCGCCGCGTGGGGGACCGCGCGGTGCTCGCCGAACTCGACGGCCTGGACGCCGTGCTGGCGCTCCAGGCGGGCCTGCTCGCCGAACCGCCGGCCGGCGTCGTGGACGTCGTGGCCGCGGCCCGCACCGTGCTCGTGACCGTGGGTCTCCCGCAGTCCCTGGCCGGTGTCGTGGACCGGCTGCGGACGGCTGACCTGGCCGCCGGGGTGCGCTCCGCCGGGCGTGAGGTGAGTATCGAGACCGTGTACGACGGCGAGGACCTCGCCGAGGTCGCCCGCCTCACCGGCCGCAGCGTCGAGGCTGTCGTGGCCGGGCACGCGGACGCCGTCTGGACCGCCGCGTTCGGCGGGTTCGCCCCGGGGTTCGCCTACCTCAGCGCGCCCGGCGCGCCCGAGGTCCCGCGCCGCACCTCCCCGCGCACCCGCGTGCCGGCCGGTTCCGTGGCGCTCGCCGGCGGGTACTCGGCCGTCTACCCCAACGACTCGCCCGGCGGCTGGCAGCTCATCGGCCGCACCGGCGCGCTCCTGTGGGACGCCGCCCGCGACGAACCCGCGCTCATCAAGGCCGGCGACACCGTCCGCTTCGTCCCGGTCCGTGACATCGTGCAGGCCCTGCCCGCCCGGCCCGCCGCCGAGACCGTCGAACCCGTCCTCGAGGTCCGCAGCCCCGGCCTCCAGACCACGGTGCAGGACCTCGGGAGGCCCGGCCACGCGGCGTCGGGGGTCAGCGATTCCGGCGCCATGGACCGCGGCGCCCTCAAACGCGCGAACCGCATGGTCGGCAACCCTGCCGGCGCGCCCGGACTCGAAGCCCTGCCAGGCGGCCTGACGCTGCGCGCGCTCCGGGACACGATCCTCGCCGTCACCGGCGCGGACGTCCCGCTCCTGATCAGCGACGACGACGGCGCCCGGTGGGACGCCCCGCTCGACGCCCCGCTCACGCTCCTGGCCGGTGAGACGCTGCGGCTGGGAACGCCTGTCGCCGGGCTGCGCAGTTATGTGGCGGTACGAGGCGGAGTGCGGGGCGGCGCCGTGCTGGGCAGCGCCGCCACGGACGTCCTGTCCGGGCTGGGTCCCGCCCCGCTCACGGCGGGGAGCCGTCTGGGCCTGCTCGATCCGCGGCTGCCCGGCGCCGTGGGGGAGCCGGAGACGGCGCCCCCACGGCCGTCGGCGGAGGAGGTGACGGTGCTCCGGGTGGTCCCCGGTCCCCGCGACGACTGGTTCACCGACGAGTCCCTCGAGGCGTTCCACACGGGGGTATGGACTGCGACAGCCGAGTCGAACCGCGTGGGCATCCGGTTCTCCGGCGAGCCCCTGGTGCGCAGGACCGAGGGTGAGCTCCAGAGCGAGGGCACGGTGCGGGGCGCCATCCAGGTGCCGGCGTCCGGTCTGCCCCTGGTCTTCATGGCGGATCATCCCGTGACGGGCGGGTACCCCGTGATCGGCGTGGTCCTCGACGCGGACCAGGACCGGCTGGCCCAGCTTCCGCCCGGCGCGAAGGTGGGTTTCGAAGCGGTGGCCCCGGCGTCGCTGTAGCTGGGGACCGTCCATGGGCCGAAACAGTGAGTTCGCGACGAAACAGTGAGTAGAACACGCGGTTTCGTCGCGAACTCACTGTTTCGGCGCGGTGACGGCGATTCCGGCCTGTTCCGTCCCTCGGCATACAGTGGGCCTGTGAGTTCTGATGCTGTCCTGGCGGGGTTGCGCCGCGAAGCGCGTGCCGCCCACGCGCACACCGCCCAGTGGGTGGCGGCCACACTGCGGCAGCGCATCGCCGACGGCGAGCTGACCCCCGGCACCAAGCTTCCCGAAGAGGCGCTCCGGGAGGCCCTGGGCGTCTCACGGAACACGCTCCGCGAGGCCTTCGCCACGCTGCACGCCGAACGCGTGGTGCAGCGGATCCCGAACCGCGGCGTCTTCGTGGCCCACCCGACGGCCGAGGATGTCCGCGAGATCTACCGGGTCCGGAAGCTCGTGGAACCGGCCGCGCTGCTGTGGGCGCCGCGGATCGATGTCGAGGAGCTCGCGGGGATCGTCCGCCGGGGCCGGGCCGCGGTCACGGAGGGCGACATCGCCGGGATGGCCGGTGCAAACCAGGATTTCCACCGGACCGTCCTCGCGGCCGCCGGGAGCATCCGGCTCGACGCGCTCATGGAACAGGTGCTCGCGGAGATGCGGCTGGTGTTCGCGGCGATGGGGCGGGACCCCCGCTTCCACGCGCCGTACGTGGAGGGCAACGAGAGGATCGTCGAGCTTCTGGCGGCGGGACAGCGTGCCGAGGCAGCCGAGTACCTCCGGGATTATCTCGACCGGGCCGAACAGCAGCTCGTGGACGCGGTCGAAGGGCGGGCCTAGGCGGGTTCCGCGACCCGCGTCCCGGCCCGCCCGCTCCAGCCCGCGCCGGTCCGCTAGGAGGGACGTGAATCCGCTGCATCTGGTAGCGGATTCACGCCGCGGTCAGCGGACTCGGCGAAGTGGACCGCGGAGATCACGGTGAGCAGTGCGCCCGTGCCCCGGCCTCGTCAGCCCCGGTTCTCCTTGGGGTAGAAGCGCCCGCGCCGGGTGAGGACCCAGAACATCGACACCCCGCTCAGCACGCCCAGGCCGATCCCCAGCAGCAGCGAGTACGGCGAATCGCGGGACACCACGGCCGCCACCACCAGGAGCAGGGCGAGGAGCCCGAAACTGGCGGAGTTGAAGGCGAGCTTGCCCTCGAGGGCCGGCTTGATCTGCCCGTAGACCGCCGCCTGGATCACCACGAACACCACGTACGCCCCGGCGCTCACCAGATGCCACGGCGCGGGCGCGGCGGCGTACAGACCCAGCCCCACGCCGAACGCGATGGACAGGCCCATCCAGTAGGACCGGGCCTTCGCCAGGGCCGGGGGTGTGGTGCGGGGCATGTCGTTCAGGCTCCTTCGGGGCGGTTCATGCCGCCGGGCGGCACGGTCGTGGGCGTGATCCGGGGCGATGCCGCGGGCCAGGTCAGAGGGGCGGGTCGGAGGGTCAGGGCAGGTGCAGGACGATGCAGGGACCGCCGTCGTAGAGCCCTCCGTCAATGTCTACCACAAGGCCGTCGGCGTACACGTCCGGGCCCTGGGTGAGGGGTGCGGGATGCCCGTGGAAGTCCGCGATGATGCTGTGGCCGTGCACCAGGCGGGACCCGCCGAACTCCCGGAGGAAGTCGCGTGCCACGGACGGCCGGTCGCGGAACGCGTGCCGGGTGGTCAGTCGCGCCCAGACCTCCCAGACGTCGAGGGGGTCGTCGCTCTCGAGGCGGCTCCGCAGGGTGTCATTGACCCCGGTGATGTCCGTTCCCCAGTGCAGGTACTCCGTCGTGTCCGCGTGGACCAGGAGGTGCGACCCCGTCAGCGCCATGCCCGGGAGCGAAGCGAGCCACGCGAAGTCCTCGTCGCTGAGTTCGCGCTGGTCCTGTTCGCGTCCGCCGTTGCGCTGCCATGAGTCGTGGAAGGACCGGGGCCCGGCGGGAGTGTCGAGGCGCAGGGCGCCGAACCGGCGCTTGCCCAGAGCCAGGACCTCGTGGTTCCCCAGCAACGCGTGGACGGCGCCGCCGTCGTCGGCCGCCTGATGCTGGAGACGGCGCACCAGGTGCACCACGCCGGAGCCGTCCGGCCCGCGGTCCATGAAGTCGCCGAGGAGCCAGAGGGTGCGCTGCCCGCCGCACCAGCCGCCCATGCGGTCCAGGAGACCCTGTCGCCGCAGGGCGTTGGACAGCGGCTCCAGCGCGCCGTGGACATCACCGATGACGACGTCGGGCCCCTGCCCGCCGTCGTCGAAGGTGAGTCCCGGCCTGGTCATTCGGTCTCCGGCTCCGCCACCGTGCCGCGGGCCTTCGCGATGGCCTTCATGCCGTGATACATCACGAGGGCCGCCGCGGACCCGAGCGCGATGCCCGTGAAGCTGAGTTCCCCGAGGTTCCACGTGTAGTCCGCGATGCCCACGATCAGTGCGACCGCGGCCGTGCTCAGGTTGATCGGGTTGGAGAAGTTGACCTTGTTCTGCACCCAGATCTTCACGCCCAGGATGCCGATCATGCCGTACAGCATGGTGGCCGCGCCGCCCAGCACACCGGCCGGGACGGTCGCGATCAGGGCGCCGAACTTGGGGGAGAAGCTGAGGACGATCGCGAAGACGCCGGCCACCCAGTACGCGGCCGTGGAGTACACCTTGGTGGCGGCCATGACGCCGATGTTCTCCGCGTAGGTGGTGGTGCCGGAGCCGCCGCCCGCGCCGGCCAGGATGGTCGCGGCGCCGTCGGCCATGAGGGCGCGCCCGGCGTAGGCGTCGAGGTTCTCGCCGGTCATGGTGGCCACGCTCTTCACGTGTCCGACGTTCTCGGCCACGAGCACCAGGACCACGGGCACGAACAGCCCGATGACGCCGACATTGAAGCTCGGCGCCTGGAAGTGCGGCAGCCCGATCCAGGCGGCGGAGTCCATCTGGCTGTAATCCACCTCGCCGCGCCACATGGCCACCAGGTAGCCGAGGACCACGCCGATCAGGATGTTCAGGCGGCCCAGGATGCCCTTGAAGAGCACGCCCACCAGGACGATGGCGAGCAGCGTGACCAGGGCCGTGATGGGCGCCTTGACGAAGTTCGCCTTGGCCGCGGGGGCGAGGTTCAGGCCGATGAGGGCCACGATCGCGCCGGTGACCATCGGCGGCATGAGCCGGTTGATCCACTCGGAGCCGAACGCCTGGACCACGAGGCCCACCAGGAACAGCGCCGCGCCGGCCATGATGACGCCGCCGAGAGCCCCGGCCACGCCGTACTGGTGCTGCGAGGCCATGATGGGGGCGATGAACGCGAAGCTCGATCCCAGGTAGCTGGGCACCCGGCCCCGCGTGACCACGAGGAACAGCAGGGTTCCGATGCCCGAGAAGAACAGGGTGGTGGCCGGCGGCATGCCCGTCAGGATGGGCACGAGGAACGTGGAGCCGAACATGGCCACCACGTGCTGGGTGCCGATGCCGATGGTGCGGGGCCAGCTGAGCCGTTCGTTGGGGGAGACCACTTCGCCGGGCCGGACGGTCTTGCCGTCGCCGTGGAGGGTCCAGGAGGTTCCGAGCAGGCTCACGCGAGGCCTTTCCAGAGGTGTGGGGGTGTATCCAGAGCAACTTTACTGGGTGGACGGGTGGAGCGAGCAGGCAGATATGTGTCCCATCTCACACTCCGTTGGGGAAGAACGGCCGAATGCTTGAAGTTGAAACCATTCGGAACCCCCACGGAACTCCCCGAAGGAACATGACATGAGCATCGCCCACGAAGAAGCCGTCCTCGACGCGGCCTCCGTCAACGCCCTCTTCCACGAAGCCCGCACGGCCAACGCCTTCCAGGGCGAGGTCACCGAGCAACAGCTTCAGGCGATCTGGGAGCTGACGAAGTTCGGCCCCTCCGCCTTCAACGCCCAGCCGCTGCGCGTGACCTTCGTGCAGTCGCCGGAGAAGCGCGCCGAGCTCGTCGACGCCATGATGGCCGGCAACCAGCCGAAGACCGCCGCCGCCCCCGCCGTCGCCGTCCTGTCCTACGACACCGAGTGGCACGCCAAGTGGGACGAGTTCTCCCCGGGCTGGGACGCCCCCAAGGCCATGTTCTCGGACAACGCTGAGCTGAGCGGCACGTTCGCCAACAACAACGCGCACCTCCAGGCCGGCTACTTCATCCTGGCCGTCCGCGCCCTCGGCCTCTCCGCAGGCCCGATGACCGGCGCCGACTTCTCCGCCATCGACGCCGCCTTCTTCCCGGAGGGCGACCAGAAGAGCTTCCTCGTGGTCAACATCGGCCAGGCCGGCGAGGGCGCCTGGGGCGCCCCGAAGCCGAAGTTCGGTTTCGACGAGGCCGTCACCGTCCTCTGATCCGTCCGGATGCCCGAAGGCCCCGGCTCCCCTGTGGGAGCCGGGGCCTTCGTCGTCCTTGGGGTTGGTGGCCGTGCCGTCAGGCCCACGGATTCTCAGTCCACCCCCTGAAATTTCGGTGGGTGAACGACGAATCCGGGGGTGGCCGCGCCGGGCAGCCCAGCGTAGGCTTCGGACGACACTGCGGAGGGGGACGCATGAAGATCGTCAGGAGCGACGAGTACCTGATGGAACGTCCGGGCGGCGTGACGTTTGAGGTCCGGCTGTGGGAGGACTCCCGCGCCGGTGGCCCGCTGCACGCGCTCGACCTGTGGGTGATCACCGGGGCCCGGGATGTGGAGGAAGTCCTCGCCTGGGCCCGGGGCGCCTCGCGGTCGGGGGCCTTCGAGGTGTTCGTCAGGACAGTGGAGCCTGGTGTTCCAGCGAACGGGGAGTCCCAGGTGTATCCGTGTCTCCTGCGCCTCTACGGTGAACCCGTGGAGAGCGGCGGGGCCAGCCGGGTGGTGGTGGCCTGGCGTGAGGACCCGTCTCCGTGACGATGTTCTGAGAGTTTCGAGGGTGACCGCGCCGTCAGACCCACGGTTTTTTGGTCCACCCCCTGAAATTTCGGTGGGTGAACCACGAATCCGTGGGTGGCGCCGGGCTGCGGAGCGCCCGGCTCACTCGCCGCCCGACGACGCCGGGCTCAGCCCTCCGCGCCGACGGCCTTCTGCGTGGGGGACGGTTCCCCGCTGCCGCGCTCGCGGGCGTTCTGCTCCCTCAGCTCTCGGTGTTCCGCCCAGACGTGCCGGAGCTGCTTCCGCACCGTCCCCTCGCCCCAGCGGCTGACCAGGAGGAGCCCCGCGAGTCCTGCGAGGAGCGCGACCGCCCCGCCGCCGAAAACCGCCCAGCGGGGACCGAACTCGTTCGCGATCCACCCGACGAGCGGCCCGCCGATGGGCGTCCCACCCTGGATGACGGTCATGTAGAGCGCCAGGACTCGGCCCCGGTAGGCGGGCTCGGTCCGTATCTGCAGCAAGGTGTTCGCGCTGTTCAGGAACGTCAGGGCGCAGAGTCCCACGAGCACCAGCATGATCGCGTAGAGCGTGTACCCGGGCATGAAGGCGGCCACGCACGTCGTGACGCCCAGTCCGATCGCCCCCATCACGAGGTACCGCAGCCGCGGGGCCGCACGCCGGGCCGCGAGGAGCGCCCCGGCGAGGGTGCCGACCGCCATGACGGAGCCCAGCAGGCCGTAGGCGTCCGGGCCGGCGTCGAACACTGAAGCGGCCATGACCGCGTTCGTGAGCTGGAAGTTCATGGTGAAGGTCCCCACCAGGCCCGCGAGGATCATGACCAGGAGAGCCCGTGGCCGGGCGAGGACGTACCTCACGCCGTCCTTGAGCTGACCCCGGCTGCGGGGTACGGGGTCGGTGCGGTAGAGGGTCGCGGTGTTCATCCGCAGGATCCCGATCAGCACCGCCGCGAAACTCGCCGCGTTGAGCAGGAACACCCAGCCGGTGCCGATCAGGCCGATCAGCAGTCCCGCGATGCCGGGGCCCGCCAGGCGCGCCAGGTTGAAGGATGCGCTGTTGAGCGCGACGGCGTTGGCCACGCTGTCCCGTCCGACGATCTCGGAGACGAAGGCCTGCCGGGGCGGGGCGTCGAAGGCGCTCGCGACACCCAGGGCGAGGGCGATCACGTAGATGTGCCAGAGCTGGGCGGTGCCGGTGAGGACGAGGGCGGCCTGCAGGAGGGCCAGCAGTCCCATGGCGGTCTGGGTGGTCAGGAGGATCTTGCGCTTGTCCAGGCGGTCGCCGAGCAGCCCCGCGTAGGGGCCGAGGAGGAGGATCGGGAGGAACTGGAGGCCGGTGGTGAGGCCGACCGCGGCGCCGTCGTGGTCCGTGAGCTGCGTCAGGACCAGCCAGTCCTGCGCCACCCTCTGCATCCAGGTGCCGATGTTGGACACCAGCGCTCCTGCCGCCCAGAGGCGGTAGTTGGGGTTCTTCAGTGACTGGAACATGCGGCTGCTCATGCGGTGGCTGGATTCCTCCTGGGGTCGGTGCGGGTCATGTCCAGGAGGAGGAGCGCGGCGTCGTGCAGGGTCTGCCGCTCGTGCTCGCCGAGGCATTCAAGCCGTTCGGCGAGCCAGGCGGAGCGGAGCCTGCGGGACTCTTCGAGGACCGCGTTCCCCTCGCTGGTCAGGGAGATGAGCACCTGCCGTCCGTCCTCGGGCCGGGTCTCGCGGCGGATGAGGCCTTTGTCCGCGAGGGCGTTGACCGTGCGGGTCATGCTGGGCGCCTGGACGTGTTCGGCTTCCGCCAGCTGGCCCATGGTCTGCGGTCCGTGCTTGTGCAGGAGCGCCAGGACGGTGTTCTGACCCGGGGTGACGGCGTCGCTGCTGGCCTGGGAGCGCAGGACGCGCGACGTGCGCATGAGCGCGACGCGCAGTTCGGAGGCCAGATCCTGAAGGTCGGGTGGGGTGTTCATCGTTATTTAGCATAGCTAATTAGCGATGTTAAGTACATGGGAAGTGGCCGACTTCACGGTCACGCCCTCCCCATCGACTGCTCCGTGGATGTCGTTTTGGCACCTCAAAACGACATCCACGGAGCAATCGATGAAGGAACGACGACGGCGGTGGGCCGGGTGCCGCGTTAAACACCGCCGCCCCGGACGGATCCGGGGCGGCGGCAGGGGTGCGGGTGCTCCTCTTCGGTGCGAGTGCGCCTGGCGGGTGCGAGCCTGGGGAGTCTGTGGGTCAGCCGATGACCGAGTCCACGAGGGACTTGGCTTCGGCCTGGACCTGCTGGAGGTGATCCGCGCCCTTGAAGGACTCGGCGTAGATCTTGTAGACGTCCTCGGTGCCGGACGGCCGGGCCGCGAACCAGGCGTTCTCGGTGACCACCTTGAGACCGCCGATCGGGGCGCCGTTGCCGGGGGCCTCGGTCAGCTTCGCGGTGATGGTCTCGCCGGCCAGTTCCGTGGCGGTGACGTCGTCCGAGGAGAGCTTGCCGAGCTTGGCCTTCTGCTCGCGGTTCGCGGCGGCGTCGATGCGGGCGTAGACCGGTGCGCCGAACTGGTCGGTCAGGCCGCGGTACAGCTCGGACGGGCTCGACCCCGTGACGGCCGTGATCTCGCTGGCCAGCAGTGCCAGCAGGATGCCGTCCTTGTCCGTGGTCCAGACGGACCCGTCCTTGCGGTTGAAAGCGGCGCCCGCGGACTCCTCGCCGCCGAACGCGCCTTCGCCGGAGAGCAGGCCGGGCACGAACCACTTGAAGCCCACCGGGACCTCCACGAGCTTGCGCCCGAGGCCGGCGGCCACGCGGTCGATGATCGAGGAGGACACCAGGGTCTTGCCGACCACCGAGGCCGGGTTCCAGCCACTGCGGTTGCGGTAGAGGTAGTCGATCGCGACGGCGAGGTAGTGGTTGGGGTTCATGAGCCCGCCGTCGGGCGTGACGATGCCGTGGCGGTCCGCATCCGCGTCGTTGCCGGTGGCGATGTCGAAGGGCGCCGCGCCGTCGTCGCTCTTCATGCGGCCGATCAGCGAGGCCATCGCCGAGGGGGAGGAGCAGTCCATGCGGATCTTCTCGTCCCAGTCGAGGGTCATGAACGCCCACTGCGGATCCACCGTGGGGTTGACTACGGTGAGGTCGAGGTGGTGGCGCTCGCCGATCTCGCCCCAGTAGTCGACGCTCGCGCCGCCCATGGGGTCCGCGCCGATCCGGACGCCCGCCTCGCGGATGGCGTCGAGGTCCAGCACGGAGGGCAGGGAGTCGACGTAGCTGCTCAGGTAGTCGAAGGTGCCGACGTTCTCGGCCTTCAGCGCCTCCGTGAGCGGGAGGCGGCGCACGCCGTTGAGGCCGTTCTCGAGGTACTCGTTGGCGCGGTTCGCGATCCAGCCCGTGGCGTCCGTGTCCGCCGGGCCGCCATGCGGAGGGTTGTACTTGAAGCCACCGTCCGCGGGCGGGTTGTGGCTGGGGGTGACGACGATCCCATCCGCCTGGTCCGCGTGCCCGGCGTTGTTGTAGCTGAGGATCGCGTGGCTGAGGGCAGGGGTGGGGGTGTACGCGTGGCGGGCGTCCAGCAGGACCGTGACTCCGTTGGCCGCCAGGACCTCGAGGGCGGTGTTCTGTGCGGGCTCGCTCAGCGCATGGGTGTCCTTGGCGAGGAACAGGGGGCCGGTGATGCCCTGCGCCGCTCGGTACTCGACGATCGCCTGGGTGATCGCCGCGATGTGCCGCTCGTTGAAGCTGGCCTTGAGGCTCGAGCCGCGGTGCCCCGAGGTGCCGAACGCCACGCGCTGGCCCGGGTCCGTGGGGTCCGGCTGCACGTCGAAATACGCGTCCAGGAGTGCGGTGAGATCGACAAGGTCTTCGGGAAGGGCCACGGTGCCCGCGCGGTTAGCCATGGGGCCAGCATGCCAGAGAAGCCCCCGCTCTTCTATGCCTTGGCCAGGGTTACGCCGCTGTGACGCGGAGCAGCCCCAGGACGGCCGCGGTACCGGCAGGTAACCTGGAGAAGGAGGTCAGCAATCGTGAGGGGGATCATGAGCGATCACACGCCCGAGCAGGGCGAACAGGAGTCCCGCCGCGCAGCGGGTCGGGGCCCATCGGGACAGGGCGCGTCAGGTCAGGGCGCGGCGCAGCACGGTGCGCCCGGTCAGCCGACGACGACGCCGCAGCCCGCTCAGCCGTTCGCCGCACCCGGCGCTCAGCCCGGTCAGCCGGCGCAGCCTGGTCAGCCGTTCGCCGCACCCGGCGCTCAGCCTGGTCAGCCGGCGCAGCCCGGCCAGTGGGCGGGGCCCGTCGCCTCGCAGCCCCCGCGCGCTCCGCAGCCTTATCCGGCACAGTCGTTCCCGCAGTCCTCCCAGCCGCCGCAGGCTCCGCCGCCCGGCGCTGTTCCCGGCCAGGCGCCCCGGCCGTCGTCGGGCCGTATGGTCCCGCCCGTGCCTCCGGCGCCGCAGGGAGGTTTCGCCGCCGCGAGCTATCCCGGAGCGCCGCAGGCCGCCCCTCCGCAGTACCCGGCCGCCCCCGTTCAGGGGCCGGGGCGGTTCCCGCAGCAGCCGTACCCGGCCGCCCCCGGCAACCGGCCCATCCAGCCGTACGGCCAGCAGCCCTACGGGCAGCCCTATGGACAGCCGTCTTACTCCGGCCTGGCCCCGGCCGAGCCGAAGGGGATGAGCATCGCGGCGCTCGTGCTCGGCATCGTCGGGGTGATCTCCGGAGGGTGGTTCATCATTCCGCAGATCCTCGCCGTGGTCTTCGGCCACATCGGGCTGAAGAAGGAACCCTCGGTCAAGGGCATGGCCATCACCGGCCTGGTCCTGGGCTATCTGATGGTCGCGATCTCGCTCGCCTACGGGCTGGTGCTGCTCTTCGCTTTCTCCTCCTCATCCAGCTGGGACTAGTTCATCCTTCCGGGGGACCAGTCGCCTCCGGGTCGCCTCAGCGCGGTGGCCCGCTCCGAGCACTCGGGAGCCTGCCCAGCAGGCCGCCCGCGACCTCCTGAGAAACCTGCCGGAAGGACCGTTTCGCCACTCCGTCGACGTCCCAGGACCCTTCACGAAAACAGGCTGTAGACAAGTTGTATACAGGTGGTCTACAGTGTGAGTATCACCACAACCGGTGATATCGCCCCGATCCTCTAGGCTGCCAACATGTCGATCTATCACAAGCCCGCTCCGACGGCGCCTGAAGTCGCCTACCAATGGCTGCGTCAGGAGATCTCCACCCTGCCCTGGGACCAGGAGATCTTCCTGAGCGAAGGATCCATCGCCGAGGCCTCCGGAGTCTCCCGCACCCCGGTGCGGGAAGCGCTCCTCCGGCTCGAGGCGTCGGGCCTGATCAAGCGCGTCGCCCACAAGGGGGCGTTCGTCCCCGCCCTGACCGGGCGGGACATCGATGACATGGTGGAGGTCCGCCGCGTGATCGGGGACTGGGCGGTCCGCAAGGTCGCCCAGGGCGCCGTCCCCGCAGCGGAACTCAACGAGATCCTGGACCGGCAGGAAGCCGCAGTCCACGACCCCGTCGCCTTCATCGAATGCGACATCCAGTTCCACCAGAGGATCGTCTCCGCCGCGGGCAACCCGATCCTCGCGGGGGTCTACGAGGCCCAGCGTTTCAAGCAGCTCCGGATGGGCCTCAAGGCGGTCCTGGACAGCGAAGGACGCAGCCGCCGGGTGGTGGAGGAGCATCGCGCGATCGTTCAGGCCCTGCTGAGCGGTGACCCGGAGCAGGCGGCCGCCGCCTCCCGGGCCCACCTGGAGTCCACTCTTTCGGCACTCAACGTGCCTCACGTCCCCGGCCTGCCCTCCTGAGCAGACCGGTGCAGAAACCCAGGAGCGTCTATGGAGATCTCACTGATCCAGCTGTCCAGTCCGGACGCTGAAAGCCAGGCGGACCGCATCGACCGTGCGGAAAGCCTCATCCGCGCCCAGGAGGGGGCGGACCTGGTGGTCCTCCCCGAACTCTGGAGCGCCGGGTACTTCCACTTCAGCCAGTACCCGGACCTCGCCGAGACCCTGGACGGCCCCACGGCCACCATGTGCGCGGCGGTGGCGCGGGATCTGAAGACCCACGTGCACCTGGGCAGCATCGTCGAACGGATCTCCGCGGACCGGCTCCGCAACACCTCGGTGCTGCTGGGCCCGGACGGGAGCATCGTCCACCAGTACTCCAAGATCCACGTCTTCGGGTACCAGTCGCTGGAGGCCGAACTCCTCACCCCCGGGACCAGCCTGCCGGTGGCCCGGACACCCTTCGGGACCATGGCCGGCATCACCTGTTACGACCTCCGCTTCCCCGGCATCTGGTCCGAACTGAGCACGCGCGGTGCGGGGATCGTGGTGGTCCCCGCGGCCTGGCCCGCCGCGCGCCGGGAGCACTGGAGGCTCCTCACCTCGGCCCGCGCGGTCGAACACCAGATGTTCGTCCTCGCCTGCAACGCCACCGGCGTCCAGGAAGGCGTGGAACTCGGGGGCACGAGTCGCGTGGTGGACCCCACGGGCCGGCTGCTCGCCGAGGCCGGCGCCGAGGAGGACGTCCTCCGCGCCACGATCGACCCCGCTCAGATCGAGGCCGTCCGCCGCGAGTTCCCGGTCATCACCGACCGCCTGGACGACTACGCCGGGCTGAGCCACTGAGCCCCTCCAGTCCCTGAGCCACTGAGCCGGCGCATCACCTGAGCCGGCCCGCTCACTGAGCCGAGCCGCCCGCCGTCCCGCGGGCGCCGCCCCACACCCGCCAGCCCCCGCGGCAGGCTTTCACGGACCACGCCCCGTCGTCCGCTCCCACACCCGATCCCTGATCGAACGGAACCCTCATGACCCCTGCCCTCAGCTTTGCCGTGTCCGGAACCGGCGAGCGGATCGAGCTCACCGAGTTCACCGCCGTCGTCGCCGGGTACACGGGCCGCGACGCCGCGGCCGTTCAGCACCACATCGACGAGCTCGCCGCGATCGGCGTCGCCCCGCCGCCGGAAGTGCCCATGTTCTACCCCGTGGAGGCGGAGACCGTCAGCACCGCCCCCGCGTTCCGGGTGGCCGGGGCGCAGACGTCCGGCGAGATCGAACCCCTCTACATCCGGCATGCGGGCCGCTACTACCTGGGCATCGCGTCGGACCACACGGACCGGCTCCTGGAGACCGAGGACATCGGGGAATCCAAGCGGGCCTGCCCCAAGCCGGTGGCCGGGACGGTCATCCCCGTCGAGGACCTCGCGGCCCTCTCCCTGGTCGAGTGCACCGCCCGCAGCCGCGTGGACGGCGAGCTCTACCAGGAGGGGACTCTGAGCAACCTCCGCACGCCGGCCGACGTCGTCGGGCTCTTCCTGGAGCGCCGGGACCCCGGCGACGGCGACTTCATCTGCCTGGGCGGGACCCTGCCGCTGCTGGGCGGGACCTTCGTCTACGGCGCCGACTGGGAACTCGAGCTGAGCTTCCCCGACGGCGCCACCATCAGCCACCGCTACACCATCTCCCAAGGAGCACAGTCATGAGGACCGGAGCCGAGTACATCAATTCCCTCAACGACGGCCGGACCGTCCTGATCGACGGTCAGGTGGCGGGGAACGTCGCCGAGCACCCCGCGTTCAGCAAGGTGGTGGAGACGGTCGCCGAACTGTTCGACATCGCCGCCGACCCCGCCAACGGCATGCAGTATCAGAGCCCCGAGATCGACGGGCCCGCCAACCTCGTGTTCGGCATCCCGCGCTCACCGGAGGACCTGAAGCGCCGCCGGGCCGCCGTGGAGCGGTGGGCCAAGCACACCCACGGCTGGGTGGGCCGCAGCCCCGACCACGTCGGCACCTTCTTCGCCGCCTTCGCCGCGCACCCCGAGGTGTTCGCCTCCGAGGAACGCGACTACGCCGGAAATCTCACCCGCTACTACGAGCGCATCCTGCGCGAGAACCTCTACGTCTCCTACGCGATCATCCCGCCGCAGTATTCGCGGGCGACGACGGCGTCGGGCTGGGAGGGCGACTTCATCCAGGTGGGCGTCGTGGGGGAGACCGAGGAGGGCCTGATCGTCCGCGGCTCGCAGATGCTCGCCACCGGCGGAGCGATCAGCGACGAAGTGTTCGTCACCTGCATCAAGCCCCTGGGTCCGGACGATGTGGACTTCGCCGTCTCCTTCGCCTTGCCGGCCGCCACGGAGGGCCTGAAGTTCCTCTGCCGCCGCCCGTACGCCACCGCGGCCACGAGCGAGTTCGACTACCCGCTCACGAGCCGCTACGACGAGCCGGACGCACTGGTCATCTTCGACGACGTCCTCGTGCCGTGGGACCGCGTGTTCATCAACCGGAACGTGGAGACCCTGCGCCGCCAGTTCTTCGACACCGGCGCCCACGCCCTGGGCAACTGGCAGGCTCAGACCCGTTTGACGGTCAAGCTCCAGTTCATCGCCGCGGTGGCCCGCAAGATCGCCGCCGTGAACGGCACCGACCGCATTCCCGGGGTGCAGGAGCGCCTGGGCGAGCTGGCCGCCGTCGTGTCCTCCGTGGAGTCCGCGCTGCTGGCCGCCGAGTACAGCGCCGAGCCGGATGCGAACGGCATGATGGTCCCGGGCCGCCGGGCCCTCTACGGCATCATGGGCCTGCAGTCCGAGACCTACCCGCGCGTCATCCAGATCCTGCGTGATCTGGCCGGCGGCGGTGTGCTCCAGCTGCCTTCCGGCGTCGCGGACATGAAGAGCGATGTCACGGCCGCCGACGTCGAGAAGTACGTGGCCTCCCCGAACGTCAGCAGCGAGGAGCGCATCAAGCTCTTCCGCCTCGCCTGGGACATCATCGGCACCGAGTTCGCCGGCCGCCACCAGCAGTACGAGCTGTTCTACGCGGGGGCGCCGTTCGTGGTGAAGGGCGTCTACACCTACCGCAACTTCGGATACGAGAAGCACGTGGCCGAGCTGGACGAGTTCCTGGCCGGTTACACCGTGGACGGCCGCGTGCCGTCCGGTGAGGCGCTCGTGAGCGCCGGAGAGGAGGCCTGAGCCATGGCCAAGCCGGAATTCGAGTTCGGCCCGGTGGACCGGGTGGAGTTCACCGACTGCAACCCCCACATCGAGGGTCTGTCCGAGGCGATCCTGGCCCGGGACGACCGCAGTGACGCCGTGACCCGCATCCTGAAGTTCGAACCGGGCACCGACACCTCACCCAATGGCGCCCTGCGGCACGACTTCTGGGAAGAGGTCTTCATCTTCGAGGGCTCCATGCGGGATCTGCGCCTGAACCAGGTGTTCAAGGCCGGGGACTGGGCCACGCGCCCGCCGGGCATGGAGCACGGGCCGTGGATCTCCGAGGAGGGCGCCCGGATGTTCGAGGTGCGCTACTACCCGCGGGACGAGGCCTGAGATGGCGGCCCCGGCTTTCGCCACCCCCGACGCCTCCGGAATGCGGCGCACCCTGGGCCGCTTCCTCACCGGGGTGGCCGTGGTGACCGCGGAGCACGACGGCGAGAAGGTGGGCATGACCATCAGCTCGCTCACGTCGATCAGCCTGGAGCCGCCCATCCTGATGATCTCGCTCAACTTCGACACGCGGACGGGCAACGCTCTCCTGGCGAGCGGCCGGTTCGGCGTCTCGATCCTGGGAGCCAAGCAGGAAGGCGTGGCCCGGCAGTTCGCGGTCCGGGGCGGGAAGCGCTTCGAGGACGGCGTCTTCGACCTCACCCCCGCGGGCCTGCCCGTGGTGGCGGGCGCGCTGTCCCAGGCCGAGTGCGAAGTGGTGCAGAGCCACGTCGTGGGGGATCACCAGGTCTTCTTCGGCGAGGTGACGTCCGCCCGGTACCGCGACGGCGAGCCCCTGGCGTTCTACTCGGGCAAGTTCGGCGACTTCCGCGACTTCAACCACGACGCCGTGCCGTGGTTCTACTGAGCGGCTGAAGCCGGCCGGCGGGCCGGCCGGTTGGTCGGTTGGTCGGTTGGTCGGCTGCGCAGCCGGACCGCTCCTCGCAAGCGCCCGGAAGGGCCCGTGACCCCTGGTCCCGGGCCCTTCCGTCGTGCCCTGAAACGGCCTTCGGAACCCCGGTGAAAAACGTTCGATATTCATCCGCGGAAGCTCTTGACGGGCGGTGTGGCCGGCCTCACATTTAAGTGTATGGCTTTCACTAAATCCGCTGCGGATCCCCAGCCGCACGCGTCCGGCCCCTCCCCGGCCGGCCTCAAGAAGAACTCCCTCGGCACGCGCGACATCGTCTTCATGCTCGTCTCCGCCGCCGCGCCGCTCACCATCGTGGTGGGCGTCTCCCCGCTCGCCCTCGCCGTCGGTGGCCCGGGCGCCCCCGTCATCTACATCGCCGCGGCGCTGGGGCTCTCCCTCTTCGCCGTCGGCTTCATGGCCCTGACCCGGCACATCCTGTCCTACAGCGGGTTCTACGGCTACATCGCCAAGACCCTGGGCCGCGTGACCGGCCTCGGCGCCGGGTTCACCGCCTGGCTCAGCTACAACGGCATCCAGATCGGCCTCTACGGACTCCTCGGCATCCAGGCCAACCTGGCCGTCAAGCAGTTCACCGGAGTCGACCTGCCCTGGTGGGTCTACGCCCTCGTCTCCATCGCCGCGGTGCACTACCTGGGCTGGCGCGGCATCGACGTCGGCGCCAAGGTCGTGGGCGTGTTGCTCACCCTGGAGACCGTGATCGTGGTGATCCTCGCCGTCGCCGTCCTGGCCCACGGCGGGGCGAGCGGCATCTCCCTGGACTCCTTCACCCCGGATGCGATCTTCACCCCGGGCATGGCCGCCGTGCTGAGCATGGGCTTCTCCGCCTTCATGGGCTTCGAATCCGGCGCCCTGTACCGGGAGGAGGCGCGGAACCCGGACCGCACCGTCCCGCGGGCCACGTACATCTCCATCGCGTTCATCGGCGCCTTCTACGCCTTCGCGGTGTGGATCCTGGTCCAGGCCGGCGGCTTCGGCGCCATCCAGGCCTTCGCGGGCCAGCACCTCGACACGGGCGACACCGCCTATGTCCTGGCGGGCACCTTCGCGGGCGACTGGCTCGTGAACCTCATGAGCGTGCTGATCGTGACGAGCATCTTCGCCTCGCAGCTGGCCTTCCACAACACCATCAACCGCTACACGCTCTCCCTCGGCCGGGAAGGGATCTTCCCCGCCCGCATGGCCCGCGTCAGCCGCCACCTGACCCCCGGCAACGCGGGCGTCCTGCAGACGGTCCTGAGCGCGGTCTGCGTGATCGTCGGCGCGGTGCTGGCACTGGATCCCTTCACCCAGTTCGTGGTGTGGCTGAACTCCCCGGGCATCATCGGGATCCTGGCGCTGCAGGCGCTCATGGGTGTCGGCGTCGTGATGTTCTTCGTCCGGAACCGCGGCCTGAACACCCGCTGGTACGTCATCCCCTCCACGGTCCTGGCCACCGCGGTCATGGCCGTGGTGATCTGGCTCAGCGTGACCAACATCCAGTACCTGACGGGCATCCCGGCGGGCGATCCCGTCAACACCACCCTGCTCGTGATCGCCCCGGTGACGTTCGTGCTGGGCCTTGGCGTAGCGTGGTGGCTGAAGAAGAACAGGCCAGAAGTCTTCGGACGGATCGGACATTCCGAATGAACCCACCGCAGGCAGCGGAACCAGAGGGCGGCCGGGTCCACCGGCTCGGCCGCCCCAGCGTGCCACGGCTGACCGTGGACAAGATCGGGCAGGAAGCCCTCGCGCTCCTCGAGGAGGAGGGCATCCTCTCCCTGCCCCGATTGGCGGAGCGCCTCGGCGTCCGCCAATCGGCGTTTTACAAGCACGTCTCCAGCCGCGCCGACATCATCGAACTGGCGCGTGGGGTCCTGGCCGAGCGGACGGCGTTCGGGAAGCTCTCCCGGCGGCTCGACGTCCTGGTGGTGGAGATCTTCGAGTCGCTCCTGAAGACGTATCAGGGCGTCCCGGCGCTCCTGCCGCTCATCCTGGTGCAGCCCGTGACCAATCCCGAGGTGCTGGGGATCTACGAACGGATCGCCACGGCCCTCCGTGAAGCGGGGGTTCCGGACCGGCTCGTCCTGCCGACCATCGAGGCCATCGACAGCGCCGCGATCGGCGCCGCCCTGGACACGCAGGCCATGGAGGACGCCTGGCAGGTCCCCGAGCACCGCCGCGCGGACTTCCCGAGCCTCGTGCGGGCGCAGGAGGCCGCCGCTCAGGACCGCAGCGACCGCTTCGGCTTCCTCGCGCGGACCCTCGCGGCAGGGCTCAGCGTCACGGCCGCGCCGGAGGCGTCCGCGCTGCACGCCGTGCGCACCCCGGACGACGACGGCGGCTCCTGAGCCACAGCCTCCCTCGCCCCGCCGCCTGCTCACCGCGGCCGTGGGTGCGTGCCGCCGTCGTCGTCGCGGTGCGGCGTGCTGGCCGAGCGGACGCCAGCCGGCGCACGGGATACCGGCGCCGGCCGCCAGCACCCCGGATCCTCAGTGCGCCCGGATCCTCAGTACACCGGATCCTCAGTACACCGGGTACAGGGCCTCCGGGCGGAAGACGAGGTACCCGAGCTCCTTGTCGTAGCCGTGGATCTCGCGGGTGTCGAGCACGTCCATGTAGTCCAGGATGTCCGCGGAGAAGCACTGGCCCGGCACGAGCACCGGGAAGCCGGGCGGGTACGGCGTGACGAAACTCGCCGAGACCACATCGCCCATCGCCAGCCGGTCGCGGATCTGCGCGGAGGAGAGGTGCTCCGTGGTGCCCTTGCGGTAGCTGAGGTAGTAGGCGGAGCGCATGTCGCCCGAGGCGCCGTCGGCGGTGAGGAAGGCGGGGGCGAAGCGGCTGAAGTCGGGGAGCGGGATCGACGGGATGCTGTCCGGTCCGGGCGGCAGGGCGCGGGTCTTCACGCGCGAGAGCGCCCGCTTGCGGTCCAGGTCCTCGGCGATCTTGACCAGCACCTCGATCAGGTACGCCACGGAGCTGCGGGTGGTGCCGATGGTGGTCATGATCAGGACGTTGGAGCGGCTGGTCTTGTTGACCTGGATGCGGTGACCGTCCATGAGGTAATCGTGCTTGAAGGTGTCGCCGTCCACACCCGTGGCCGTGATGTCCAGGGTGATGCGGCACGGGTCCACCACGAACTCGTCCTCGGCCCACGCCTGGTCCCAGGAGGCGAGGCCGTCCTTGGCCGGGTTCGGGCTGGTCGAGACGCGGTAGGCGTCCGGGACCAGGTCCGAGGTGTAGAGGACCCGGAAGTACTTCCGCAGGAGGGCGTGCCGGCCCACGGTCCGCCGGATGCTCATGGCGAGGTCCGCCTGGCGCTGGACCAGGGCGTAGCCCTCCAGCTCCACCTGGCGGCGGCCGATGTCGAGGGACGCGAGGATCTGGTAGTTGGGGGAAGTGGAGGTGTGCGTCATGAACGCCTCCAGGAAGGACTCCTCGTTCAGCTCGGCGAAATCCTGGTCGAAGACGTGGATCATCGACCCCTGGCGGAGCGAGGTCAGGGTCTTGTGCGTGGATTGCGTGGCGTACACGCGGAGGCGGGTCGACGTCGGATCGGCGAGCAGGCGGGTGCGCACCAGCGTCTCCGTGTCGGCTCCGGCCAGCAGCGCCCGCTGCTCTTCGAAGCGGCGGCCGTAGTCCGCCGTCGTGAAGTCCTGTTCGAGGACCGCGGCGGCATGCATGGCCGTCCGCTGCCGGTACACGGGGTGGAAGCCGGCGAACGCGAACCAGGCCTCGTCCCAGAGGAACACCAGGTCCGGTTTGATCGCGAGGCACTCCTCCATGACGCGGCGGGGATCGTAGACGATGCCGTCGAAGGTGCAGTTGGTCAGGGTGATCATCTTGACCCGGTCCAGTTGCCCGGCGTCGCGGATGGCGAGCAGCCGCCTCTTGATGCTCTCGAGGGGCACCGCGCCATAGAGGGAGTGCTCGTCCAGGGGATAGGCGTCGAGGTAGCTGACCGAGGCTCCCGCCAGGACCAGGGCGTAGTGGTGGGACTTGTGGCAGTTCCGGTCCACCAGGACGATGTCGCCGGGGCCGACGATCGACTGGTGCACGATCTTGTTGGCCGTGGAGGTGCCGTTGGTGGCGAAGTAGCTGCGGTGGCTGCCGAAGGCGCGGGCCGCGAGTTCCTGGGCCTCCTTGATGGCGCCGTGGGGATCGAGCAGCGAGTCGAGGCCGCCCGACGTCGCGGACGTCTCGGCCAGGAGGAGGTTCATGCCGTAGAAGTCGGCCATGTCCTCGATCCACGGCGAAGCCAGCACGGAGCCGCCGCGCGAGACGGGCAGGGCGTGGAACACCCCGCCGGGGCGGCGGCTGTACTCCTGGATGGCGTCGAAGAACGGCGTCTCGAAACGTTCGGTGATGCCGCCCAGGATGGACAGGTGCAGGTCCATGGCGTCCGTCCGGGAGAAGACGCGGCGGAAGCGGCCGTTGACGGAGCCGGCGAGGGATTCCAGGGCGACGCCGGCCATGAGGAAGACATCGAGCTCCGGGCGGATCTCCGCCACGGCGTCCGCGAGGTGGATGATCCGGCGGATGGACCGCGTCTCCTGGAGGCGGCTCCCGGCGCGCCGTTCGACGAAGCGGCGGAGCGAGCTGCTGAGCCGTTGCTGGGAGTGCGCGGAGATGCGCGGCGTCAGGATGACGGCCTGGATGCCGGGGTTGATCACGAGGGCGACCAGGGCGTCCACGAAGCTCGGCACCACGTTGACGTGATAGGTGAACTTGTCCAGGCCGCGGCGCTGGTCCCGCAGTTCCTTGGTGAAGCGCTCCAGTTCCTCGGACGGGCCGGAGTCCACCACGAGCACCTCGATGTGCGGGGTGGGGCGGGAGGGGGTGGGTCCGTCGGGGTCGGGGGAGAGGCCTTCGCCCGGGGCGCCGTCCTCGCTGACATGGAAGCCGGTCCGCAGCATGTCATTGACGCTCTCCACGCGGCTCATGGCTTCGGAGTAGCGCCCCAGACTGATCAGTTCTGAGATGTCCTTGACGGCCTGCAGACCCGGGAGCGCCCAGTAGGGCTCCAGCGATTCGAGGAGCTGGAGGATGCCGGTGAAGGACGCGGAGCTGCCCGTTTCGAGCTGCCCCATCCGGCGCTGCTGCAGGATTCCGGAGAGGGCGTACCCGAGGTACTCCCAGGTGTCCTTCCGGGTGCGCCACGCGCTTTCGGGGGTGCCGATCTCGGCACCCCACCGTCCCCCGGCTGTTGGTGCGAACGTCATTGCTGTCCCTCGGCCTCACATCGAGAAATCCGGGACTGCCCCATTGCAGTCCGGCAGGCCCTGACGGCCTTGCGCATGACCTTACCCGCGCTCCTGGCCGCTCAGAAGGCTTCCGGGAACATTACGGTATACACGTAATATACAGCTCGCGAAGGAGAGGCCTGCAGGCCGCGGAACCACCGGAAAACGCCGGAGGCCCGGACACCTGACGGTGTCCGGGCCTCCGGACAGGAGACGTCGTCATGAGACCGAACGGGCCTCAGCGCACGCCGCTCATGAGCTTGCGGATGGCCGGAGCGCTGCCGAGCAGGGCGAGGCCCAGCACCACGGCAACGCTGCCGACGCCGAGGAAGTACGGCGTCTCGTTGGACGGGTCGTAGTAGCCCGCCAGGATGCCGGCCAGCGTGGTGCCGAGCGACACGGACAGGAAGAACAGCGCGACCATCTGCGCCTGGAAGGCGGCCGGGGCCAGCTTCGTGGAGACGGACAGACCGATGGGGGACAGGCACAGCTCGGCCAGCGTGAACAGCAGCAGGATGCCGACCAGCGCCAGGAGCGGGGTCTTCTCAGAACCGGCCAGCGGCAGGAAGGCCAGGAACGCCAGGCCCATGAGGACCAGGCCCAGGGAGAACTTCACGGGGGAGCTGGGCTGCTTCTCGCCGAGGCGGGTCCACAGGGCTGCGAGCACGCCCGCGAAGATCACGATGAACACCGGGTTGATCGACTGCACCCAGGCGGCCGGCATCTCCCAGCCGAACAGGTGGCGGTCCAGCTTCTCGTCCGAGTACACGGCGATGAACGTGAACTGCTGCTGGAACAGGGCCCAGAACGCGGCCGACGCGATGTAGAGCGGGATGAACGCGAACACGCGCTTGCGCTCCACCGGCTGGGTCTTGCTGCTGCCCAGCAGGATGAGGAAGTACGCCACGGAGGCGCCGATCGCCACGTACGCCATCCAGGTGGCCAGGTTCTGCGCGGTCACCAGGTGGGTCAGGAGCAGCGACACGATCAGGACGACGACGGCGCCGAAGATCAGCGCATACTTCTTCCGCTCGCCGGGGGCCAGGGGGTTCGCCACATGGTGGGCGCTCTCCGGCATGTCCTTGCGCTTGAGGCTGTAGACGATGAGGCCGAGGGCCATGCCCACGGCGGCGGCGCCGAAGCCCCAGTGGAATCCGGCACGGCTCTGCAGGAAACCGGTGACGAGCGGGCCCAGCAGGCCGCCCAGGTTGACGCCCATGTAGAAGAGGGAGAACCCGGCGTCGCGCCGGTCGTCCTTCTCCGAGTACAGGGTGCCGACCAGGGCCGTGGCGTTCGCCTTGAGGCCGCCGGAGCCGAACGCGACCAGCACCAGGCCGATCACGAGGCCCAGCACACCCGGCAGCAGCGCCAGGGCGACGTGGCCCGCCATGATCACGCAGGCCGAGAAGAACAGCACCCGCTCGGAGCCGAGCAGGCGGTCCGCGAGCCACGCGCCCAGGATGGTGGAGAGGTACACGCCACCGCCGTAAGCGCCGACCAGACTCAGGGAGAGGGCCTTGTCGAGGCCCAGGCCGCCGTCCGTGGCCGTGTAGTACATGTAGTAGGCCAGGATGCCCTGCATGCCGTAGAAGGAGAAGCGTTCCCACATCTCGACGGTGAAGAGGTTGGCCAGCAGTCGGGGGTGACCGAAGAAGCCTTTGTCCGTGGACACGGTGGTGCCCGGCTCGGTCTGTACGGGGTTCATTTCATCCATGCTCCCAGCGGCATGTGAGTTAAGTCATCTTTAGTGGCGCCGGTCACGTTCGTTCGCGCGGTCCGGGCCGGGGCCGGTGGAGCCGCGGAAGGCGAGCGTCACAGCACGGAGAGCCAGCACGAACCCGGCGAAGAGCAAGGTGAAGCCGAAGAACGAATGCCAGGACAGGGAAGCCGTGAGAGAGGGTCCCGAATCGTCCAGGATCAGCAGGACGGCGCCGATGGTCGCCGCGGCAGCGAGCACCGCCACGATCAGCTGCTGGAACAGCCGCGTGAGGAAGCCGCGGTCGCCGTCGTCGGCCAGCACCCGGACCCGCGCCGTGAGAGTGCCCTGTTCCAGAGCGTCGGCCAGGCGGTCCACTCGCCGGGGCAGCCGGGCGAGCGTGGGCAGGAGCGTCAGAGCCTGCCGGCTCAGTTCGGTTCTGAGGCGCTCCGGGGTGAACTCCTGCTCCAGGTGTTCCGAACCGAGCTCGCGGGCTTCCGCGATCACGTCGAAGCCTGGATCCAGCAGCCGCAGAGTGCCTTCGAGCGCGGCCAGCGCGCGGAAGGCCGCGGCGATCTGAGGCGGGACGGCGAACCCGTGGTCAAGGACCAGGGTGAAGAGCTTGCCGAACAGGGCCGCGCCGCCCTGGGGGCCGAAGCCTCCGCGGAAGCGGACCATGAGCTGGCCGAGCTCGCGCGTCAGGCGTCGTTCGTCCAGCCGGGTCGGTGGGTCGAGGAGTTCCAGCAGGGCGTCGCAGGCCAGGCGCTCGTCGTCGGCGTCGATCGCGAAGAGAAGGGAGGCGAGGGCGCGCCGGCTGCCGCTCTCCAGACGGCCGACGGACCCGAAATCCAGAAGGGCGAGCCGGCCATCCTCACAGAGCAGGACATTCCCAGGATGAAGATCGGCATGAAAGACGCCGTCCACGGTGAGCTGGCCGATGGTGGCACGCAGCAAGGTTCGGGCCAGGGATCGCCGTGCCGCCGGGTTCAAGGCCGCCAGCTGATCCCCGGCCCGCCCCAGGGGGACCCCATGAACGCGCTCCATGACCAGAAGCCGCCCGGTGCTGAGCTCCTCGTGGACCTGCGGGACCAGGAGTTCCTCCCCGCGGACCGCGTGGGCGAGGGCCCGCGTGTTCTCCGCCTCCACCCGGTAATCCAGCTCCTCCGTCAAGGAGTCGGCGAAGCCGCGGGCGAGCGCCACGGCGCCCAGCCGCCGGGCCCACGGCGCCGTCCGTTCCAGCCAGCGCGCCAGCTGCTCGATGATGGAGATGTCCAGGCCCACTTGTTCCAGCGCCGAGGGCCGCTGAATCTTGAGCACCACGTTCCGGCGCGTGTGGTCCGGGCCGACGGGGCCGAGCGTCGCGGTGTGGACCTGCGCCACGGACGCCGCGGCGAGGGGCAGGTGGTCGACGTGGCTGAACACCTCCAGGGCGGGCTTGCCCAGTTCGCGGTCGAGAGCCTGCCGGATGCGGTCCCAGGGTTCGGGCTGGACCTCGCTCTGCAGACGGGAGAGCTCCCGGATGTAGGCGGCCGGCAGCAGGTCGCTCCGGGTGGACAGCATCTGGCCCAGTTTCACGAACGTCACGCCGGCTTCCTCCAGCGTCTGCCGCAAGGCCCGCGCCGTCCGTTCCTCCCGGTCCCGCGCGTGCCGGGAAAGTCCTCGGAATCCAAGGGCCAGTCCATGACGGCTGGCGATCCGGACCACCTCCGTGTACCGGCCGGCCTGCCGGGAATGGGTCCGGGCGGACCGCAGCCAGGAGAAGGGGTTGGGCAGGGTGCCCGTGGGCACCATGATCTCGCAGGCCATCAGGACCGCGACGCCCAGAGCAAAGGTCCAGAGGGCCGAAAGCCCCGCGACCAGGACGGCCGCGGCCGGGTCCCGGCTCACGCTCTCCGGACTGTTGAGACCCGCTGCGCCCAGGAACAGCCGCACTGCGGCGGAGAAGAAGAGGGTGAGCACGAAAGCCACGAGGATCGAACGCGGCCAGCCCACGGGCACACCCAGGAGCCTGCGCGAGACCGAGGCCAGGAACCAGGTCTGGACGAGGAAGAAGAACAGTGTCAGGAGGACTTCTACGAGTCCCCCCACCCAGGAAAGTGCGTCAACGCTCTCATTCTCGCCCGCGGTCCGAAGGCCTGGCATCATCCCGGAGTGGGACTGTGGACAACTCCAGGATGACGCGTTGTGGAACTCCCACGAGGGCGCTCGCAGGATAGTCTGGGAGCAGTTGTCCCGGCGTCGTGCGCCGGGCCGGAGGCAGAGGAGAAGACGCAGCGTGAGCGAGGTTGAGACCGTACGGGTCCAGGACATTCCGGAAGGCGCCACCATCGTCGACGTCCGCGAGGACTACGAGTGGGAAGCCGGCCATGTGGAGGGTGCGGTGCACGTTCCCCTGAACACCTTGCCCCTGCGGTTCGAGGAACTCGACCCGGACGAGGACCTCTACATCATCTGCCGCACCGGTGGGCGCTCCTGGCAGGCCAGCCAGTGGCTCGTGGGCCAGGGCTACTCCGCCATCAACGTGGCGGGCGGCATGGACGAGTGGTTCGAGGCCGGCCGCCCCATGGTGACCGAGGGGTCCGAGACCCCGCGCGTCCTGTAACGCCCGCCCGCAGACCACCGGAAGAACCGAGCACCCCATGAGCGCTGCAACGCCCCGCTACACCTACCTGGGCCCGGAAGGCACCTTCACCGAGGCCGCGCTCCTCCAGGTGCCCGGCGCCTCCGAAGCCATCCGCATCCCCGTCAGCAACGCCAAGGTGGCCCTCGAGAAGGTGCGCCTGGGCGAGGCCGACGCCGCGATGATCCCCATCGAGAACTCGGTGGAGGGCGGCGTGCCCGCCACGCTGGACGCCATCGCCACAGGCAGCGAGCTCCGGATCATCCGCGAGGTGCTCGTGCCGGTGAACTTCCAGCTGGTCGCGCTGAGGGGGACGGCGCTCGAGGACATCCGGGTCGTCTCGACCCACGGCCACGCCTGGGCCCAGACCCGCGAATGGTTCGACGAGCACCGCCCCGGCGTCGAGTACCTGACCGCGCCGTCGACGGCGGCTGCCGCCGTCGCGCTGCTGGAGAAGGATCCGCAGCACCAGGCCGCCGTGTGCGCGCCGATCGTGGCGCGCAGCCATCCCGAGCTCGAGGTGCTCGCGGAGAACATCGGCGACAACCCGGACGCCGTCACCCGCTTCATCCTCGTGTCGCGGCCGGGCTCGATGCCGCGGCCGACCGGGGCGGACAAGACCACGCTCGTGGTGCCGCTGCCCGAAGACCACCCGGGCGCGCTCATGGAGATCCTGGAGCAGTTCGCCAGCCGGGGCGTGAACCTGAGCCGCATCGAGTCGCGCCCCACCGGCCAGTACCTGGGCCACTACTTCTTCAGCATCGACGCCGATGGCCACGCCCATGAAGCCCGCGTCCAGCAGGCGCTCGCGGGCCTGCACCGCATCAGCCCCGCCACGCGCTTCCTCGGGTCGTATGCCCGGGCCGATGCGCAGTCGCCCGTGGTCGCGCCGCACAATTCGGACGCCGCCTTCGCCGCCGCGGATCAGTGGGTGGCCGGGATCCTGGAGGACGGCGCGGCGGGGTAGGGCCGGATGAAGATCCTCATCACCGGGATGTCCGGAACCGGCAAGAGCACGCTGCTCGCGGGTCTTGCCGCGTGTGGGGTGGCCACCGTGGACACCGACTACGGTCCCTGGACGGATGACGAGGGCTGCTGGGATCAGGCGCTGATGACGGGTCTTCTGGAAACACCGGGCGATCTGGTGGTGTCCGGAACCGTTGAGAACCAGGGGTCCTTCCGCCGGTTCTTCGATCAGGTCGTCCTCCTGTCCGCTCCTCTGGCGGTCATGCTGGAGCGGGTCGCGGACCGTGACAACCCCTACGGGCGCACGACGGCGGACCGGGAGAGGATCGCTCGGCACCTTGCCGAAGTGGAACCACTGCTGCGGGCCGGCGCGGATCTGGAACTGGACGGAACGCTGCCCCGTGAGGAGCTGGTGCGACGGGTGAAGGGACTGCTGGACCGCGGGTGATCAGTGCGTTCGCGGCCTCGGCGCCAGCGCCGCGGCGTGCCTCTATCTGACGGATGCCCGGGCGCGTATGCTTGCCTGAACATTTCCAGTGCGCGCCGGGTCTCAGCGTTCCGGCGGAAAGGCGGGTCTCACCAGGCACGCCGGATTGCGCCCGAACAGAGTCAGGGAGGCACGATGAGTGAGAACGATGGCCAGGGGATGATCGTCAACCCCGTGTCCGACAACGACAACCAGGACTGGGACGGCGACGAGGCGGATCGTGCCGACCGCCTGCGCTTCGCCGAGGAGCAGGCGATGATCAAGGAGCAGTCGGAGCACCACCAGGATGACTCCCTGCGCCGTGCTCAGCAGCAGGCCGACGAGGAGTCCGGCGAGGGCAAGTAGCCTCGCGGCCTCACCCCGAAGACGTCACTGTTCCGGGCGCACCCGCACCGACAGGGACTGCGGCCAGATCTCGACGCTGATGCGGGTGGCGGGCCCGGACGGATCTCCGTCGAGCTGCGTCTCCATCGGCTCCGGGCTCCACACGGTCATCCGGTTCACGGCGTACGAGCGCATGATCGGCAGGACGCCGTTGTGCTTGAACAGCACCTTCAGGTACATGAGGATCCAGCCGGCCACGCTGCGCGGGCTGATCACGACGGCGTCGAGCAGGCCGTCGTCGACCATGGCGTCGGGCAGGAAGTCGAGACCGCCCGGCACCAGCCCGCAGTTGGCGAAGAGGATGCTGCGGATCTTGCGCTTCTGAGGGTGCGCGCCGTCGAGGCTGATCGTGACCGCCTTGCGCCGCCCGCTCAGATGCCGCAGGCCCGCGGCGGTGTAGGCCATCCATCCGATGGTCTTCTTGAGGTCGTCCCGGGTGTCGACGAGCACCTCGGCGTCCATGCCGATCCCCGCCATCACCAGGAACCCGTGCCGCGTGACGGTGCCGTCGACGGCGTTCTGGAGTTCCGCCGTCGCGGTGTCGATCCGCCGTTCCCAGCCGAACAGCGCCGCGCCGACGCAGCCGCGCAGATCGGTGACGTTCATCTGGAGGTTCCGGGCCAGGAGATTCCCCGTGCCGAGGGGGATGAGCCCGAGCGGCACGCCGCTGCCGGCCAGGACTTCGGCGACCGCGCGGACGGTGCCGTCGCCGCCGGCCGCGAGCACGGCGTCGTACCCCTCCTCGAGGGCGGTACGCGCCTGACCGTAGCCGGGATCCTCGACGGTCGTCTCCAGGAAGACCGGCTCGGGCCAGCCCGCGGTCTGGATGGCGTGGCGGATCTGTTCGCGGGCGCCGGCGGCGTTGTTCTTCACCGGATTGATCACGACGGCGATCCGCTGCGGACCGCTGATCGGCGCACTGACCGGCCCGGCCACCGCGCTGCGGCGATGGATCGCTTTGAGGCGCCGGGCGCCCCACCAGCCGGCCACGGCGGACGCGGTGAAAGCGGCCGCGCCACCCGCGAAGAGAACGTACTGACCAGTCTTCCCCATAATGCTCCTAAGCGTACCTGCGAGGGACCCCGTCCGAGCCCGGCCCCCTCGATCCCGCCACTTAGCAGGGACTGAGCCCTATTCGATACCCTTGGACCGTGATCGACGTTAAAGAACTCATTGAGAATCCTGAGAAGTTCCGGGCCAGCCAGCGTGCGCGTGGTGCGGACGAGTCTCTGGTGGACCAGCTGGTCGCCGCGGATGCCACACGTCGGTCCGCCCTGACCCGGTACGAAAACCTCCGCGCCGAACAGAACGCGTTCGGCAAGCGGGTCGCCCAGGCGAAGGGCGAGGAGAAGCAGGCGCTCCTGGCCGAGGTCAAGGAACTGGCGGCCAACGTCAAGGCCGCTGCAGCCGAGGCCGACACGGCTCAGACCACGCAGGACGAGCTGCTGCGGGTGATCCCCAACCTCGTGCTGGACGGCGTTCCGGAGGGCGGCGAGGACGACTACGTGGTTGTGAAGACCGTGGGCGAACCGCGCGAGTTCACCGATTTCGAACCCCGTGACCACCTGGAGATCGGCGAGCTGATCGGCGCCATCGACATGGAACGCGGCGCCAAGGTGTCCGGTTCGCGCTTCTACTTCCTCAGGGGTGTGGGCGCCCGCCTGGAGATGGCACTGCTGCAGATGGCCATGGACCAGGCGATCGCCAACGGCTTCGTCCCGATGATCACCCCCACGCTCGTGCGTCCGGAGACCATGCAGGGCACCGGCTTCGATGTGAAGCACGACGCCGAGATCTACCGCCTGGCCGAGGACGACCTCTACCTGGTGGGCACCTCCGAGGTGGCCCTGGCCGGCTATCACGGCGACGAGATCCTGGACCTGTCCGACGGTCCCATCCGCTACGCGGGCCAGAGCTCGTGCTATCGCCGTGAGGCCGGTTCGCACGGCAAGGACACCCGCGGCATCATCCGCGTCCACCAGTTCAACAAGGTGGAGATGTTCATCTACACGACTCAGGAGGAAGCGGCCGCCGAACACGAGCGCCTGCTGGCCTGGGAAGAGGAGATGCTGGCCAAGTGCGAGCTGCCGTACCGCGTGATCGACACGGCCGCCGGTGACCTGGGCTCCTCCGCCGCACGGAAGTTCGACTGCGAGGCCTGGGTCCCCACGCAGGGCGCCTACCGCGAGCTGACCTCCACCTCCAACTGCACCGGCTACCAGGCCCGCCGCCTGAACATCCGCGAGCGGGTGTTCGCGGAGGACGGGACGCCCAAGGGCACGCGCGCCGTCGCGACCCTGAACGGCACCCTGGCCACGACCCGCTGGATCGTCGCCATCCTGGAGCACCACCAGAACGCGGACGGCTCCGTCACGGTCCCGGCCGCACTCCGTCCGTACCTGGGCGGCCTCGAGGTGTTCCCGGTCCTCTAGGGGCGGCGTTTCACCCCACGGTTTTGTTGATGACCCACGGAAATTTCCGTGGGTCATCAACGTTTCCGGGGGTGCCGTCGGCATCATCGGCCACGCCGCGGAACACCTGCCCTGAGCAGCAGAGCCGCGAACCGCTCGGGACGCCGCAGATCGTCCCAGACCCAGCGGACCACGCCGTAGCCCTCGGCCCGGATCCGATCCTCGCGGCGTTTCTCCTCCACGACCACCCTTGCCGGATCCGTCCCCCTGAGGTCCTGCGCCCGTAGGTATTTCACCAGGCCGTCGAATTCGCCCACGAGCCGCGCCTCCGGCCAGAAGAAGTCCGTCCGCGCGATCTCGCCCTGCGGTCCCGGGATCCGGTGCTGGAGTTCGGGCGCCTCGAAGCCGAGCCGGTGGATGAGGGCCCTGCTCCACGATTCTCCGACCGATTCGGATCGCGGGTCAGCCAGGGCGAGCGCCTCCGACATCCTGCGTCGCGCGGCGTTCGACGGCAGTCTCCCGCAGATCCCCAGCAGGTCCTCCCGTGTCCTGGTGGCGCCCGCCGACCCGCCTCCCGACAGCACCTGGTCCAGCACCACCACGGCGTCGTCGAAGGTCAGGCGGTGAATGGTGTCGAAGAGCAGATCATCGAACGCCTGGACGCGGAGGTCGAGACCGAGGATCGGAACCCGCAGCCGGAGGCTTCCGTCGTCGGCGCCGAGCCTGAGCGCGTCCCGGAATCCGGGCGGGAGCGGGCCCGGCGGAGCGCCCTCCCGAGCGACGCCGGCCCACGCCTCAGCGGCCAGGCCGCTGTCACCGTACAGTCCCGGGAGCGGCCGGCGCCCCAGCTTCTGGGGGAGCGGGGTCAGGAAGTCGACCGTCAGAGGGACGCGGCGCAGCCCGACACCCCAGAGTGCCAGTCCCGTCTCGCGGCAGAAGACCGGTGAACGACCGGTCACAGCCAGCGACGCGATCGTCAGGGCGTAACGGTCCCACGCGGTGCCGGCAAGCCACTCCGCCGTGGGCAGGTAGACGCCTCTGCGCAGCCGGACCAGCCGTCCCTGGCGGAAATCGTGGTGGAGTCGCCAGGGCGTCGGGCCGGACCGCAGACCGGAGGGGGAGGTCACGAAATGGGCGGGTGGGAACTTCATCCCTCCACGATTCGTCATCCGCGACTGTCCTGCGTGGGGCCGTTGCCGGATGTGGACAAACTCCAACGCCAACCACCCACGCGAACGTTGTCGACCCACGGAAATTTCCGGGGGTGATCCCATGAACCGGGGGTGGGCCGGAGGTTGGCGGTGCGTAGGCCGAGCGTGGGCGGGGTGCCTCAGGTGGTCCGCCCCCGGCGCCCACGCCCCCGGAGCCGCCGCATCCCCTTCATCAGGAACACCAGCACCACCGGGATCAGCAGCAGAAACGTGACGAAGAACCCGACGCCCCGGAAGAAGATCCCCCAGGTCTCGTACCCCTCCACGACGGCGCGGGACGGGTTGCCGGGCTCGCGCACCACGGTCACCGGGTCGCCTGCGGCCGGATGGAGATCAGTGGGGATGAGGGCCCGGACGGTCAGCGGTTCGCCGGCGTCATCGGAGTACGACGCGACGATCTGGCGATTGCTCGCCTTCTGGCCGTCCTCCACCCTGACCACGACGCCGGGCGTCCGGGTCCCGTGGGCGAGGAGGTCGTCGTCGTGGGCAGTCATCACGACGCCGGCCACCGCGAACGCCGGGCCGACCAGCAGGATCGCGAGCATGAGAGCGGTGGAGAACCAGCCCTTGACCCGCGGCCACAGGCCCTTCTCCGCCGTCGCTGCGGCCGGCCGGTTCCTCGGCATCGTGCCTTCTCGCCCCCTGTCCGCGGGCCGTGTGCCCACCGGTCTGTACTGTACGTGGAGCCCGGACCGCGGCCCACCCAGGCGAACATCCACACTGTGCGCAAGGCTGTGAGTATTAACCTCCGCGCCCGGCTGTTCACGCTGAATTCACGCCGCGCTGTGACCTGGCTCCTGGCCCGGCGCGCCGTGGAGTGCTTCACTGAATCATGACCATTTTGACTGAACATGCAGTCGCTGACATCGAAGATCAGCAGCAGAATCCCACCGCCCACCTCATCGCCCTGGACGTCGACGGCACCCTCGTGGACCACGACGGCCACATGTCCCCCGGCGTCCGCGAAGCCGCTCAGGCGGTCGTCGCCGCAGGTCACCAGGTGATCATCGCGACCGGCCGTTCCCTGAACGCCACCCTTCCGATCGTCGAGCTCATCGGCCTCACCGAAGGTCATGTGGTGTGCTGCAACGGCGGCGTCACGCTCCGCCTCGACCCCACCCTGGCCGACGGTTACGAAGTCATCCACCGCGAGACCTTCGACCCCGCTCCGGCCCTCACCGCGCTCCGCAAGCGCCTGCCCGTCGCGAAGTACGCCCTCGAGGACTCGGAGGGCCGCTTCCTCTCCACCGAGCGCTTCCAGGACGCCAGTTTCGGCGTCGAGGCCACGGCCGTCGACTTCCACGAGATGCTCGAGGCGGAAGCCGTCCGCGTGGTGGTCTTCAGCTCCGAGAACACGTCCGAGGACTTCACCGAGGCGATCGCCGGCATCGGCCTGAGCGGCGTCACCTACTCGGTCGGCTGGACGGCGTGGCTGGACATCGCCGCGGCCGGCGTCACCAAGGCCAGCGCCCTCGAACGGCTCCGTGCCTCCCTCGGCTGGGATGCCACGCGCACGCTCGCCATGGGCGACGGCCGCAACGACGTCGAGATGCTCGCCTGGGCCGCCCGCGGCGTCGCCATGGGCCAGGCCCCCGAAGAGGTCCGGGCCGTGGCGGACGAGATCACGGCCTCCGTGGACGACGACGGCGCGGCACGCGTCCTGCGTTCCCTCCTCGCGTAGGGGCCGGGTCCGCCTCAGTCGCCGGCGCCGGCAGCTCCCCGGAGCAGCCGGGTCGCCAGGCCGCGCCCGAGGAGCTCCTCGTGCCAGCCAGTCCGGCCCAGGGCCTTGCTGACCGCCTGGGTCGTGATCCCGAGCGCCGACGCCACGGTCTTGTACTGGCCGCGGACGCCGGGCGTCAGCAGGTCCACCACGCGCCACTCGGCCTCGGAACGGGCCGCCACGATCCGGGCGACGAGCCGCAGGGCGCCCTCCGCGTCCAGCGCGGCCTCCGGTGATTCGCCGGCGACCGCCACCGCATAACGGACCTGCCCCTTCCCCAGCGCCACCATGGCGCCCGTGGCCAGATCCCGGGCGAAGCGCGCCGAGGTGTCGTCCACGCCCTGGGCCGCCCCGACCGCGGCGAGCAGGCCGGGATGGCGGGGCGCCAGCAGTGCCGCGCGCACGGCGTCGTCGGCGTCCTGCGTGGTCAGCCACCAGGTCGGCGACGCTTCGGCCTTCCGCGCGCCGAGGGCCCGCAGCGCGTCGGTCGCCTCTGGGGTCATCCGGGAGGCGCGGAAGCAGACGGCGTAACTGTTCATGAGCGGGAGCCTCCGGGGACGGTCGTGGGATCCGCTGCCGGGTCGGGGACGGGCGGCATCCCGAGCGCCAGCCCGGAGCGGAGGTCGATCGCGGTGAACTTCGCCGTGTAGCCGTCGCCGCCGCTGGTGCCGCCCTCCGTGAGGGACAGGATCAGGAGCACGACCCACAGCGGGGCGAACGACCAGCACAGTGTCCGCCAGCCGCCCAGCCAGGCGCCCGCGCGCCTGCCGTCGCTGATCCGGACCCCTCGCATGCCGGCCGCGAGGTCGCCCAGCCCGCCGACGCGGCCGCAGACCATCCCGTACAGGAAGACCACCAGGAACCAGATCGCCGCGGCGGCCCCGGCGTAGGCCCAGAAACTCGTCTGGAACGTGATGGACAGGGATCCCAGCGCATAGCTCTGGACCAGGGCGTTGAAGACCGCGATCAGTGACCCGGCGACCACCAGCACCGCCACCGCGTCCAGGGTCCGGCCCCAGAAGTGCGGCCACCCCTTCTTGGTGACGTAGAGCTGTCCGGTCCGGGGGTGCCGCAGCACGGGCCGGCCCGTGACGGCATCGACGAAGCCGGTGCGCTCCGCGGTGTTCCCACTCATCCGTTCGTCCCTCCGAGGATCCCAGGTCCGGCCGGATTCCCGGCCTCCCTGCAACTGTAATGGCTGGCCTGCGGGCGGGTGCTTCCCTCTCCACCACGACGACGGCGACCCGCCGCGGACCGTCAGTGACAGTCGCGCGGCGGGTCGCCGTCGTCGTGCGTCCGGGGAGTGCCCCGGCGGGGATCAGTGGCCCTGGGCCTGGAAACGCTCGATGGAGGCCTGGAGCTCTGCCTCGGCGGCGGCGCGGTCCGACCAGCCGGCGGCCTTGACCCACTTGCCCGGTTCGAGGTCCTTGTAGCGGGTGAAGAAGTGCTCGATCTCCTTGACCAGGAACTCGTCCAGATCGCCGATCTCCTGCAGGTGGTCGAAGCGCTTGTCGGCCGGCACGCAGACGACCTTGGCGTCGCCGCCGGCCTCGTCCTCCATGTTGAAGATGGCGATCGGGCGGGCTTCCATGACGATGCCGGGGAACAGGTCCACATCCGGGTAGAACACGAGGGCGTCCAGCGGGTCGCCGTCCTCACCCAGGGTGTCGTCGAAGAAACCGTAGTGGGTGGGGTACTGCATCGAGGTGAAGAGGACGCGGTCCAGGCGGACGCGGCCGGTCTCGTGGTCCACTTCGTACTTGACGCGGGAGCCGCGCGGGATCTCGATCGTGACGTCGTGCTTCATGGGAACTCCGTAGCTTGTCGTGCCGCCTCGCGGCGTGAGGTACTGAGCGGCAGGCTGGTGACCCTGCCGCCGACTACTATTGAGGATATAGCCACGGCCTGGGATTTTCTCCGGCCGGGCAGCCCGCAGCAGGCCCATGACGCCGCCGGGCCGGGACGGTGACAGGGGATTCACACACATGAGCAGGGTGGCGCGTGCCGCGGGTTCGGCACTCCTGGTCCTCGTGCTGCTGGCCCTGATCGTCCCCCTCGGAATCCACTGGTCCGGGGCCTCGTTCTCCGCCTCGTCTCAGCCCGCCGTGAGCACCCCGCCCTGGCAGCTGCCGCCGACGGCCCCGGCCCCGCAGAGCGGCGGTCTGCGTTCCAGGGCCCCGCAGCCGTCCCCGGCGGCGCTGTCCGCGCTGCTCGGCAAGACCCTGGCGCCCGACGGCGACGGGAGCTTCGCCGCTCAGGTCGTGGACGCGGCGTCGGGAGCGGTCCTGTACTCGCGCGCCGCTGACGACGCACGCACTCCGGCCTCCAACATGAAGCTGCTGACCGCCGCCGCGGCGCTCCAGTCGCTCGGCCCGGACACCCGCTTCACGACCGAGGTCATCCGCACGGGTCCGTCCTCCCTGACGATCCGGGGCGGGGGAGACGTGCTGCTCACCGCGGGCGCCTCCCAGCCGGACGAGGTGATGGGCCACGCCGGACTGGCGACGCTCGCCTCCCGCACGGTCGCGCAGCTGCGGGCCGCCGGGGTGAAGGGCAAGGTGACGGTCGCGGGGGACGCCGGGCTGTTCAGCGGGCCTGCGCTGAATCCGGCCGTCGACCCGGGGGATGTCGCCGCGGGGGAGACCGCGCCCGTCGCGCCGATGGCGCTGAATTCGGCGCGAACGGACCCCGACGTGCTCACCGGCCCGCGCCCGCAGGATCAGACCGCCACCGTGGTCAAGGCGTTCCTGGCCGCGCTCACCACGGCGGGCGCGACCGGCGGGACCCCTCTCACCTTCGTGGCCGGCGGCAAGGCCGGCCCGGGCGACGTCCTGGCCGGGGTGGACTCCGCCACGGTCGCCGAACAGGTGTCCTGGATGCTGCAGCACTCGGACAACTTCCTGACCGACGTCCTGGGCCGGATGGTCGCCGTGAAGTCCGGCCGCCCCGGAAGCTATGCCGGCGCCATCGCGGCCGTCCGGAGCGAACTCGACCAGCTCGGACTGGACACGCGCGGCATGGTGATCGCGGATCTGAGCGGCCTCTCGGCGGCCAACCGGGTCAGCCCGGCCCAGTTCACCGCGCTGATCCGGCTCATGACCACCGGGTCCAACGCCGCGCTGCGGGCCGCGCTGGACGGCTTCCCGGTGGCGGGGCTCAGCGGAACGCTCAACGCCCGGTACGGGGACGCCTCCAGCAAGGGCGGCGCGGGCCTGGTCCGGGCGAAGACCGGGACGCTCAACACCGTGCTCAGCCTGTCGGGCTACGTGGTGGACGCCGACGGCCGGCTCCTCGTCTTCTCCTTCATCGGGAACGGCCTCACGCCGGGCGCGGCGGGCAACAAAGCCGCCCTCGACGATTCGGCGACGGTGCTCGCCGGCTGCGGCTGCCGCTGAGCCGCTCCGCCCGCATCCGGACCGGAAGCCCGGTGAACTGTCAGCCCGGTAGGGCAGGATGGTGACATGAGCTCTCAGTCCACACCAGCACTCATCGACTGGAATCTGGCCGCGGCCACCGCGGCACGGCTCGCCCCGGCGGGGCCCCGATTGCGCCCGGCCGAGATCGCGGCCGCGGTGCAGGACATCCGGGCCAAAGCCGACGCCTCGGTGGAGCATGTGCACCGGATCACCGGCCTGGAAGCCGCCCGTAATCTGCGGGACTCCCAGGTCCTCGTGGTGGACCGGGCCGGTTGGGCGAAGGCGAACACGCAGGGTTTCGCGGCCATGATGACGCCCGCCCTCCACGCGTTCCGGGAGCGGCTGGCCAAGGACATGACCCCGGGCAGCGCCAAGGTCGGCGGGGCGATCACCGGGGCGCAGATGGGCTCGGTGCTGGCCTTCCTCTCCAGCAAGGTGCTCGGCCAGTACGAGCCGTTCTCCGCCCACCTGAACCAGGGGGAGGGCCACGCGGGGCGACTGCTCCTGGTAGCCCCGAACATCGTGGAGATCGAACGTCAGCTGGGCGTGGACCCGGACGACTTCCGGCTCTGGGTCTGCCTGCACGAACAGACCCACCGCGTGCAGTTCGCCGCGGCGCCGTGGCTGGCCGGTTTCATGATGGAGCAGATCGGGCAGCTGAGCGGCTCCCTCGTGGACAACGCCGGGTCCTTCCTCGAGCGGGCCACGCGTGCCGTCGTGTCCCTGAAGGAGGAGCGACAGGATCCCGAGGCCCCCAAGGGCTCGATCACGGATCTGCTGCAGGGCCCGGAGGAGAAGGCGATCATGTCGCGCCTCACCGGCATCATGAGCCTGCTGGAAGGCCACGCGAACGTGGTCATGGACGCTGTGGACGCCGACGTCGTGCCGAGTGTCCGCACCATCCGGCAGCGATTCAGCGCGCGCGGCAAGGACCGCGGCGTGGTGGAGAAGTTCTTCCGGCGTCTGCTGGGGCTGGACGCCAAGATGCGGCAGTACACGGACGGCGCGCGCTTCGTCCGTGCCGTGGTGGACCGCGTCGGGATGGAAGGCTTCAACAAGGTCTGGGAGCGCCCCGAGAACCTCCCCACCGAGGCCGAGATCCACGACGCCGACACCTGGCTCGTGCGCATGGGGCTCGCCGGCGGTGTCTGAGACGGAGCTCCCGGCGGCTCCCGCGCAAGGCGTCACGACCGCTGTGCCCGGCTCGGTGGACGCCGACCCCGACGCGCGGCCCCGTGGACGCCGGAGCAAGGGGCGGCTCGCCCCGGTCCTGGGGACAGCCCGGCTGCATCTGCGCCAGGCGCTGGAGGATGAAGGATACCTGCCCCGGAATATGGCCCGTGGTCAGCGGGCGCTGAATCCGTCGGGTGACGGCCCCTTGAGAGTGCTCGTCGCGCTGAGCGGAGGCCCGGATTCGCTTGCGTTGGCCGCCGCCGCAGCGTTCTATGCCCGAAGCGGCATGTTCGAGGCCGGCGCCGTCGTGGTGGATCACCAGATGCAGGACGGCTCCGCGGAGGTCGCCCGACGAGCGGCGGGGCAGGCCCTGGGCCTCGGACTGGACCCGGTCCAGGTGGTCACCGTGACGGTCCCCGACACGGGCGATGGGCCGGAGGCGTCCGCCCGGATCGTTCGGCACGCTGCCTTGGAGTCAGCCGCCCGCGACGCCGGCGCCCAGGTGGTCCTGCTCGGTCACACCCTGGACGACCAGGCCGAACAGGTCCTCCTGGCGCTCGCCCGCGGTTCCGGGACTCGCGCGCTGTCCGGCATTCCCCGCCGGCGGGACTTCCCCGAGGGCGCCTACCTGAGGCCGTTCCTGGACCTGCGCCGCGAGGACACGGAAGCCGTGTGTGAGGCGGAGGAGCTGGACACCTGGCAGGACCCGAGCAACGCCGATCCCGCCTTCGCTCGGTCCCGCGTGCGGACCGTGGTGCTGCCGCTCCTGGAGCAGCAGCTCGGCCCGGGAGTCGCGGAGTCGCTGCACCGCTCGGCCCACATCCTCGCGGCCGACGCCGCCTTCCTGGACGCCGAGTCCGAACGGCACTTCGCCGCCCTCGCGGTGACCCATGGGGACGGCGTCCTCGAGCTTCCCGAGCAGGGGCTCCGGGAGCTCCCGGAGGCTCTGCGTGTGAGAGTCGTCGCACTCGCCGTGACCGCGCTGGGCGGCTCGCCGAGTTACGAGAGGCTCCAGGCCGCCGTCGCTCTCCTGAAACGGCAGGGAAGTGCGGGTCCTGTGCAGTTGCCGGGCAAGGTGAGTGTGCATCGCCTGCCGAGGCCCAAAGGGGCGCGCAGGGGCAGCGGGGAGTATGGGAAACTGGTGCTCAGGAGTACCGGGGGTCGCGCGGCAGACGCGGGACTGACAGGCCAAGGCTAGACACAACAGGAGTCAGGGTGGATTCGCAGGACGTCCAGGCAGATCTCAAGGAAATTCTTCTGACCAAGGAGGAGATCCAGCAGCGCATCACGGAACTCGCCGCTCAGATCGACAAGGATTACGAAGGCCGCGATCTGCTGATCGTGGGCGTGCTGAAGGGCGCGGTCATGGTCATGGCGGACCTCGCGAGGGCACTGCACAGCCACGTGACCATGGACTGGATGGCCGTGTCGTCCTACGGCTCCGGGACGCAGTCCTCCGGCGTCGTCCGTATCATCAAGGACCTCGAGACGGACCTGCTCGGCAAGCACGTCCTGATCGTCGAGGACATCATCGATTCCGGCCTGACCCTCTCCTGGCTCAAGGCGAACCTGGAATCCCGTGGCCCCGCGAGCGTGGAGATCTGCACCATGCTGCGCAAGCCGGATGCCGCCAAGGTCGAGATCGACGTCAAGTACGTCGGCAAGGACATCCCCAACGAGTTCGTGGTGGGCTACGGCCTCGACTACGCCGAGAAGTACCGCAACCTGGACTTCGTGGGCAGCCTGGCCCCGCACGTCTACGAGTAGACACCTTCTTCCGGAACCCCGTCCGGACACCGCCCGCGCTGACACAGCCGGGGGTGTTCCGGGCGGGGTTCCGTGCTGTCCGGGTCCATGTTCTTCGCCTGGCCCTGCGCCCTAGTTCCCCTCTTGCGCCCCAATTGAGGCGCAAACGACGAATCTGGGCGCGGAAACAGTGGATTCCAGAGAGCGGGGGCTGGGGAGAGGGAACTCGCGGGTCCCGGTCATGGCCGCTCGGGCTCCCGAGCCATCACCCCGGCTACCCTTCCAGCCCCGGATGCCGTTTAATGTCTCCATGCCCCACAACCCCTGCGCATCTCTCGACACCCTTGACCTAACACGTGTGAGGTCCGGGACTCCCGACCGCCGTCCCGTCCTGCACCACACGGCGGAGAACACCTGGCTCAACGATCCCAACGGCCTGATCTTCCACCACGGGCTCTACCACCTCTACTACCAGAACAACCCGTTCGGGAACGTCTGGGGCAACATGTCCTGGGGTCACGCCACGTCCGTCGATCTGGTGCGCTGGGAGGAGCACGCCGTCGCGATTCCGTGCGAGGACGGGGAGGGCATCTTCTCCGGCAGCGCCGTGTTCGACGCGCGGAACACGAGCGGCCTCGGCACCGCCGAGCGGCCTCCCCTGGTCGCGATCTACACGAGCGCCTACGAGGCGCCGCACCCGCTGGCCGGGCGACAGGCGCAATCGCTGGCCTACAGCCTCGACGGCGGCTTCACCTGGACCAAGTTCGCCGGCAACCCCGTGCTGGACCGGTCTTCCAGCGACTTCCGGGACCCCAAGGTCATCCGCTGCCAGGACCCCGCCGGCGATTTCTGGCTCCTCGTGGCCGTCGAGGCGCTGGAGAGGAAAGTGGTCCTCTATCGCTCGGAGAACCTGCGGGACTGGGAGTTCCTGAGCGAGTTCGGGCCCGCCAACGCCATCGGCGGCGTCTGGGAATGCCCCGACCTCTTTCCGCTCCCGGACCCCGAGCGTCCGGGCCGGGAGAAGTGGGTCCTCCTGGTGAACCTGAACCCCGGCGGCGTGGCGGGGGGCTCCGGCGGCCAGTACTTCGTGGGCGACTTCGACGGCGTGCGCTTCACCCCCGACCCCGGCTCGCTCCTGGCCGAGGGCCCCGTGGATGCGGACGGCCCCGCCTCGGACGCGTCCGCGGCACAACTCGCCAAGTGCCTCTGGCTCGACCACGGCCGCGACTGCTACGCGACCGTCTCCTTCGACAGCGCCCCCGGCGAGGGCCGGGTGCTGATCGGCTGGATGAGCAATTGGGACTACGCCGTCCAGACGCCCACGGACCCGTGGCGCTCCGGGATGACGCTCGCCCGGCGGGCCACTCTGGTGTCCACACCGGACGGCCTGCGGCTCGCCCAGCGGCCGATCCTTCCCGAACCCGGCGCGGGTCAGCGTGTTCAGGAGGCCCGCGGCGTCGCGCTCGAACCTGGCGAACCCTTCGCGTTGGCTGACTTCCCCGACGACGGCGCCCAGCGCATCCTCCTGGCGGTCCGGCCGGGCGCCGCCCCGCTCACCCTCCGCCTGTTCGACGACGGCGAGCGGGCCGCCGTCGTCCGCTACTCGCCGGAGGAGGGGGTACTGAGCCTGGACCGCCGGAACAGCGGCGACGTCGCCTTCCACGGGAAGTTCGCGTCCGTGGAGCGGGTCGGGGCCGCGCTGCGCGACGGGGTTCTGCGGCTCGACCTCATCCTGGACCGCTGCTCGGTGGAGATCTTCACTCAAGACGGTCTCGTGGCCCTGACGGATCTGGTGTTCCGCGAGTCCGGCCAGGTCGGCGCCTCGCTCGTGGGCGGTGCGGGCGCGGTCCTGGAGTCGCTGGAGATCGATCGCCTGAACTGACCGCGGGCGCCCCACTTTCGCCCTGAGGGAACTTTTCGCATCCGATGTGCGTCTGATGGTGGAGACGGTGTAAAGCTAGATTCCAGAGAACTGGGTCCAGCGCCGTGCTCGGGCCAAGCATTCGCAGGAGGGATGGGGCACACGCCCCGGTAGATGAAACTCAAAAATATCGCCAAGGGTCCCTGGATCTGGATCGCCGTCGCGGTGGCCATCATGCTCCTCGCCTTCGCCACGTTCGCGCCGGGTGGACCCGCGCAGATCGACACCAACAAGGGTCTCGAGCTGCTCTCCCAGTCGGGCAAGGTGGACCAGGCCAAGATCATCGACGGCGAGAACCGGGTGAGCCTCACCCTCAAGGATCCCCTCAGCGTCGACGGCCAGGACAAGGGCAAGGACGTCTACTTCAAGTACGTGGATGCCCGCGCCAAGGACGTCGTCACCGCGGTGAACGACGCCAAGCCGTCCAAGGGCTTCCAGGATCAGCCGGTGGAGAGCAACTGGTTCTCCGGTCTGCTGTCCCTGCTGCTGCCCGTGCTGCTGCTCGTCCTCCTGTTCTGGTTCCTCATGTCCCGCATGCAGGGCGGCGGCTCCAAGGTCATGCAGTTCGGCAAGTCCCGGGCCAAGATGCTCAGCAAGGACATGCCGCAGGTGACCTTCGCGGACGTCGCCGGCGCCGACGAGGCGGTGGAGGAGCTCCATGAGATCAAGGAGTTCCTGCGCGAGCCCGGCAAGTTCCAGGCCCTCGGCGCCAAGATCCCGAAGGGCGTGCTGCTCTACGGCCCTCCCGGCACCGGTAAGACCCTGCTGGCCCGCGCCGTCGCCGGCGAGGCCGGGGTCCCCTTCTTCTCCATCTCCGGCTCGGACTTCGTCGAGATGTTCGTCGGTGTGGGCGCCTCGCGTGTCCGTGACCTGTTCGAGCAGGCCAAGGCCAACAGCCCGGCCATCATCTTCGTGGACGAGATCGACGCCGTCGGCCGTCACCGTGGCGTCGGCATCGGCGGCGGCAATGACGAGCGCGAGCAGACCCTGAACCAGATGCTCGTGGAGATGGACGGCTTCGACGCCAAGACCAACGTCATCATGATCGCGGCGACCAACCGCCCCGACATCCTGGACCCCGCCCTGCTGCGTCCCGGCCGTTTCGACCGCCAGATCCCGGTGGACGCCCCGGACCGCAAGGGCCGCGAGGACATCCTCAAGGTGCACGCGAAGGGCAAGCCGTTGGCGCCCGGCGTCGACCTCAACGCCGTCGCCAAGAAGACCCCGGGCTACACCGGCGCCGACCTGGCCAACGTGCTGAACGAGGCCGCGCTGCTCACGGCCCGCTCCAACGCGGACCTGATCGACGACCGTGCCCTGGACGAGGGCGTGGACCGCGTGATGGGCGGCCCGCAGCGCCGCAGCCGCACGCAGAAGGAACACGACCGCAAGATCACCGCGTACCACGAGGGCGGTCACGCTCTGGTGGCCGCGGCCCTGCACAACGCCCCGCCCGTCACCAAGGTGACCATCCTGCCGCGCGGCCGAGCCGGCGGCTACACCCTGGTGGTCCCGGACGACGATCCGCAGGGCTACACCCGCAACGAGCTCCTGGACCGCATGGCCTGGGCCATGGGCGGCCGTGTGGCCGAGGAGATCGTGTTCCACGACCCCACCACGGGCGCCTCCAACGACATCGAGCAGGCCACCACCACGGCCCGCCGCATGGTCACCGAGCTCGGCATGAGCGAGAAGGTCGGCGCCATCAAGGTGGCCGGCGGCGTCTCCAACGTCATGGGCGCCGGCCGCGGCGGCGATGACAGCGGAGTCACCATCTCCAACGAACTCGCGGCCCTGGTCGACGAAGAGGTGCGCAGGCTCCTGGACGACGCCCACGACGAGGCGTACTCCGTGCTGACCGAGAACCGGGACATCCTGGACGCCATGGCACTGGAGCTCCTCGAGAAGGAGACCATCAACCAGGCCGATGTGGAGCGCCTGACGGCGGGCGTGCGCAAGCCTGTCCAGCGCCCGATCTGGCTCTCCAAGGAATCCCGCCCGGTGCAGCACATCGCGCCGGTGCAGTCCAGCCGTGAAAAGGCCCAGCTGGCCGCCCAGCAGGTCCCGGCCACGGCCGAGTCAGACTCCGCGCCGCATGTGATCGAAGATGACGGACAGCCCGAAGGCCCGCAGGGTCTCTGAGCCGGACGGCTAGGATGCTTAGGTGACTCACATCGACGACGACGTCCCCAGCACTGCCTCGGACGCCGCCTCAGCGGACGGCCCCATGGACCTGCCGCGCATCGAGGCGGCGGTCCGGGAGATCCTGATCGCCGTGGGGGAGGACCCGGACCGTTCCGGCCTGGCCGACACCCCCGCCCGGGTGGCGCGTGCCTACGCCGAGATGTTCTCGGGCATCCACCAGGACCCGGGTTCGGTCCTCCAGACCATGTTCGACATGGACCACGAGGAACTCGTGCTGGTCAAGGACATCCCGTTCTACTCGACCTGTGAACATCACCTGGTCCCGTTCCACGGCGTCGCGCATGTGGGATACATCCCCTCGCACGACGGCATGGTGACGGGACTGAGCAAGCTGGCGCGCCTCGTGGACATCATCGCCCGCAGGCCGCAGGTGCAGGAACGGCTCACCACGCAGATCGTGGAAGCCCTCGTCACCCACCTCAAGCCGCGCGGTGCCATCGCCGTCGTGGAATGCGAACACATGTGCATGTCGATGCGGGGCATCCGCAAGCCCGGCGCCAAGACCGTCACCAGCGCGGTCCGCGGGCAGCTGCACGACCCAGCCACACGAGCTGAAGCCATGAGCCTGATACTCGGAAGGTAAATACCCTATGGACTCGCTTGCCGCAGCACCGGGAACCGGCCCGGCCACCAATCCTTTGCCCGTGATCCGGAAAGCCAAAGCAGCAGCCCGATTCGAAGACCTCCCCCAGGACCGCACGCTGGTCATGGGTGTGCTGAACGTGACGCCGGATTCCTTCAGCGACGGGGGGCAGCACACGAGCGCGGATTCCGCGATCGCGCACGGCCTCCGCATGTTCTACGGCGGAGCCGACATCCTCGACGTCGGGGGCGAATCCACCCGTCCGGGGGCCGAGCCGGTGAGCCCGGAGGAGGAGCAGCGCCGCGTGCTGCCCGTGGTCGCGGCACTGGTGAAGGCCGGGGCCCTGGTCAGCATCGACACGGTCAACGCCTCCACGGCCGCGGCCGCGCTGGACGCCGGCGCCGCGATCGTCAACGACGTCTCCGGCCAGCGGGTCAGTGACGAGATGATCCAGCTCGTGGCCTCGCGCCGCGTGCCGTACATCCTCACCCACTCCCGGGGCGACTCGCAGACCATGGATTCCCTCGCCGACTACACGGACGTCGTGTCCGAGGTGGTCGCCGAGCTCGAGGAGCTGCGCGCCCGCTTCCGGAGCGCCGGTCACGCCGACGAGCGCCTCATCCTCGATCCCGGCCTCGGCTTCGCCAAGCAGGGCGAGCAGAACTGGGAGCTCCTCCGCGGCCTGGGCCGTCTCCAGGACCTGGGTCACCGCGTCCTCGTGGGCGCGTCCCGCAAGCGCTTCCTCGGTGAGCTGCTCACCTCGGCCGGTAAGGCCGCCGCTCCCGTGGAGCGCGACGCCGCCACGCTGGCCATCACCGCCCTCTCCGCCGGGCAGGGCGCCTGGGCCGTCCGCGTGCACGACGTCGGCCCCAACGTGGACGCGGTGAAGGTCGCCGCGCGCTGGGCGGCGTGAGCGGCGTGAGCGTGGCGGGGGACGGCGGCGTCCGCACGCTGGACCGGATCGAACTCCGCGGCGTCACCGCCACCGGCTACCACGGGGTCTTCGACTTCGAGCGCCGCGAGGGCCAGCCGTTCGTGGTGGACCTGGTCATGCACCGGGACTTCCGCCGTGCGGCCGAGACCGACGACGTCGAGGACACGGCCCACTACGGACTCGTGGCGGAAGCCGTGACGGCCGTGATCGAGGGACCGGCCGTGAACCTCATCGAGAAGCTGGCCGTCCTGATCGCCCGCGCCGTCCTGGCGGGCTTCGATGTGGAGTCCGTCGAGGTCACGGTGCACAAGCCCAAGGCGCCCATCGAGGTGCCGTTCGGGGACGTCGCCGTCGTGGTGTCCCGTTCCCGTGCCGATTTCCCCGGACTCGAAGGAGGTTCCGCATGAGCCGCACCCGAGCCATCCTGGCCCTCGGAAGCAACCTCGGCGAGCGGCAGGGCACCCTGTCCGCCGCCGTCGCCGATCTGGTGAATCACCCGGCGGTGCACCTGGTGGACATCTCGCCGGTCATCCAGACCAAGGCCGTGGGCGGTCCCGAGGACCAGCCCGACTACCTGAACATGGTCCTGGCGGTCGACACCGAGCTCGAACCGCTGGACCTCCTGGCCCACTGCCAGGCCGTGGAGCAGATGCATCACCGCGTGCGCGAGGTCCGCTGGGGGCCGCGCACACTGGATGTCGACGTGATCGTCTTCGGCGACGTCCAGAGCGACGATCCCGTCCTGACCCTGCCGCACCCGCGCGCCGCCGAGCGCGCGTTCGTCCTGGTCCCGTGGGCCGCGATGGACCCCGAGGCCATCCTGAACGGCGCCCCGGTCCGTGAGCTGGCCGTCGCCGCGGCCGACTACCCCGACGTCGACGAGTACGACGAGTACTGATCATGCGCCTGATGCGACCCGCTCAGCTCGCCGGGCTGGCCCTCGCCTTCCTGGTGGTGGGGCTCCTGGTCTCGATGATCGTGCAGCGGTACGGTCTGCCGGTGCCGCTGCTCCCGCTCGCCGCGGTGTTCAGCATGCTCGCGATCGCGCTGCTGACGTTCCTCCTGGGCTGGAGGGTGCACCGCTGGAAGACCGCCAAGGTCAAGAAGCAGCTCGACCCGATCCTGGCCGCCCGGACGCTGATCCTGGCGCAGGCCGGGGCGTACGCGGGGACCGTGCTGTTCGGCTGGCATGTGGGCATCCTGCTGGAGCAGCTGCAGTTCCTGCAGTACTCCAGCGCCGTGGACCATGTCATCACGGCCGCCGTCATGGCGGGCGGCGGGGTGGTCATGCTGGTGGTGGGCCTGATCGTCGAGCGCTTCTGCCGGATCCCTCCGGAGGACGACGGCGGCGCGGACGGTGGCAAGGACAAGGGGACTGAGGGTGAGTATGCCTGAGCCGGTGAACGGCCCGGCGTCGACCGGCGCCGGGGGCGGCAGCTCGCGCGCCGGACGCCTGCGCGTCGGAGTGATCGGCGCCGGGAAGGTCGGCGCGGTGCTCGGAGCCGCCCTGCGCTCGGCGGAACACCAGGTCTCCGGGGTGGCGGCGGTGTCCGAGGCGAGCCGGGAGCGGGCCGAGAACCTGCTGCCGGGCGTCCCGGTGCTGGAACCGGGCGAGATCGTCGCCGGGAGTGACCTGGTCCTCCTGGCCGTGCCGGACGACGTGCTCGGCGAGCTGGTCTCGGGCCTGGCGTCCCTCGGGGCGTGGCGGCCGGGACAGCTCGTGGCGCACACCTCAGGCCGCTTCGGCGTCGGCGTGCTGGATCCGGTCCGTGCGGCCGGTGCCATCCCGCTGGCCATCCACCCGGCCATGGCCTTCACCGGACTGAGTCTGGACCTCGGCCGTCTCCAGGACTGTGTCTTCGGGGTGAGCGCCGATCCGGCCATGCTCCCGATCGCCCAGGCGCTCGTGATCGAGATGGGCGGCGAGCCCGTGGTCATCCCCGAGGAGCAGCGCGTGCTGTATCACGCGGCCCTCGCGCACGGCTCCAATCACCTCGTCACCCTGGCCTCCCAGGCGGCGCAGGTGCTCCGGGAGATCGGCGTCGCCGACCCGGAGCGCCTGCTCGGACCGTTGCTCCGCGCGTCGCTGGACAACGCCCTGGCGTCGGGGGAGTCCGCGCTCACCGGACCGGTGTCGCGCGGCGACGCCGGCACCGTGTCCTCCCATCGTGAGGCGCTGACCGGCCGCGATCGTCTGCTGCGAAACGCCCCGGGCCGCGGTGAGGATCAGGACGCGGTCCCGGGCGACGATATCCTGGACTCCTACCTCTCCATGGCCCGTGCCACTCTTCAGCGCGCCGTCCGCCAGGACCGTCTCCGGGCGGATCAGGCCGCGGCGCTGGGTGACGTCCTGGGCTGAGGGGAGCCCGCAGCACGTCACATCCCTGATCCGGGCCTGCGCCGGAGCAGGCTGAAGAAGAGGTCCTCATGAGCATCGAACTGGTCACCACCAAGGCCGCACTCCGTGCCCGCCTGGCGGAGGCGGCGGCGTCGGGGGTCTCCTCGGCCGGGTTCGTGCCCACCATGGGCGCCCTGCACCAGGGCCATGCCACGCTCGCGCGCCAGGCGGCCCGGGAGAACGATTTCGCCCTCGTCAGCATCTTCGTGAACCCGCTGCAGTTCGGCGAAGCCGTGGACCTGGAGCGCTACCCGCGCACTCTCGACGCCGACCTCGCCCTGCTGGAGGAGGCCGGCGTGCAGCTCGTCTTCGCCCCCGAGGTGGAGGAGATGTATCCCCTGGGGGAGCCGGGCGTCCGGGTGACGGCGGGTCCGCTCGGCGGCAAGTGGGAGGGGGCCTCCCGCCCCGGCCACTTCGACGGCGCGCTCACCGTGGTGTCGAAGCTCCTGCACCTGGCGCACGCGCCGGTGCCGGTGAACCGGGCGTATTTCGGCCAGAAGGACGCGCAGCAGCTCGCCCTGGTGCAGCAGATGGTCGCCGATCTCGATTTCGACGTGCGGATCGTGCCCGTGCCCATCGTCCGGGACGCTGACGGGCTGGCCCTGTCCTCCCGCAACCGCTTCCTGTCGCCCGAGCAGCGCGAATCCGCTCTGGTGCTCTCGCGGGCGCTGCGGCTCCTGGAGACCCGGGCCGCCGCCCACGAGCCCCTCGACCTCGAGTCCGCCGCCGACCTGGTGCGGTCCGCGCCCGGCGTCGAGCTCGATTACTTCGAGGTGGTGGACCCGCGCACGCTCGAGCCCCTGGCGGAGAATTGCGAATTCACCCCGTTCAGGGGTGACGCTCTGGCCATCATTGCGGCTAAGCTTGGTTCTGTGCGTCTGATCGATAACACACCGCTTTCTGCCTAGGCGAGACCCAGCCTTCCTCCCGGAGTCCTCTGTCAGGGACTCCCTGGAAATGCTCGGAGTGCGCCATGCGGTGTGCCGGCTTTAGTGGCCCGGCTTCGCCGTGCCCTGATCGCCGTTTCCGCTATCCCTCCCGCTCGGAAGAGCTCTGGTGCCAGGCCTGTCCTGTCCCCTCTCCCGTCCGGGAAACCACCGTTGCCGGTCCCGCAGCCCGTCGTTCTCCGACGCCGGCGGTCCGGCGGCATCTCGCTCCCCTTTGATTCACTCGCAAGGACGTGACATGACCTCCGACATCAAGAACCCTTCCGGCGGGCCGCTCGACGCGCCCGCCGCGTACGACTCGCCGCTCGAGGCCACCCTGACCGCACCCGAGCCGGGTGCGCCGGAGAAGCTCTCCCGCGAAGTCGTCGTGATCATCAGCGTCCTCCTGGTCTCCACGTTCACGGTCTTCCTGAACGAGACCATTATGAACGTGGCCCTGCCGCGCCTCATGACCGCGCTGGACGTCTCCGAGAGCACGGTCCAGTGGCTCTCCACCGGCTTCATGCTGACCATGGCCGTGGTCATCCCGACCACGGGCTTCATCCTGGAACGGCTCCGCACGCGGCAGGCGTACTTCCTGGCGATGGGGCTGTTCACCCTGGGCACCGTGATCGCCGCGGTCGCCCCGGGCTTCGGGGTGCTGCTGCTCGGCCGCGTGGTGCAGGCCACCGGCACGGCCATCATGATGCCGCTGCTCATGACCACCATCCTGACCCTGGTCCCGATGAACAAGCGCGGCATGGTGATGGGCAACATCACCATCGCGATGTCGGTGGCGCCGGCACTCGGCCCGACCGTGTCCGGGCTGATCCTGGAGCACTTCGAGTGGCGCTTCATGTTCATCTTCGTGCTGCCGGTGGCCATCGTGGCACTGCTGGTCGGCGCGAAGTACCTGGTGAACGTCGGTGAGCCGGGCCAGCAGCGTCTGGACATGCTCTCCGTCCTCCTGACCATCCCGGCGTTCGGCGGCGTGGTCTACGGCCTGAGTCAGATCGGCGGCGGCCACGGTGGTCAGGCGGGTCCCGGTTCCGGCGCCGTCGTGGCGCTGGCCGTGGGCGTGGTCTCCCTGGCTCTGTTCGTCTGGCGTCAGCTGGTCCTCCAGCGGACCGGCGCTCCGCTCCTGGACCTGCGGGCGTTCAACCACCGGATGTTCACGGTCTCCGTGCTGCTCCTGGTGGTGGCCATGGTCGCCCTGTTCGGCACCGTGATCCTGCTCCCGCTGTTCCTGCAGAAGGTGCTGGGCGCGGAACCCCTGGTGACCGGTCTGGTGATGCTGCCCGGCGGCCTGGCGATGGGACTTTCCGGTCCCTTCATCGGCCGCCTGTACGACAAGATCGGCCCGCGCCCGCTGACGGTGACCGGCTCGGCCCTCATGGTGCTGTGCCTGTGGCAGTTCGCCATGATGAACGCGTCGACGCCGATCTGGTACGTCACGGTCATCCAGACGGTGCTCAACTTCTCGCTGGCGCTGCTGTTCACCCCGGCGTTCACCAACGGCCTGAACCCGCTGCCGCCGCAGCTGTACTCGCACGGCTCCGCCATTCTGGGCACGCTCCAGCAGGTGGCCGGCGCTGCCGGCACGGCTCTGCTCGTGGCGCTGTTCGCGGCGGGGACCGCCCTCCACGGTGATCTGCTGGACGGCACGCGGATCGCGTTCCTGACGGCGGCCGGCGTGGCGGTGTTCGCCGTCGTGCTCTCCGCCATGATGCGCAGGACGGAAGGCGCCGGTCACCACTGACCGCGGCCTGCCGCAGGCGTGACGCAGAACCGGCCGTGTCCCCTCAGCTGAGGGGACGCGGCCGGTCCGTTCAACTCGTCGAGCAGGGAGTCAGCCCGCGAAGAACTCCGCGAGCGGCTCGATCAGGCGGGCGGGGGCGCGGTTCACGCCGTCGTGGCCGAGACCGGGGATCACGCTGTACGCGGAGCCGGACAGGACCTCGTGCAGGCGGCCGCATGCGACCCCGAAGTACGCGGGGCTCTTCTCGCCGACCATGATGAGCGTCTCGAGCGGCAGTTCCAGGAACGGCTCGGCGGACATGTCGGCGGCGATCATGGCCTTGATCTCGCGGACGCCGTTGGGGAGCTGTTCGCGCATCTCCTTGCCGAAGCCGGTGGTGGCGGTCAGCTTGTTGCCGAGCGTCAGCATGTGCAGCGGCATGCGGGACAGGGCGCCGTGCGGTTCCAGGCCCCGCATCACGATCGCGAGGGCCTTCTCGGTGTCACCGGCGGCGCGGGCGGCCTCGTACTCGCCGATCCACGGCGCCTGGACGCTGCCGTCGATCGAGACGGCCGGGTCGTAGACGGCCAGGTGATCCACGGGGATGCTGCGGGCCGCATGCAGCACGAGGGCGCCGCCGAAGCTGTGGCCGAAGAGGTCGCGCGTGCCGGTGTGCTCGAGCACGGCCTTCAGATCCTCGACGTCCTGCTCGAGCGAGTAGGAGTCGGTCTGCGGGGTCGACTTGCCCTGGCCACGGCGGTTGAGCACGTGGACCGGCCGCTTCAGCGCCTCGGAGAGGGCCTTGGCGAATTTGGCGTAGTCGGCGGCGGTGACCAGCGATCCGATCACCACGACGACGCCCGGTCCCGCGGCGTCCTCGCCCCCGGCGTAGGTGTTCAGTTCCAGCTCGGCACCGTCAGAGGTGCGCACCAACTCACGCTTCATGACAAGAGCCTAGCGGAGCAGTCTGGACGAGTCATGAACCCGTCAGGCGGCGGCGTCCGCCGTCCCCCGCTGCGCCGGCTTCCGCTTCCGTCCGCGGTGCTGTTCCTCGCGGGCGCCGTGGACGTGGAACTGGGCGAGGGCGGTGACGAGACGCTTGCCGACGGCCGGGACGGACCCGTGGACGCAGCGCGGCACCTGGCGCAGCGGACCCGGCACGGAGCCGTGGAGGAGACGTGCCGTCTGCTTGAAGTACTCGGGGCTGCGGGCGCCGTAGAAGATGCAGCACTCCTGCGCGATGCCGGCGAAATCCTCGGCGTGGGCCTCCTCTTCCAGGGCCGCTTTCAGCTCCCCGACGGAGGCGGGCATGAGCTCCGCGAACAGCTTGTTGGCCTTGGTCCGGCCGAGTGCCCCGAAGAGCAGGCCGAGGATCGGTTCGGGCGCCCGGGAGAGGGCGGTGCCCGGCAGCATGCCCCGCCGCATGCGCGCCATGGCGCGGGGGACGTCGCCGTCGTTCACCGCCTGGGAGAAGGCCGGCAGCCAGTCCACGGGGGTGCTGCCGTCGATGTTGACGGCCGGGTCATAGACGGAGAGGCGGGAGACGCCGAGCCCGGAGCCGCTGTGCCGTGCGGCGTTGAGCACCACGGCGCCTCCCAGCGAGTGTCCCAGCACGTGCTTCGCCCCGGTGTGCCGCAGCACCGCCTCCAGATCGGCGATCTCCAGATCCATGCCGTACTCGGGGCCCTGCTCGGAGGACTGGCCGTGTCCCCGGCGGTCGTAGATGTGGACGGACCAGCTGCGGCCGTCGTCCTCGGATTCGAGGGCGGTCACGAAGGCCTGCGCGAAAGGGCGGTAGAGCGCCGCGGTGAGGAACACCCCGCCGACGACGACGAGGCTCCGGTCCGCGTCCGACTCGCCATAACTGTCCATCGCCAACTCCGCCCCGTCCCCGGCACGGACGATGGATTCGGTGCGGGGAACTTCCAGGACCTTCCGGAACTTCACGACCCCATGCTAGCGTCCAGGTGGGCAGGCTCTGCGTCACGTAAACTAGGGGACTGTGACTGCTGAAAACCCCACCCCCCATTCCGAGGCCTCCGACGCGAACGAGCAGATGCGGGTTCGCCAGGAAAAGCGCCAGAAGCTGCTCGAGCTCGGCATGGAGGCGTACCCGGTGGGGGTGGAGCGCACTCACTCGCTGGGCGAGATCCGCGAGAAGTACGCCCACCTGGTGGCCGATGAGACCACCGGCGACGTCGTGGGCGTCACCGGCCGCGTGGTGTTCGTGCGCAACACCGGCAAGCTCTGCTTCGCCACCCTCCAGGACGGCAACGGCGTCCGCCTCCAGGCCATGCTGAGCCTGGCCGTGGTGGGCGAGGAGGCCCTCTCCCAGTGGAAGTCCCTCGTGGACCTGGGGGATCACGTCTTCATCAAGGGCGAGGTCATCTCCTCCCGCCGCGGTGAGCTGTCGATCATGGCCGAGTCCTGGCGGATGGCCTCCAAGGCCCTGCGCCCGCTGCCCGTGCTGCACGCCGGCCTGAACGAGGAGACCCGCGTCCGTCAGCGGTACGTCGACCTCCTGGTCCGCGACGAGGCGCGCCAGATGGTCTACACCCGCGCGTCGATCACGCGGTCCATCCGCGAGACGCTCAACCGCCACGGCTACGTGGAGGTGGAGACCCCGATCCTCAACCTGGTCCACGGCGGCGCCTCTGCCCGTCCGTTCGAGACGCACCTCAACGCCTTCGACCAGAAGATGACCCTGCGCATCGCCACGGAGCTGTATTTGAAGCGCGCCGTGGTCGGCGGAATCGAACGCGTCTATGACATGGGACGCGTCTTCCGGAATGAAGGTGTCGATTCCACGCACAGCCCGGAATTCACCACCCTGGAATGCTATGAGGCCTGGGCGGATCAATTCGTCATGGCCGAACGGATGAAAGAGATCATCCTGGACGCCGCCGATGCAATTGGCGCCGGCCGGGTGATCCAGACGGAGGCCGGCGAAATCGACCTCGGTGGGGAATGGGCGTGGCTCGGTGTGTATCCGGGTCTCTCCAGCGCCGTCGGTCAGGAAATCACCCCGGACACCACGGAAGATGAACTGCGCGCTATCGCCGAAAAGCACGGCGTGAAGATCGACCCCGCATGGGGTGCGGAAAAACTCGTGGTGGAGCTTTTCGGGGAGATCGTGGAACCGACTCTGCTGAATCCGACTTTCGTCTACGATTACCCGCCCTCTGCCCAGCCCCTGGCCCGTCCGCACCGCGAGGACGGCCGGCTGATCGAGGCCTGGGATCTGATCATCGGCGGCATGGAACGCGGCACCGCGTTCTCCGAATTGATCGACCCCGTCATTCAGCGTGAGCGCCTGACGGAGCAGTCCCGTCTGGCCGCGGCCGGCGACGTCGAGGCCATGCAGCTGGACGAGGACTTCCTCCGCGCCCTCGAATACGGCGCCCCGCCCATGGGCGGCATCGGTCTCGGCGTGGACCGCCTGGTGATGCTTTTCACGGGAGCCGGAATCCGCGAGACGATTCTCTTCCCCCTGCTCAAGCCAGAGGCGAACTGATATGGAATACATCGCCGTTCTTCTCCCGTCCCTCGTGGTCGGTCTGCTGTTCTGGTTCGCGATCCGCGCATTGCTGAATGCGGACCGTTCCGAGCGTGAGGCCCTGGCCAAGGCGGAAGAAGAGTGGGACGCCAAGGCAAAGAATAACGACGGTGAATCAGGTGCTTCTGCGAATAATTCGGGTACTGACTAATCCGGATTATTGACTCGGTGAAACGATTCGGACATACTCTAGTGCGGGGGCGCAGCCAATACGGGTCGTAAGACCTGCTTAAACCACCACACGATGGGAGCCATACTCCATGGCACAGCGAGTCAAAATCATTCTTGTCGACGACGTCGACGGCGGCGTAGCCGATGAAACCATCCGCTTCGGGCTGGATGGAAACAACTATGAGATTGATCTCTCCGCTGAAAATGCTCAGAAGTTCCGGGGCGCTTTTGAGGAATACATCACCGTCGCCCGCCGGGTGACCAGCACCACCCGCACTCCGAAGCGCGCCGCGGCGAAGGGTCAGGACACCGCCCAGATCCGCAAGTGGGCTCAGGAGAACGGCTACAAGGTCAGCTCCCGCGGCCGCGTGCACGCCGACATCATCGAGGCGTACCACAAGGCCAACAGCTGATTTCAGGAGAGCTACGGTTTCGCGGCCGGTCCGGACTTCCCAGTCCCGGGCCGGCCGTTTCCGTGTCCGCGCAAGACGGGTGATTCCCCCTCTGGCGAACACGCCCCACAAGCCGCTGGTCCGCACGTAGCATCTAATTACGTCGTATCTGAGGAGTGTGGCGAAATGTTTGAGAGATTCACGGACAGAGCTCGCCGGGTAGTCGTCCTTGCACAGGAAGAAGCCCGGCTGCTCAACCACAATTACATCGGGACCGAGCACATCCTGCTGGGCCTTATCCACGAGGGTGACGGCATCGCCGCGAAAGCGCTCGAGTCCCTGGGAATCTCGCTTGACGGCGTCCGCGAGCAGGTCCAGGAGATCATCGGCCAGGGCCAGCAGGCGCCGTCGGGTCACATTCCCTTCACCCCGCGTGCCAAGAAGGTCCTGGAGCTGTCTCTGCGTGAGGCCCTCCAGCTCGGCCACAACTACATCGGCACCGAGCACATCCTGCTGGGCCTCATCCGCGAGGGTGAAGGCGTCGCCGCGCAGGTGCTGGTCAAGCTGGGTGCGGACCTCTCCAAGGTCCGCCAGCAGGTCAACCAGCTCCTGACGGGTTACCAGGGTGGCAAGGAGACCGCCGGCGCCGGCGTGGGTTCGGGCCAGCAGGAAGGCACCCCGGCCGGTTCCGTGGTGCTGGACCAGTTCGGCCGCAACCTGACCCAGGCCGCGCGGGAGAACAAGCTCGATCCGGTGATCGGCCGCGAGCACGAGATGGAACGCGTCATGCAGGTCCTCTCGCGCCGCACCAAGAACAACCCGGTGCTGATCGGTGAGCCCGGCGTCGGCAAGACCGCCGTCGTCGAGGGTCTCGCCCAGGCGATCGTCCGCGGAGACGTGCCGGAGACCATCAAGAACAAGCAGCTCTACACCCTGGACCTCGGGTCCCTGGTGGCGGGCTCGCGGTACCGCGGTGATTTCGAGGAGCGCCTGAAGAAGGTCCTCAAGGAGATCCGCACCCGTGGCGACATCATCCTGTTCATCGACGAGATCCACACCCTGGTGGGTGCGGGCGCCGCCGAGGGCGCGATCGACGCCGCCTCGATCCTGAAGCCGATGCTGGCCCGTGGTGAACTCCAGACCATCGGCGCCACCACGCTGGACGAGTACCGCAAGCACATCGAGAAGGACGCCGCACTCGAGCGCCGCTTCCAGCCCATCCAGGTCGCGGAGCCGAGCGTGGATCACGCCGTCCAGATCCTGAAGGGCCTGCGCGACCGCTACGAGGCGCACCACCGCGTGAGCATCACCGACGGCGCTCTCGAGGCCGCCGCCACGCTCGCGCAGCGCTACATCTCGGACCGCTTCCTGCCGGACAAGGCCATCGACCTGATCGACGAGGCCGGAGCCCGTCTGCGCATCCGCCGCATGACGCCTCCCGCTGAGCTGAAGGAGATGGACGTCGCCATCGAGGCGGTCAAGCGGGAGAAGGAATCCGCGATCGACGCTCAGGACTTCGAGGGCGCCGCGGCACTGCGTGACCGTGAGCAGAAGCTCGTGACCGAGCGTCACGAGAAGGAAGAAGCCTGGCGCAACGGCGGTCCGGATGAGATCGCCGAGGTGGATGAGGAACTCATCGCCGAAGTGCTGGCCAACTCCACGGGCATCCCGGTCTTCAAGCTGACGCAGGAGGAGTCCAGTCGTCTGCTCAAGATGGAGGACGAGCTGCACAAGCGTGTGGTCGGCCAGGACGACGCCATCAAGGCGCTGTCCCAGGCCATCCGCCGCACCCGTGCAGGCCTCAAGGATCCGAAGCGCCCGGGTGGCTCGTTCATCTTCGCCGGCCCCACCGGCGTCGGCAAGACCGAGCTGGCCAAGGCTCTCGCGGAGTTCCTGTTCGGTGACGAGGACGCCCTCATCACGCTGGACATGTCCGAGTACTCGGAGAAGCACACCGTGTCGCGGCTCTTCGGAGCGCCTCCCGGATACGTGGGCTACGAAGAGGGCGGCCAGCTGACGGAGAAGGTCCGTCGCCGTCCGTTCTCCGTGGTGCTGTTCGACGAGGTGGAGAAGGCTCACGCCGATCTCTTCAACTCGCTCCTGCAGATCCTGGAGGACGGTCGCCTGACCGACTCCCAGGGCCGCGTGGTGGACTTCAAGAACACCGTGATCATCATGACCACGAACCTCGGCACCCGGGACATCTCCAAGGGCGTCATGACGGGCTTCCAGTCCGGCACGGACACCAAGACGGGCTACGACCGGATGCGGGCGCGGGTCACGGAGGAGCTCAAGCAGCACTTCCGCCCCGAGTTCCTGAACCGTGTCGATGACGTCGTGGTCTTCCCGCAGCTGACGCAGGACGAGATCATCGAGATCGTCGACCTGTTCGTCACCCGCCTGGAGAACCGTCTGAAGGACCGGGACATGGGCATCGAGCTCACGCCGGCCGCCAAGGTCCTGCTGGCCACCCGTGGCTACGACCCCGCGATGGGCGCCCGTCCGCTCCGCCGGACCATCCAGCGCGAGATCGAGGACCAGCTCAGCGAGAAGATCCTCTTCGGGGAGCTCAAGGCCGGGGACATCGTTCTGGTGGACGTCGAGGGCGAAGGCGACGAGGCGAAGTTCACCTTCGCCGGCACCGCCAAGCCCACGGTCCCGGAGCTCGCTCCGAGCACTCACGGTGACAGCAGTGCCGGGGAGCTGGGCAGCGGAGCCGCCTGAGGCCCGCAGCACCGTGTAACTGAACACCACGCATGACTGAAGGCCGACGACGGCGGGGAGACCCGCCGTCGTCGGCCTTTCGCATGTCCGGATGTCCACCCTGCGTCGCAGGTTCCGGGCACGGCCGCGTCAGCCCCTACGATGGAGGAATGCCAGCAGCCGACTTCACGCTCCGCCCCGCACGCACCTCCGACGTCCCGGGGATCAAGCGACTCGTGGCGCCGCTGGCTGAGGAGCGCATCCTCATGGCCAAGGAGACGGTCGCCTATTACGAGGGCATCCAGGAACTGCGCGTCGCCGAGTCCTCCGAGGGCGAGCTGATCGGTTGCGGCGCCCTCCACGTCATGTGGGAGGACCTCGCCGAGATCCGCACCCTCGCCGCCGCGGACAGCTGGCGGGGCAGGGGCGTGGGCCACGCCCTCGTCAAGCGCCTCCTGGACGAGGCCCGTGCTCTCGGGGTCAGCCGGGTGTTCTGCCTGACGTTCGAGGTCGATTTCTTCCAGCGCCACGGGTTCGAGGTCATGGCGGACCAGAGCGCCGTCGATCCGGCCGTCTACGCGGAGCTGCTGCGCTCCCATGACGAGGGCGTCGCCGAGTTCCTGGACCTCGCCCGGGTCAAGCCCAACACCCTGGGCAACACCCGCATGATCCGCCGTCTCTGAGCTTCACGGGCAACCCCCAGGAGGCTTCGAGCCCGTCCCTCTACCGTGCCCCGGGCACTGGTAGTAGGGTCACAATGAGGCGCTCCGAGACAAGGCAGGTAGTCCCATGAAAAAGCTCATCAATGACCCGCGCGCAGTGGTGGAGGAGGCCGTCGAAGGATTCGGCCTCGCCCACCCCGATCTGGTGACCGTGACCGCGGACCCGCTCTTCATCGCCCGCAAGGACGCGCCGGTGGCCGGCAAGGTGGGACTCGTCTCCGGAGGCGGCAGCGGGCACGAACCGCTGCACGCGGGATTCGTCGGACTCGGGATGCTGGACGCCGCCGTTCCGGGCGCCGTCTTCACCAGCCCCACCCCGGACCAGATCCTCCCGGCGACCCTCGCCGCGAACTCGGGCGCCGGCGTCGTGCAGATCGTCAAGAACTACACCGGTGACGTGCTGAACTTCGAGACCGCCGCCGAACTCGCCCAGGCCGAAGGCGTGGACGTGCGCTCGGTCCTGGTGAACGACGACGTCGCGGTCGAGGACTCGCTCTACACCGCCGGCCGCCGTGGTGTCGGCGGCACGGTGCTGGTGGAGAAGATCGCCGGCGCCGCCGCGGAGCGGGGCGACTCACTGGACGCCGTCGAGGAGATCGCCAACCGCGTCAACCGGAACGTCCGCACGATGGGCGTGGCCCTCAGCGCCTGCACCGTCCCGCACGCCGGGGTTCCGAGCTTCGACCTGGCCGAGGACGAGATCGAGATCGGCATCGGCATCCACGGCGAGCCCGGCCGGCACCGCATCCCGCTCGAGAACGCCGACGCCATCACCGCACGGCTGCTGTCCCCGGTCCTGGAGGACCTCCAGGCCGCGCCGGGACAGAAGGTCCTGCTGTTCGTGAACGGCATGGGCGGCACCCCGCAGAGCGAGCTCTACATCGTCTTCCGGGCCGCCTCCCAGATCCTCGCGGAAGCCGGCCTGGAGGTGCAGCGCAGCCTGGTGGGGAACTACATCACGGCGCTCGAAATGCAGGGCTGCTCGATCTCCGTCCTGAAGCTGGACGAGGAGATGGTGGCACTCTGGGATGCTCCCGTGCACACCGCGGCACTCCGGTGGGGGGTCTGACCATGGCGCAGACGCTCGATCTCGCCTGGGCCCTCGACTGGCTGCGCCGCTCGGGCGCCGTGCTCGCGGAGAACCGCATGGCGCTCATCGAACTGGACCGTGCCATCGGGGACGCCGATCACGGGGAGAACATGGACCGCGGATTCACGGCGGCCCTGGCCAAGCTGGAGGAGCAGCCCCCGGCGACTCCCGGGGCGGCCCTGAAGTCGGTTGCGATGTCCCTCATGTCCAAGGTGGGTGGCGCCGCCGGGCCCCTCTACGGGACGGCGTTCCTGCGTGCGGCCACGGCCCTGGGCGACGCCGAGGAACTCGATTCTGAGGCCCTCGTGGTGGCCCTGGCGGCCGCCCGCGACGGGATCGTGGCGCGAGGCAAGGCCGAACCCGGGGACAAGACCATGATCGATGCCTGGACGCCCGCCGTCGAGGCCGCTCAGGCCGCGGTGGGGGAGAGCCCCGCCGACCTCCTGGACCGTGCCGCGACCGCCGCCGAGCAGGGCGCCGCCGCCACGGAGCCGCTCGTGGCACGCAAGGGCCGTGCCAGCTATCTCGGCGAACGCAGCGCGGGGCATCGCGACCCCGGTTCCCAGTCGACGGCGCTCCTCCTCCGGGCGGCAGCGGACGCGGCGGCAGCGGTGTCCTGACCGCTCCTCGCGGGTCCGGCGTCCGTGCTCATGTCGGCCCCGGTGGGCGGCTCCGTGTGAGCTGCCGCACCGGGGGTCCGATCAGCGGACCCGGGCCGTTCCGGACGCGGTCCGGACGGTTAGAATCAACCTTGCGGCCCGCCTCAGCGCGCCGCTCCCTGGCACCCTCCGGGACCAGGTCCACCTCGCTCGTCACGCCGGAAGGGTCCCCATGACTGTCGGAATCGTCGTCGTCTCCCACAGCATCAAGATCGCGGAGGGGGCGTGTGAGCTGGCTGCTCAGATGGCGCCGTCGGTGCGTCTCGAGGCGGCCGGCGGCACCGACGACGGCGGGCTGGGCACCAGCCTGGAGAAGGTGATGTCCGCGGTCGAAGCGGCGAATTCCGGCGAGGGTGTGGTGATCCTCTGCGATCTGGGTTCGGCCGTCATGGTGGCCGAGAGCGCCGTCGAATTCCTCGGCACGCCGCAGGATGTCTCGCTGGCCGACGCCCCGCTCATCGAAGGTCTCGTCGCCGCGTCGGTCGCCGCTCAGGGCGGCGCCGGAGTGGCCGCGGTCAAGGCCGCCGCCGAGTCCGCGCTGGCACAGCAGGTCCAGGCCCGCATCGACGACAGCACCGCGCCTCCCGTGCGCCCCCGCGCCGTCGCCGAGGACGCCGACGAGTCCGTGTCCGTGGGCGGCGCGATCGTCGAGGACTTCGAGGTGCTGAACCAGCTCGGCCTGCATGCCCGCCCCGCCGCGGTGCTCGCCGGGTACCTTGGCGGCCTGGACGTGGAGGTCGACATCAACGGCGCCGACGGCCAGTCCGTCATGATGCTCATGACCCTCGCCGCGGGTCAGGGAACGGTGCTGCACGTGCGCGCGAGCGGCCCCGACGCCCGCCGTGCCATGGATTTCATCGCCGAACAGTGCCGGACCGGTTTCGGCGAGCTCTGACGGTTCTACCCATCGACTGCTCCAGAGGATGCTCTTTTTCCCTGAAATCGGCGGGAAACGACATCCTCTGGAGCAGTCGATGGTTTAAAGGGTGAGGCCCGCGGGGCTTTCCGTGGCCAGCCGGTCTTTGAGGAGGCCCGCCAGGCAGCGCTCCAGCTGATCAGCCGGAGCCTGGAGGCGGTGCAGGGCGTCGAGCTTCCGGAAGACGCCGTCCGGGCCTCCCCACGCGAGATCGACCGACGCCGCGTCCGCGTCCCAGCCTTCCGGCCGGGCCAGGAAGAGCTCACGGGGGACCGGTGCCCCGGCTTCCCGCAGGACGGCCATCATGGCGCCGCGGACCTGCCGGTCGGTCCCGTGCCAGGACTGGCCCTTCGGGGTGTACTCGGGCTCGGGGCGTCCGGCCGCGAGCCACGCGCATTCCGCGGCGACAGGGCACTCCTCGCACTTCGGGGACCTCGCGGTGCAGACCAGGGCGCCCAGCTCCATGACGGCGGCGTTCCACGTCACCGATTCGGCCCGGTCCTCGGGCAGGAGCTGCTCCGCCAGCCGGGCCTCCGCCGCCGTGAACGCCGGCGCCGGCAGGGCGGACCCGGTGAAGAGACGGGCATGGACCCTGCGGATGTTGGTGTCGACGACGCTCTCCCGGCGGCCGAACGCGAACGCGGCGATGGCCGCGGAGGTGTACGTGCCGACGCCGGGGAGCGCCTGGAGGGCTTCGCGCGTGTCCGGCACGGCGCCGTCGTGCTCTTCGACGATCGCGACGGCGGCCGCGTGCAGCCGCTGCGCACGCCGGGGGTATCCGAGGCGCCCCCAGGCGCGGACGGCTTCGGAGGCAGGCTCGGCCGCCAGAGCCGCGGGCGTCGGCCAGCGCTTCATCCAGGCCTCCCACACCGGGAGGACACGCACCACGGGAGTCTGCTGGAGCATGAACTCACTGACCATGACGCCCCACGGGCTGCATCCCCGGGAGTGAGGGAGGGCGGTCCGCCACGGGAGGTCGCGGCCGGTGGCCAGGAACCAGTCCTCGATGAGGCGGGCGGTCTTCAGCTTGATGCTGTCGCTGGGGTACGTGGTCATGGCGGAATCCACTGTATCCCTCCCGGGTTCCCGGAGCGGCCCGGCGGCGTGCACCCAGGCTCACTGGGTAGGCTTGGAGCTATGGCACGGCAGGGTGTGAGCACAGGCGACGGGACGCGGCGGAAGGTCAGCCCCGCCGTGTACCGGCGACGGCGCGTGGTGGTCCTGGGGGCCCTGATCGTGGTCCTGGCGCTGGTGGCCTGGGGTGTCTTCGGGCTCCTGTCCCTGGCCAAGGGTTCCGCCGGGCCCGCCACGGCGGCGACCGGCACCGAGACGCCGGCGGTCACGCCTCCCGCGACGCCGGCCAGTCCGTCCGCGCCGGCGACCCCGGTGTGCGATGAGGGCCGGGTCAAGGTCACCGCGACCACGGACAAGAAGGTCTACGGACCCAAGGAGAACCCGGTCCTGACGCTCAAGGTCACGAACGAAGGCACCGTCGCGTGCCCTGTCAACATCGGCACCTCGCAGATGGAGTTCCTCATCTCCAGCGGCCAGGACCGGATCTTCAACTCCCGGGACTGCATGGACAAGCCGAACGATCTGAAGAAGACCCTGGCGCCCGGCAAGAGTGAGACCGCCAACTTCGTGTGGCAGCGGAACCGGTCCGTCGAGGGGTGCCAGCTGATCACGGCGAAACCCGGCGCAGGCGGGGCCACCTACGTCTTCCAGGCGACGCTCGGTCAGCGGACCAGCGACAAGGCCATCTTCCAGCTCGGCTGAGTTCCCGCCGGGTTCTCTCCGGTCCTAGATGTAGCGGTCCAGCAGGCTCGATTCGGCCATGCGGGACAGGCCCTCGCGGACGCTGCGGGCACGCTGCTCACCGATGCCGTCCACCTGCATGAGGTCCTCGATCGTGGCGGCCATGAGGTACTGCAGCCCGCCGAAGTGTTCCACGAGGCGGTCGGCGACGGCGCCGGGCACCGCTTTCAGCCCGGAGAGCAGGCGATAACCGCGCGGTTCGACGACGGCGTCCGGCGACGCTTCGCCGCCCGCCCCGGCGATGATCGCCGCGATCCGGTGCGGGTCCACGAGGTCCTGCGCGCTCAGCTCGCGCAACGCGGCGACGGCCTGCTCGATGTCCTCGGCGGAGGCGTCGGAGCCGGCGTAATCCCGCAGGATCACCTCGCTGCCCGGGCCGCGGCCGGCGGTGAGCTCGTCGAGCTGCAGGGCCAGAAGGCGTCCGTCCAGGCCGAGCTCCAGGACCAGCTGGGAGATCTCCTCGGAGATCCGGCGCACCATCTCCTGGCGCTGCAGCGTGACCGCGACGTCGCGCACGGTCACCATGGCTTCGATCTCCAGGGAGGAGAGCGCCGCGGTCACCTGGTCCAGGCGGGAGCGGTAGCGCTCGAGCGTGGCGAGGGCCTGGTTGGCGCGGGCGGAGACCTTCTCGGAGCCTTCCAGCACATGGCGCAGGCCGTTCACGTACAGGGCGATGATCTGCATCGACTGGCTGACCGAGATCACGGGGAAGCCCGTCTGCTTGGCGACGCGTTCGGCGGTGCGGTGCCGAGTGCCCGATTCGGAGGTCTCGATGCTCGAATCCGGGACGAGCTGAACCCCCGCGCGGACGATGTGGCGGGCGTCCTTGTCGCAGACGATCGCGCCGTCCATCTTCGCCAGCTCGCGCAGGCGGGTCGGGGAGAACTCGATCCCGATCTCAAAGCCGCCCGAGCAGATGGAGTCGACCGTGCGGTCCGAGCCCAGCACGATCAGCGCGCCGGTGCGTCCGCGGAGGATCCGCTCCAGGCCGTCACGCAGGGCTGTGCCGGGTGCGACGCGGGCCAGTGTCGCCGTGAGCGTCTCTTCTGGTGTGCGGGCCATGCTGACAGTTCCCTTCAGGCGTCCGGGCCGGGGTCTTGCGGCCCGGCTCCAAGAGCCGCTGAATGATCTGCATCGCGGCGCACACAAAGTGCACCTTCCACGGCTGACACCATCATAGGGTCCAGAAGAGCCGTCTTCCGCATCAGGACGCCGGAAAGTGCCCCGTGGAGCGTCGCTCCGCGAGTGCGGAAAGTGGTCTCTCCGGCGCTGTGCGGATCAGGTGGTTTCGGCCAGCACGGTCTCGATCCGGCCGAGCACGCCGGGCCAGCCGTGGCCCATTCCGTCGAGTGCCTGCCGGCCCGCCGGCGTGTCCAGGCGGAAGCCCGCGTGCTCGAAATGCAGCACGGTGCCGTCGGCCACGCTTTCCAGTCGCCAGGTGATCGTGGTGTCGAGGACGCCCTCGGCGAAGAGGATCGTGAGGGACCTACCGGGCTCGACGGCGAGGACTTCACAGCGCTGCTCGCCCCAATGGGCCATGTCGAGCGTGAAGCGGTGCCCGACGACGGGCGCGATGTCTCCCGCGGCCCACCAGCGGGCGAGGAGTTCCGGCGTCGTGATGGCTTCCCAGACGCGCTCGATCGGGTGCGGGAAGTGGCGTTCGAGACGGATGGCGTTCTCGGCGGTCTCGGGGTTCTCAGTCATCATCGGTCCGTTCTGTGGGGTGGGGAGGGGTGTCGTGTGCGGGGTCTGCCTGGTGCGGCGCGGGGTCCGAGGCCGCGGGCGCCGCGGCGTCGAGGAGGTCCCCGAGGGCGTCGAGGCGGCGGTTCCAGTAGTGCTCGTACGGTTTGAGCCAGTCGCCCGCCTGCTCCAACCCGGCCGGCCGCAGGTGGTACACGCGGTTCCGGCCTCGGCGCTCCTCCCGGACGAGGCCGGTCTCGCGCAGCACGGCGAGGTGTTCGGAGGCCGCCGACCGGCTCAGTTCAAGAAGCCCGGTGAGCTCGCCGGCCGTGAGCGGTCCCGCGCGCAGGGCGTCCAGCATCCTGCGCCGGGCAGGGTTGGCGAGAGCGCCGAAGACGTCGGGAAGCACGGCCCCAGGATATGTCGGAAATATCCGACGCATCAAGTCCTTCCCAGACTTGTGTGCTCAGTTGTTGCGGGTTACGGGCTCCGGAACCCGCAACAACTGAGCACTCAACGACGGGCGCACCACAACTGAGCACATAACGCCGGCGGCGGGCCGCGGATGACTGCATCTCGGGCGCGTGCATAATGGCGGGAAAGGTCGGCCGAGAGGACTTGGGATGTTTGATCGTTTCCGCGCACTGTATGCCCCGCTCCGGGAGGACGTTCCGGCGGGTTCTGCTTGGTTGCCCGAACGGCTCACCACGGTCCCGGGGTACACGAATTTCGCCGCGGAGTTTGCGGGGGCGACGTTCGATGGGGGCCTCTACCGTTTCCACGACGATCTGTCTGGTCCGAGCGCCATGAAGCTGATCGAGGGAGCATTTCCTGAGTTCTCTAACCGGGTCCTTCCTTTCGGCTACGACTGGCTCGGCCAACAGTTCGCCGTTGACTACGGGCGCGTCGTGGACGGAGAGCCGCAGGTCCTCCTACTTATGCCGGGAACAGGCGAGGCCTTGGATATCCCGGTGTCATTCGCCGCGTTCCACGAGGAAGAAGTCGTTGAATATCCGGACGCAGCTCTGGCCTCCGAATTCTTCTACTCCTGGTCGGCTCCCAACACCGATGTTCTGCCGTTGCGCCGCGATCAGTGTGTGGGGTACCGGATCCCGCTGTTCCTCGGCGGCCAGGATGAGGAACAGAACCTCGAGATCACCGACCTGGAGGTCTACTGGTCCCTCACAGGCCAATTGCGCGTCAGCACCCTGGACCTGCCACCCGGGACCCCGATTCAAGGAGTCACAAGGGGCGAATAGTCTCAGCCACCAGTGCCCAGATCCCTCCCTGCGCCCACCCTCACCCGTGGAACAGCAGCTCCAGCGCCTGCGCCAAATGCTCCACTTCCTTCACGGTGAAGCCTTCCGGCACGGGGCCCGGGCCGTTGGGGCTGGACGGGACCACGGCGTGCGTGAAGCCGAGCCGGCTCGCTTCCTGGATGCGCTTGTTGATGCCCGGCACGGGACGGACCTCGCCGGCCAGGCCCACCTCGCCGAACGCGATCAGGCGGCTGGACAGGGCCTTGCCGGCCTTGGCGGAGGCCACGGCGAGGGCGACGGCCAGGTCCGTGGCCGGCTCGCTGAGTTTCACGCCGCCCACGGTGGCCACATAGGAGTCGTCCTTGTGGAGCTGGCAGCCGGCCCGCTGCTGGAGCACTGCCAGGAGCATCGACACGCGGGACGAATCGAGGCCGCTCGTGGCGCGACGGGGCTGGGCGTTGGGGGACGTGGCCAGGAGGGACTGCACCTCGGCCACGAGAGGCCGGCGGCCCTCGAGGGTCACGGTGATGCAGGTCCCGGACACCGGCTCCTTGGTCCGCGAGACGAACAGACCGCTCGGGTCCGCCAGACCTTCGATGCCGTCCTCGTTCAGATCGAAACAGCCGACCTCATCCGTAGGCCCGTAGCGGTTCTTCACGGCGCGGATGAGGCGCAGCCGTGAGTGACGCTCGCCCTCGAACTGGCACACCACGTCCACGAGGTGTTCCAGGAGGCGCGGCCCCGCGATCAAGCCGTCTTTGGTCACGTGGCCCACCAGGAGCGTGGTCATGTTCCGCTTCTTGGCCGCGGCGATGAGGGACGCCGCCACCTCGCGCACCTGGGAGACGCCGCCCGCGGACCCTTCCACTTCGGGACTGCTCAGGGTCTGCACGGAGTCCACCACCAGAAGCCGTGGCTCCACCCGCTCGACCTGGCCCAGAGCCTGCGAGAGGTCCGTCTCGGCGGAGAGGTACAGGGTGTCCGCCACGGCGTCGATCCGCTCGGCCCGGAGCTTGACCTGCGCGGCCGACTCCTCGCCGGTCACGTAGAGGACGTCCTGGCCCGTGCGGGCGAAGCGCGCCGCGACATCCAGGAGCAGGGTCGACTTGCCGACACCGGGTTCGCCGGCCAGGAGGATCACGGCGCCCGGCACGAGACCGCCGCCGAGCACCCGGTCCAGCTCGTTCACGCCCGTGGGCAGGAAGGCCGCCGCGGCGGCGTCCACCGAGGCGATCGGGAGCGCCGGCTCCAGGACGGTGGCGGCCGCCGTCGTGCGGGCGACCGTGGCGCCGGTCTCCACGACCGTGCCCCACGCCTGGCACTCACCGCAGCGGCCCACCCACTTGATGGTGGTCCAGCCGCATTCGGTGCACTTGTATCCCGGCGCCTTGCTGCCGCGGGTGGTCTTGCTTGCCATGCCCTCAAGCCTATCGGCGGGCACTGACACGAAAAGCGCTGGGCGAGCGATGTGGAAAACCTCAGGGATCAGAGATCCGGCAGGTAGTCCCGCGCCTCCTTGGCCTCCACGCCCGCGGTCTCCAGCAGATCCACCATGAGTGGCCGGAACAGCATGACCACCGTCTCGCCCTCCAGGCGGCTCACGCCCAGCAGGCGGGGATGCAGGCGCGTCGCGATCGAGGCCAGGTCCTGCTGCGCGTCCCGCAGCGCGGAGTCGCGGCCCCGGCCGTCGTCGCCGGCGTAACCCACGGCCATGAGGTCCACCGCGTCGGCGGTCTCGAACAACACTTCCGCGATGCTCTGCGTCGCCTCATCACTCAGCGCGGTGTGATTGATGGCGCTGGTCAGGCGACGGGCGAACACCCGGCAATTGCGCAGGGCGAGATCCAGGTACTCGACCGCCTCGCCGAGCTGGGAGACCTCGGAACGGTGCCGCCGGTACAGCGGTGACATGGTCGTGACCTCGCCGGAGGCCCGCAGCGTCATCCGCAGGGCGTCCAGTTCGGGCTGGCAGTTCCGCGCGCGGACCAGGGCGTGCCAGGCCAGAGTGGAGTCGTTGTCCATGAGGCTCTTCCCGCATTCCCGCAGCACCTCCGAGGCCTGCTGGAGCGTGGAGCGCAACTGCACCCGCGGCTCCTCGCGCGGATCCCTGGGGGTCAGGAGCGTCACCAGAAGCGCGAACACCCCGCCCACCACGGCGTCCAGGCTCCGGGTGAACGGGCCGCCCGCGGGAGCCGGGAGCAGCACCACCAGGAGCGACTGCAGCCCCAGCTGGGTCGCGAAGATGGCGCCGCTGTCCAGGAACCGCGCCAGGAGGATCGAGAACAGCAGCACGACGGCGGCCTGCCAGATCCCCGACCCGAGCCAGTGCAGCAGGACGTCCCCCACCGCGATGCCCAGCGTGCAGCCGAGGCCGACCTCCAGCACGCGGCGCAAGCGGGTGCCCCGGGCGAAACCCAGGGCGATCAGCGAGGACGTCGCCGCGAACAGCGGCCCCACATGCCCCAGGACGAGCTCGGCGAAGGTGTACGCGCCCACGGCGCAGAACGTCATCTGCAAGGCGGGGATGAGGGATTCACGCATGCGGATCACACCCGTGGTGGCGCGCTCCTTCGCTTCCCTCCCGATCGGCTTCACGCCGCTCATGCGCACCATGGGCTCAGTCTATTGCGGAGCCGACGACGGCGCTCAGCGGCCGGCCGTTCACGTCGCCGTGGCCGGTGGTTCAGGAAGTGTCCTTACGGCGTGCGGCAGGCCAACGCAATGCGGCCCGGCCAGAAGTCACGGACTATCCACGGCTGGTTAACCTCACGTTCACCTTTAACCGCGGATCCCTTTACCTCGGCTCTTTAGTTTCGTTGAAGGTACAAAGGTACGCATCGTCGGCAGGACCGTCACGCACCCGATCGGGGCGGAAGGCAGAGTTCGGGCCGACGCGACATCAGGACCCTGAAAGGGAACATTGTGAAGGCTCTCCGCTTCGGCCGCCATGCGGCACTCGCAGTCGTCGCAGCAGGCGCTCTGGCGCTGACCGCTTGCGGCTCGGACAACGCGACCGGCACCAGCACGGCTGCCCCCAGCAACAACGGTCCCAAGGTCACCGGCACCCTGACCGGCGTCGGCGCCTCCTCGCAGGGTGCGGCCATGGACGCCTGGAAGACCGGCTTCGCCAGCGCGAACTCCGGCGCCAGCGTGCAGTACTCCCCGGACGGCTCCGGCGCAGGCCGCAAGGCCCTCCTGGACGGCTCCGCCCAGTTCGCGGGTTCCGACGCTTACCTGAAGGACGAGGAGTACGCCTCCTCCAAGGAGAAGTGCGGCCCCAACGGCGCCATCAACATCCCGGTGTACATCTCCCCGATCGCCGTGGCCTTCAACCTGCCGGACGTCAAGGAGCTCAAGCTCGACGCCGACACCACCGCCAAGATCTTCCGCGGCCAGATCTCCAAGTGGAACGACGCGGCCATCGCCAAGCTGAACCCGGGCGTCACCCTGCCCGACCTCAAGGTCACCCCGGTGAACCGCTCGGATGACTCCGGCACCACCAAGAACTTCACGGACTACCTGTCCGCCGTGGCCCCGTCCGTCTGGACCGACAAGGCCGATGGCGTGTGGCCGTCCTCCCTCAAGGGTGAGAACGCCAAGGGCACCTCCGGCGTCGTCAAGACCGTCACCGACACCCCCGGCGCCGTGACCTACGCGGATGACTCCGCCGTGTCCGGCAAGCTCGGCGTGGCCTCCATCAAGGTCGGCGAGAGCTTCGTGAAGCCGAACGCCGAGGGCGCCGCCAAGGCCGTCGAGACCGGCAAGTCCGTGGAAGGCCGCGCTCAGGGCGACCTCTCCCTGAAGATCGACCGCAAGACCACGGACTCCGCGGCCTACCCGCTGACCCTGGCTTCGTTCCACATCCTCTGCACCACCTACAAGGACCAGGCCACCGTGGACCTGATCAAGGCGTTCGAGAACTACGTGGTGAGCGACGCCGGCCAGCAGGCCGCCGCCGACGCCGCCAAGTCCGCGCCGCTGAGCAAGAGCCTTCAGGAGAAGGCCAAGGCCGCGATCGAGCAGATCAAGGTCAAGGGCTAGCATTCCCCGCCCGGGAATGACGGGTTCCCTGTCCAGAGCATTCTCCCCGACGTCGTGGGAACCGGGTGTCACGCCCGGCGACCACGGCCCGGGGACGCGGAAGGCTTGGACAGGGAACTTTGCCGTTACCCACCCGATCGGGGAATCCGGCTGGGCCGGGACACCCACACTGGACTGGAAGGCAGTTAAGTGAGCAGCAACACCATGACCGAGTCATCGGCCGCAGGACGGGCCGGCGACAAGGTCTTCTCCGGAGCCACGCTCGGCGCCGGGATCCTGATCCTCCTCGTCCTCTTCGGTGTGGCCGCATTCCTGGTCGCGCAGGCGATCCCCGCGCTCGTGGCCGACCCGGCCGACATCCAGGGCGGCGCCGGATTCTGGGCCTACATCTGGCCCATCATCATCGGCACCCTGATCGCCGCCGCGATCGCCCTGGTCATCGCGACCCCGGTGGCGATCGGCGTCGCGCTCTTCATCTCGCACTACGCCCCGCGCCGCCTGGCCTCCGCCCTCGGGTACGTCATCGACCTGCTGGCGGCCATTCCCTCCGTGGTGTACGGCGCCTGGGGCGCGGCGTTCCTGGCCAAGGAGATCTCCCCGGCCTACGACTGGCTGGCGGACAACCTGGGCTGGATCCCGATCTTCGCGGGCCCCGCCTCGGCCACGGGCAAGACCATCCTCACGGCAGGCATCGTCCTGGCGGTCATGGTCCTGCCGATCATCACGTCGCTGTCCCGCGAGATCTTCCTCCAGACGCCCAAGCTGCACGAGGAGGCCGCACTGGCCCTCGGCGCCACGCGCTGGGAGATGGTCCGCATGGCCGTTCTGCCGTTCGGCCGCCCAGGCATTATCAGCGCCATCATGCTCGGCCTCGGCCGCGCGCTCGGCGAGACCATGGCGGTCGCCCTGGTGCTCTCCTCGGGCGCCCTGACGGCCAGCCTGATCCAGAGCGGCAACCAGACCATCGCCGCCGAGATCGCTCTGAACTTCCCGGAGGCGTCCGGCATCAAGGTGAACACGCTGATCGCCGCCGGCCTGGTCCTCTTCGTCATCACCCTCGGCGTGAACATGATCGCGCGGTGGATCATCACCAAGCACAAGGAATTCTCGGGGGCCAACTGACATGACCACGACCCTGACACCCAATCGCCGCCGCTCCGCGCTGACCAAGGGGCAGCTGCCCAAGTACGCCCCGTGGGTCGTGCTGGGCGCGTCCCTCGTCGTCGGCGCGGCGCTCGTGAACCTGATCGGCTTCAACCCGTTCGGCTGGGGCCTGATCTCCGCGATCCTCTTCACCGTGGGCCTGGTGGCCTGGAGCGGTTCCGTGGAGGGCGCCCGCAAGGCGAAGGACAAGCTGGCCACCTGCCTGGTGTTCGGCTCCTTCATCATCGCGGTCCTCCCGCTGATCTCGGTCATCTGGACGGCGCTGGTGAACGGCATCCCGGGCCTCATGACCCCGGGCTTCCTCGGCACCTCGATGAACGGCGTGACCGGTGTGGCCGACAACAAGGCCGTGGAGAACGGCACCAAGGTCCTGGGCGGCGTATACCACGCGCTGATCGGCACCCTCCAGATCACGGCCCTGGCCACGGTCATCTCCGTGCCGGTGGGTCTGCTGACGGCGGTCTACCTCGTCGAGTACGGCAACGACCGTTTCCTGGCCCGCGCCATCACCTTCTTCGTGGACGTCATGACCGGCATCCCGTCGATCGTGGCCGGTCTGTTCGCCGCCGCGTTCTTCTTCATCGTGGTGGGCCCCGGCACCAAGACCGGCGCGGTCGCCGCGATCGCGCTCTCGGTGCTCATGATCCCCGTGGTGGTGCGCTCCAGCGAGGAGATGCTCAAGATCGTCCCGAACGAGCTCCGCGAGGCCGCCTACGCCCTGGGCGTGCGCAAGTGGCGCACGATCGTGAAGGTCGTCATCCCGACGGCGATCTCCGGCATCGCGTCCGGCGTCACCCTGGCGATCGCCCGCGTGATCGGTGAGACGGCGCCCATCCTCGTCACCGCCGGCTTCGCGACCGCGATCAACAACAACGTGTTCGGCGGGTGGATGGCTTCGCTCCCGACCTACATCTACACGCAGATCCTGAACCCGACGTCGCCGTCCAACCCCGGTCCGTCGGACCAGCGGGCCTGGGGCGCGGCCCTGGTCCTGATTATCCTGGTGATGCTGCTGAACCTCATCGCCCGCCTGATCGCACGGGTCTTCGCGCCCAAGCAGGGCCGCTAGAGACACCCACTGAAGATTCCGAAGGAACCACAGCAATGAGCAAGAGAATCGACGTCAAGGACCTGAACGTCTACTACGGCAACTTCCTGGCCGTGGAGGGTGTCAACATCAACATCGAGGCCAAGTCGGTCACGGCCTTCATCGGCCCGTCCGGCTGTGGCAAGTCCACCTTCCTCCGCACCCTGAACCGCATGCACGAGGTGCTGCCGGGTGCACATGTGGAAGGCGAGGTCCTGCTGGACGGCGCGGACATCTACGGCCCCGGCGTCGACCCGGTGACCGTCCGCACGAACATCGGCATGGTGTTCCAGCGCCCGAACCCGTTCCCCACCATGTCGATCCGGGACAACGTCCTGGCCGGCGTGAAGCTGAACAACAAGCGGATCTCCAAGGGCGAGGCCGACGCCCTGGTGGAGAAGTCGCTGCAGGGCGCGAACCTCTGGAATGAGGTCAAGGACCGTCTGGACAAGCCCGGTTCGGGTCTTTCCGGTGGCCAGCAGCAGCGTCTCTGCATCGCCCGTGCGATCGCGGTGGAGCCTGCCGTGCTGCTCATGGACGAGCCGTGTTCCGCTCTGGACCCGATCTCGACCCTCGCGGTGGAGGACCTCATCAACGAGCTCAAGGACTCCTACACCGTGGTGATCGTGACCCACAACATGCAGCAGGCCGCCCGTGTCTCGGACAAGACCGCGTTCTTCAACATCGCGGGCACCGGCAAGCCGGGCAAGCTCATCGAGTTCGCGGACACCAGCACCATCTTCAACAACCCGAGCCAGAAGGCCACCGAGGACTACGTCTCCGGCCGCTTCGGGTGATCCTTCCGGACGACCCCCGGACATGCAGAAGACCCACGGAAATTTCCGTGGGTCCTCTGCATCACCGGGGGTGGAACCGCGCGGCGTCAGTGCGTGAAGTCCGCCGAGATCTCGGCGAGCGTGCGGCCCTTCGTCTCCGGCGCGAGCCACTGGGACAGTGCCGCTCCCAGGAACGCGACGACGGCGGCCACCACCATGCTGGGCCCCATGCCGATGTTGGTGATCGCCCAGGGCAGGGCGAAGGTGCCGAGCGCGGCGCCGATGCGGCTGAACGACGCCGCGAAGCCCATGCCGATGCCCCGCAGGTGGCCCGGGAACACCTCGGCCGGGTAGACCTGGGTCATCGTGGTGTAGCCGGCGTTGAAGAAGGAGAAGGCCAGGAAGAGGACGAGCACGAGGATCGCCGGGGCGTCCGCCCAGACGCCGATCACGAGGAGGATGCCCGCGCACAGCCACTGGCCGGGCACGGTGAGGATGCGGCGTCCGAGCCGGTCGATCAGCAGCACCGTGGTGACGACGCCCGCGGCCGCCAGCGCGGACAGCCCCACGCCGCCCGCCCAGCCGCCGCCGAAGCCGAACTGGTGGAGGACGTCGTCGGCGAAGGTGGCGATCGCGAAGTACGGGGTGACGGCGCAGAACCAGAAGCCCGAGGTGAACAGGGTGGTCCGCCAGTACTGCGGGGAGAACAGCATCCGGAAGGAGGCGTTCTTGATCGGGGTCTTGTCCCGTGCGGCCTGGGCCTCCTGGATCGCGCGCAGGTCGATCTCCTCGGTGATGCTGTGGTGCATCTGGGGCGACTCGACGTACTTGCGGGCGATCGCGAGTGCCTCGTCGCGGCGGCCCTTGGTGATGAGCCAGCTCGGCGACTCGGGAAGGCCGATGCGGGCCAGGAACAGGATGAGGGCGAGGACCGTGCTGGTGCCGATCACGATCCGCCAGGGGGTCCCGGCGTCGTGCAGGGCCGTGCCGATGATGAACGCCATCATGAAGCCGATGTACCAGGCGATCAGCGTCAGACCCAGGAGCCGCCCGCGGAGTTTCGGCGGGGAGAACTCGGACAGCAGCGGGCCGCCGATGGAGTACTCGCCCCCGATCGCGACGCCCATGAAGAAGCGGATCAGGGCCAGCTGGATCACGGCCCCGTCCCCGGCGGTCACGAAGAACTGCGCCGCGGAGGCCAGCAGGAACAGGCCCATGTCGACGAGGAACATGGGCTTGCGGCCGAACTTGTCGGCGGCCCAGCCGGCGAGGGGCGAGCCGACGAAGATCCCGGCGAGCGGTCCGGCCGCGATCAGCCCGAGGGAGAGTTCGTCCAGCTGGAGGTCCGCGCGCATGAGGCCCGTGACGGGGCCGATGATGCCGAGGATGTAGCCGTCGAGGAACATGCCCCCGATAAAGACGGCGACGAGGCGCACCATGAACCGGCGCTTGAACCTGGAGTCGGCATGTTTCGATGTGGAGGGGTAGACGGAGGCTGTCGTACCGGTCGGTTGGGTCATGGAGTGCAGTTCCCTTCTGGCTTCAGCGGAGACCGCTGACGGCGCCAGAGCGCCTTGTCCGGGACGCGCGGGTGACCTGTGGTCCGGTGCGGCGGATGGACGAGCCGTGGGGCCCGCTGCCAGCCGGGATGCCGCGCTGGACGCACGAGGTGACTCCGGCGTCGTCATGGATCACGGTCCGCTGAGCCGATCCGGCGGGATTCTGGCGTCCGGGGAGCACGCGGCGCCCCTGAGGTCAGATCCCGGACCGGCGTCGGCGGGAATGTGACATATGACTCATATATCAGAACCCTAGGGTGGCGCTCCCGCGTGGTCAAGAGTGTGACGGAGCGGTTTCCGGCCGGATGTCCGGACCGCGACGGCGGCGTGCCGGCCCGGGTGCCCCGGTGACCTGGGCGGGCCCGTGAACGCCGAAACCGTGAGTTTCCGTCGAAACCGCGTGTTTAACACACGGTTTCGACGGAAACTCACGGTCTCAGCGGGGGCTGGCCCGACGTCGGACCCGGACCCAGACCCGGCGGAGGCCCAGCCCCGGCCTCAGGGGCGGGGCCGGGAGCTCAGGCCAGCGCGTCCGCCTTCGGGGCGCGGGTCCGCTTCCACGCCGCGATCAGGAGCGGGGACAGGGCGATCAGTGCGACGATCACGTACACCGTCACGCCCACCGGCTCGTTGAACAGGCCCGAGAGGTCGCCGCCGCTCAGCTGGAGCGCCTTGCGGAGCTGCCCCTCGATCCGCGGCCCGAGGATCAGGCCGATGATCAGCGGCAGCACCGGAAGGCCGAAGCGCCGCATCGCGAAGCCGAGGGCGCCCAGCACCAGGAGGATCACCAGGTCGAACGCCTGCAGATTCACCGCGTAGGCCCCGAGCGAGGCGAAGAACAGGATGCCGGCGTACAGGTACGGGCGCGGGATCTGCAGCAGCTTCGCCCAGAGGGGCGCCATCGGCAGGTTGATGACCAGCAGCAGCGTGTTCCCGATGAAGAGGCTCGCAATCAGGCCCCACACCAGATCCGGCTCCTTCTGGAAGAGCAGCGGACCCGGCTGGATGTTGAACTGGGTCAGGGCCGCGAGCATGATGGCCGCCGTCGCGTTGGTCGGCAGACCGAGCGCCAGAGCCGGCGTCAGCGTGCCCGCCGCGGAAGCGTTGTTGGCCGCCTCCGGACCCGCGACACCCTCGATGGCGCCGTGCCCGAACTCCTCCGGATGCTTGGACAGCTTCTTCTCCGTGACGTAGGAGAGGAAGGTCGGGATCTCGGCGCCGCCGGCCGGCATGGCGCCGAACGGGAAGCCCAGCGCGGTGCCCCGCAGCCACGGCTTCCAGGACCGCTTCCAGTCCTCCTTGCCCATCCACGGCTGGCCCACCGGAATGGTGTCCATCCGCTTGCGGCGCAGGTGGGCGGCGATCCAGAGGGCCTCGCCCACCGCGAAGATGGCGACCGCCACCACCACGATGTCCAGGCCGTCCGTCAGCAGCGGGATGCCGAACACCAGACGCTGCTGTCCGCTCACCGGGTCGAGCCCGATCAGGCCGATCGCCAGGCCGAGGCCCAGGGAGGCGAAGCCGCGGATCTTCGAGGACCCCAGCACCGCGGTGACGGTCAGAAGGCCCAGGATCATGATCGCCAGGTAACTGGACGGGCCGAGGCTCACCGCGAACTGCACGACGGCGGGCGCGAACGCGGCCAGGAGTGCCGTGCCGATGGTGCCGGCCACGAAGGAGCCGATCGCCGCCGTCGCGAGGGCCTGTGCCGCGCGGCCCGCTTTCGCCATCTTGTGGCCTTCGATGGCCGTGACGACGGTGGAGGATTCGCCCGGGGTGTTGAGCAGGATCGAGGTCGTGGACCCGCCGTACATGCCGCCGTAGTAGATGCCCGCGAACATGATGAGAGCGCCGGTCGGTTCGAGATTGGTGGTCACCGGCAGCAGGAGCGCCAGGGCCATGGCCGGACCGATGCCCGGCAGCACGCCCACGGCGGTGCCCAGGAGGACGCCGATGCAGGCGAAGAGCAGATTGGTGGGCGTCGCGGCGGTGGCGAAGCCCTGCATGAGGTTGTTGAGGATGTCCATGTCAGAGAATTCCCGCCAGGATCCCGGCCGGCAGGTGGATGCCCAGGCCGAGGTAGAAACCGTAGAAGGTGCCGACGGCCAGGACCAGCGAGACCAGTCCGTCCCGCACGTAGTGGCGGCTGCCGAGGGACCAGACGCTGCCCCAGAACATGATGGTCCCGGAGAGCACCCAGCCGAGGGGGTCGATCAGCACGATGTTCAGGACGAAGAAGCCGATCAGCGGCAGCACGGTCTTCCAGTCGGTGGGATGGCTGAGGTCGACGTCCTCGCCCTCCTCGGCCTGGCCGCTGCCGCCCCGCAGGACGTTGACGGCCAGGAGCACGGCGCTGACCACGAGCAGCGATCCGATGATCACCGGCATGGTCTTCGGTCCCACCACGTCGGAGACGGAGTAGGGCACCGTGATGCGAGAGGCGTCCCAGAGCACGACGACGCCGGCCACGCCGAGCAGGGCGGCGATGCCCAGCTCGGCGCGGCTCCGGCCGCCGGGCGCGCCGACAGTGGCGCGCTCGCCGCCGTCGTCGTGCCCGGCGCCGAGGCCTCCGGGGTCCGCGTGACCCCCGGCGTCTGCGGCGCTATGGCTCACGCCAGGCCCAGCTTCTTCAGGACGTCGGCGACCCGCTGATCCTGGTCCTTCAGGTAGGCGCCGAACTCGTCGCCCGTGATGAACGCGTCGGTCCAGCCGTGGGTCTTGAGCGCGGCCTTCCACTCGTCCGTGTCGTGCATCTTCTTGAGGGTGGCGATCACCTTGTCACGGTCGGCGTCGGAGATGCCGGGAGGGGCCACGATGCCGCGCCAGTTGGTGAATTCGAGGTCGATCCCGGATTCCTTGAAGGTGGGGGCGTCCACGCCGTCCAGCCGCTGGGCGCCGCTCACCGCGAGGACGCGGATCTCGCCCGACTTGATCTGGTCGATGTACTCGCCGGCGCCGGAGGCGGCGAAGCCGATCTTGTTGCCGAGGATGGCGGGCAGGAGGTCGCCGCCGCCGTCGAAGGAGACGAAGTTGACCTTCTTGGGCTCGATGCCCACGGCCTGCGCCAGCTGCATCGGCAGGAGGTGGTCCGGTCCGCCGGGGTTGGAGCCGCCGCCGACGGCGAGCTTGGAGGGGTCGGCCTTCCAGGCGTCCACCAGGTCCTTGATGGTCTTGTAGGGGGAGCTCTTGGGCACCATGATGGCGCCGGGCTCCTGGATCAGACGGGCGAGCGGCACGGTCTCGGTGAGCTTGGCCGGGGACTTGTTGGTGTAGCTGGCGCCCACCACTCCCAGGCCCATGAGCATGGTGAGGTCCTTGTTGCCCTTTTCGTTGACCAGGCGGGCCAGGCCCACGGTGCCGCCGGCACCGGCCAGATTGAAGACCTCCACATTGGTGGCGGTCTTGGTCTCGCCCATGACCTTCGCAGCGGTGCGGGCCGTGGTGTCGTACCCGCCGCCGGGGCTGTTGGGGACCATGATGCGCAGGCCCTTGAGGGGCTCGCTGGAGGCGCCCGACGCAGAACCCTGGGGGTTCGAACCGCCGGAGCCGGTGACGCCGCAGCCGGTGGCGGCCAGGATCAGGCCCAGCGCGGCGGCGGCGAGGCGGACGGCTTTGAGTGAACGCATTGGTACTTCCTTTGTTCGCATGACGTCGCTGTCATGAGGGGGTTCCGGAAAGAACGTCCCTCACGCTATGCGGGGATGTGAGGTGGGTCACCCTTGAGTTCTCAAAGATCGTTGTGTTCATTGTGTTCTCGGTCACATACCCCTCCAGGCTGTCATGATGGACGCGGGGACGTCCGTCCCCGCGAAGAAAGGACAAGGACCCGTCCCGTGAGTGCCCCATGACGCGCTGGTGGCCTCGACGGGCCAGGATGTCCCTGGCCGCCCAGTACCTGGTGCTGCAGCTGCTGATCGTGCTGGCCGTCCTGGTGGGCGTGATCGCGGTGTCCCTCGCGCAGTCGGAGGATACCTTCGAACGGGTGGAGGGCCGTCGGGCCCTGTCCGCGGCCGAGTCCGTGGCGGCCATGCCCGCCGTGCGCACACTCCTCCCGACCGCCCAGCCCGGCCACGGGGCCGCCCTCCCGGCCGTCGCGGAGTCCGCGCGGACCGTCTCCGGCTCGAACTTCGTGCTGCTCGTGCGTCCGGACCGCGTCATCCTCACGACGCCCGATCCGTCGCTGCTGGGATCGCGGCTGGATCTGGGGCAGAGCCATGTCCTGGAAGGCCGGGCGTGGACAGGATCGGCCGACGTCTCCGGTCACCGCGCGCTCGTGGCGCATGTGCCCGTGCTGAGCGACGGCGGCGAACTCGTCGGATTCGTGGCCGTCGGCCGGGAGTACCCCTCCGTGCTGGACCGGCTGGGCGATGCCCTCCCGGATCTGGTCACGTACCTGGGCGTCTCCCTCGCGCTGGGGGCGGCCGGCTCGGTCCTGCTCTCGCGGAGGGTCAAGAAGCAGACGCTGGGTCTGGAACCCGAGGAGATCGTGGGCCTCGTGGAGCACCGCGAGGCCATCCTGCACGGAGTGAAGGAGGGTGTGCTGGCCCTCGACCAGAAGCAGCGCATCACGCTCCTCAACGAGAGCGCCCGCGCCATGCTCGGACTGCCCCGCTCCGCCGAGGGCCACAGCCTGGAGGAGCTCGGGGTGGATCCGCGGCTCAGGGAGGTCCTCGCGGGGGACGACGCCGTGGAGGACCGGATCGTCCTGGCGGGAGAGCGCCTCGTGAGCCTCAACCGGCGTCCGGTGGTGAACCGCGGCCGGGAGATCGGCTCCGTCACCACGCTCCGGGACCGGACCGAGCTCGCCGCCCTGGAGCAGGAGCTCGGCGCGACGCGCAGCGCCACGGACACGCTCCGCGCCCAGACCCACGAGTTCGCGAACCAGTTGCACACCATCTCCGGCCTCATCCAGCTGGGCGAGTACGACGACGTGCTCCGCTTCGTGGACGGCGTCCGGCTGAGCAGGACCCGGCTCTATGACGAGGTCACCGAACGCCTCCAGGACCCCGCGGTCGCCGCGCTGGTCATCGCGAAAGCCAGCCTCGCGGCCGAGCGGGCCGTGCCCCTGGATCTCGACCCGGACTCCCGGCTGGGCCGCGTCGGCGAGGGGCTGTCGCGGGACCTGTGCACCGTCGTCGGGAATCTGGTGGACAACGCGCTGGACGCCGTCACCGGCCGCCCCGACGCCCGCGTGACCCTGCTGATCAGCGACGACGGCGGCCACGTCGGCGTGCGGGTGCGGGATACTGGACCGGGCGTGGCCGGGGACAAGATCCGCGAGGTGTTCCGTCAGGGGTACACCACGAAGGACGCGCTGGGCGAGGGCGGCCACGGCTTCGGCCTGGCGATCACCCAGCTGGTGTGCCGGCGCCGCGGCGGGGACGTGGAGGTCCTCAACGACGGCGGAGCGGTGTTCACGGCGGTGCTCGGCCGGGGCGTGGAGGCGGGGGACGGCCCGCCGGAGAGGGAAAGGGCGCAGGCATGATCAAGGTCCTGATCGTCGACGATGACTTCATGGTGGCCAAGGTTCATGCGGGGTTCGTCCGTCAGGTTCCCGGGTTCGGCGTGGTGGGGGTGGCCCACACTGCGTCGCAGGCTCTGCAGGAGGTGGAGCGGACCCGGCCGGATCTGGTGCTCCTGGACATCCACCTGCCCGACCGGAGCGGGCTCGAACTGCTCCAGGAGATGCGGACCCTCCAGCCCGAGCTCGACGTCCTGGTCATCAGCGCGGCCCGGGAGATGGAGACGGTGCGCAAGGCCCTGCGGGGCGGGATCGTGCACTACCTCATGAAGCCGTTCACGGCTCAGGACCTGGCGGAGCGGCTGGTGCACTACCAGCAGAGTTACCGCCCTCTCGCCGAGTCCGGCAGCGTGGCGGACCAGGCCGATGTGGACCGCGTCTTCGGCGTCGCGCACCGCGAACGGCCCCTGCCCAAGGGGTGCAGCGTCGAGACGCTGCGCATGGTGGAGGCTCTCCTCAAGGACCGCGACGGCGACGTCTCCGCCACGGAGGCGGCCGCGGTCCTCGGCACGTCCCGGGTGAGCGCTCGCCGGTACCTGGAGTACCTCGCCGAGGAGGGACGCGCGGTGGTGAGCCTGCGGTATGGGGGTGTCGGACGGCCAGAGCGGCGGTACGTCTGGAAGTGAGGCGGCGCCGACCCGCCTGACCGCTGAGACAGTGACTTTCCGCTGAAACAGTGTGTTGTGCACACTGTTTCAGCGGAAAGTCACTGTTTCGCGACGGGGCTCAGGCCAGCGCGGAGAGCGCCATCTGGAACACGAACGCCAGGGCCGCCGTGGCCACGGGGGTGATCACCCAGTACCCGAGGATCTTCAGGATCAGCGGTCGGTTGGCCTGGGAGAAGCGCTGGTTCGTGCCCGCTCCCCACATGCCCGCCGCCATCGTGTGCGTGGTGGAGATGGGCCAGCTGAGGGCGATGGCCCCGGCGAACTGGAGCGCGAACCCGACCGCCTGGGTGACGAAGCCCCGGAGCGGGTCTACCCGGATCATCCGGTGCCCCAGGGTGTAGGAGATGCGCCAGCCGCCGAACAGCGTGCCGGCCGTCATGGCCGCGGCCACGAGCGCCACCATCATGAAGGCGAGCGGCTGACCGTCGTCGTAACCTGCCACGAAGAACGCCATGAGCAGGACCAGGAAGGTGCGCTGACCGTCCTGCAACCCGTGCCCGAATGCCACCGCGCCCGCCGTGATCGCCTGGGCCCGGCGGAGCCGGCGGTTCACCACGTTGGGCGGCTGATTCCGGGCCACCCAGGTGGTCGGCCAGACCAGCACATAGGACAGCACGAAGGCCAGCGCGGGGGAGAGGAGCAGGGGCAGTGCCACCGAGTTCCACAGGGTGGCGGACGCTTCCGGGATCTCCGCCCCGCCCTTGAGGATGGCGGCGGCGCCCGCCCCGAACAAGCCGCTGAGCAGGGCATGCGTCGACGAGGACGGGATGCCCTTCCACCACGTGAAGATGTTCCAGATGATGCCGGCGGATAGACCTGAGACGAGCAGGCTGAGTCCGTTCAGCCCTTCCGGGAGCTGCAGCCAGTTCCTGCCGATCTCCAGGGCCAGCGGAAACGCCAGGACGACGCCGAGCAGGTTGAAGAAGGCCGCGAGCACCACGGCGACGCTGGCGGTCAGCGCGCGGGAGCGGACCGCGAACGCGATCGCGGAGGAGACGTCACGGAAGCCGTTGAGAAAGGTGAAGGTGACCGTCAGCAGGACCGTGAGGACCAGGAAGAAGGCGATCACTCATGATTCCTTGACGATGATCGCCCCGACGGAGGTGGCGACGCGGCGCATGTCCTTGGTGACCTCCACCAGCTGATTGGCGACGTCCCGGTGCCGGGTGTACTGGGCGAACTTCATGTCGCGGAGCATGTCCGCCACCCAGACGCGGTGGCTGCGTTCGGCACGCTTGGCCAGCCGGAGCACTTCGATCCAGTAGTCCTCGAGCTCATCCAGATCGTCGAGCCGCCGCATCGCCTCCACGGTCAGCTCCGCCTGCCGGGTGATGATCTCCAGCTGATCCGCGGCCCGGGTGGGAAGGCGTTCGAGCTTGTAGAGACCGATCAGCTCGGCGGCGCCGTCCAGCTTCTCCATGGCGTCATTGAGATAGCGCGACAGGTTGAACATGTCTTCCCGCGGCAGCGTGTTGATGAAGCTGGTGCGCATATGGGTCAGGAGCGCGTAATGCAGGTTCATGGACTCGCCCTCGTGCTGATGCATCTCTTCGACCAGACGATCGAAATCCGCGGCGGGGGCTCCCAGGAGCTCGGAGAGGGTGCCGGTGCCGAGCACCAATTGGCGGGCCAGCTGGGTGAGGAGCTTGAGGCCTGCAGTCTCCTGAGGGAAGAGGCTGAGTTTCACGTCGTACCGGTGTCCTTGGCTGGCGTAAAGATCTTGAGGCACGGACCTCAGCGTGAGAATGGTGTCGGACCGGATACGCCTCTCGGCGGTAGGCCGCTCGAAGCGGCGAATTGTTGAAGCCCGGGGGTTTCGCGGCCCGACACCAAGTTCAGTTTTCTACTTCCGTGGCCCGGAGTCAACATTGACAGGTTCCGGAATGAGTGATTCAGTGCGCGGTCAGTCCAAGTGGCCGTTGCGCCATGCGGCGGCGGCGAATTCGAGGTCATCGGCCGTGCGGACCAGGCGGTGGGAGTCGCGGGTGAGCCGGGTGGCGTTCGCCTCGTTGCCCAGTTCGGCCGCGTCGGCCAAGCGCGCCTGGCCCAGGGCGATCACCCGGCAGAACGCGGCGAAGCGCTCCAGCGCCACGTCGAACTCGCCGTCGAACGCTCCGGAGAGGATGGCGTCGGACATGTGGCGGATCTCGTCCGCGCCCGGGGGCTCGGCCGCTCCCGCCACCACGTGGGAGACCTGCGCGCCCTCCTTGCCGGCGTTGAAGTACAGGGCCATCCGGTCGGGATCCTTCACGACGGCGGCGCGCAGCGCGTAGAGCCGCCAGAGGGCGCCGGGGAGGGAGTGTGCGGGGCTCTCGGCCCAGAGTTCGGCGATCACTTCGATGCCCTGCCGGTCGGCGAGCTTGACCAGGCGTTTCGTCACGTCCGGGTCGTCCGCGGCGCGGCCGTGTTTCACCAGGGCGTGTGCCGCGAGGTGAGCCGCTTCGGAGACGCGTGCGGGGTCGGCGCCTCCCGCGAACGGTTCGAAGTCGGCGGGTGCGAAGGGCTTTGGCTTGTGATGCCGTGGGGCTGCTCCCGGGTTCTCGCTCATGCCCTTACGCTACGCCTGGTGCGGGAGCCATGCCAGAGTGGCGCGGAGCCGCACGACGGCGGCCGCGGGCCCCGCGCGGAACGCCGCCTGGGGTGCGGGGACGCATGCCGGAACCCCTTGCGCGCCTACGGTAGAGTAGTGACGTCCCTAGGGACGGTTGGGCCTTTAGCTCAGTTGGTAGAGCAGTGGACTTTTAATCCATAGGTCGAGGGTTCGATCCCCTCAGGGCCCACAACAGACCCAGTGTTTGGCGCGAGCCGCGTCGCCCTGGCGAGGCGACTGGCGATGAGCGGCCTCCCGTGGATCCGGAGCGACAGGTGATCTTGTCTAGACCTCCTTCGCCGAAGATCGCACATCGGTTACAAGGCACGGCGCGCTATCTAGGTATGCAAAGCACATTGGATTGTGGCGATGCGTTGCCTGCGATGTCGCCTGCTTCGTTGTCAGGTCGACCTTTCGTCACGCCAGGGCCGCCAAGAGGGTGACTCGCGCCGTGCCGGTTCATGTCGACGGTTCTCGAGCCGACACATCCATGAAGATGCGGACTTGAAGATCGCTACCGCCACGTAAGATGGTGTGCGTGAGTCTCCCGTCTACTACAGACACTGACTCACTGTCAGTCCTGGATCGAGGGGTGGCACGCCGCCGGTGCAGTGAGAGTAGGTATTGAGTGCGAGAAGACTTGCATCAGGGCCTCTTAGCTCTGCCATTGCCCCTCTGCCGTGGTGAGCTTTCGTCATCAGAGCTCCGCGGGAATCCGACGGCCATCGATTTGTTTGCCGGAGCAGGGGGAGCTACTCAGGGTCTCTTCGACGCCGGATTCGACGTGTTAGCGGCCATCGAGTTTGACGGGAAGGCTGCACAGTCATACCGACTAAACCACCCAAGAACCCGCCTCTGGGAACAAGACATTCGGAAAGTTAGCGCAGCGGAAGTGAAGCGAGTTCTTGACCTCGATTCAGGCGATTTGACGCTCCTGAAGGCGTGTCCTCCCTGCCAAGGGTTTTCATCACTTGCCGAGGGGCGAATTCAAGGCGACGACCCTCGCAATGACCTTGTAAATCACACCATCAGATTCGTTCGCGCCCTGAGACCTCGCGCCGTTCTTGTGGAAAATGTGCCAGGGCTTGGGCGCGACAGGAGATCTACGGAGTTACTCGCTGCCCTCGGCCGTATGGGTTATAACGCGCGGGCGTATCATGTGAATGCAATCGAATTCGGTGTACCCCAGAGGCGGAAGCGCCTCATTATTTTAGCCTTACGCGGACGTCGCGCAGTGCTCCCGGCGTCACTCACAACCATCGATCCCGAGTCGCCCGTTACCGTGAGAGAGGCATTCCTTGGTCTCCAAAGTGGAGCGATGGCGGATGACCCCCTGAATCGACCTCGGATGCTCCCCGACAGGGTTCAAAAGCGTGTCGAAGCAATTCCTGTCGGCGGAAGTCGCTTCGATCTTCCAGAGGAGCTTCAGCTCGATTGCCACAAGAAGTTGGCGCGGGAAAATAAGAGCGGTGCTTCTGGATCATATGGGCGCCTTCGCTGGGATGAGCCTGCGCCGACTATGACGACACGGTGTACGACTCCAGCTTGCGGCCCATTCCTGCATCCGGAAGAGCATCGCCCCATTACGCTTCGCGAAGCTGCCGCGATCCAGACGTTTCCGCCCACCTATCAGTTCGTCGGCACAAGAGGTGACGTCGAGCGGCAGATCGGTAATGCAGTGCCTGTTCGGATGGCCGCAGCAATTGCTACTCGGTTACTCGACTCTCTTATGGCGGGTGCGGCGTAAGAGCTACTAGGAGTCCTCTCCGACCGCTCTCAGAGCATCATTCTGAATCGCTTGTATACGAGGATCGTCTTGAGGCGCACGTTCTGTAATAACGTCCAGATACTCACGGTGGAGGCGTTCGGCTGCCTCTAAAAGGTGATCCCACGGAGAGATTCGATAACCAGCATTCTTCATTTCGCGAATCTCGTTTTGAATCCCGGGCTCATCTTTGAGCTCGGAGTAGATCATGACCCCAACGATCTGTGATCTTTGAGTAGAAGTGAAGTTTCCCGCCTTGTCATTGCGGTCTCGAAGCGTGTTCACGTATCCTCGCAACTGACCGAGTTCTTTGAGTCCGATCTTGTCGCCAGGTCGTTTGACTTCTACGACGATCGCTGTACCAGAGTCCCCTAGACATAGGAAATCGAGCCTTCGCTGATCGCCCTCGCTCTCAGTGAAGTGGAAAGTTTCACGTAGAACAGTCTCGAGAGACCGCTCATGATGAAGAATTTGCCACATTGGATCGATGATCCAAGGATGTTCTCGAAGCAAATCTTGCATTGTCGGCTTTTCCGGGGCGCGATCCTTGATGAGTCGTCTTAGCGTTTGAATCACTACGACGCGACCTCTCACGAGCTGGGCCGCCTGAACAGCTTCAAGAATATCCCACTCACCCATCAGGTCGAGGATGGACTTTTGGTCAGACGTTGCGAGTTCACTCAGCTCTTTGAGGAGAGCGAAAAACTGCTCATTCTCGTAGGCGTTGAGAAGGATTTCGACAATCTGATCCAATCGTTCGGGCTCCATCGTAGGAGCGTCCGCAAGGGTCTGGATCGCCCTGAGTAGTTCCTTCTGCTGCCTTTCCGGAAACTTATCAATCCGGTCCATGTAGGGTGTGGTTGTCCTGAGCCGAGCCTTTTGCTTCTGGGCGCGCGCACTTGCCCACTTTCGGAGCGAGTCGCGCAGCATGGACTGACCCCATTCGAGGATGGGCAATGCGATCGGGTGCTCCCACAGCACAGTGGCCCGGTCGGTGGCGATGAGATCGTCTGTATATGAATCGAGACCGTCGACAAAAACTTCGCCAGTTAGGTACTGCAGACCGAGCTGATTCTGCGTGCCGCCGCTCATGTCGAAGAAGAATGGAGTCTGGACAAGTTTGCCTCGGGAAAGCACTGAGACTCCACGGATGTCATCGTTCTTTAGCGGCTTCTCTGTGAACCCCACCCACCACTGGACCGTTCCAACGCCAGGCAGATCCACGGTCTCAAGGCCGTCCTCTGGGTAGCGGAACTGGAGCTCGGTTTGGTCGGATGTGAGCATTTCCCCATTGATGAGCACTCGAAACTCGTGGCCGAGAATTGAGAAGCGCCTGCCCATGCTTCTTCGGAAGGAAGCTGCCGATATTCGATTCTTCAGCTGAAGTTCTGTTAACCGCACCTCGGTCCCGTGCGGTTGAATTTCGTTCACCCGAAGTGGTCGATCTTCAAGTATCACGGGCCTGTAGGTGTTGGTGTTGCTTCCCACCAGATCGTCGTAACTCATTCGGAACGAGGTAAGGTGGCGGTTGTTCACGGTTGTTACGGTGACGACTTTTGCTATTCCGAATCCTGCGAGCTTGCCAAGCCCCTTGCGGCCGAGAACGAGACGCCCGCCGGGGGAGCGGTCGGTGCCCGATGCACGCCGATCTCGTCCGACGAGTAGATACTTGTCATTTACATCTTCAAATGTCATACCGAGCCCATCATCCCGAATGACGATCTGGGAGCTCGCTTCGAGTGCAGCATCAAGAGGTACGTCGATCTGCACTTCGGATGCGTCTGCGTCATACGCGTTTGCGACAAGCTCTGCAATCGCGGGCACGGCGCCAGCGTACATTTGAAGCCCAAGATGGCGAACAAGCGATCCAGCAAAGTCCATTGTCAGCTCGCGATTGTTCACGGAACCCCTCTACACGATAGCCAAGGTTCCGCGAAGCGACGTCAGAACCATCCGATCCCGAGTGTACTCGGGGACGCGTGAAACGTTCGTGACTGAGGCCCGCTATCTGGGCGGGGAAATCCGGATTGGTCGGACTCGCGGTCGCGATTCGCGGAACGGGGGAAGGCTTGTCGTTTGATGCGGAGTATTGGCAAGTGGGTGGACGGATCCCTTTGAGTTCGGCCTTCGCTCTAGATTTCTAAAGAGGATGGAGCACCTGTCTCTGGTTGGTGGACTGACCCTTCTGTCCACAGAGGAGCGCCAGTCTTCAGCTTCGGTAAATGTTGGACATATGATACTGGAGGACGTGTGCAGCGGTGCGCATGGGGGACACGGATGGAGTGGGGATGAATTCAGCAGGCAAAGGTGTCGTCACCATCCGCGAGGCCGGGCCGGAGGACCGCCCAGGGCTGGTGCGGGTGATGGCCGAGGCGGGCCTGAGCGAGAGATTTCTGATGGAGCACGGCGTGGGGGACCCTCGGCTGGGGGACGCGGTCCCGCGGCGGGCTCTCGGGATGAAGGCGTTCCGCAAGGCCATCCTCAAGGGCGCCGGCGAACCGTCCTCTCCAGCGGCACTCCTGCTCGCCACCACGGCCCTCGTGGCGGTGGACCAGGAGGGGATCGTGGTGGGTGGCGGCGTGGTGGCCCCGAGCACTGCCTCGATCCAGGACGCGGTGGCCGGAAGTCCCTCGCGCCGGGAAGACCTCATGCTCCGCGGTCTCGCGGACACCCCGCAGCTGGTGGCCGTCGCGGTGGGTCCCGCGCATCGGCGCCGCGGCGTCGGCAAGGCCCTGTTCGACGCGCTCGTCTGGCACTACAGGCTGTCCGGGGCTCCACTCCTCCACGGGGTCATCGAGGCGGAGGCCGACCCCTGGCTCCAGGAGTTCCTGCGGAGATCCGGGTTCCGGGTGGCCGGGCCGGACGCTTTCCTGGACTTCACCGCCGTGTACGCCGCCCGGTCCTATCTGGCGAGCGGCCCGGGCCGTCGATTCTTCTACCTGGACCTCCGGAATCCCGGGAGCCGGCACTGGGAGCTCCCGGCCACGACCCACGACGGGCGGGACGCTCCGGTGCGGTCGGTTCCCCGGGACCGCTGACGTCCGCGTGCGGAGGTCTGCCTGGAGCGCCGTCAGCCCGGATAACTGCGGGACGTCGAAGGACGCGACGAGAGCGAGATGGTCGCTGTCGCCGGCCCGCACCATCGTGTTCTCCCGGGGCAGGAGCCCGCGCTGGAAGACGTGGTCGATCCTGGCCAGCGGGAACCCGGCCGGCCAGCTGAACCCGAAGGACGGGGTGCTCTGCGCCGGTTCGGACAAGGCTGAACGGATCCCGGCCAGGGCGGGGTCCTGAGCCACCGCGTTGAAGTCGCCCACCGCCACGGCCCGCGGCGCGTCATCCTTCGCGATCACCTGCGAGAGGTCGCGGAGCATCTCGTCCCGGGCACCCTGTTCCCCTGGCCGGACCGAGGCGGCATGCACGGCGTACAGGGTCAGGGTCCCGCCGGGCGCCTCGACGTCCGCCGCCAAGGCCCGCTTCCAGCCCAGTCCCAGGCCCAGTGCGCGCGTGTTGCTGAGCGGGTACCGGCTCCAGATGCCCACCGTTCCCACGGTGTACGCGTGCGGATAGCGCTCGCCCAGCACCTCCCGCGCGGCGCTGCGGCCGGCGTCGTCGAGTTCCACCAGGACGACGACGCCGGCGCCCCGTTCCGCGAGTGCGCTCGCCGCCCGTGCCGTGGAGTCCGCTCCGCTGCCGGCGTGCACGTTCTGGCTCGCCACGGTGATCCGCCCGTCATCCGCGCCGCCCTGCGTTTGAGGAGCGGACGACAACTGAAGCGGGATCAGGGCAGGGACGGCCATCAGCCCCCACGCCAGGAGCGGGACCAGGAGGACGGCCCTGGCGCGCCGTCGCGCCCAGGGCATGCAGCCCAGGCACAGCAGCGCCGGAACCCAGAGCCACGGGAGGATGATCGCGAAGAACGTTCCGGCGGGTCCCGCGAGCACGAGGTGCAGGAACGCGGCCGCCGTGATCGCCGCCGCTGCGCCGAGCAGCACCAGATCCCGCGGGCGGAGACGAGTGGACCTGGTCCGGTCGTCTGAGGCGGGAGTGGAGGTGCGGGTCGGGTTCAGGGGGTTCACGCGGGGGATTCCTGGGCTCGGGGGCAAGGCGTCGTCGGTCCGGCGAGAGGGCCGGTCCGGATTGTTCTACATTTATCAAGCGAATCCGGGAGCGGGCTGGGCGCCGTCGCCGGGCGTACACTCACAGTCACCGGTTTCCGCACCGTACTCCGCCCCGAACCTCAGACCCCGAACGCAGGTGATCCGTCCCGTGGCCCGCACCGTCACCACCCCCGACGAACCCGTGGATCTGCTGCGTCGCCGGCTCAGAGCGGGGGAGTGGCCGGTGGGGTCGAAGATCCCCAATGACGCGGCGCTCGCGGACATCCTCTCGGCCCCGCAGAGCGCGGTCCGTGAAGCCGTGCGCTGTCTGGTGCACGCCGGCGTCCTGGAATCCCTGCCCGGGAAGGGCACGTTCGTCAGGGCCGTCAGTGAGCTGCCCGGCGCCCTGGTGGGGCGGGTCAAGGACGAGCTCACGCTGCATGCGATGGAGGCCCGTGAGGCGCTCGAGTCGTATGCCGTCCGTCTCGCCGCGCGCCGCATCTCCGAAGCTCAGCTGGCCGAGCTCCGCGCCACGCTCAAGGCCAGGGGAAGCGCCCCGGATCTGGGGACCGTGGCGCGGGAGGACATCCGCTTCCACCGTCTGGTCGTGGCGGCCACGGGCAATTCGCTCATGGTCGAGATGTACGAAGGGCTCGATCAGGGGAGGGTCTTCGACTTCAGCAGCATGAAGGAGATCTCCCCGGAGGAGTCCCTTCAGGCTGAGCACGAGGACCTGGTCGAGGCGCTGGCCTCCCGCGACGTGCAGGCCTGTGCCCGCGCTGTCGACCACCTGCTGGCTCACGTCCGCGCCAAAGTCCTGGCGCCCGGCGGAGCGGACTGAATGACGCCTCGCTGCGCAGGGTGAGGCGTCAGGGGATGCGGTCGGCCAGCAGGGCGGCCGCCGTCGGCTGATGAGCGACGATCGCTCTCAGGAGCTCCCCCCGCGCGAACTGGACCCGCGGGACGTCGACAACCGGCTCGTCGCCGGCCGTCCGGGTCATGTTTTCCAGGAGGGAGAGCCGGTCATAGATGCGCAGCATGAGCGCATTGCCGGAAGCGACGATCACCTCCCGCTCGAAATCCTCCCCAGACGCCCCGGAGGGCTCGACGTCGGCGGCGAGAAGGGCGTCCAGCCTGGCCAGCTCCTCGGCGGAGGCGCGGGTGGCCGCGAGCCGTGCGGCCTGCGTCAGGAGCGCCCTGCGGGTCTCCGACACCAGCTCCCAGCGATCGCCGTCCGGCCCCGGTGAGCCCTGGGTGGCGGCGAGGGTCGAGCTGTCCTGCGCACCGCCTTTGACGCCGATCACCAGGCGTCCGTCCGCGGGCCTGGTGGTGAGGATGCCGCGGCGGTGCAGGCCGTCCAGCACCTCATGAGCGTGTTCGAGGTCGGAGGCGCCGAAGATCAGCGCCAGCTCGTCCCACGTGGGCAGCAGCCCGCCTTCCGGCCAGACCCCCGAGTCGATCCAGTGTTCGAGCTTCTTGCCGAAGTCGTTGGAGACAGGCCGGGTCTGCTGGGGAGTGTGTTCGGAACGCACTCGGCAATTGTACGACAGCTGGACATTTAATTGAATGAATGTGTGCGCGAGTGTGCGTTTCGCCGTCGGGGTCTTCCGGCGGCGCTCTCAGGGCGGGTTATTTCGACGCGCTGGGCCGGTTGGCGCCGTCGAGCAATTGAAGGGTCGCGGCGACCGCGCCGTCCGGATCGTGGCGTTCGAGCGCGTCGAGAATGGCCTGATGTTCCTCGAGGAGGAATCCGTCGGTGTTCAGGCCCGAATAATTGCTCTCGTCGTGAATCACCGCCGGTTCGAGGCCGTGATGGAGTTCGGTGATCAGCGGATTGCCGGAGGCCGCGACGATGCCCTGGTGAAAACGCACATCGGCCTGCAGGCGGTCGGCGGGCGTCTCGCCGGCGTAGCGCTCGCGGAGGAGCTCGCGGAGTTCCCCGATCTGGCTTTCCGTGATCCTGGACGCGGCGAGGCGGGCCGCCTGGACTTCGAGGGCTTCGCGCACCTCGAACACTTCGTTGACCGATTCCTCGGAGATGCGGCGGCCGAGGACGGCCCCGAGTTCGCTGGTGGAGCGGACATACGTGCCGTCTCCGGGGCGGGACTCCAGCAGTCCGAGGTGGACCAGCGCCCGCAGTGCTTCCCGGACCGTGTTGCGGCTGGTGCCGAAGGTCCGGACCAGGTCGTGCTCACCCGGAACCTTGGTCCCGACGGGCCAGGTTCCATTCATGATCTGCTCGCGCAACTGCGTTCCGATCTGGACGGACAGCGGAACGTTGCGGACAGTGGGTTGTAGGTGATGCACCCCATAAGAGTAGGACATTTAGCACGGAAATGCGTGGGTGATGCGTAAATCCGAGCGCTATGACAGGCCGGCGTGGCGAGCCTCACGGAAATCACCGCCACGCTTTGCCTGCGCTGTCCGGCGGGATGAATGGCGGCGCCGGGAATTCCGGCGCAGAAGTGTTCCTGGGACCTTTTTGATTTCTCTTCTTCGGATGAATTGTGGACCTGTTCCGAACCCGGACTGAGGTGTCGGCGGCGCCGGCCCCTCGGGCGCGCCGCCGAGGTCGGGAAACGACCGCGACGATCGTCTTCAAATGTCCGACATTTGCTGGTACCTTAATGCCTGAGGGCCGCGACGGGTCTCGACCATGAGGGAAGGTCCTGTCGGCGTGCCCGGAAGCGGCTCCCGAGGGGCCGCCGTCGTCGTGGTGAAGGCCGGAGGAAGGGAACGCCTGATGGGCCGCATATTCGGCAATCGCCTGCGCGCTGAACGTCTGTCGCGAGGGCTGACGCAGGAGCAATTGGGCGGGCCCGAATGTTCGCACAGCTACGTCTCCCTGCTCGAGAGGGGCGTCCGGGAGCCGTCCATGGAGATCCTCGGCGGGCTCGCCCGCCGCCTCGGCCTGCCGCCCGGTGAGCTGGAGCAATGGGCGCTGCAGCCGACGGTGCAGGACCAGGAGTACTCTCTGGCCGCCTTGCACGCGTGGTGCGCCTGGGACGTCGGCGATTATGAGTCGGCCGCCTCGCACGCCCTGGTGGCGGCGCAGTTCGCTCGGGAGAGCCGCAAGGACGCGACCGTGTGCGAGATGAATCTCTTGAGGGCCGAGTGCCTGACCCGGCTGGGCCGTCACGAACAGGGCCGGAATCTGGTGAATCTGCTGCTGGCCAACACGCTGACCTCAGGAAACGCAGGTCTGCGATCCGAGGCGCATCAGTTGTCGGCCCGGATGTCCCTGGCCGAGCAGTCGTTCCGCGGCGCGGCGGCTCAGGCGCAGGAGGGCCTGACGCAGGGAGCCGTCCTCGGCGAGGATTCCACGGTGCGCCTGTCCGCCCTGCATCTCGTCATCCGCGCGCTGCTGAGCGAGGGGCACAAGGAGGCGGCATGGCGGCACTGTGAGCTGGCGTCCGACGACGTCGTCCCCGAGCGGGCGCCCGCCCACCTGAGAGGGCGACTGGCCTGGGTGGTCGGGGATGTCGCTTTCGCCCGCGGGCAGGCGAAGCGGGGGATCGAACGCCATGAGAGAGCCGTCGGGCTTCTGCGGCCCCAGGTCGACCTGAAGGAGTGGGCCGCGTTCAACCTGAGTTCGGCCCGGGCCAGGCTGGAGGCCGGGGTGGCGGACGACGCCACGCTCGCCTGCCTTGATCGTGCAGGCTCCGCGCAGGACATCCTGGGGCAGGACGACCCGGGAACCGGCAACCCGGGAATCGGCGGGGAGCCGCAGCGTGAGCTGAGGTTGCTGAGGGCCTGGTGGCTGCATGCCCAGGGCCGGGACTCCGAAGCGCTGGACCAGTTGGCCCCGTTCGAGGAGCGCAGTCAGCGCATGGACCGGCTCTCGTCCGAGGCGGCCTTCCTCGGAGGGCGGATCCTGCTGGGGCTCGGTGCGCCGGACGACGCGCTGGCCCGCCTGGCTCTTGCCCAGGAGGGGTTCTTCCGGCTGCGGAATCTCAGGGGCGCGCAAGGTGTCGCGGATCTGATCCTGGACATCTCCCGGACGCGTTACGCGAACCCTTCCCCGGCCCTCGCGCACTGCGCGGCGAGCTGACGGGCACGTCCGGGGACAGGGGCGCCAGTGTCGCCGGGCCTTACGGGTTGAGGGTGCCGCCGGTCTCCTGGAGGTAGCAGCTGCCGCACAGGGACTCGTACTGGACTTCCTCCCCGTCGATGGCGACCTGACCGCCGTCGAACACGAACCTGCCTCCGACGATCCGGGTGTTGAAGACCGCCTTGCGGCCGCAGCGGCAGATGGTCTTGAGCTCCTCGAGCGAGTGGGCGATCTCGAGGAGGCGCGCGGCGCCCGGGAAGGCCTGAGTGCGGAAGTCCGTCCTGATGCCGTAGGCCAGCACCGGGATGTCGTCCAGGACGGCGATCCGGAACAGGCCGTCCGCCTGTTCGGGCGTGAGGAACTGCGCCTCGTCCACCAGAAGGCAGGCGACAGGCGCCATGTCGACGTGCTCCAGAAGCGCCTCCGGATCGTCCCCGGCAGCGCGCTGGCGGACCAGGGAGCGGACATCGGCGTCGTGCGGGATCAGGAAGTCGACCTCACGCTCCACGCCGAGGCGGGACACGATCGAGGTGTCGCCCTTCGTGTCGATCCCGGGCTTGGCCAGCAGCACCCGCTGGCCGCGCTCCTCGTAGTTGAAGGCCACCTGCAGCAGGGCCGTGGACTTCCCCGAATTCATGGCGCCGTAGCGGAAGTAGAGCTTGGCCACGGTCAGCAGGCCTCGGTCCGGGGCGCGGCGGAGGCGCGGCAAGAGAAGGACATGACTGATAAGTCTAGTGGCGTCCGCGCCGCTCGGCTCAGATGCTGACGTACACCTTGCGCAGTGTCTCGTGCACGGTCCAGACGGTGTGCTGGCCCTCTCGCAGGCGCACCAGGTCCCCGGGCCCGACGTCCAGGGTGTGCGTGATCTCGTCGTCCTTTCCCTGGAAGTCGATGCGGGCCGAGCCGCTGAGCACGACGAACACCTCCTCCGCCTCCACGTCCGTGGCCACGCCCGGGGTCATCTCCCAGACGCCCACACCTGAGCCTCCGAGGTCCTCGAGTTCCAGGACCGCCGCCGTGGGAGAACCGCTCAGCACCTGCTCGGCCGGCAGGGCTTCGTGGACCAGCTCGGCGGTGGGGACGTGGCACAGTGCCGTGACGGAAGGTTCGGTACCCATGATTCTCCTGCTCGGGGCGATGCGGTGGATGTCCGCATACTATACCGAGCAGTTCAGTATGGGGAAGGGCTCCGCGGCCAGGGGTGCCGGAGGCGGGCCGCGGGTGCAGAATGGCGGAAGGGTCGCCGGCTGGGCGATCCTGCCACGCGGCAAGGAGGCAGTCATGAGGGTCGCCATCGCAGGAGGCAGCGGCACTGTGGGCGAGCGTGTCACGCGGGCCGTGCGGGAGCGGGGGCACGAGGCCGTGGTGCTGTCGCGCGCGGCCGGCGTGGACATCCGCGACGCCGGCGCCGTCCGGCGGGCGCTCGAGGGGGCGGACGCCGTCGTCGACGTGCTGAACATCAACACCCTGAACACCGACCGCGCCACGGAGTTCTTCACCTCCGCCACCGCGGCGTTGCTGGACGCGGAGAAGGCGGCCGGCGTCGGGCATCATGTGGTGCTCTCGATCGTCGGGGTGGACCGCGCGCCGCACGGGTACTACGCGGCCAAGCTGGCCCAGGAGCGTCTCGTGGAGTCCGGAGGCATCCCCTGGAGCATCCAGCGCGCCACGCAGTTCCACGACTTCGCCCGGCAGATGTACGACGGCGCGCGGCTGGGCCCGCTGCACCTGGCGCCCCGCGGGCGGGTCCAGCCGGTGGGCGCCGATGAGGTCGCGGATCGTCTGGCGGGGGTCGTCGAAGGCGGTCCCGCCGGACGGGTGCCCGACCTCGCAGGACCGCAGGAGGAGAGCCTGGAGCGGATGGTGCGGGCCTATGCACATGCACAGGGGGCGGGCGGCTGGATTCCTGCGATCTCTCTGCCCGGAGGGCTCGGCCGGGCGCAGCGGGACGGGTCCTTGCTGCCCGGCCCCGACGCGATCTTGGGCCGGCAGACGTTCGACGCGTGGCTGAGCGGGCGCGATCCGGATTGATGCCTCGCGGAGTATGTGATGGACAACACATACTCCTCTCGGGATGTCTGTGCACCGGCGGCGAGTACAGAGATTCCAACGATCGTTGTTCACCTGCACATGGGGCGCCCGCGGCCGGTTTTCTAGGCTTGAAGTCAAGCTTTCAGAGAACTAGCAAGACAACGAGGGGTTTCAACGATGAAGCGCATCGCCTTGGTCCATGAACGTGCCGTTTCCACCGCGGAGACCGGCGCTCACTGCCCGGCCTCGGGCACCTGGTTCCCGGAGGGCGATCCCTCCAAGGAGCAGTTCATCCCCGAGGGGCACGTGCTGCCCATGGTGGACGGGCGTCCCGCAGTGTGGGTGCGGCGGTCCAGCCGTGTCGCCCAGATGGCCTGACGCCGGACAACGCGAGGGATTCCCTCAATATCGCCTGTGCGCCTGAAGGATGCCGCCGGACCGGGAGTCCGGCGGCATCCTGCGTTCCGCGTCGCGTTCAGCTCCGCGGGGCGTCCAGATCGCTCAGCTTGAGTTCCTTCGTCTCGCGGGCGCAGGCCACCGCGATGATCGAGATGACGCCCATGAGCGCCAGGTACAGGCCGATCGCCAGACCGCTGCCGAAGGCCTGGTAGAGCGCCAGGGCGACGATCGGCGAGAGTGAACCCGCCACGAGGGATGCCAGGTTGTAGGCGATCGACGTCCCCGAGTAGCGCACCGACGTCGGGAAGAGCTCCGAGAAGAAGGCGCCGATCACCGAGCTGTAGGCGGCGAAGATCAGGAGACCGCCCACCGCCGCGAGGATGATCATCCCGGGGTTCCTGGTGTCCAGCAGGGCGAAGAAGGCGAAGCCCCAGGCCACGGTGGCGACGGAGGCGGCGATCATGACCGGCTTGCGGCCGATCCGGTCCGCGAGGATCGCGAGCAGCGGAATGGCCACCACGGCCACGGCCTGCCCGATCATCACGGCGTTCAGGCCGACCTGACGGTTGAGCTTCAGGATCTCCGTGACGTACGTGATGATGAACAGCGAGTAGATGTAGAAGCCGGCGTTCTCGCCCATCCGGCTGCCCGCCGCGATGAGGATCTCCCGCCAGTGCTTGCGGAAGGCGGTGAAGACCGGCAGTTTGGCCGCCGCGCCGTGCTGCGCCTCGGCCTGCGCCTGCGAGGCCTTGAAGAGCGGCGTCTCCTGCACATAGAGCCGCAGGATGAGACCGATGATCACGAGTACGGCGGACAGGCCGAAAGCGATGCGCCAGCCCCACGCGAGGAACTCGGCCTGCGGCAGTACGGCGGAGAGGATCGCGAGGACGCCGGCGGCCAGAAGGTTGCCGAGCGGAGGGCCGACGTTCGGCCAGGAGGCCCAGAAGGCGCGCTTGGTGCTGTCGTCGCTGTACTCGGAGACGAGAAGCACCGCGCCGCCCCATTCGCCGCCGAGGGCGAAGCCCTGCACGAGGCGGAGGAAGAGCAGCAGCAGGGGCGCCCAGACGCCGATCGAGGCGTAGGGCGGAATGACGGCGATCAGGGCGGTCGCGATGCCCATCAGCAGAAGGCTGGCCACCAGGGTGGTCTTGCGGCCGTGCTTGTCGCCGTAGTGGCCGAGGACCAGCGCGCCCAGAGGCCGCGCCAGGAACCCCGCCGCGAAGGTGCCCATCGCCAGCATCGTGCTCACCACGGGGTCTCCCGTGGGGAAGAACAGCTTGTTGAAGACCAGGGCGGCGGCGGTGCCGTACAGGAAGAAGTCGTACCACTCGACGGCGGTGCCGGCCAGGCTGGAGGCCGCGACTGCCGGGAGGGTGGTGTGTTTGCGCCGTTCCGGGCGGGTGACGGTGGGTGTGCTCATGTGAACCTCGTTGATGCCGGGGCCGCTGCGTCAGGGCGGCGGAGCCAGGGTGGAACGGTGATCCCCGGGCCGGGAATGTGACCGTACACACACTGTAGATTGAGTGTATACAACGCGTCTACGATTTTTCCGAGGTTGCTGAAGCGTGAAGCCGGTGGTGTGGAACGTGGCGACGCCCGCGAGATGACAGGTGGTGCCCTCACCCGAGCCGGGTGAGGGCACCACCTGTCATCTCGCGGAGTGGGGGTGGCTCAGTGCCAGAACCCCAGGGAGAACTCGGCGATCAGGGTCGCGAACAGGAAGGACGCCGTGATCGCCACGAGGCCCACCGGGATGATCCGCCAGCCGATCTTGCGGAGCAGGCCGATGTCCTTGCCGAGGGACAGGCCCGCGAGCGTCAGCACGATCGTGGTGATGGACAGGAAGTCCACCGCGCCGACCGTACTGTGCATGAAGGCGGCCAGCGGAGGGATGAGCGGGCTCGACGCCAGAGCGCCCAGGGTGGTCAGCCAGATGACGGCCTGCACCTTGTTGCGGGTGAGCTTGGCCAGTCCGTAGGCGGCGAGCAGCATGGCGATGATGACCAGGTAGCCCACGACCGTCAGGACGCTGAAACCCTTGCCGGCGGCGAGATCCGCCATGGTGGCCGTGACGAGCCCCAGGCCTCCCACGATCGGCAGCGCGACCCGGGAGGGGACGGCGGTGTGAGCCGTCGCGTCGGCGACCTCGCTGCGGAAGGTGGCGTTGCCGGCGTCGTCGGTCGCGGGAGAGGCGGCGGGGCCGGAGACGGCGACGGCGGCCGGGGTGCGGGTGAGCAGGCGGTAGACGCGGTCCGCGAGCGGCAGCGCGATGTACATGCCCACGTAGACGCCGAGCAGGCTCGTGATCATGTTGGACACGGCGGCCATGCCGAGGATGGCCGTCTTGTCATCCGGGTACGCGCCGATGATGCTCGCCGCCGAGGCCGCCATCATGGAGCCGGACCCCACGCCCGCACCCATGGCGAGGGCCAGCGGGTCGATGATCTTCCAGTTCGCCACGAGGGACGAGATCAGGCTGATGTACACGGCGCCGAACACCGTGCCGAAGACGTACATGGCCAGCACGCCGCGGTACTCGTCCGAGTTGGGTCCGAAGCGTTCGGAGACCATGGCGAACGCGGGCTCGCGGTCCAGGGAGAAGGTGGCGCCCACGGTCGCGCGACCCATTTTGAGCAGCACGGCGAGCGGCAGCGCCAGCACGATGGTCCCGAGCAGGTGCCCGACCTCCTGCAGGAGCAGTGCCGGCCCTGCCTTGAGCATGGTGGGGATGTTCGGCCCGATGTCCACCGACAGGCGGGCGCAGAGCACCAGGACGGCGACGCCGGACAGGGCGGCGGCGAGCCGCTGGTATTTGACGGGCAGCGGCTTGATCTTCTGAACCGAGATGACCAGGCCCATGAGCAGTCCCCACACCATGGGGAAGATCAGGAGCGCGCCGACGCCGATGCTGACTTTGAGCGGGCCGATGAGCTGCGCCGTGATGGCGACGGCGAGGGCCATGGCCGCGAGGGGGAGGGCCTTGGTCCGGGTGGTCTGGGGGGAGGTGGTGGTGGTCATGCGATGGCCTCAGTCGTGACGGGGTGGTAGGCGGCCGCGGTGAAGCGCGCCTTCTGCTCGGGGTCCGACGCCGCGGCGGCCACGGTGGAGGCCATCGCATAGGCGGCGTCGAACATGGCCTCGTAGGCCTCGGGGGTGTTGGCGGCGGCCGTGAAGCCGGCGGAGTGGATCGGGGAGCTCGCCCCGGGGATGGAGAACATGGGATGGATGCTGGGGATCACCTGGCTGATGTTGCCCATGTCCGTGGAGCCGCCGCCGGAGGAGTCCTTGGCGGGGGTGACGTCGTGCCCGCGGGAGCCGAAGGCTTCACTCCAGTGGGCGGAGAGCTGAGGGTCCTGGAACAGCGGCTCGTAGAGCGGCTCGATGTCCTCGATGCTCAGATCCGTGCCCGTCGCCAGCGCTGCGCCCTCGAAGCAGTTCTGCACGCGGGAGACGAGCGATTCGTACTCGGGGAGCGTGAAGGCGCGGCACTCGAAGTCGACGACCGCGTGGTCCGGGATGATGTTGGTGGCCACGCCGGCCTCGCGGACGAAGAGCGCCACCCGGTGGTCGTCGGGAAGCTGCTGACGCAGGAGGCCGATGGCCACCTGACTCAGCACCGCGCCGTCGGCGGCGTTGATGCCACGGTGCGGCATCGCGGCGGCGTGCGCGGCCTGGCCGGAGAAGGTGGCGCGGAAGCGTCCGACGGCCTGGGAACTGGTGCCGAGCGGATTGGCGGTGCGGCCCTCCGGTCCGGGATGGGCCATGAGCGAGAGGCCGACGCCGTCGAACGCGCCCGCGTCCAGCAGGAGGGATTTGCCACCGCCGTGCTCCTCGGCCGGGGTGCCGATCGCCTTGAGCGTGATGCCCAGCTCGTCGACGAAAGGCGCGAGGGCCAGGGCCGCGCCGACGGTGGAGCCGGCGATCAGGTTGTGGCCGCAGGCGTGGCCGACCTCCGGGAGGCAGTCGTACTCGACGCAGATGGCCACGACCAGGTCGCCGGACCCGAGGGTGGCGCTGAATGCGGTGTCGAGGCCGCCCGTGCCCCGTTCGACGTCGAAGCCCGCGTTCTCCAGCACCTCGGTGATGGTGGCGGCGGCCTGGAACTCCTCGAAGGAGAGTTCCGGATGGGCGTGGATGAACCGGGCCATCTCCAGGACGGCGGGGCGTGCGGCGCTGAGGGCCTGGTCGATTTTTTCGCTGAACGGGGCTGCGGAAGGCATGGTGCTCCTGAGGCAGGGGGTATGGAGGGGTCGCCCGGGTACGGGTCGGAGGCCGGAGGCGTGGGCGCGGGACCGGCGGTGAAGGCGGGGAAGTGTCGTGCGGGAAGGGGTGGGCGCGGACGCCGGACTCAGGTGGTGTAGAGGTCCAGGTCCTGCCAGAACTGCGAGGTTCTTTCGATGCCGGCTTTGACGCGCTCGGGTTCGCGCGCTTCCATTCCGGCGAGCAGGCCGTACGCCACGGATGTCGAGGCGGTGGCCGACTGGAAGGCGTAGACGCCTTCGGACGGGACGAGCAGCAGGTGGTGGCTCGCCTTGGCAAGATCGGTGGACTTGAGGTCCGTGACGGCCACCACCGTGGCGCCCGCCTGGTGGGCGAGCTGGGCGGCGACCGTGAGGTGCTTGAGGGGGCGCCACAGGTGGAACACCACCAGGACGTCCCCGGGTCCGAGCGAGCTGACGAGCGATGCCAGGTGCACTCCGGCGCGGCCTTCGAACGTCACGGGATAGCCCATGGTCGCGGCCAGGTGGGAGAACACGACGGCGGCGCCCGAGTAGGAGCCCTGCGCGACCACGGCGATGCGGCGCGCACCGCAGAGGGCTGCCACGGCGTCGTCGGCGGCCTGGGGGTCCACGCTCTCCATGGCGAGCCGGAGGTTCTCCGCGTCGTGGGCCAGGGAGTCGTGGATGGGAGAGCGGACCTCCACGCGGTGCGAGAGCGGCGCGGTGTTGGCGATGTGCACGAGGTACCGGGCGCGGAGTTCGCGCTGGAGATCCGGCCAGCCGCGGTAGCCGAGCGCCTGGGCGGTCCGGACCACGCTGGAGCTGTTGACCCCGGCGCGGTTGGCCACCTCGGTGACGTCGCCATAGGACGCGAGCTTCGGGTTGACCGTCAGCGCGTCCACCACGCGGGCCTGGGCCTTGGTGAGCTTGAGGGGCGGGATGGCATCGCCGAGCCACTGCTGCCCGACGACGGCGGTGGCGTCCTCGGATTCCGGGGCGCCGGTGGGCTGGTTCTGAGTCATCGCCACCTCCTTCACGCTTGTGATGCTCGTCTCATTTGCAATTGTATGTGCAGATTGCAGTTTCTGCACAAGTTTTTGCAGAACAAGATGGATGGCTTGTTTCGACGGGCTGTCACGCGGCGGGGGAGGACCGCACGGATTTCAGGCGCCGGTGAGGTCGTGCCAGAGCAGGGCGACCGTCAGCGAGGCCCGGGACTCCGGGTCTTCCAGGGGCAGCCCGAGCAGGTCCTGCAAGCTTTTCACGTGCGCATACAGGGCCTGGCGGCTGACATTCCGCGCCTTGGCCAGCGACGTCATGTTCCCTCCGTGAGCCAGGTAGTCCCGCAGCAGCTGCAGGGCCGGCGCCCTGCCCGGTTCCAGAAGGGGCCCGAGTTCCGACTGTGCGAACGCCTTCACGCGCGAGTCCTCTCCGAGGAGGGCGAGCAGGCCGCGGAGGCGGATATCGGCGAAACGATAGAAGGGCAGGTGGCGGGAGCCCAGGGTGGCGGCCGTCTCCGCCACCTGATCGGCGTCATCGAGGCCTCGTGCAGCGGCGACGAGGGAACGTTCCGCCCGCCCGGCCCCGAGAGTCCAGCGGAAGCCCGCCAGCTGGGGCGCGGCGGCCAGGCGATGCAGCGCGGAGTCCTCCAGTTCCAGGGCCGCGAGCGGCAGGAGGATCGCCACGGAACCGGCGTGCAGGCTCGAGGCCAGCACCGACTGCCGGCTGCTGTGAGCCCAGGCCTGGAGGGCGTCGAGGAATGCGCGCTCGCGGAGCTGCACCTCCGTGGCGTCCGGAGCCTCCGCGGCAGACGTCGATCCGGCCGCTGCGCCGGCGTCCTTCCCGGCATCCGTCCCGCGGCTGGTCCCGCCGGATTCGAGCCGGGCGACCAACGGCACATACGCCGCGCCCCGGGACAGCCCGAGCGCCGTGGCGCGCGCCAGCGCCTCCTGCTCGTCCGGTGGTGTGGCCTGGCGGAGGTCCTGGATGAGGCCGGAGCGGGCCTGAAAGAGCACCTCCCGCCGGTCGCGGCCGGCCATCCGGGCCATCGTGAGCGCCTGTCCGGCCCGTTCGAGGACCTGGAAGGCGTCGGCGAGGTCCCGGCCGGAGCCGTCCCCGTCCCCGTCCGAGCCGCCCGGTTCCTCCGGCGCGGACTCCGGGACGAATTCGGGTGCCACGAGCCGGCCCCATCGCTGTCCCGTGAGGCCCACCGGAGTCTGCAGCCAGCGGTCCCCGCCCGTGCCGAAGGCCGTCTGGTTGCGGTACCCGACGAACCGCGAGCGATCGGCCCAGCCGTCCAGCAGCCGTGCGGGGTCGCGGTCCCGTGCCGAGTAGCTGAGCACCAGGTGAGCCGGGTCCTCGAAGACCACGGGGCTGTCCAGGAGTGCCGCGGTGGCTTCCACGATCCTGCTCTCCCCGGCGTTCCCCACGCTCAGGGCCGTGAACACCTCGTGGACGTGACGGGCGCGTTCGAGCCTCCGGACCTGGTGGTCCATCAGGGCGCGATGCGCCTCCTCGGTCACCTGGACGAAGCGCACGCGGCGGGTGAGGAGGATCAGCGGGCAGGCCACGGCTCCGGCGGCGGTGCGGAGGTGCGCCGCCGCGCGGGCGTCGGGGGCGCCGTCGTCGTCCACCAGTTCGACCGCGACGGCGGCCGCCCCCGCCGCCTGGTAGCGCTCCAGGAAGATGCGGGTCAGGTCCGCCGAGTGCCGGAAGGCGAGGCCGGTGGTGAGCACGAGCTCGCCGCCCTCGAGCAGTGAACTGGCCTCCGCCTCCTCGGCGATGTGCACCCAGCGGACCGGGGTGTCGAGGCCGGCCTCGCCCGCCAGCACCTCCGGGGAGCCGGCCCGGAGGGCGTCCAGGTCGAGGGCGTCCCGCACGGTGAGGGGCCGCTGGAAGGGGAAGGAGGCCGCGGTCATGGACACAGTGTATGTTTTTCCGCTGAATGCGCGACAGTGTGTCACGTGTGCGGGCTGGTTCTGCGGCGCAGGATGATCCCAGGACATTCCCTGAAAGGACCACCATGCAGAACATCACGCACTGGATCAACGGCAAGCCGGTCGAGGTCGACGGCAGCCGCTTCGGCGACGTCACCAACCCCGCCACGGGCAAGGTCACCGGCCGGGTCGCGCTCGCGAGCAAGGCCACCACCGACGAGGCCGTCGCCGCGGCGGCCGCCGCCTTCCCGGGCTGGCGCGACACCTCCCTGGCCCGCCGCGTGCAGGTCCTCTTCGCCTTCCGCGAGCTGCTGAACGCGCGCAAGTCCGAACTGGCCGCGATCATCACGGCCGAGCACGGCAAGGTCCTGGAGGACGCGCTGGGAGAGATCGCCCGAGGTCAGGAGGTCGTGGAGTTCGCCTGCGGCATCCCGCACCTGCTCAAGGGCGGCTACACCGAGAGCGCCTCCACCAAGGTGGACGTCCACTCCCTGCGTCAGCCGCTGGGCGTCGCCGCGATCATCTCGCCCTTCAACTTCCCGGCGATGGTCCCCATGTGGTTCTTCCCGGTCGCGATCGCCGCCGGCAACACGGTCGTGATCAAGCCGAGTGAGAAGGACCCGACCGCCGCCAACTGGCTCGCCTCCCTCTGGAAGGAAGCCGGCCTGCCGGACGGCGTGTTCAACGTCCTGCACGGTGACAAGGAAGCCGTCGACGCCCTGCTGGACTCCCCGGAGGTCTCGGCCGTCTCCTTCGTCGGTTCCACCCCGATCGCCCGCTACGTCTACGAGCGCGGCACCGCCACCGGCAAGCGCGTCCAGGCCCTGGGCGGCGCGAAGAACCACATGCTCGTCCTGCCGGACGCCGATCTGAACCTCGCCGCCGACGCCGCGGTGAACGCCGGCTTCGGCGCCGCCGGGGAGCGCTGCATGGCCATCTCCGCCGTGGTCGCCGTGGACGCGATCGCGGACGAACTCGTGGCCAAGATCGCCGAGCGCACCCGCACCCTGCGGATCGGCGACGGCACCCGCGGCTGCGACATGGGACCCCTCATCACCGCGGCCCACCGCGACAAGGTGGCCGGCTACATCGACGCCGGCATCGAACAGGGCGCCACCGTGGTCCTGGACGGCCGCCACCCCAGCCCCGACGCCGAGGGCGACGGCTTCTTCCTCAACCCGACCCTCTTCGACAACGTCACCCCGGACATGACCATCTACCAGGACGAGATCTTCGGCCCCGTCCTCTCCGTGGTCCGCGTCCCCGGCTTCGACGAGGGCCTGGACCTCATCAACTCCAACCCCTACGGCAACGGCACGGCCATCTTCACCAACGACGGCGGGGCGGCGCGCCGCTTCGAGAACGAGGTCACCGTGGGCATGGTCGGAATCAACGTGCCAATCCCCGTGCCTATGGCCTACTACTCCTTCGGCGGCTGGAAGAACTCCCTCTTCGGCGACACCCACGCCTACGGGGCCGACGGCGTGCACTTCTTCACGCGCGGCAAGGTGGTGACCACGCGCTGGCAGGACCCCAGCCACGGCGGGCTCAACCTCGGTTTCCCCACCAACTCCTGAGTCGTTCCGGGCTCCCCGCGGCTGCGGGGAGCCCGGCGGCCGGGTGACGGCCCGCCCGGGTGGGCGCGCCGTCGTGCATTCCCTTCAGATTCACCCTTAGACACAAAGGACCCTCTCATGAGCCTCGAGACGCTCCCCGGCACGGAGACCATCCCGCCCACCGCCGAAGAGATCGAAGCCGGACGCCGCGCCCACGAACTGGACCGCGCGCACGTCTTCCACTCCTGGTCCGCCCAGGACACCCTCAACCCCCTGACCATCCTCAAGGCCGCGGGCTCCGAGATCTGGGACGGGGAGGGCCGGCGTCTGATCGACCTCTCCAGCCAGCTGGTCAACACGAACATCGGGCATCAGCACCCCCGCGTGGTGGCCGCCATCCACGCCCAGGCCGGCAAGCTCTGCACCATCGCGCCGCAGCACGTGAACGAGGCCCGTTCCGAGGCGGCCCGTCTGGTCACCGATCTGGCGCCGGAGGGCCTGAACCACGTGTTCTTCACCAACGGCGGTGCGGACGCCAACGAGCACGCCATCCGCATGGCGCGCCTCCACACCGGGCGCCGCAAGGTGTTCTCGGCCTACCGCAGCTACCACGGCGGCACGGAGCTGGCCGTCAACGTCACCGGCGACCCGCGCCGTTTCCCCAACGACGCTGGCGACTCGGGCGTGGTGCACTTCCTCCCGGCCTACCTGTACCGCTCCTACTTCGGCTCCACGACCGAGGCCGAGGAGACCGAGCGGGCACTCCGGCACCTGGAGGACATGATCCTTCTGGAAGGCACCGCGAATGTGGCCGCCGTCATCCTGGAATCCGTCCCCGGCACGGCGGGCATCTACGGGCCGCCCGCGGGGTACCTGGAGGGCGTGCGGGAGCTCACCCGCAAGCACGGGATCCTGTTCATCGCGGATGAGGTCATGGCCGGGTTCGGCCGCACCGGTGAATGGTTCGCGATCGACCGCTGGGGCATCACCCCGGACCTCATCACCTTCGCCAAGGGCGTGAACTCGGGCTATGTTCCGCTCGGTGGCGTGATCATCTCCGACGAGGTCTTCGACACCTTCCGCCAGCGCGTGTACCCGGGCGGTCTGACCTACTCCGGCCACCCCCTCGCCTGCGCCGCGGCCGTGGCGACCATCGAGACCATGCGGGAAGAGGGCATGGTGGAGAACGCCCGGCGTCTGGGCGAAGAGATCATCGGCCCGGCTCTGGAGGCGTTCAAGGCGAAGCACCCGAGTGTGGGCGACGTCCGTGGCTCCGGTGTCTTCTGGGCGATCGAGCTGGTGTGGGACCGCGAGACCCGTGAGCCGCTGGCGGCGTACGGCGGATCCAGCCCCGAGATGAACGCCGTGATCGCGGAGATCAAGGCCGGGGGCGTGCTGCCCTTCGCCAACTTCAACCGCATCCACGTGGTCCCGGCGCTCAACATCCCGGATGAGCAGCTGCGGGAGGCGCTCGCCGTCATCGACCGGGCGCTGGATGTCGCCGACGCCGCGGTGGCCGCCCGCGCATGACCGCCGGGTCTCCCACGCGCCTCCGGGCCGGCTGAGTAGGCTGGAGCCAAACGTTCGACGGCGCGTGGGAGCCGATGCGGCCCCCCGACGGGAAGGGATGGACCGCATGAGGATTCTGCTGGTGGGTGCAGGTGGGCACGTGGGACGGGCGGCCCTGGAGGCGCTCCAGGGCCGGCATGAGGTGCTGCAGGCGTCCCGGAAGGGCGACATCCCCGTGGATCTGCGGGACGAGTCGTCCATCCGCGCGATGTATGAGAAGGCCGGAACGGTGGATGCCGTGATCTGCTGCACGGGATCGGTGCCCTTCAAGCCGCTGGGCGAGCTCTCGGCCGAGGACTTCCGGTCAGGCCTCGAGGACAAGGTGCTCGGGCAGGTCAATGTGGTCCGCCTGGGGATGGACGTGGTCGCCGACCGCGGTTCCTTCACCCTCACGAGCGGAATCCTGGCCCGCGAGGCGATCCTCACGGGCGCCGCAGCATCCCTCGCCAATGGGGCTCTGGAGTCGTTCGTCCTGGCGGCCGCTCCTGAACTGCCTCGTGGCCTGCGCATCAATGCGGTGAGCCCGAGCGTCCTGGAGGACGCTCCGGGGTACTTCGACTCCTTCCCCGGGTTCACCCGGATCCCGTCCGACGTACTGGGTCAGGCGTACGTGAAGTCGGTGGAGGGAATTCAGACGGGGCAGGTGTACGAACTCGGCTGAGCCGCCGGTGCGCTGGGGTGACTGTCGGCTCGGAAGCTGCCCCAAGGGGGGTTTCCGCGCCGGCTTCTGAGTCCGGCACCTCTGAGCCAGCGCCCGCATCCGCGTCGGTTGGCGAGTCGGTCTCCGGCGCGCCCTCGACGGGCGATCCCGGGAGGAGCTCTTCGGCGTCGTGGACCTCGAGTCCGTCTCCCAGGGGGAGCATCGACTGACCGCGGACCCCGGCCAGGGGGACACCGGACGGGCGATGCGCGAGCTCCTGCAGGTTCCGGACCAGCGCTGCGCGCGCCTCCTGGCCGCCCGCGGGGCCGCACAGGGAATCGAGCGCTCCGGCCTCGGCGAGCTTCCTGACGGTCGCGCGGGAGACATCGGGCCGAGTGAGCAGCTCTTCCACCGAGTGGTACGGGCGTCCGGCGATCAGGCGTTTCCGCTCGGCGGCCGACAGTCCCGGCACATCGCGCAGCCCCGGACGGAGCCCCAGGCCCCGGGAGCTTGCAGGAGCACCGGAGCTTTCATGGGTGCCGGGCGCTTCATGAGTGCCGGTCTTCTCATGAGCCCTGGACCATTCAGGAGTGCCGGGCGTTTCATGAGCCCTGGACCTTTCGTGTGTGCCGGCGGCGGCGCCGTCGGGCGTCTCGCGGTGATCCTCCGCTTCACATTCTTCAGCGCTCCGATTCACGTCGAGCGGCAGCACCGGGATGCCCAGCTTCCTGGCCTCCGCCCGGAGCACGTTCTGCAGGACTGAGCCCGCCGGGGAGTCCCAGCATGCCGCGATGAACTCCGCCGGGTGATGCGATCGGAGCCAGGTCACGTGGCGTGCCGCCAGCACATCCGCCGGATCGGTGAGGGCGAACAGGCCCTGCTCGGATTCGAGCAACGCCAGCGCTTCCTCTGAGGGCTCCGCCTCCCCGGGGTCGAGGTCCGCGGTCACCTCCTGGCCGTGAATCCTCCGCAACGTCCGGGCGACGACGGTCTGCGCAGACGATTCCCGCAGGGTGACCCGGAGGAATCCCCAGTGCCCCAGATCCCCAGGGGCGTACTGGCTGAGGGGCAGCCCCGAAGGTCCCGGTTGAGTGGGGATGCGGTGCAGGAGCGACGCGTCTCCGAGGAGCACTCCGGAACTCCGCCGGGAGAGGCCGCCGGGCAAGGTGCCGGAGGGATCGGAAACCTCGACGAGCGTCCCCGCTCCTGTGAGAAGAGGGGAAGTCTCCGATTCCGTGTCCGCAGCGGGGGCCGACCCCAGGAGGCACACGCGGTCTTTGCCGAATCTCCGGGTCAGCGCCCGGTGCACCTCGCGCAGTCCACCCGCTTCGAGGTCCAGCTCGAGCGGCGGGAACACGTCGGGCGCCGTTCCCTCGAGGGCAGCTGCTCCCTCGGGGGCTGATGCTCCATCAGGGCCGGCTGCGCTCGCGGACGGGGGCGAACCGCCCTCCGTGGGGAGGCCGAGCGGGTTGACGGAAGAGATGTCCAGGAGATGCGCGACCGCGCTCGCCGTCGTCCAGCTCCGTCCGCTCACTCGGATGCCGAGTCCCCTGATGGTCGCCGTGACGTCAGCCGCAGCCAGATAGAACGAAGCGGCTCCGCGGGTTTCGATGACGTCCAGCTCCCGGGCGGCGCGTTCGCGCAGGTCCAGACCCTCGGCCGCCGAGAGACCGGACGAGCGGCGTTCCAGAGCGGTCTGGCAGCGTTCGGCGAGTTCGGCCTGAGGAGCCATCGTCAGGCCGAGGAGCTTGGCCTCAGGAAGCAGCGCCGTTCCCCAGCCCAGATCCGTGGCCGGATCCAGCCGACAGGTTTGCGCCAGGCGATGCGTGTCTTCGAGAAGCTGCTCGAGATCCTTCACGCGAAGGTCGGCTGCATGGCAGATCCCGCGAGCTGTCTGCTCCATTTCGCTGATGTTCTTGAGGAAGGCGTGAGCTCCTGCAGGCTGACGGAGGTCCCGACCGGCAGGTGCCAGTGCCAGGCGGGGGGAGGAGTGCATGGAGGCCGGGCCTTCCTGCAGTGGGCTTTCCTGCCGTGGGCCTTTCCGCACTGGGCTTTCACGCACAGGGCTTTCCTGCGGTGCAGGAGCGGGCGCGCTCAGGTGGCGAACCGCGTTGCTCAGGATCGCAGGGATGTGGTGCTCCCTGGCGAGCTTGAGCATGCGAGCCGCGTGGGCGGTGGTGAAGTGGGCCGTGGTGAACTGGCCGGTGGTGAAGGTGGAGCCCGGGCCCGTGTGGTGGCTGACCACTTCCGCGGCGACCGTCCCGGTGGGCATGGCCGCGAGCCATTCCTTGAAGAGGGTCCGGGGCCGCAGATAGCGAGGTCCTTGCATGGCCAGCCCGACGTCCGATTCAGGGCCCAGCAACACGGTCAGCAGGGGAGTTCCGCTGCCGGGGTCCACGGCGCGGGCTGCCAGTTCCTGGCGGGTCACTCCCGGAGGAACAGTGGTGCCCGCACGTCCGGCGGTGTGGACGTGGGCGTCGGCGACCAGCCGGCAGAGTGCTCTGTACCCCTCGCCCCCGCCGTGTGCCAGGACCACCACCCTTCCCGAGACACGCCCTCGAGCCCGACCGCCGTCCGGTTCGAGCACGGCCAGGTTCACACCGAGGAGAGGTGCCAGCCCGTGGGCGCGGCAGGCGACGACGTGGTCGACCGCGCCGTACAACCCGTCATGGTCGGTGCAGGCGAGCGCCGTCGCGCCCTGCATGCCCGCGGCCGCCGCCAGCTCGGCGGGGGCCGCGGTGCCGTGCCCAGGTGAGAACGTGGTGGTGACGTGCAGATGGGTGAAGCTCATGGCTGGTGAGGTCGGCCCGTGAGTCAGACCGTCTGCGTGAAGTCCGCGTAGAGGACGTTGCCCGGCTGGGCGCCGGGATCAGCGGCGTCATGGCGGTCCAGCAGCGGCGCATCATGCACCTTGATCAGACGCCACTGGTCCGGCTCCGTGTAGTGGGCGAGATCCAGGGTCATCTCCTGCCCGTTCAGGTCCCGCACCAGCTGGACGCGCCAGATCTCGTAATCCACCAGATCTCCACTGTGGCCACAGCCCGCCCGGCTGTCCTCGGCCCACCGGGCCTTGCGGGTGTACCAGCGGCTGGGGATCTGGCAGACCCGGTATTCGCGCCCTTCGTAGGACACGAATGCTGGAATGTTCCCCGTGGAGCAGATGACGTTCAGGCGCTGGGTGAAGGAGCCCATGGTGTACCTCCGTGGTGGACCGGGACGGACGATGCGCCCTGGCCCCAGAGGCGCATCTTCGAATGTATATTCGAATGATTTCAGTCTACGCCAGGCCCACTGACATTAATTCCCACCCCGCGAATCCCCGAGCGCCTCGGGTGCTTCTCAGCCGATCTTGAAGCCGCCGTTGCTGTGCAGCAGCTGTCCGTTGATCCAGGAACCTGCGTCGGAGAACAGGAATCGCACCAGGTTCGCCGTGTCCTGGGCGGTCCCGAGCCGTCCGGCCGCGGTCTCCCTCAGGCACCAGGCCCGCACCTCGTCACTCATCCAACCGGTGTCCACGGGGCCCGGATTGATCACGTTGGCTCGGACGCCGCGGTCCGCCAGCTCGGTGGCGGCAGCGATCACGATGCGGTCGAGGGCGCCCTTGCTGGCTCCGTAGGGGAGGTTGTAGGCCACGTGATCACTCGTCAGGGCGACGATCCGAGCCTCCGCCCGCCCGGGGTTCTCGGCCACCGGCAGCCGGTCGGCGAACGCTTTGATGAGGAGCCAACTCGCCCGGGCGTTGACGGCGAAGTGGCGGTCCCAGCTGTCCAGGCTGGTGTCCAGCAGGGCGCTGTCGACCGACTCGCAATGGGACAGGACCAGCCCCGTCAGCGGCCCGAGCCGCTCTGCGGCATCCCGGATGAGGATTGCCGGCGCCTCCGGGCCACTGAGATCCCCGGGAAGCAGCTCGACGACGGCGCCCACCGCACGGCACTCCTCCGCGACGGCGGCCGGGCCGTCGGCGTCGGTCGCCAGTCCGAGGCGCTCGTCGTACGGGGTCCAGTAGTTGAGGGCCAGGTCCCACCCGTCCTCGGCCAGGGCCACGGCGAGAGCGGCGCCGATCGATCGCCGTCGCCCGACGCCGGTGATCAGAGCGACGGGGCGCTGTTCACTGTTCATGCCCCGACTCTAGGGGCCGCTCGGTTCGGTGACCACCCGGCAGGCCGACCGAGAGGGCCGATGGCGACGCGCCCCTCGCATGGCCGTGTCGACCGACCGTCCTGGGTCCTCGGCGGTCAGGAGGAGGACGGCAGCAGGGAACGGATCAGTTCCTCGACGCGCGCCCGGATCTCCTCACGGATCGGCCGGACCGCCTCCACCCCTTGTCCGGCAGGGTCCTCCAAGACCCAGTCCTCATAGCGCTTGCCGGGGAAGAAGGGGCAGCTGTCGCCGCAGCCCATCGTGATGACGACGTCGGATTCCTTGACGGCATCGGTGGTGAGCACCTTCGGCACTTCCGCCGACACATCGATGCCCACCTCGGACATGGCCTCGACGACGGCGGGGTTGACTGTGTCCGCGGGCTGGGAGCCGGCGGAGCGCACCTCGACGGCGCCGTCGGAGAGATGGGTGAGGAAGGCTGCGGCCATCTGGGAACGGCCGGCGTTGTGAACGCAGACGAACAGCACGGAGGGCCGGAAGGCGCTCGTCGGAGAGGTCATGGCAGGAATCCTTGGGTTTCAGGGGAAGCGGTGGGCGGGATCGAGGAGGAGCGGGGCGAAGGCCCCGCTGTCTCAGTACGGCTCTGTTTCAGTACGGCGAATACCTGAACGCAGCGCCCGCCGCGGAACAGCGACGACCTGAGCGCGGTGAACACTTCAGAACAGTGCCCCTCTCAGAACAGTGACCCCGACTCCTTGAGCAGGGCGGGGGAGTTGTTGCGGACATTGCCGACCGCCGGATCCGCGCGGTCCAGGACCCACTGCGAGGCCTGCTCGTGGCCCTGGGCGCGGACGGCTTCGAGCAATCCCGCGCCGTCCTGTTCGGCGGGATTCAGCCATTTGGCCAGAGCATCCCGGCTCAGCGCGAGGGGCAGGCGGTCATGCAGCCTCCCGAGCTCCGCCAGCACGGGAACTTCGTGGTCTGGCGAAGGGGCGGCCATGGTCAGAATCGAGGTGGAGAGCAGCCAGGCGTCGGGCGCCCCCTCCTCCTTACTCACATCCCGCCACCATTCATAGAGCCCGGCGAAGGCGAGCAAGCTCCCGTCAGCCGGGTGGACATAGAAGGGCTGCTTCGTGGATCCCGTTCCCTTCAGCCATTCGAAGTACCCTTCGGCCGGTACCGCGCACCGGCGGGCTTTAAGAGCCGAACGGAACGTCGGCTTCTCGGCTGCCGTTTCGCTCCGCGCATTGAAGGAGCGGACCCCGACGGATTCATCCTTGGCCCAGCGGGGCACCAGCCCCCAGTGCGCGATGTGGATCCGGCGGTGAAGTTCACCGTCGACCAGCCGCTCCAGCACGATGGGCACATCACTGGTGGGCGGGATGTTCCACGAGGGGGGAAGGGGCCGCTCTTCCGCGAAATGATCGGCTTCGAACTCCGCAGCGAGATCCTCCGCGCTCTGGGCCATGACATAGCGTCCGCACATGTGCCCAGCATAGGTCCGCTGCGAGGAGGACGGCAGTCGTCCGATTCCCTCTGTGGACAGCCGGCCTGACGGATGACCCACAGGTGCCCCACCGTCCGCGATTTGTGCTCGGTCCCGTGGATGTGTAGAGTAGATCGGGTTGCCGGGCCGGTTGTGCTGGTTCTGGTGGCGGTCTTCGATTCTCATTCCTTTGATTTCATTCACCATTTTCGGGTGCCTTTTTGTGGTGCCTGGGGTGTTTGTTTTTGTGAATTCGAATTCTGGTTGGATGGTTTATCCGGCCGGGGAGCGGATTTGCGAAAGGGAAAGCGGATGGGTTAGGATTGAAGGGTTGCGGCGGGAAAGCCTGGAGGAATTGCTCCGGTGAGTATCGCAGAGCAGTCTGTTGTTTGAGAACTCAATAGTGTGTCATGTTTTTTTGATACCAATGTTTTTTTGGTAATCACCGATCTTGCCGCCCCTGTGGTGGATTGGTGTTTGCTGGGTTTTGAATTTCTTTTTGGAGAGTTTGATCCTGGCTCAGGATGAACGCTGGCGGCGTGCTTAACACATGCAAGTCGAACGATGAAGCCTAGCTTGCTGGGTGGATTAGTGGCGAACGGGTGAGTAACACGTGAGTAACCTGCCCTTGACTCTGGGATAAGCCTGGGAAACTGGGTCTAATACCGGATACGACCATTGCCCGCATGGGTTGGTGGTGGAAAGCTTTTGTGGTTTTGGATGGACTCGCGGCCTATCAGCTTGTTGGTGAGGTAATGGCTCACCAAGGCGACGACGGGTAGCCGGCCTGAGAGGGTGACCGGCCACACTGGGACTGAGACACGGCCCAGACTCCTACGGGAGGCAGCAGTGGGGAATATTGCACAATGGGCGAAAGCCTGATGCAGCGACGCCGCGTGAGGGATGACGGCCTTCGGGTTGTAAACCTCTTTCAGTAGGGAAGAAGCGAAAGTGACGGTACCTGCAGAAGAAGCGCCGGCTAACTACGTGCCAGCAGCCGCGGTAATACGTAGGGCGCAAGCGTTATCCGGAATTATTGGGCGTAAAGAGCTCGTAGGCGGTTTGTCGCGTCTGCTGTGAAAGGCCAGGGCTCAACCCTGGTTCTGCAGTGGGTACGGGCAGACTTGAGTGATGTAGGGGAGACTGGAATTCCTGGTGTAGCGGTGAAATGCGCAGATATCAGGAGGAACACCGATGGCGAAGGCAGGTCTCTGGGCATTAACTGACGCTGAGGAGCGAAAGCATGGGGAGCGAACAGGATTAGATACCCTGGTAGTCCATGCCGTAAACGTTGGGCACTAGGTGTGGGGGACATTCCACGTTTTCCGCGCCGTAGCTAACGCATTAAGTGCCCCGCCTGGGGAGTACGGCCGCAAGGCTAAAACTCAAAGGAATTGACGGGGGCCCGCACAAGCGGCGGAGCATGCGGATTAATTCGATGCAACGCGAAGAACCTTACCAAGGCTTGACATGGACTGGATCGCATCAGAGATGGTGTTTCCCTTCGGGGCTGGTTCACAGGTGGTGCATGGTTGTCGTCAGCTCGTGTCGTGAGATGTTGGGTTAAGTCCCGCAACGAGCGCAACCCTCGTTCCATGTTGCCAGCGCGTAATGGCGGGGACTCATGGGAGACTGCCGGGGTCAACTCGGAGGAAGGTGGGGACGACGTCAAATCATCATGCCCCTTATGTCTTGGGCTTCACGCATGCTACAATGGCCGGTACAAAGGGTTGCGATACTGTGAGGTGGAGCTAATCCCAAAAAGCCGGTCTCAGTTCGGATTGGGGTCTGCAACTCGACCCCATGAAGTTGGAGTCGCTAGTAATCGCAGATCAGCAACGCTGCGGTGAATACGTTCCCGGGCCTTGTACACACCGCCCGTCAAGTCACGAAAGTTGGTAACACCCGAAGCCGGTGGCCTAACCCCTTGTGGGAGGGAGCTGTCGAAGGTGGGACTGGCGATTGGGACTAAGTCGTAACAAGGTAGCCGTACCGGAAGGTGCGGCTGGATCACCTCCTTTCTAAGGAGCAAACGAGATCATGGCCGCTTCCTGCATGGGTTGTGGTGGTGGTTGAGTGTAGAACCCGCCTGCCAGGGCGTTCGTTCCTGGGGTGTGGTGCTCATGGGTGGAATATCGAAGAAACACATCCTCGTGATGGTTGGTGGGTTCCTGTGAAACAAGGGGGCCCGTTGGCTGGGGGTGCGGTTCCTGCACGGGTGCTGTGATGCTGCGTTTTAGTACGCCGGCCGGTGACGGTTGGTTGGAACGGGTGTGGTGTTGTGGTGGTGCTGGGGTTGTTGACACACTGTTGGGTCCTGAAGCAACAGGCCCGTCGCATGTCTCCTTTGGGGGTGTGTGGTGGTTGTTGTTTCGTTTGGTTGCCCTGCTTCTGGAAGGCGTGCCCGGTTGGGTGTGTTGGATGGGGGTGTGGGGTTGTTGTTTGAGAACTGCATAGTGGACGCGAGCATCTTATAAGGCGAGCGTCATGGCCTGGGTGGCCCTTCTTTTGGGGGGTTGTGTGGGTTGTGGTGTTTGTCTTGGTTTTTGTGTGGCCAAGTTTTTAAGGGCGCACGGTGAATGCCTTGGCATTAGGAGCCGATGAAGGACGTGGGAATCTGCGAAAAGCCTGGGGGAGTTGATAACCGAACTTTGATCCCAGGATGTCCGAATGGGGAAACCCGGCTGCCTGTTATGGGTAGTCACCCGCAGCTGAACGCATAGGCTGTGTGGAGGGAACGCGGGGAAGTGAAACATCTCAGTACCCGCAGGAAGAGAAAACAACATGTGATTCCGTGAGTAGTGGCGAGCGAAAGCGGATCAGGCTAAACCGGTCCATGTGTGATAGCCAGTGGGCGTTGCATGGTCGGGGTTGTGGGGTTGTTCCGTACCAGGGTCACTGACCTGGTCGGGTGTGAATGTGCTGGCGTAGATGAACGGCCTGGGATGGTCGACCATAGAGGGTGAGAGTCCCGTAATTGTCGCGTTGATGCACCGCTCGAGGGATGATACCCGAGTAGCACGGGGCCCGAGAAATCCCGTGTGAATCTGTCAGGACCACCTGATAAGCCTAAATACTACCTAATGACCGATAGCGGACCAGTACCGTGAGGGAAAGGTGAAAAGTACCCCGGGAGGGGAGTGAAATAGTACCTGAAACCGTGTGCCTACAATCCGTCAGAGCAGGCTTGTACCTGTGATGGCGTGCCTTTTGAAGAATGAGCCTGCGAGTTAGTGTTACGTCGCGAGGTTAACCCGTGTGGGGAAGCCGTAGCGAAAGCGAGTCTGAATAGGGCGTTTGAGTGGCGTGATCTAGACCCGAAGCGAAGTGATCTACCCATGGCCAGGTTGAAGCGACGGTAAGACGTCGTGGAGGACCGAACCCACTTCAGTTGAAAATGGAGGGGATGAGCTGTGGGTAGGGGTGAAAGGCCAATCAAACTTCGTGATAGCTGGTTCTCCCCGAAATGCATTTAGGTGCAGCGTTGCGTGTTTCTTGCCGGAGGTAGAGCTACTGGATGGCCGATGGGCCCTACAAGGTTACTGACGTCAGCCAAACTCCGAATGCCGGTAAGTGAGAGCGCAGCAGTGAGACCGTGGGGGATAAGCTTCATGGTCGAGAGGGAAACAGCCCAGACCACCGACTAAGGCCCCTAAGCGTGTGCTAAGTGGGAAAGGATGTGGAGTTGCTTAGACAACCAGGAGGTTGGCTTAGAAGCAGCCACCCTTGAAAGAGTGCGTAATAGCTCACTGGTCAAGTGATTCCGCGCCGACAATGTAGCGGGGCTCAAGTACACCGCCGAAGTCGTGGATTTCAGATAGTAGACAAGCCTTCGTGGTTCAGTCGTCTGGAGTGGTAGGGGAGCGTCGTGTGGACGGTGAAGCCGCGGTGTAAACCAGTGGTGGAGACCACACGAGTGAGAATGCAGGCATGAGTAGCGAAAGACGGGTGAGAAACCCGTCCGCCGGATGATCAAGGGTTCCAGGGTCAAGCTAATCTGCCCTGGGTGAGTCGGGACCTAAGGCGAGGCCGACAGGCGTAGTCGATGGACAACGGGTTGATATTCCCGTACCGGCGAAGAACCGCCCATACTGAGCCCGGGATACTAACCACCCAATCCGCCTCCAGGAGCCTTCGGGCAAGTGGTGTGTGGTGAGGCTGGGAACTGATCGGGGGAGGTAAGCGTATTAACAGGTGTGACGCAGGAAGGTAGCTGAGCCGGGCGATGGTAGTCCCGGTCTAAGCAGGTAGGCCGTTCCCTAGGCAAATCCGGGGAGCATATAAGGCTGAGACGTGATGGGACCCCACCTTGTGGGGGATTCAGTGATCCTATGCTGCCGAGAAAAGCATCGACGCGAGGTTCCAGCCGCCCGTACCCGAAACCGACACAGGTGATCAGGTAGAGAATACTAAGGCGATCGAGAGAATCATGGTTAAGGAACTCGGCAAAATGCCCCCGTAACTTCGGGAGAAGGGGGGCCCGGACTGTGAAGAGGACTTGCTCCTCGGAGCGGATAAGGGCCGCAGAGACCAGGGGGAAGCGACTGTTTACTAAAAACACAGGTCCGTGCGAAGTCGCAAGACGATGTATACGGACTGACTCCTGCCCGGTGCTGGAAGGTTAAGAGGACCGGTCAACACCTTTGGTGTGAAGCCGGGAATTTAAGCCCCAGTAAACGGCGGTGGTAACTATAACCATCCTAAGGTAGCGAAATTCCTTGTCGGGTAAGTTCCGACCTGCACGAATGGAGTAACGACTTCCCTACTGTCTCAACCATGAACTCGGCGAAATTGCACTACGAGTAAAGATGCTCGTTACGCGCAGCAGGACGGAAAGACCCCGAGACCTTTACTATAGTTTGGTATTGGTGTTCGGAGTGGCTTGTGTAGGATAGGTGGGAGACTGTGAAGCGGACACGCCAGTGTTCGTGGAGTCATCGTTGAAATACCACTCTGGTCACTTTGGACATCTAACTTCGGCCCATGATCTGGGTCAGGGACAGTGCCTGATGGGTAGTTTAACTGGGGCGGTTGCCTCCTAAAAAGTAACGGAGGCGCCCAAAGGTTCCCTCAGCCTGGTTGGCAATCAGGTGTCGAGTGTAAGTGCACAAGGGAGCTTGACTGTGAGAGAGACATCTCGAGCAGGGACGAAAGTCGGGACTAGTGATCCGGCGGTACATTGTGGAATGGCCGTCGCTCAACGGATAAAAGGTACCTCGGGGATAACAGGCTGATCTTGCCCAAGAGTCCATATCGACGGCATGGTTTGGCACCTCGATGTCGGCTCGTCGCATCCTGGGGCTGGAGTAGGTCCCAAGGGTTGGGCTGTTCGCCCATTAAAGCGGTACGCGAGCTGGGTTTAGAACGTCGTGAGACAGTTCGGTCCCTATCCGCTGCGCGCGCAGGAAATTTGAGAAGGGCTGTCCTTAGTACGAGAGGACCGGGACGGACGAACCTCTGGTGTGTCAGTTGTACTGCCAAGTGCACCGCTGATTGGCTACGTTCGGATGGGATAACCGCTGAAAGCATCTAAGCGGGAAGCCCGCTTCAAGATAAGATTTCCATGACCCTTCGGGGTCGAGAGGCTCCCAGCAGACCACTGGGTTGATAGGCCGGACGTGGAAGCAGGGACTAACGACCTGTGAAGCTGACCGGTACTAATAAGCCGACAACCTGACCACACACCACACCCCATCGGGTGTGGGTGAAAAAAACTGTGCTACGCGTCCACCATGCGGTCCCCAAACAACAAACCCACCAGTTTGAGGGAACCAGACATAACTAAATACAGCAACACCACCACCCCACCACAACGGGGAAGCAATGGATTTGTGTTGCGTGTCACGGAAACGATCCAGTGACCCTTACAAACCAACCCCCACCACGGGTGGGGTGTTTGAAAGAGTTACGGCGGTCATAGCGTGGGGGAAACGCCCGGTCCCATTCCGAACCCGGAAGCTAAGACCCACAGCGCCGATGGTACTGCACTCGCGAGGGTGTGGGAGAGTAGGACACCGCCGGACACAACCACACAGAGATGGCCCAGGCAACGACGCCCGGGCCATCACTGCATTAACAACCAAACAGCCCCCACACACGCAACGTGCACGGGGGCTGTTCGTCTTTAAGCGCCCACACCAGTGGGGACCAGCGCCACCCCCACACCACAGCCCCCACGGAACACCGGGGGCTGCCCGTTTTTAAGCCACACCCCCGGCAGTCAGCCACCTTCTCCACGCCCCAGCAGCCGATCCAGCGTGCTCCGACCCAGGTCGCTCATGTCCGGATTCGACTCCCGGTAGTACCAGACCAGGCCCATCGCCTGCTGGAACGCCCAGCCGGCTCCGCGCTCCCACTCCTCTGCGCCGACGCCCAACCGCTCACGCAAGCGACGGCGTCGCGGGCCATCCAGCAAATGCCAGGCCACGACCAGGTCGAGAGCCGGATCGGCGGGACCGAACCCTCCGGTGTCGAGCACCCCGGACAGCCGGTCGCCGTCCACCAGAAGGTTCGCCGGAATGAGATCCCCGTGGTTCATGACGTCGGCGCCGGCTGTAGGAAGTTCACGGAACCGTTCCCACATCTGTGCGAGCGGGCCGACGTCGAGCAGCCCGGAGCTCCGCTCGAGGCATTCACGCATCCACTCCTCGTGGTCGCGCAGCGTGCCACCTCTCCCGGTCCCGGAGAAGGTCCTGCCGAGGGTGGGGCGGCGCCTCAAGGCCGCGATGAGGTCTGCGAGATCGTCGGCGAAGCCCTCCGAATCCTCGTGACTGTGCGGTGAGGGAGTGGTGCCGGGCAGCCAGCTCTGGAGGCTCCAGGCGCCGGGATAGATCTCCGACGGCCCGACGACGCCGAGTGGGCGAGGACCGGGGAAGGGGGACGCCTGGAGGAACTCCTCCATGGCCTGTGCCTCCTTCTCCTGCGTGGCTTCCGCGCCCGTCGAATCCGCGATCAGGTACGGGAAACGAGCGGTCGCCTTCTCTCCGACCCGATAGATCGCATTGACCGTTCCGGTCGTGTCCAGGGGCCTGACGGTCTCGCCGCGGTACTCCGGAAACCTGCGGAAGATCAAGCGCGCAGCATCGGCCTCACTGAGGACGACCTGCCCCTCATGCATCGTCATCGTGCTCCCTCGCCTCTGCTGGCCCGTCGTGCCGGTCTGTCTCTGCCGGCTACTGGTGCCGACCTGTCGCCGCCGAGCGATCGAACTCCTCCGCGCCAGCGAATCACAGAAGCACCACCGCTCTCAATTGTTGCAAGAAGCAACAAAAGAGGCGTAGGCTATGTTGCATAGCGCAACTAATTAGGGAGGTCGACGTGTTCGACTCGCTCCTTGTCCTGCGGCTGGCAGCCGGGGACATCATCAGAATTCCTCTCACCGATGGCTTCGGTGCGAACTCCTTCACCACCTTCGTGCCGGATGCCGGGCCCTGCCCGGACGGCATCGCGGTCGACGGCCGGATGGTCTACTGGACCACCATGGGCGTCCCGTCCGTGGTCCCCGGGCTCAGCGGCGAGGAAAGCCTCGACTATGGCGCCCGTAACGGTGGGATCAGCGGGGCCGCACTGGCGGACGGCAGCCCCTTCGCCGTCGTCGAACCTGGTGGGATCACCACCGGCAAGCAGCTGTGCACCGATGGCGCAGGGCGCCTCTACTGGAGCGATCGCGAGGGGTGCCGGATCTCGTCATCGCGCGTTGACGGGTCCGATCTGCAGGACCTGGTGATCAATATGCCGGACGGGTCGAAAGATCCGGAGTGCGTCGGCGTGGCCGTCGATGCGGAGGCCGGTCACCTGTACTGGACGCAGAAGGGCCCGGCGAAAGGCGGCCACGGTCGGATCTTCCGCGCCGGCCTCACTCTGCCGGAGGGGCAGGACGCCCGCTCGCGGACGGATATCGAAGAACTGTGGCAGGGGCTGCCGGAGCCCATCGATCTGGAGATCCACCAGGGCTGCCTGTACTGGACCGATCGCGGAGCCGAGCCACACGGCAACACGTTGAATCGCGCACCGCTGCCGGCTCACGATGCCAAGGGCGCGGAGCCGGAGATCCTCGCCCGGGGCTTCCAGGAGGCGATCGGTCTGGCGATCGACGGCGACGCCGGCATCGCGTACGTCTCCGAGCTGGGCGGCCGCATCCTCGCCGTCGAGCTCCACACCGCCGGGGAGAGCGCGGCGCCCCGCGTGGTCGCCGACCTCGGCACCCCACTGTCAGGCCTGGCCGGCTTGAACAGCATCAACGAACAGCAGGACTGAGGACCACTCATGGCATACGACTTCACTTTCGAACAGATCCGGAACCGCCCCGTGACCGTGATCGGCGGTGGCACGCTCGGCCGCAGGATCGCCCTCATGATGGCTTCCCGGGGCGGGACGGTCCGGATCTCCGACCCGCAGCCCGCCGTGGCGGAAGCCGCCGTCCAGTACGTCGCCGAGACGCTGCCCGGAGTTCTGACCGACCGCGGCTCCGGCGAGGCAGGGACCGTCGTGGCCGCCACCAGCCTCGCGGACGCGCTCGAGGACGCCTGGCTCGTGATCGAGGCGGTCCCGGAACGCCTCGAGATCAAGATCCCGCTCTGGGGCGAGGTGGATCAGCTGGCGCCGGCCGACGCGATCTTCGCCACGAATTCCTCCTCGTACGCATCGCGGCTGATGAATGAGCGGATCCGGGACAAGTCGCGGCTCTGCAATCTGCATTTCTACATGCCACCCGCTTCCAATGCCGCCGACGTGATGTCCGACGGCGAGACGGACCGCGCGCTGTTGGACACCCTTCTGAGGGTGCTGCCGGAGTTCGACGTGCACCCGTTCGAAGCCCGTCAGGAGAGCACCGGGTTCATCTTCAACCGGGTGTGGGCCGCCATCAAGCGGGAATCCCTGGCGGTGGTGGCCGACGGTGTGGCCCGGCCGGAGGACGTGGACGCGATGTTCCGGCTCAACTGGCACATGCCGGTGGGCCCGTTCCAGATGATGGACGGGGTCGGTCTGGACGTGGTGCTCGACATCGAGGACCACTACGCGCAGGAGGATCCCCACCTGCCCGAGGCGCCGCGGACCCTGTTGCGTGAGTACGTCGAGGCGGGCAAACTGGGCCGCAAGACCGGTGAGGGCTTCTACCGCTACGAGTCCTGAGGCGTGTCCGAACGGGGGTCCTGCACGCCCGGATGTGTCTGATTTGGACCGGAATCCGGGTGAGATGGAGCAAAAAACACCGAAAACACGCGGGATTTGCGGTTCTGGGGCGTCAGGGCTGGTAAGTTTCAGAACAGTGGTTCCCGCGCGAACCGCGTGGTAATTCCAAGTAGTCGATACGTCCAGGAGGACACCCATGGCTAAGAACCGTAGCGACGTCGTCGCCGAAGTTGCCAAGAAGGCTGACGTCAGCCAGGCTTCCGTCAACAACGTGCTGGATGCCCTGTTCGAGGTTTTCGAAGCTTCCGTCGCCGCCGGCGAGAAGATCACCATCCCGGGCTGGCTCGCCGTTGAGCGCACCGACCGTGCAGCTCGCACCGGCCGCAACCCGCAGACCGGCGAGACCATTCAGATCCCGGCCGGCCACAGCGTCAAGCTGACCGCAGGCTCCAAGCTGAAGGCCGCTGCTTCCAAGAAGTAAGCACCTTCGCTTTCTGAGGGCACCGGCATCCGCCGGTGCCCTCAGCTGGTTAAGCCTGGGCGCCTGGTGACATGGTCATGGAGGAGGGAAGCATGATGCGGGGAGACGAAGCACGAACCGACGGTGAGGCCGTCGCGGCATCCTATGACGCGGTGGCCGGCGTGTACATCGACCTCTTCGGAGATGAGGACCGCGCGGAACCGGAGGACCGAGAAGCGATCACCGCCTGGGCCGCGGCGTGCGAAGGGCCGGTGCTCGACGCCGGCTGCGGACCGGGCCATTGGACCGCGGCTCTTGCGCGGCGGGGTGTGGAGGCCACCGGCGTTGACCTCTCGGGGGAGTTCCTGGAGCACGCGCGACGCCGGCACCCGGGTCTGTCGTTTCAGCAGGCCGACCTTCGCCGCCTCCCGTCAGCGGACGGCGAGTGGGCGGGCGCGCTCGCTTGGTTCTCCCTCATTCATCTCCAGCCCACGGAAGTGGCGACCGTACTGGGGGAGTTCCACCGGGTGCTCGTCCCCGGGGGACGAGTGCTGCTCGGTTTCTTCACGGAGGAGGGGGACGAGCCGCGATCTTTCGCGCACCAGGTGGCGCCGGCCTGGGCCTGGCCTCCCGCGTGGGTGGAACGGGAGCTCGTCACTGCGGGATTCTCGCCGGTGGTGTTCAGGCCCCGGGATGCCACTGACGCGCAGAGGGCTCAGGGGCACTGGGAGGCGATCCGCGTGCCCTGAAGACTCCTGTCTCGCCGGGCTTGCGGAGCGCCGCGGAAGTGTGTAGAGTAGATCGGGTTGCCGGGCCGGTTGTGCTGGTTCTGGTGGCGGTCTTCGATTCTCATTCCTTTGATTTCATTCACCATTTTTGGGTGCTTTTTTGTGGTGCCTGGGGTGTTTGTTTTTGTGAATTCGATTTCTGGTTGGATGGTTTATCCGGCCGGGAGCGGATTTGCGAAAGGGAAAGCGGATGGGTTAGGATTGAAGGGTTGCGGCGGGAAAGCCTGGAGGAATTGCTCCGGTGAGTATCGCAGAGCAGTCTGTTGTTTGAGAACTCAATAGTGTGTCATGTTTTTTTGATACCAATGTTTTTTTGGTAATCACCGATCTTGCCGCCCCTGTGGTGGATTGGTGTTTGCTGGGTTTTGAATTTCTTTTTGGAGAGTTTGATCCTGGCTCAGGATGAACGCTGGCGGCGTGCTTAACACATGCAAGTCGAACGATGAAGCCTAGCTTGCTGGGTGGATTAGTGGCGAACGGGTGAGTAACACGTGAGTAACCTGCCCTTGACTCTGGGATAAGCCTGGGAAACTGGGTCTAATACCGGATACGACCATTGCCCGCATGGGTTGGTGGTGGAAAGCTTTTGTGGTTTTGGATGGACTCGCGGCCTATCAGCTTGTTGGTGAGGTAATGGCTCACCAAGGCGACGACGGGTAGCCGGCCTGAGAGGGTGACCGGCCACACTGGGACTGAGACACGGCCCAGACTCCTACGGGAGGCAGCAGTGGGGAATATTGCACAATGGGCGAAAGCCTGATGCAGCGACGCCGCGTGAGGGATGACGGCCTTCGGGTTGTAAACCTCTTTCAGTAGGGAAGAAGCGAAAGTGACGGTACCTGCAGAAGAAGCGCCGGCTAACTACGTGCCAGCAGCCGCGGTAATACGTAGGGCGCAAGCGTTATCCGGAATTATTGGGCGTAAAGAGCTCGTAGGCGGTTTGTCGCGTCTGCTGTGAAAGGCCAGGGCTCAACCCTGGTTCTGCAGTGGGTACGGGCAGACTTGAGTGATGTAGGGGAGACTGGAATTCCTGGTGTAGCGGTGAAATGCGCAGATATCAGGAGGAACACCGATGGCGAAGGCAGGTCTCTGGGCATTAACTGACGCTGAGGAGCGAAAGCATGGGGAGCGAACAGGATTAGATACCCTGGTAGTCCATGCCGTAAACGTTGGGCACTAGGTGTGGGGGACATTCCACGTTTTCCGCGCCGTAGCTAACGCATTAAGTGCCCCGCCTGGGGAGTACGGCCGCAAGGCTAAAACTCAAAGGAATTGACGGGGGCCCGCACAAGCGGCGGAGCATGCGGATTAATTCGATGCAACGCGAAGAACCTTACCAAGGCTTGACATGGACTGGATCGCATCAGAGATGGTGTTTCCCTTCGGGGCTGGTTCACAGGTGGTGCATGGTTGTCGTCAGCTCGTGTCGTGAGATGTTGGGTTAAGTCCCGCAACGAGCGCAACCCTCGTTCCATGTTGCCAGCGCGTAATGGCGGGGACTCATGGGAGACTGCCGGGGTCAACTCGGAGGAAGGTGGGGACGACGTCAAATCATCATGCCCCTTATGTCTTGGGCTTCACGCATGCTACAATGGCCGGTACAAAGGGTTGCGATACTGTGAGGTGGAGCTAATCCCAAAAAGCCGGTCTCAGTTCGGATTGGGGTCTGCAACTCGACCCCATGAAGTTGGAGTCGCTAGTAATCGCAGATCAGCAACGCTGCGGTGAATACGTTCCCGGGCCTTGTACACACCGCCCGTCAAGTCACGAAAGTTGGTAACACCCGAAGCCGGTGGCCTAACCCCTTGTGGGAGGGAGCTGTCGAAGGTGGGACTGGCGATTGGGACTAAGTCGTAACAAGGTAGCCGTACCGGAAGGTGCGGCTGGATCACCTCCTTTCTAAGGAGCAAACGAGATCATGGCCGCTTCCTGCATGGGTTGTGGTGGTGGTTGAGTGTAGAACCCGCCTGCCAGGGCGTTCGTTCCTGGGGTGTGGTGCTCATGGGTGGAATATCGAAGAAACACATCCTCGTGATGGTTGGTGGGTTCCTGTGAAACAAGGGGGCCCGTTGGCTGGGGGTGCGGTTCCTGCACGGGTGCTGTGATGCTGCGTTTTAGTACGCCGGCCGGTGACGGTTGGTTGGAACGGGTGTGGTGTTGTGGTGGTGCTGGGGTTGTTGACACACTGTTGGGTCCTGAAGCAACAGGCCCGTCGCATGTCTCCTTTGGGGGTGTGTGGTGGTTGTTGTTTCGTTTGGTTGCCCTGCTTCTGGAAGGCGTGCCCGGTTGGGTGTGTTGGATGGGGGTGTGGGGTTGTTGTTTGAGAACTGCATAGTGGACGCGAGCATCTTATAAGGCGAGCGTCATGGCCTGGGTGGCCCTTCTTTTGGGGGGTTGTGTGGGTTGTGGTGTTTGTCTTGGTTTTTGTGTGGCCAAGTTTTTAAGGGCGCACGGTGAATGCCTTGGCATTAGGAGCCGATGAAGGACGTGGGAATCTGCGAAAAGCCTGGGGGAGTTGATAACCGAACTTTGATCCCAGGATGTCCGAATGGGGAAACCCGGCTGCCTGTTATGGGTAGTCACCCGCAGCTGAACGCATAGGCTGTGTGGAGGGAACGCGGGGAAGTGAAACATCTCAGTACCCGCAGGAAGAGAAAACAACATGTGATTCCGTGAGTAGTGGCGAGCGAAAGCGGATCAGGCTAAACCGGTCCATGTGTGATAGCCAGTGGGCGTTGCATGGTCGGGGTTGTGGGGTTGTTCCGTACCAGGGTCACTGACCTGGTCGGGTGTGAATGTGCTGGCGTAGATGAACGGCCTGGGATGGTCGACCATAGAGGGTGAGAGTCCCGTAATTGTCGCGTTGATGCACCGCTCGAGGGATGATACCCGAGTAGCACGGGGCCCGAGAAATCCCGTGTGAATCTGTCAGGACCACCTGATAAGCCTAAATACTACCTAATGACCGATAGCGGACCAGTACCGTGAGGGAAAGGTGAAAAGTACCCCGGGAGGGGAGTGAAATAGTACCTGAAACCGTGTGCCTACAATCCGTCAGAGCAGGCTTGTACCTGTGATGGCGTGCCTTTTGAAGAATGAGCCTGCGAGTTAGTGTTACGTCGCGAGGTTAACCCGTGTGGGGAAGCCGTAGCGAAAGCGAGTCTGAATAGGGCGTTTGAGTGGCGTGATCTAGACCCGAAGCGAAGTGATCTACCCATGGCCAGGTTGAAGCGACGGTAAGACGTCGTGGAGGACCGAACCCACTTCAGTTGAAAATGGAGGGGATGAGCTGTGGGTAGGGGTGAAAGGCCAATCAAACTTCGTGATAGCTGGTTCTCCCCGAAATGCATTTAGGTGCAGCGTTGCGTGTTTCTTGCCGGAGGTAGAGCTACTGGATGGCCGATGGGCCCTACAAGGTTACTGACGTCAGCCAAACTCCGAATGCCGGTAAGTGAGAGCGCAGCAGTGAGACCGTGGGGGATAAGCTTCATGGTCGAGAGGGAAACAGCCCAGACCACCGACTAAGGCCCCTAAGCGTGTGCTAAGTGGGAAAGGATGTGGAGTTGCTTAGACAACCAGGAGGTTGGCTTAGAAGCAGCCACCCTTGAAAGAGTGCGTAATAGCTCACTGGTCAAGTGATTCCGCGCCGACAATGTAGCGGGGCTCAAGTACACCGCCGAAGTCGTGGATTTCAGATAGTAGACAAGCCTTCGTGGTTCAGTCGTCTGGAGTGGTAGGGGAGCGTCGTGTGGACGGTGAAGCCGCGGTGTAAACCAGTGGTGGAGACCACACGAGTGAGAATGCAGGCATGAGTAGCGAAAGACGGGTGAGAAACCCGTCCGCCGGATGATCAAGGGTTCCAGGGTCAAGCTAATCTGCCCTGGGTGAGTCGGGACCTAAGGCGAGGCCGACAGGCGTAGTCGATGGACAACGGGTTGATATTCCCGTACCGGCGAAGAACCGCCCATACTGAGCCCGGGATACTAACCACCCAATCCGCCTCCAGGAGCCTTCGGGCAAGTGGTGTGTGGTGAGGCTGGGAACTGATCGGGGGAGGTAAGCGTATTAACAGGTGTGACGCAGGAAGGTAGCTGAGCCGGGCGATGGTAGTCCCGGTCTAAGCAGGTAGGCCGTTCCCTAGGCAAATCCGGGGAGCATATAAGGCTGAGACGTGATGGGACCCCACCTTGTGGGGGATTCAGTGATCCTATGCTGCCGAGAAAAGCATCGACGCGAGGTTCCAGCCGCCCGTACCCGAAACCGACACAGGTGATCAGGTAGAGAATACTAAGGCGATCGAGAGAATCATGGTTAAGGAACTCGGCAAAATGCCCCCGTAACTTCGGGAGAAGGGGGGCCCGGACTGTGAAGAGGACTTGCTCCTCGGAGCGGATAAGGGCCGCAGAGACCAGGGGGAAGCGACTGTTTACTAAAAACACAGGTCCGTGCGAAGTCGCAAGACGATGTATACGGACTGACTCCTGCCCGGTGCTGGAAGGTTAAGAGGACCGGTCAACACCTTTGGTGTGAAGCCGGGAATTTAAGCCCCAGTAAACGGCGGTGGTAACTATAACCATCCTAAGGTAGCGAAATTCCTTGTCGGGTAAGTTCCGACCTGCACGAATGGAGTAACGACTTCCCTACTGTCTCAACCATGAACTCGGCGAAATTGCACTACGAGTAAAGATGCTCGTTACGCGCAGCAGGACGGAAAGACCCCGAGACCTTTACTATAGTTTGGTATTGGTGTTCGGAGTGGCTTGTGTAGGATAGGTGGGAGACTGTGAAGCGGACACGCCAGTGTTCGTGGAGTCATCGTTGAAATACCACTCTGGTCACTTTGGACATCTAACTTCGGCCCATGATCTGGGTCAGGGACAGTGCCTGATGGGTAGTTTAACTGGGGCGGTTGCCTCCTAAAAAGTAACGGAGGCGCCCAAAGGTTCCCTCAGCCTGGTTGGCAATCAGGTGTCGAGTGTAAGTGCACAAGGGAGCTTGACTGTGAGAGAGACATCTCGAGCAGGGACGAAAGTCGGGACTAGTGATCCGGCGGTACATTGTGGAATGGCCGTCGCTCAACGGATAAAAGGTACCTCGGGGATAACAGGCTGATCTTGCCCAAGAGTCCATATCGACGGCATGGTTTGGCACCTCGATGTCGGCTCGTCGCATCCTGGGGCTGGAGTAGGTCCCAAGGGTTGGGCTGTTCGCCCATTAAAGCGGTACGCGAGCTGGGTTTAGAACGTCGTGAGACAGTTCGGTCCCTATCCGCTGCGCGCGCAGGAAATTTGAGAAGGGCTGTCCTTAGTACGAGAGGACCGGGACGGACGAACCTCTGGTGTGTCAGTTGTACTGCCAAGTGCACCGCTGATTGGCTACGTTCGGATGGGATAACCGCTGAAAGCATCTAAGCGGGAAGCCCGCTTCAAGATAAGATTTCCATGACCCTTCGGGGTCGAGAGGCTCCCAGCAGACCACTGGGTTGATAGGCCGGACGTGGAAGCAGGGACTAACGACCTGTGAAGCTGACCGGTACTAATAAGCCGACAACCTGACCACACACCACACCCCATACGGGTGTGGAGTGAAAAAACTGTGCTACGCGTCCACCATGCGGTCCCCAAACAACAAACCCACCAGTTTGTTCCGAGGGAACCAGACATAACTAAATACAGCAACACCACCACCCCACCACAACGGGGAAGCAATGGATCGGTGTTGCGTGTCACGGAAACGATCCAGTGACCCTTACAAACCAACCCCCACCACGGGTGGGGTGTTTGAAAGAGTTACGGCGGTCATAGCGTGGGGGAAACGCCCGGTCCCATTCCGAACCCGGAAGCTAAGACCCACAGCGCCGATGGTACTGCACTCGCGAGGGTGTGGGAGAGTAGGACACCGCCGGACACAACCACACAGAGATGGCCCAGGCAACGACGCCCGGGCCATCACTGCATTAACAACCCAACAGCCCCCACACACAGGGGGCAGTTCGCGTTTAACCACCAACCACGAGCATCAGCCCCCAGCCAACCAGCACGGGGCTGTTCGTCTTTAAGGGCACACCCCCGGCAGTCAGCCACCAGCGCCCACACCACAGCCCCCACCAACATCTGAGCACGGGGCCGGCCGTAACCAACCACCCGCCACCGAACTCTCCCTGTGGGCAAACACACGCACCACCACACCCGGACAAAGGCGACGGCCGCCACCGCCCACACCACCCCACAGGGCCAGAAAAAGAGGGGGCACCCGCCCCACAGGGGAACGAGCACCACCCACACCGGCGCCATGCCGGAACACCCGAGCTCAGCTGTAGATCACACCGCTGCCGACACATCCCAGAACAGCGCCAGCTTCCCAGCGAGGCGCTGGCCCTGCTCGAACCCAACCCGCGCCGCGTTCGGGCGCAGGGCCAGGTTCATGGCGTTGGCGCCGAAGAGGTGCTCGTTCTCCGGCTCAGGTGAGATGACTTCGACGGCGCTGCCGGCGTCGCGCAGTTCGTCGACTTGAGCGCCGAGGTGCTGGCCCCACTCCAGCGGCGTGCGCGTCCGTCCGCCGAACGGTGAGAGGACCAGGACCCGGGCGCAGCCGGCGGCGAGGTCGGCGTTCTCGTTACGCCGGTACCCGCCGTCGATGTACTGCCGGTCCCCGAGGCGATAGTCGAAGCCGCTCGCGCAACTGGCCGCCACGGCGTCGGCGAGGGAGACGCCACTCTCACGGGTGAACACGACAGGCTCGCCGGTGTTCGCGTCCACGGCGGTCAGCAGGACCTGTTGATCGGGCCACTCCTGGCTCGGCAGGCGCGACGCGACAGTCGCGCGCCATCGGGAGTGGATCTCCGGGTCGGATGAACCTGGGAGCTCGAGCGCAGCGGCGGCCATCCGGCGGCGCATATCGTCGGCGTCACTGGCGTCCGAGATGATCCTGTCGGTCCGCTCGAGGTGATTGATGGTGGATCCTGCCAACCCTCGGCCTCCCGCGTCCCCCGTCGACGGCTGGGGACGTCGGGCGGGTGGTGGCGTGAGAGAGGCCTCGTAGAGTTCGGCCGGATCGGCTCCGGTGAGCTGCGCCGTCGCCGTGGCGCCGGCGGAGGTGCCGATGATCAGGTCGGCGTCCGTCACGGTGAGGCCTGCGTCGGCCAGGCCGGCGATGACGCCGAGGAGCCAGGCGTTGCCGGTGGACCCGCCTCCACCGAGGACCAGGGCGCGTCGGCCCGGAGCGCTGGAGGTGCGGGTGGCAGAGGAGAAATCAGAAGAAGTGTCGTGGTGCATGGGAGTCGCCTTTCGCGAAGTGCCTGGACGGCGCTCCCAGGGCGGCTGCGTCAGCCGCGGAATCGTGGGCGGAGGGGAGCGCCCATTGCGGATACTGCGTCCATGGGTCTCACCTCCTGTGATTCGTTCACGATCAGTCGAATAGTCGCACATCGACGGCGGCGGTGCAACGGACGTCGGCCTCAGCCGTGCCGCGTCTCCGCCAGGGCCACGATCCCGAAGGCCCCGAGCGCCGTCCCCGTCACGCGGTCGATGATCTTGCGGAACCGGGGTCCGTCCAGCCAGCGCCGGAAATAGTGTGCCGCTGTGATGATCACGGTGAACCAGAGGGCCGCCTCCAGATTGCTGATCACCGAGAGCATCAGCCCCATCCAGAGGGGAGCGATCGATGGGACCAGGAACTGCGGGATGACCGCCAGGCAGAACATCCCGTACTTCGGATTCAGGATGTTGGAGAGGAAGCCCTTCGCCCAGGTTTTCCCGAGGTGTTCGGGCGCCACGGTGGCCGGCCCGCCGGCGGTGTCGGCGGTGCCGTCGCCCGTGCGGAAGGAGGCCCTCCAGAAGGAGAAGGCGAGCCAGAGCATGTACCCGGCGCCGATGACACGGAGGATGTCATACGCGGCGGTCGAGACGGCCAGCAGCGCCGAGACTCCGGTGGCTGCGGCCACGCCCCAGATGAACGCGCCCGTGATCATGCCCAGCGCCGCGGTGTACGCGTGACGGCGGCTCCGGCCCAGGGCATAGCGGAGGACGAGGGCGGTGTCCGTTCCCGGAAGGATCGTGATGAGGACGGACAGGGCGGCGAAGCCCAGCAGGGACTGTTCGAGGGTCACCCGGTCATCTTAAAGCGCTTGGCGGCTTCCGCGCCCTTGATGACCTTCGGCGCCGCAATCGGGGCGCCGAAGGCGAAGACGGGCGCACGCAGCGAATCGAGACGGAAATCCGGCCCGGCCGGTACCTGACCGCCACCTGTGAACCAGACGCCCCGATTCGACCCGCCCTCGCGCGCGCGGGACAATGGAGGCATGCCAGCAACCACCAGGAACCAGGTCTCCTCACGCCCCGGAAGACCCGCGCGCGGGCAGGGGTCGAACGGGAAGGCCGGCCAGGGTCCCGCACCCCAGGCCACCCGGACGGGGCTGGGACCGGGCTGGCAGTTCGCGGCGATCGCCGTGGCCGTCGTGACGCTGGTCCTCGGCCTGCTGTTCACCGGTGCCGCAGGCGTGCGTCAGCTCTCCGATCCCGGCGCCCTGGTGCGCTGGGGGCTCCCGGTGGCCAAGACCGTCCACAACCTCAGCCTGGCCGTGACGGTCGCGGCGCTGGCGTTCGCCGTCGTCGTGCTGCCGCAGGGGATCCGCGCCCCGCGGCGCGGTGGCGAGACGAAGGACGTGCCGGAACACCCTGCCTTCACCCGGACCATGCTGCTGGCGGGCGTGGCCGGAAGCCTCTGGACCGTGTCCGCGATCGCGGTGCTGGTGCTGACCTACGCGAACGTGTCCGGACAGGCCCTCAGCGGCGACACCGAGTACACCAAGGCCCTCGTCTTCTTCATGAGCGACTTCCCGCTGGGCCGGGGGTGGCTCTTCGTGGTGATCGTCGCGGCGCTCGTGGCGACCGCCAGCTTCGGCCTGCGCAACACGACGGCGCTCGCGTTCACGCTGCTCCTGGCGCTCCTCGGCATGGTGCCGCCGGCGCTGAACGGCCACGCGGCGAGCTCCAACGACCACGCCGGCGCCGTGAACTCGATCGGACTCCACGTGCTGGGGGCCTCGCTCTGGGTGGGCGGCATCGCCGTCCTCGCCCTCATCTCCGGCCTCCTGGCCCGCCCGGCCTCGGGCACCCCGCGCCGCGACATCACCGCGGCCACCCTCAAACGCTTCTCCGCGCTGGCGCTCTTCTGCTTCGTGCTGGTCACGGCATCCGGGATCATCAGCGCTTCCATCCGCATCACCAGCTGGCACAACCTCTTCTACTCGCCCTACGGCCAGCTGGTGCTGGTCAAGACGTTCTGCGCCCTGGTCCTCGGTGCGATCGGGTACATGCACCGCTCGTGGATCATTCCGCGGCTGGGCGACGACGACGGCGCGGCCTCCCGGGGCAAGGCGGCTTCGGTCCCGTCCAAGGGCTCCCTCACGGCGCAGCGCGTGCTCTGGCAGATCATCGGCGTCGAGCTGCTCGTCATGGCCGCGACGAGCGCGGTCGCCGTCGCGCTGTCCTCCTCGGCCCCGCCGTCCGAGACCAAGTACTCCGAGGACGCCAGCCCGGCCTTCATCCTCAGCGGCTATGAGCTGCCGCCTGAACTGACCCCGGAACGCTGGCTCACGGTCTGGCGCCTCGACTGGCTGTGGGTCGCGGTGGCCGTGCTCGGCGCCGTCGCGTACGCCCTCGGTGTCATCAAGGTCGTCCGCCGTGGCGACCGCTGGCCCGTCATGCGGGCGGTGTCCTGGTTCATCGGCCTCGCGGCGCTGACGTACATCATCTCCGGCGCCCCCGGCGTGTACGGGCACGTCATGTTCTCCATCCACATGGTGGAGCACATGGCCCTGACCATGGTGGCGCCGATCTTCCTGGTGATCGGTTCGCCCATCACCCTGGCGCTCCGCGCGCTCGCACCGCGCACTGACGGCAGCCGTGGTCTGCGCGAATGGATCCTCGCCTTCGTGCACTCCCGATTCTCCCAGGTGGTGACGCATCCGCTCTTCGCGGCCGCGAACTTCGCCGGCTCGATCGTGCTGTTCTACTACTCCGACTTCTTCGGCTTCGCGATGCGGGATCACGTGGGCCACGAGCTGATGAACCTGCACTTCCTGCTGACCGGGTACATCTTCGCGCTGACCATGATCGGCCAGGACCCGCTGCCGCGCCGCGCCCCGTTCCCGATGCGGCTGCTGCTGCTCCTGGCGACCATGGCGTTCCACGCCTTCTTCGGCGTCTCGATCATGGGCGGCACGAGCCTGCTCGCGGCTGACTACTTCGGCAACCTGGGCCGTGCCTGGGGTCCGAGCGCGATCGTGGACCAGCAGCATGGCGGCGCGATCGCCTGGGGGATCGGCGAAGTCCCCACCGTTCTGCTCGCGATCGGAGTGGCCATCATGTGGTCCCGCTCGGACGAACGGGAGACGCGGCGCAAGGACCGGGCGGCCGACAGGAATAACGACGCCGAGCTGACCGCTTACAACGACATGTTCACCCGTCTTGCCCAGAGGGACGGTTCACCCACCGGACGCACTGCGCCCACCGCCGGCGCGGCCTCTACGCTGGAACCCGGAACGCCGGGAGCCGGCACGCCGGAACCGAAGGAGAAAGAATGACCACCGAGAACGCGACCTCCGTGCGCAGCGCCACCCGTGTCCGCGCTTCCGAGCTGGTGGGCCGCAACTGGCTCAACACCGGTGGGGAACAGCTCTCCCTGGAGAAACTCCGCGGCAAGATCGTGCTGCTGGACTTCTGGACCTTCTGCTGCATCAACTGCCTGCACGTCCTGGACGAACTGCGCCCGCTCGAGGAGCAGTACAGTGACGTCCTGGTGACGGTCGGCGTCCACTCGCCCAAGTTCGAGCACGAGGCCGACCCGGTGGCCATCGCCGCCGCGGTGGAGCGCTACGAGATCCACCACCCGGTCCTCGACGACCCCGAGCTGGACACCTGGAAGGCCTACACCGCCCGCGCCTGGCCGACCCTGGTGGTCGTCGACCCCGAGGGCTACGTGGTGGCGCACCTCTCCGGCGAGGGCCACGCGGACGGCCTGGCCGTGCTGATCCCGGAACTCATCGCGGAGCACGAGGCCAAGGGCACCCTGCACCGTGGCGATGGCCCGTACGTGGCGCCGGAGGCGACCTCCGGGACGCTCCGCTTCCCGGGCAAGGCCCTGCTGCTGCCCGCCGGGCGCGGTTCTGAGCAGGAGTCCTGGCTCGTCTCCGACACCGGTCATCACCGCGTCCTGGAGCTCGCCGACGACTTCGACACCATCCTGTCCGCGTATGGCGACGGGACCAAGGGACATGTCGACGGCGGGGCTGAGGGCGCCCGCTTCAACGAGCCCCAGGGACTCACCCTCCTGCCCGCCGAGCTGGCGGCGCGCGTCGGGTACGACGTCGTCGTGGCGGACTCCGTGAACCACCGCCTGCGGGGCATCAGCCTCGCCACCGGTGAGGTGACCACACTCGCCGGCAGCGGCGTGCAGCGGCTGCTCGAAGCCGGTCCCGCCCGGGTGGACGACGACGGCGCCGGCTACGGCGGGCCGCTCGGCGCGGATCCGCTGCAGGTCGCTCTCAGCTCACCGTGGGACGTGCTCTGGTCCGAGTCGCTGCAGACCGTGGTGATCGCCATGGCGGGCGTGCACCAGATCTTCGCGTTCTCCCCGGAGACGGGCGAGGTGTCCATCCTGGCGGGCAACGGTCTGGAAGGCCTGCTCGACGGCGCGGCCGACTCCGCCTGGTTCGCCCAGTCCTCCGGCCTCGCCGAAGGACCGGACGGCTCCATCTGGGTGGCCGACTCGGAAACCTCCGCGCTGCGCCGCCTCGTGCCCACGGGCGACGCCGGCCGTGTGACCGTGGAGACCGCCATCGGCAAGGGCCTCTTCGACTTCGGATTCCGCGACGGCGAAGCCTCCGAGGCGCGGCTCCAGCACCCGCTGGGTGTCACCGTGCTTCCCGACGGTTCCGTGGCGATCGCGGACACCTACAACGGCGCCGTGCGCCGCTACGACCCGGCGACCGGCGTCGTGTCCACCCTGACGCGCGGCCTCGCCGAGCCCAGCGACGTGGTCCTCGACCCCCGGGGCGCCGAGCCGCTGCTCGTGGTGGTGGAGGCCAACAAGCACCAGCTGATCTACGTGCCGATCCCGGCCGAGGCGCAGCAGGTGGACGAGGGCGCCTCCCAGACGCAGCGTCCGACGTCGCCCGTGGCGCCGGGGTCCTTCGACCTGTCGGTCCGCTTCACCGCTCCCACCGGCCAGAAGCTGGACTACCGCTGGGGCGATCCGACTCAGCTGAAGATCTCCTCGACCCCGGCCGAGCTCCTGGTCTCGGGCGGCGGCACCGGTGAAGGCCTGAACCGCACGCTCGAGCTGTCCTCCGAGGTCACCGAGGGCATCCTGCACATCACCGCCCGTGCGGCGGCCTGCGACGGCGCCGAAGGCCCCGACGGCGAGATCCCCGATCACGCCGCCTGCCACCTGTACCAGCAGGACTGGGGCATCCCCGTGGTCCTGAGCGCCGACGGCGACACGGACCTGGTCCTGGACCTGCGCGGCATGGACTGAGTCCGGCCCGCTCCGCACGCGAAAGCACAGATGGTGCCCCTTCCCGAGGTGGGAAGGGGCACCATCTGTGCTTTCGCGGTGGCGGTGGGGTCAGTAGTCGACGACGGGCGTGACCGTCACCTTGTCCGCCGTGAAGCTCAGCGTCACCGTGAAGCTGAACGGGTGCACCTGCTCCAGGGGGCCGTCGACGCCGGTGAACAGATCCACCGCTTTCGCGTTCAGCTTCGCCTTCCCGCCGAGCGGCGTGACCACCCAGCGGCCGTTGTACGGCTGGATCTCCACCTTGGGGTACTCCACGATGCTCCAGCGGATCGACCCCTGCGTGACCCGCTCCAGTCCGGCGTGATAGAACGGGCAGTCCGGCTGGAGGCGCTGTTCGTGGTTGGCTTCCGCGGCGCAGTCGTCGAGGTACTTGTGCACCTGGGTGGAGACCGCGTCGGCCAGGCTCTTGGTGGCCTCCGTGTTCAGATTGACCGTCTGGCTGCTGCTGGGTCCCGAGACCGAGACCCGCTGTGCCGGGGCCGCGAAGTACGGGGAACTGTACGAAGCCTCGTACGTGCCCGGGAAGAACACCGGGAACTGGCCGTGGCCCTTGGGGGTGTTCATCGTGACGCCGTTGACGGTGGCCAGGTTCGAGTTGACCACGTTCACCGTGAGAGTGGGCAGGCTCGAAGGGACCAGCTGCCAGCGCGTGAAGAACAGCCACTCGTGCCCGGCGGGTTCCACCAGGAAGCGGGTGCTGTTCTGCACGCCTTCCAGGGAGTACGTGACCGGGACGGACATCCTGCCGTCCGACTGGCGTTCCGGGCTCCCCACCGTGAGGTCCTCGAGCTTCTCCACGGACGCCTTGAGGCCGGCGCCGTCGAGGAGGCCGGGGTTCCCGGCCGGCACCTGGGCGCGGACCAGTCCGAGGGCCTTGCCGCCGTCGCCGTCCTTGAGGGCCGAGAGGTAGGCGCGCACCGGTTCCTGCGCACCCGCCGGGCCGGAGTTCACCACGACGATGGTGACGATGGCAGCGGCGGCCACCAGCATGATGCCGGCAAGCCAGGATGCGGCCACCTTGATGGTGGTCTGTGTCCACGTCACGCTGCTCTGAACCTCATCTCGCGTCCGGTCGTCCTTCCTGTCCTTCGCCCGGGCTGCGGGGCGCACCGTGTCAGCGGCGCCTGCTTCTCGAGGACGTGCCGAAGATGCTGCGACCCAGGTCGCGGCCCAATTGGGTGCCGAGCGACCGCACCATGGAGCGGAGTCCGCCGCCCAGCGCAGAGCCCAGGCCTCCCATGATGTCACCCATCGGGTTCTGCGCGGGTTCCGGGGCAGGGGGCGGGGGTGCGCTCGGCGCGGGGGCGCTGGGGGCAGGCGCCTGTGCCGGGGTGCCGGGCACCGAGTGCCCGAGGATCTCCGCCTCGATGCGGCGGGCCTCCTCGTCCACGGAGCCCTGGTTCACGGCGCCCTGGTCTCCGGAGCCCGTGCCCGCCGTCGCTCCCGGCTGCCCGGAAGCAGCGGCGGCCGGGGCTCCCTGGAGCTTCTCGAAGGCGGACTGACGGTCCGTGGCCTGGCTGTACTTGGCGGCCAGGGACGACGCCTGGACGACTTGGTTCATGGTGGCGTCGTCCGCCGGGCCCATGAGCGATTCCGGCGCGCGGAGACGGGTCAGCGCCACCGGCGTGGGGGCGCCCTTCTCGTTCATGACGGTGATGACGGCTTCGCCGATCCCGGCCGAGGTGAGGACCTTGTCCAGGTCGTAGTCACTGACCGGGAAGGTGGAGACCGTGGCTTTGAGCGCCTTGGCATCGTCCGGGGTGAAGGCGCGCAGCGCGTGCTGCACCCGGTTCGCGAGCTGGCCGAGGACGTCCGCGGGAACGTCCTTGGGGGTCTGGGTCACGAAGAAGATGCCCACGCCCTTGGACCGGATGAGCCGGACGGTCTGGGTGATGGCCTGCAGGAACGCCTTGGAGGCTCCGGTGAAGAGGAGGTGTGCCTCGTCGAAGAAGAAGACGAGCTTGGGCTTGTCCAGGTCGCCGGCCTCCGGAAGGGTCTCGAACAGCTCGGACAGCAGCCACATGAGGAACGTGGAGAACAGCGCGGGTTTGTCCTGCAGTGTGGGCAGTTCGAGCGCGCTGATGACGCCGCGTCCGTCCGGGGCCGTGCGCAGGAGCTCGGAGGGGTCGAACTCGGGGAGTCCGAAGAACTGCTCCATGCCCTGGGCTTCCAGCGCCACGATCTCGCGCAGGATGACGCCCGCGGTCGCCTTGGACAGGCCGCCGAGCTGGGCCAGCGCCTCTTTGCCCTCGTCCGAGGTGAGGTACTGGATAACCGCCCGGAGATCCTTGAGGTCGTCCAGTTCCAGCTGGTTCTGATCCGCGAAGTGGAAGATCAGCTGGAGGCTCGACTCCTGGGTGTCATTGAGGTCCATGACCCGGGACAGGAGGATGGGGCCGAAGCTGGTGATCGACGCCCGTACGGGGATGCCCTTGCCGTTGCCGCCCAGGGCGAGGTATTCGACCGGGAACGTCGAGGCCTTCCACTGCTGGCCGAGTTCGGCGGTGCGTGCCAGGAGCTTGTCCCCGCCCGCGCCGGGTACGGACAGACCGGACAGATCGCCCTTGATGTCGGCCAGGAAGACCGGCACCCCGGCGGCGGACAGCTGCTCCGCCATCATGTGCAGAGTGACCGTCTTGCCGGTGCCCGTGGCGCCCGCCACGAGACCGTGGCGGTTCATCATGCCCAGGGGAAGCCGGACCGGGGCGTCCTGGTGGACGGCGTCGTCCACGATCGCCGCCCCCAGCTCGATCACGGGGCCGGAGAAGGTGTAGCCCTCGCGGATCGTCTGGACTTTGTCCTCGGTGCTTTTGGAGTCAGTGCTCTTGCTGGCCATGGCCATAGCTTAGCGGGAGGGGGTGTCAAAGCTCTTGAACCACTGGGACCCCGCCGGGAATCGAGGGGGCGGTGCGAGGGCTGGATCTTCTGTCGGACCCTTGTCGTAGGCTCGTGGCATGACTCACACCCCAGAGGACATCAAGACGACCCTGCACCGTTATCTCCGGGCGCGGCGAACGGGCCTGCTGGCGAAACTGGACGGGCTCGGAGAGTACGATCTCCGCCGTCCTCTGACCCGGACCGGGACCAATCTCCTGGGTCTGGTGAAGCACGTCGCCAGCGTCCAGGCCGAGTACTTCGGGCTGGTCTTCGACAGACCCTTCGAGCACCCCATGCCCTGGGGCGCTCCGGACGCCGAGGACAACGCGGACATGTGGGTGCCGGAGACGGAATCGGTCCAGAGCATCCTGGACCTGCATCACGCCTCGGCCGCTCACAGTGACGCCACCATCGAGGCACTGGACCTGGACGCCCCGGGCGTGGTGCCCTGGTGGAAGCCGGAGACGCGGAACGTCACGCTTCACCAGATCCTGGTCCATGTGGACCTGGAGACCGCTCATCACGCGGGCCACGCGGACATCGTGCGCGAACTGATCGACGGCAGTGTCGGATACACCGCGGGGCATCCGAACCTTCCCGACTTCGATGAGGCCCGCTGGTCCGCCTACCGTGACCGGGTCGAGGACGCGGCCCGTGCCGCTGCCGCCGCTGCGGGGGAGACCGTCCATGGGTGAGGAACCGGACATGCTGGCCGAGTATGACTCTCAGTTGAGGCTCGACGCCGAGGCCCAGGGCGCGCTGGCGCGTCGCCTGCTGCACTGGTATCCCCGGGAGGGCGTGCTGGTGGAGGCTCCGGGCGTCGGGGAGGGCGCGGGGGACGGCCCGTTCCTCCCGGTCATGACGGCGGTGTTCGCGGGAGAAGCGGGCTTCATCAGTCATGGCGCGGTGGGTCAGGAAGGGAATGCCGCACTGCTGCGGGACGAGCTGACCCGTCCGGGGCGCCTGGCCGCTCTGGTGGATGCCGGGGTCGCCGCCGTTCTGGACCTGGCGGGCGAGCTCCGAGGTCTGGACGATGAGTCCGCCACCGGATCCGGCAGGAACAGTGCCGCCGGGGGAGAAGCCGACGGCACGGGATTCACCGCAGACGCTGCGCTCACCACAGACACTGCGCTCTCGCCCGGTGCCGGATCGCTGACGTCCGCAACTCGGGCCGGGACGGTCATGCAGAGTGGCTCGGTGCCGGCCGGCACACCGGTGCGCGCTCCTCGCCGTCCGCTGTCCACGCTCGAATGGAAGACCCGCAGCCATGACGGGCTCCCCGGTTTGGGGGACGCGCTCCGGGCGGCGGGCTTCACGGAGGGCGAGGAGGAATCGGTGATGATCGGGGATGCCGCCGCGCTCGCCGTCGAGGTTCCTCTTCCCGACGGCGTCAGCCTGCAGCAGGTGCTGACCCTCGAGGACGCCCTGGCGCTCTGCATCGCGGCGGAGGACGCGTTCGGCGGGAGCGCCGCCGATGCTCCGCGTCGCGCCGCTGATCTGATGGGTCGGCTGGCCCGGGGGAACGGCACCGAGGCGTGGATGGCGGTGGCCGACGGTGAAGTGGTGTCCGGTGGGCGGCTGGAGCCGGTGCCGGGAACCGACTTCGCCGGGATCTGGGGTGGCTTCACGTTGGAGGAGTGGCGTGGCCAGGGCATCTACCGGGCGGTGACCGCGCAACGCGCCCGCGCGGCGCTGGCCCAGGGCATCTCACTGATCAACAGCGACTCGACCGACTACTCGCGGCCGATCCTGGAACGGTACGGCTTCGTCCGCGTCACGGGGACCACGCCGTTCGAGCGCGAGTTCGGGTAGAGCTGGGAGTTCGGGTAGAGCGGCACGTTTGGGGGACCGGGGAGTCCAGGGGGCGAGGCCGGTTCCGCGAGAGAACAGCTGGTGCCCGGATCCGCGGAAGATTCGGGCACCAGCTGTTCCTTCGCGCTCACATCCTTCGCGCGCACATCTTCCGCGCTCACGGGAGCGGCGTTCAGGAGGAGAAGGAGTAGTCAGGAGCGTCAGGCGGCCGAGAGAGGCTTGGTGAAGGCCAGGTGTTTGATCTCCTCCGGGTCGGCGTCGAGGTCGAAGAGCGGTGTGTACCCCGTGGCGAGGTACAGCGCCTTCGCCTCGGGCTGCCGGGGACCCGTCGTCAGGTAGACCCTGGTGTACCCGCGGTCCCGGGCCACATGCTCCAGCTCCACCAGCACCCGGCGGGCCAGGCCCTTGCGGCGGTGCGCGGAGTGCGTCCAGATCCTCTTGAACTCGGCCGTCTCCTGGTCATAGCGGCGGAACGCCCCGCCGGCCACGGTCTCTCCGCCCTCCTGCAGGATCAGGAGCGCGCCGTGCGGGGGCTCGAACTCGCTGGCCGGATACCGGGACAGCTCTTCCTGTGCGCCGGCCGCCGAGAAGAAATCGCCGTACCGGGTGGAGTATTCGACGGCGAGCTCGTCCAGCAGCGGCTTCACCCGGGCGTCATCCAGGGCGACCTGGACGACTGTCACGTCGAGAAGTCCGGCTGGGGAGGACTCGCTCTGTGAGGACACTGCCGGTGAGGGGACAGCCTGCGAGGAGACGCCGGGGGCGGATTCGGTCAGGTGGTTCGCGGTGATGCTCATGGGATCTTCCGTCTCTGAGGGGCTGTGTCGGAGGGTCTGTTTCGGAGGGCCGGCCTGCGAGGCGGCGGCCTGCTGTGGGTGGGTGGAGAAGCCGGGAACGAGCCGGTTCAGGCGCGCAGCCTTTCCGGCGCGGGCGCCGCGTCCGAACCGGTGAGCCCGCCGGCCGCGACGTCGTTGAGCGCTTTGAGAAGCCTCCGCGCCAGGGCGTCGTTCTCCCGGAACGGGGCGGCGTTGGTGCGCGGCCGCGCGAAAGCGGCCGACCCCCACGCCGACGTCCACGGGCCGACGGCGAACAGGTGACGCCGCTCCGCGCCATCGGGCCCCAGAATGCGTTGCTGCGCATCCACGGCCAGGCGCCCGGAGCTGCTGACCCCGGCGCGGGTGAGCACCTGCTTCTCCCGTCCCAGCCCGCTGCTCCCGAGCTGCCAGAGCGCGGGATTGCGGGAACCCTCGACGGTCGGCTCGGGCAGGCGGGCCTCCACGAAGACGGCGGCGCTGACGGTGTCGTCGCTGCCCGGGAGGGACGCGACGAACCGGCCGCTCGTCTCGTCCGGCGCGATCACGGCCCCGGGCCCGAGGAAGCGCAGGAACCCCCCGCGGTGCAGCGCGAGCATTTCCTCGAGCCGGTGCGGGGGCGGGCCGGAGTCGATGAAGGAGAAGAACCCGTGCCACCACTCGTTGATCTCGGCCAGCGCCGACGCGCTCAGCCGCTCCACTGGAACGAGCGTGCCCAGGGAGAAGTAGGCGTAGAGGAATCCGGTGAAGAGCGCGGTCTGCTCGCTGTGCGAGGGGTCGCTGCGCAGCCGGAGGTCTTCCTCCACGTGCCGGAGCACCGCCGCCTCGCGATCGGCCAGGCCGCCGAACTCCGGGTTCAGTCCCGTGCCGAGGGGGCGGTCGACCTGGTCGAAGTCCAGCCGGTACGCCGGGTCCGGGACGAAGTCGGCCAGGAGTCGCTGCTGTTCGGCTGACCCCCACTCCACGGTGTCGAGCCGTCGCTCGAAGGCGTCCCACGGTCCGTCCACCCGTTCGGGCGAGGCCGCGAACAGCTCCGCGTAATAAGCGTGGGCGACATCCTTGGCCACCAGAGGCCAGAGATGCTCCCGGAATCCGATCTCGTCCACCGAGTTCAGCAGTGCCCCCACGGCCTCCTGGGTGAGGTAGCGGGTGCCGCTCGGCGCCGGGGCCCGAAGGGGGACCTGTGGCTTCGCGTGATACGGCACCCCGCGGCGGGACCCCGCCCACAGCCGGGGTTCGCGTCCGGAGGGCACATAGTCCAGTCCGCCTTCGGCGCGCCGGGTGAATCGCCCGCCGCGGCCCTCGAACAGCAGGACCACGAGGTCCACGAAAGCCAGCCCCATGCCGGACACCAGCACGTCCTGACCTGGTGCGATGCCCGCGTAGTCCGCGTCGGCGGTGTAGGCCGGAGGGAGGTACAGGCCGCCGTGCCGTTCGGCGAAAGACGTCAGGGTGCGCTCGCGGGCGTCCGGCCGGGCGTCGCTGTGCCCCAGGGAGTAGAGCACGACGTCGGCGTCCAGCACCGGCCCGGAGCCCAGCTGCACGCGGTAGCCGGCGTCGTCGTGGTGGACGGCCGTGGCGGTGTCGCGGTGCACGGTGACCCGGGCGCGCGGAGCCAGCCGCAGTACGGCCCGGTGGAGGAACCAGCGGGCGTAGGCGCCGAAGAGCCGGCGGCTCGGGAAGGATCCGGTGCGCAGGGCCGCGGCTTCGGCGAGCAGTGCCGGATCCTCGAGCGCGGGGTCGGCGGGGTGGCCGTCGTCGTCCAATTCCCCAGCGGTCAGGAGACCCGCCCAGGCCAGCAGGTCAGGACCCTCGGCCCGTGGCCCCGCGCAATGCACGGTGGCGTCCGTGAACAGGGTGATGTCCTGGGCCATGGAGTTGAGCAGCAGACCGGCGTACTGGTGGTGCCGCCAGACGCGGCCCGACCCCGGCTCCTGAGGGTCCACGAGGTGCAGATCCACCGGGCTGCGGAGGAGTTCGGGCGCGCTCGCGGCCAGTCGCTCCAGGACTCCGGCCACGCGCGGACCCGCCCCGATCATGACGAGCGTGGGCCTGCGGTGACTCATGGCTTCCTCCTGGGACGCGGGCCGGGGAACGGCTGCGGGAACGGTCTGGTGGAACCTGACCCTAGGAGCGTGGACGGCCCGGAATCCAGCCCTGCCGTCACGCCCCGACGCCGGGGTTCACGGCTCGTCACGGAGCGTCGTGGGGAGCCGCATATGGCCCCGTGTGACCCGGAAAGACGCGCCATGAACGGGGGTGCAGGAATGTGAATCGGCCCCTTGAACGCGCCCCTCGACGGTCCATAGATTGGCACCCAATCCCACTGGAACTGATCATCGAGGACTTCCCATGAGTGTCATCACCAACACCCCGGCAGGGCCCCCCGAGGGGGTGCTCGGCCAGCCCGCCGAACCGCAGAAGGCGGCCCCCGCGACGGGCTTCCCCACGACCTTCGACGACGGGACGGAACATCGCCACTCTCTCGGCCTCCTGACCGCGGACGGTGAGGCGGACAGCGCCACTGCGGACAGCGCGACGCCGGCCCTCCCCGCCGGCGCCGACCTCCGGGTGGTCCCGGCGCGGCACCCCTGGCGCTGGGTGGGCACCGTGCTCGTCACGATCCTCGTGGCGGCCGTCGCCTACTCGCTGGCCACCAACCCGCGCTGGGAGTGGGGCGTGGTGGCGCAGTGGTTCACCGCGCAATCGGTGGTCAACGGTCTGCTGGAGACCCTCAAGCTGACCGTGATCGCAGGAACCCTCGGCTTCCTGCTCGGCTTCGTCCTGGCTCTCATGCGGCTCTCCGCCTCGCCGCTTCTGGTGGGCGTGGCCTGGACGTTCTCCTGGATCTTCCGCTCGACGCCTCTGCTCGTCCAGCTGCTGCTCTGGTACAACCTCGGGTACCTGTACGAGAAGATCAGCCTCGGCATCCCGTTCACGGATGTCCGGTTCTTCGAAGCCTCCACCACCACGCTGATCAGCCAGTTCGCGGCGGCGGTCCTCGGCCTGAGCCTCAATCAGGCGGCCTACTCGGCCGAGATCATCCGCGGCGGGATCCTCTCCGTGGACGCGGGCCAGCTCGAAGCGGCCGCGGCCCTCGGCATCCCGGCCTGGCGGAGGAACACCCGCATCGTGCTCCCGCAGGCTATGCGGGCCATCCTGCCCAACGCCTTCAACGAGATCATCGGCTTGGTCAAGGGCACCTCCGTGGTCTACGTCCTCGCCTACTCGGAGCTGTTCTACACCGTGCAGGTGATCTACAACCGGACCCAGCAGGTGCTGCCGCTGCTGCTGGTGGCGACCCTCTGGTACGTGGTCATCACCTCGGTGCTGAGCGTCGCCCAGTACTACATCGAACGCCACTATTCGCGGGGTTCGGTGCGCAATCTGCCGCCGACCCCCTGGCAGCGGATCCGTGCCAACCTCACGCCGGGCCGCCGCCCGGCACTCCAGTCCGCGGCTCAGCCCGCCGCCCGGATTTCGAATGATCGGACCACTGGTCAGGAACCCGCCCGGAAGGACCTCCCATGAGCACCGTCGAAGCAGCAGCCCCGGCCACCCCGGCCACGGCGAAGCATGCCGCACCGGGGGACGTCGCCCCCGGGACCGTGGGCCGTGTGGACATCGTCAACGCCCACAAGAGCTTCGGCCACGTCGAGGTCCTCAAGGGCGTCGACCTGACCGTCCGGCCCGGTGAGGTGACCGTGATCGTCGGGCCGTCCGGCTCCGGCAAGTCCACCCTCCTGCGGACCATCAACCACCTGGAGGCCCTGAACTCCGGCTACATCGCGATCGACGGCGAACCGGTCGGCTACCGTCTCAAGGGCAACCGCCTGCTGGAGCGCAAGGAGAAGGACATCCTGGCCAAGCGGACCGGCATCGGTTTCGTCTTCCAGAACTTCAACCTCTTCCCGCACCTGACCGTGCTGGAGAACGTGATCGAGGCGCCCATCGTGGCGCAGGGCCGGAGCCGCGAGGAGGCGACCGCCAAGGCGAAGGTCCTCCTGGACCGCGTCGGCCTGGCGGACAAGGCCCAGGCCTACCCGCGGCAGCTCTCGGGCGGTCAGCAGCAGCGCGTCGCGATCGCCCGGGCCCTGGCCCTCGAACCCCGCCTGGTCCTCTTCGATGAGCCCACCTCCGCCCTGGACCCCGAGCTGGTCAACGAGGTGCTGGACGTCATCCGGGACCTCGCCCGCACCGGCACCACGCTGATCGTGGTCACGCACGAGATGGGCTTCGCCCGGGACGTCGCCGACACCGTGGTCTTCATGGACCAGGGCCGCATCGTCGAGTCCGGGCCGCCCGCCCAGCTCTTCGGCAGTCCGCAGCAGGAACGCACCCGGGCGTTCCTCTCCAAAGTCATCGAACCTGCTTTCAACATCTAAGGACCACCATGCTTCACCGCACCGCACCCCAGCGCGCCCTGGCTCTCGCGGCGCTCGCCGCCGTCGTCATCCCCACGCTCGCCGCGTGCTCCGACCCGGGAGCCAGCGCGGCCTCGGGTCCCACCACCGCCGCCCGCAACGGCGTCACCTACAACACCTCGCCGCAGCAGGACCGGATCCGGGTGCAGAAGGACCCGGCCGCCGCCGCGAAGGTCCCCGCCGCCGTGTCCAAGGACGGGAAGCTGACCGTCGCCACGAGCGCCGGTTCCATCCCGCTGTCCTTCCACGCCACGGATGACAAGACGCCGGTCGGCAGCGAGCTGGACATCGCCCAGCTCGTGGCGGACAAGCTCGGCCTGGAACTGGACGTGAAGGTCACGTCGTGGGAGAGCTGGCCGCTGAAGACCCAGTCCGGCGAGGTGGAGACCGTGTTCTCGAACGTCGGGATCAACGGGGAACGCGTGAAGCTGTTCGACTTCTCCAGCTACCGCGCCGCGTTCATGGGGTTCGAGGCGAAGAAGGACTCCACGCTGGAGATCAAGGGCTCGGACGACATCTCCGGCAAGAAGATCTCCGTGGGATCCGGCACCAACCAGGAGAAGATCCTGCTGGCCTGGAACAAGGAGCTTGAAGCGAAGGGCAAGGCGCCCGCGCAGCTGGAGTACTACGCCAACGAGGCGGACACCATCCTCGCCCTGTCCTCCGGCCGCACCGATCTGAACCTCGGCCCGTACCCGTCTGCCGTGTACCGGGCGAACACGCGTGACGACCTCAAGGTCGTGGGCAAGGTCAACGCGGGCTGGCCGGCCACCACGCTCGTGGCGGCGGTCGCCAAGCGCGGAAACGGCCTGGCCGACGCCATCACCGCGGCGCTGAACTCGAGCATCAAGGACGGCAGCTACGCCAAGGTCCTCGCCCGCTGGGGCCTGTCCGAAGAGGCCCTGCCGGACTCCGAGACCATCACGGCGGAGAACTACGGATCCACCCCGGGAGCGAAGAAGTGAAATTCCAGGTCCTGGACATCATCCCGCATCTGAAGAACCCGCTGACCGGGGAGATCGTGTCTCCGTCCGAGCGGCTCAGCCAGGTGGTGGAGACCGCGCGGCGGGCCGAGGAGCTCGGCTTCGACTCCTTCTCCGTCGGGGAGCGGCATGCGGGCGAGTTCATCTCGTCCTCGCCCACCACGGTGCTGGCCGCGATCGCCGCCGTCACCAGCCGCATCCGCCTGCAGAGCGGGGTCACGGTGCTCTCGGTGCTCGACCCGGTCCGCGTGGCCGAGGACTACGCCACGATCGACCAGCTCTCCGCCGGCCGCCTCGAACTGGTGATCGGCAAGGGCAACGAGGTGCTGCAGTACCCGCTCTTCGGCCTGTCCCTGGAGGACCAGTGGGATCTGCTCGCCGAGAAGTACGGCCTGCTGCACCGCCTCTGGCGGGAGGAGGGCGTCACCTGGGAGGGCCGCTTCCGTCCCGCGCTCACCGACCCGACCACGACGACGCCGCGCCCCTTCGCCGGGGCGCCGCGCGTCTGGCACGGCTCGGCGACGTCGTTGACCAGCGCGGCGCTCGCCGCCCAGTACGGCGACCCGCTCTTCACCGCGAACGCCATCCAGCCGCGGGAGAACTACAAGGTCCTGATCGATCACTACCGCGAGGAGTACGCACGGCACGGTCACGATCCCCGGTTCGCGTACCTGGGGTCGGGCAGTGGCGCGGGCGGGGTCTTCCTGGCCGACACCACCCAGGAGGCCAAGGCCCAGTTCGGCCCGGTCTACGAAGCGCTCACCGCGCACCGGAACGTCCCGGGCAACAACTCGCCGTACCGGGACATCGACCACGCGGTGGCCGAAGGCCCGGCGCTCGTGGGCAGTCCGGAGCAGGTGGTGGACAAGATCCTGTCCTATCACGAGCTCTACGGCCACGATCTGCAGTCCATCTCGCTGCCCACCACCCTGCCGTTCGACCAGCAGCTCGAGCTGCTCGAACGGTTCGCCACGGAGGTCGTCCCGGCCGTCCGCGCGGCGGCCCCGACCACCTTGTGGGAGGAGTCGGACCCCTACGGCGGCCGGCCCGCCGTCGCGGGGGCCCACGAACCGGACGCCGCCGCCCGCATCACCGAACTCAACCACCAGCACAGGAGTCAGCATGCCTTCGTCAGTTGACAGCACCACGGCCGCGACCGGCCAGGCCGCCACGGCGGCCCCGGAGCCCGGCGCTTTCCAGGCCGAGTGGTACGCCTGGCACGCCCGCCACGAGGAACAGCGGGCCGCGCCTCACGGATTCCTGGCGGTCACCGGGCTGCACTTCCTGGACGACGCGCCCCAGAGGATCCCCGGCATCCCCGGCCTCTGGAACGCCGTCGAGGACACCGTGACCATCATCCTCTCCGCCGTCGAGCGGCTCAGCTGGGACGGCCGCGAACTGAACCCGGACGGCACCAGCAGCACCACCGTCCTCGGCCCCATCGCTGAGCGGGACGCCGTGCTGCTGGACCACGGTCGTGTGCAGATCGAGGTCGCCCGCCGGGGAGGTTTCCTGGTGGTCCGCCCCCGCGACCCCGAATACTCCCTCCGTGCCGACTACCCGGGCACGCCCGCCTACCCGGCGTCCGAGGAGTTCGCCGTGACGGCACAGGTCGAGTACTTCGAGCAGCCGCAGGCCGTCACGGTGGGGGCCGTGGTGGAGGGGATCGAGCACGTCTACGAGTCGCCTGCCCGCCTGCGGTTCACCCTGGGAGGGCAGGAGCACGTGCTGACCGCCTTCAACGGCTACGCACCCGGGACTTTCAACGTGCTGTTCACGGACCTGACCAGTGGCGACACCACCTACCCGGCCAACCGCTCGCTCGTGGTCACCCCGGCCGAGGACGGGACCGCCGTCCTGGACTTCAACCGCGCGGTGAACCTGCCGTGCGCCTACACGGACTTCGCCACGTGCCCCCTGCCGCCTGCGGGGAACCGCCTGCCGGTGGCCGTCGAGGCGGGGGAGAAGCTGCCGGTCGAGCGGGCCACGGCGGAGGCCCCGCGGTCCGCCGGGGCTCCCGAGAAGGAGGCCGCGGCATGAGCGGGTTCCTCATCCTTGAAGCGGACGGCGCCGGATCGCACCCGGCCGCCTGGCGCGCGAGTCGCACGGCGCCCGCCGCGGTCCTGGGCCCCGAACAGCTCCGGGACGTGGCGCTTGCCGCGGAATCGGCGGGCTTCCATGCCCTGAGTTACGCGGACGGGCCCCTGCCGGAGGGCGCCGACGCGCAGGCCCGGCTCAACGCCCTCCAGCGCGCGGCGTTCGTGGGGCCGCTGACCCATGCGATCGGGCTCCTGCCCGAGGTCGACACCGTCTACACCGAGCCGTTCCATGTGGCGACGCAGCTGGCCAGTCTCGACTACGTGTCCCAAGGCCGTGGCGGCTGGCTGCTCGCGGCGAGCGACGACGCGCGGGAGGCCGCCGCCGTCGGGCGTTCCGTGGCGGACGGTGACCGCCGCCGTGCCGAGGCGGGAGCGTCCGTGGAGGCGAACCGCCGGCTGTGGGACTCCTGGGAGGACGACGCTGTGATCAAGGACGTCGACTCAGGCCGCTACCTGGACGCCGACCGCCTCCACTACGCCGACTTCCAGGCGGACCTGGGCGACGGCGAGGGCTACTTCGTGAAGGGCCCGTCCATCATTCCGCGCCCCCTGCAGGGTCAGCTGCCCGTCGTGGCGCCGGCCGACCTGGTCTCGGAGGACGGTCCGCTGTCGCCGCGCGAGGTGGACGCCGTCCTGGTGAGCGCACCCTCGCTCGAGAGCCTCCGCCCCCGGCTCGCCGAGGCGCGGGAGGAGTTCGGCCCCCGTTCCGAGGGCGGTCCCGCCCTGGTCGCCGAGCTGGACGTGGTGCTCGACGTGCGGGGCCTGAGCGCCGCCGACCGCCTGGCCGCGCTGGACGCGGCCACACCGTGGGCCAGCGGGCGCGCGCGGTTCGTGGGGACGGCCGAGAAGCTTGCGGAGACCCTCGCGGATCTCCTGGGCCTCGCTGACGGAGTCCGCCTGCACCCGGCCGTCCTCGACACGGACCTGCCGGAACTGTCCGCGCTGACCCTCCCGCTGCTGCGCTCGCGGAACCTCCTGCGGCCGACGACGCCGGGAGGCGCCTTCCGCGCCGTGCTCGGACTGGAGCGCGCGGTCAATCGCTATTCGACGGAGGCCGCGCGCAGCGTCGCGGCCGGGACAGGGGCACAGGCATGAGCGGCGACAGCACACAGGGACACAGCACGCAGGGACACGGCACGCAGGGACACACCGTGGCGGACTTCCGGCCGAGCGGGCAGATCCAGTTCGGGATCTTCTTCCAGGGCGTCAATTCGGGCACCGTGTGGAAGACGCCCGAAGCCGGATCGCAGACCGACTTCGAGTCGTTCCGCCGGATCGCCCAGACCGCCGAACGCGGCCTGTTCGCGGCGTTCTTCCTGGGGGAGGGCCTGCGCCTGCGGGAGCATCTGGGCCGCGTCCACGAACTGGATGTGGCGGGCCGGCCCGACGCGCAGACCATGCTCGCGGCGCTGGCCGGCGTCACGGACAAGATCGGTCTCGTGGCGACGCAGAACACCACGTACAACGATCCCGCGGACCTGGCGCACCGCCTCGCCTCGCTGGATCTGATCTCGGGTGGCCGGGCCGCGTGGAACATCGTGACCACGGACAACGCGTGGACGGGCCAGAACTTCCGGCGCGGGGGATATCTGGACCACGCCGACCGGTACACGCACGCGGAGGCCTTCGTGAAGGTGGCCAAGGAGATCTGGGATTCCTGGGACGACGGCGTGATCGCGGGGAGCGGCGCGGCGGAGTCGTGGGCGTCCGGATCCGGCGAGGGACACGTCTTCGCGCGCCGCGTCCGGCATGAGGGGCAGCACTACTCGGTGGACGTCGTCCCGCGGCTGCCGCGCAGCGCGCAGTACCGGCCGGTGCTGTTCCAGGCGGGGGACTCGCCGGAAGGGCGGGATTTCGCGGCGCGGCAGGCGGACGTGATCTTCTCCGCCCACCCGCAGCTGGAGGATGCGCGGTCCTTCCGGGCCGATCTGGTGGAGCGCACGGTGGCGGCGGGCCGTCATCCCAACGAACTCCAGATCTTCCCCGCGAGCGAGTTCATCCTGGCGCCCACGGAGGCCGAGGCACTGGAGAAGAAGGCCTGGGTCCGGTCTCAGCAGATCGGACCTCAGCAGGCGATCGCGTTCCTGGAGCAGTTCTGGGGCACGAGCCTGTCCGGCTACGACCCGGACGGCCCCCTGCCCGAGATCGATCCGGTGGTGGAGGAGACCAGCGAGACGCGGGGCAGTGGGTTCCATGGGGCCCGGGCCCGGCAGCTGGCCGACCAGTGGCGGGCGGAAGCCAAGGACAAGGGGCTGTCCATCCGGCAGTTCGTCACGGCCCAGTCGGCGCGACGGGACGCGACCTTCACGGGCTCGTACCAGTCGGTGGCCGACCACCTGGCCGAGTATGCGCGGGACGGAGTGGTGGACGGGTTCAACATCTCCCCGTGGCTCATCCCGACCGGCCTCGACGACATCGTGAACCACCTGGTCCCGGCGCTGCAGGAACGCGGCGTGTATCCGACCGAGTACCGCGGGAGCACGCTCCGCGAGCATCTGGGCCTCCCGGTGCCGGCGCGCGACTGACGCGCTGCAGGGTCGGCTGATCCCGCCGTCGTCGTCTCTTCCGGACGACGACGGCGGCATCGCGCGTTCCCGGCGCACGGCGGCATCGCGCGTTCCCGGCGCACGGCCGTTCACGTGGGGGTCGGCTGCGCTCCGTCCACCGGGGTCTCGCCGGTTTCCGGGGTGGCGCGGTGAGCGGACGCCGGATTCGGGCCGCGCAGGAACCTGGAGAGCAGGTCGTGGAATTCCTTGCTTTTCCGCGGAAGGAAATGGAAATGCCGGGGCTCTTCCCGACGGCTCGCCTCGGCGAGGCGTTTGAACTCCTGGAGATCCTCCAGGACGCTGAGCTGATCGAGGCGGAAGAGCGATCCTGAGGTCTCGGACCTGCGGGCAGGATCCCAGAGGATCGTGAAGTCGATACGGGCCCGTCGGTGACCCATTTTCACGAACGTGATCTCGCCCTGGTGGCTGGGTTCTTCAGCGCACGACCACAGGATGACCTGGCCCGGGCGATGCTGCCGGACACGGGCGACGAACTGGCGGCGCCGGCCGATCTCGGTGGTGAAACAGACCAGTTCGTCTCCGAGGGGGACGGCGGAGGTGAGATGTCTCAGGAAACACGGGAGGAGCTCGACCCGGCTCCACAGCTCATAGGCTGCCTCCGCGGCGGGCCAGCTCCTCGGTGTCTTCACGGTTTCCGAACTGACCTGGGTTTTCGCGATCGACCATGATGATCTCCTTTCGAGTGCTTCCAACCGGCCGCCTTGCGCGACCTTGAAACCACTCAAACAGGTCTCACCGGAGCCGGTTGACCCCCTTTCTGCGCGGGGGGGATCCGCCCTACACTGTGGCGATCGTCCGGGCTGCCAAGCGCCGCTGCTCAGGAGGCCGAGAGACGGCTCATCGCTCGAGCTCTTCCGAGTGGAACCACTCGGAGGGCAGCCCGGCTTCAGGGAAGGTCACGAAGAGGGTGAAGCCGCGGACATCGAACCGTTCGCGCACCACGGTGCCTCTGCGGTCCGTGTAGTCGATCCCTTCGATAAGGGTGTGGCGGATGACTCGTACGGGATCTCCGACGGTGATCGGAGGGGTCACGGGCGACATGCGGTTCTTTCAGATGAGGGGTCTGGCACAGGGATCAGGCGGTGTGGAAGCAGCACGCGCACTGAGGCATGCCGGGCGTGTCCACGGCCTCGGGCTCGACGTAGCGCGCAAGGGACGTCCGCCGACCCCCGGCGGAGGAGACGGCCGCGACATGGGTGGTCGCGTGGGCGAGGTCCCGGAGGCGCTGTTGGAGCTTTCCGTAAGCGTCCTGGTAATCCGTTCCTTCGACCTCGAGGAGCATCGGCTTTCCGCTGATCGGGTGTGACACGTTGTGAAAAAGAAGCATGTGAAAGCGGAATCCATCCTGCTGTGCTGTGGGGTGTGGGACGCGTGGCGTGCGTCGGCCGGGAAGATCCAAGGGTTCCCGTCGCGCGAGCCCGCGCCGGACGGGGACAAGCGTGGCTGCATTTCCACCTAGGGGGGCACTCCATGCAGCCACGCTTGCGGTGCGTGACCTTCGAGGTGTCAGGTGAAGATCACGCGTCATGGACATCTCACTCCCCCATCGGGTGAGTTGCCCAAACTTCGGATGGGACCGCGAGCGGTCCGTCAGTCGCCTTAGCCGGCGGCCTCGACCGCATTGCTGTAGGCGCCGCTCGGGGCGATCTTCCAGACGTTGTCCTGGAGCACGAGAGAGAGCTCGACGGACTGGCCCTTCGAGGAGATCTGCACGACGCCGGTGCTGCCGTTGGCCACGAACGTCGAGGCGTCGATGTGGGCGTCGGCCGGCCATGAGGTGTTCGCGGCGACCGCGGGGAGGGGGACCAGGTTGTCAGGCAGCGCCAGGACCGACGCGAACGATGCGGCATCGGACTGGTTGACGCCTGCCACGATCTGGTCTGCTCGGGCCTGGGTGAACGGAATGTTGGACATGCTGTTTCCTTCGGTAGAAATCGTCCGGACACAGGCCTGAGGGCTCAGGCCGGGAACCGGGAGAGATGACGAGGCGGGAGGCCTCAGACGGTGGCGATACCCGAGAAGTTCACGGTGCCGATGCCGAAGGCCACTCCACCGGTCGCCAGACCGTTGAGGTTCCACGTGAGCGTGTAGGGGCACTGGAGGGTCAGGCCGAGGCCGTACTGGAGCGACAGGGTGACGTTCACGGACAGCGTCTTGGGGACGACCGGGTAGGACCCGATCCCCACGATCGCCCCGCCGTTCGGAAGGGTGACGTTGGTGAAGACGAAAGCGCTCGGGAAGACGCCGACGGTGGAGGTGTTACCGGCTCCGACGCCCAGGCCTGCCCCGGAGGTGTAGGTCCGGCCGTCGGACATGGTCAGCGTGGCCTGCGTGACGACGAAGGTGAAGGCCGGCTGGAAGATGTTCTGCCAGGTGATGCCGCACTGGGTCGCGTCGAGGCCGAAGGCGCCTCCGAGGGCGATGGTGCCCTTGTTGCCGGCGACCAGCGCCTGCGAGGTCCAGGCGCCGGAGGCCAGGCCACCGACCAGCGGAATGCCGGCCTTGACACAGGTGGGGCAGGTGGGGGTCGTAGAGGCCACGGCGGCCGGCGCGGCGACGGCAGCGGCGATGACCGGGGTCGCCCACACTGCGGACCGGGCGACGGACCGGCGGGTGACGTGTTGAGGTGAAGGCGGAGTGATGTCGGGCAAGGTTTTTCTCCCATGGATGAAGTGGTTCGGAGGCTGATTCTCCGGGGCACTGTTTCGAGGCAACAATGCATCAAGAATTCGGTGCTTTCAACCAAAAGAATGAAATTTGCGCCAAACAAACGACATAAACGTGCCAGACGATACTTTGCGGATAAATGTCGCGGACCGTTGCATTCAACAGGCTACTCTGAGGGGCATCCCGGGGCTCTCTCAGCATTGGCGCCCGGTCGGCGAAGGAAGGCCTGATGAATATTAATCCCGATTAATCGCGTCACGAAACTGAAGGCGCGCCACTGACACTGAGGACCATGCATCAGACCTGGTGCGCAAAATGACGCATATCGTGCACAAAATGGAGCTTCGACTCTTTGCCGAGTAGCGCTCCGGCCGATTCTGAGGTGGTTCCGGAGTGGCGCTTGCGCTCTTCTCGTGTGCGCCTTCGCCATCCGGTTCAGGCCGGCGGTGGATGGTCGCTGCGACTTTCATGACAGGCAAGACAAGGAGACCTATGAGGCCGACGACGCCGATTCCGCACCCTCCCCGGGGTCCCGTGGAATGGAAGGTCATCGAGAATAAGCTCATCGTCGAGGAGAGCGGGCTCGTCGAGGACATCACGTCCGGCGTGGGCACCCTTCTCAATGTGGAGAGCTTCGGCAAGTTCGGGGTCTCGTCCCGGTCCGCTCCCACCTTCTCGGCCGAGGGTGTGAGCTTCTACACCGGCAACACGGGAGCCTCGGATGTGGTCGTCGAGGGTGGGACCTATGACGTCCACCATGACCCGGGCATCGGGTCGGTGAAGCTCTCGATCCTCTCCGAGGGGACGATGAGCGTGCATTCCCGCAACGGGACCATGGTCCGATCGGCGGGCCATGGGTTCGTCCTCCGCCCCGGCGAGGACCGGACCGTGGAATTCTCCGACGGCGCGCGCGTCGTCGTCATCGAGACGTCCAAAGAAATCCTCGAGGGGTACAACAATGGCGCGGTGAATAAGGATCCATTGCAGTTCGGGCCCGGGGGGACTCTTTCCGAGTCCATTCTCGCGTTCGGCACGTCTGTCGCACATCACCGCACTGCGGGACCGCTCAACAATTATTTCATCGATCAATTCCTGCAGGAGATGGTCGCCAGTGTCGTTCTGAGCGTGAAGGGTGTCAGCGAGGCCGAGCGCCGCGGGCGATCGGGCGCCTTCAGCCAGTCCCAGTATTTGATCAACGGGCGTTATATCGATCCGTCATTCTCGGTCACCGAACTCGCCTCGCTTCTGAAGATGTCGGTCCGGAATCTTCAGGACATCTATGCGCAGCAGGGAAAGAATGTCAGCCAGGCCATTCGCGATCGCAGGCTTCAGGAAGCCAAACGGCTCCTGAGTGATCCCGTGTACATCAATCTCACGGTCGAAGAAGTCGCGACCTATTCGGGATTCGACAATACGCAGCGGCTGCGCAGGGCTTTCGAGACCGCGAAGCTCCCGAATCCCCGCGCCTACCGGGCCCAGGCGATGCGGGAGGCCGCGGCAGCGGGCTGACGGACGTCACCTGCCGGCGTCGAGCGGCTGAGACCCGGACGCCCTGATCAGCCGTTCGCCCCGTGCCCGGGCGCCGTCGATCGCGGTCCGCGGTGATTCGATGGTGAAGTCGGCGTCGAGCATGCCGAGCGCGAGGAGCGCCCAGTCCAGGGTTTTCGCGTGCACGGTCACGCGGCAGCTGCCGTCGGAGACCGCCGAGGCCGTGGCCCACCGCCCGATCCTTTCGGTCACCTCGCGCTCCGGCGCCGCGACCAGTGCGACCACGTCCTGCGGACCTGGCGCCTTGTCGGCCCGGTCGCGGATGAACGCGACGGGGTTCTCCGCGGGCAGGGTCCGCGGGGCGAACCGGGCGCCGGTCGGGACCGGCCGGCTCATCCGGTCCAGGCGGAAGGAGCGCCAATCGCCGCGGTCCAGGTCGTAGCAGACCAGGTACCACCGCAGCCCGAGGCGGACCATGCGCAGAGGCTCGACGTGCCGCGTGCTCGCGCGCCCGTCGGCCGCGGTGTAGTCGAATCCGATCCGCTCCCGGTCCCGGCAGGCCTGCCCGATGATGATCAGGAGTTCCGGATCGATCATCTCCTCGACCGGTTCCCAGAAGTGGCTCTCGGTGGCCGCCCCGATCGCCTCGACCCTTCTCCTCAGCCCTCGCGGCATCACCTGGACGAGTTTTGCCAGTGCGCGCACCGAGGCTTCGGCCACCCCGCTCACCGCCCCCTGGGCGGCCGACCGCAAGGCGATCGCAAGGGCTACGGCCTCCTCGTCGTCCAGCAGCAGCGGCGGCATGGCCGCCCCCGACGCGAGCTGGTAGCCGCCGTCGACTCCGCGCGCCGCCTCCACGGGGTAGCCCAGATCCCGGAGGCGCTCGACGTCGCGCCGGAGAGTCCGGACGGAGACTTCCAGCCGCCCGGCCAGCTCCGCTCCCGGCCAGTACCGTCGTGCCTGCAGCAGGGAGAGCAGCCGGAGCGTCCGTGAACTCGTGTTCGCCATGTTCTCAGTTTCCTCCTCATTGAGGACGGAAAGTGACACCAATGGTGCGTAGCGTTGAAGACATCAAGACCGGAACGACCAAGGAGATGTCATGACTGCACGGATGATCAACGCTGTGGGCACGGGCGAGAAAGCCGATCTGCTGGGCGCCCTGGCGCAGGCCCGCGAGTTCCTCAGCTACACCTGTCGCGGGGTGAGCGAAGAGGACGCCCGGAAGCGCACCACGGTCAGCGAGCTGACGCTCGGCGGCCTGATCAAGCATGTCACGTCGGTGGAGCGGCATTGGGTGGACTTCATCGTGAACGGCCCGGAGTCGGCGGCCGCGACGAGTGATTTCTCCAACCTCACCGAGGAGGATTTCGCCCGCTATGCCGATGGATTCCGACTGACCGATGGAGAGACGCTGGCCGGCGCCCTGGAGGACTATCAGGCCGCCGCGGAGGAGACCGCACGCGTGGTCGAGGGGCTGGAAGACCTCGGGGTCTCGCATGATCTCCCCGCGACGCCGTGGGGCGAAGCGCGGAGCTGGTCAGCGCGGCGCACGCTGATCCACATCATCGCCGAGACCACGCAGCACGCCGGGCACGCGGACATCATCCGGGAGGCCCTGGACGGTCAGAAGACCATGGGCTGAACGGCTCCGCCCGACGAGGCGGGGCACGGAGCGGGCGGGGAGCCGGAACGGAAGTTCCGGCTCCCCGCCCGTCGTCGTGGTGGACCTCGGGCCTCAGGCCGGGTCGGGGTCGGACAGGTCCTCGACCGCTGAGGGGGTCATGCCCTCGAACAGCACTCCGATGCCGTAGGGATCCGCGAGCTCCAGCGGCGACTCCGTGAACCGGAGCATCCAGCCGCCGTCGTCCCAGATGACCGCCTCGGGTTCGCCGAACGGTGGTTGGTCGCTCCGCAGAGCCTGGAGTTCGTCGTCGCGCAGGCCGAAGCCCGGTTCACGGAGCTCTTCCCGCAGATACGCGCCGGCCACGTCGGCGAGTTCGCCGAACCGGGCGATCACCTCAGCGGTGAGCCGGAGGACTTCCGGTCCGGGCTCCGCCGCGGGCTCCACGATGATGTTCACCGTGGGGGAGGAGCCACCGTGGGCCGCCTCGAGCGACGCCGTCCAGCAGGCGATGGGCTCGGGTGCGTCGATGAGGGTGAACGCCGTGCCGGCGATGTCGAGATGGTGCGGGATGTCTGCCACCGGCCCAGTCAACCATCACCCCCGTCGAATGGACAGCGGCTCCCGCAGCTCGCAGGCCGCACGCTGCTCAGGATCCAACACGAAGCCCTCCTGAACTTCCCGAAAAACACCCTTGACCCACGGCACGTGACATGTAACATTGTACTGAGCCAGTGATGTGAATCACATGGCACTCACGTGGTCGGAGCTCCGGCCCTGGCAGGGAAGACAGGCATGGCGAAATCAACCCCCACCGAAGCGCACCGGGTGCCACGGCTCGGCATCCAGCTGGAGAACATCAGGAAGCACTACGGCGACCATGTGGTCCTGGACGATGTGTCCCTGGATGTGGAACCCGGCACCGTCACCGCATTGATCGGCCCCTCCGGCGCCGGGAAGAGCACCTTCCTCCGGTGCATCAACCTGCTGGAGCAGCCCGACGGCGGCACCATCCGGGTGGCCGGTCACACGATCGAACCCGGGAAGAACATCGCCCCCAAGGACCTGGCCCGCCTGCGCAGCGCCGTCGGCATGGTCTTCCAGTCCTTCAACCTCTTCCCGCACATGACGGCGCTGAAGAACATCAGTTTCCCGCAGCAGCGGGTGCTGGGCCGCAGCAAGGAGGAGGCCGACGAGCGGGCCATGCAGCTGCTCGAACGCGTGGGTCTCAAGGACAAGGCGAACCAGCACCCCGGCCGTTGCTCCGGCGGCCAGCAGCAGCGCATCGCCATCGCCAGGGCCCTCGCCCTGGACCCGTCGATCATGCTCTTCGACGAGCCCACCTCCGCCCTGGACCCCGAAGTCGGCCTGGAAGTGCTGGCCGTCATGCGGGAGCTCGCGGCGGACGGCATGACCATGGTGGTGGTGACGCACGAGATGCAGTTCGCCCGGGACGTCTCCGACACCCTCGTGGTCATGGCGGACTGCAAGATCATCGAGCAGGGCGACCCGCGCGCCATCATGAGCGACCCGCAGGAGGCGCGCACCCGCCGCTTCCTGCGCGCCGTCCTGGAGCGCTGACATGGAAGCGCTCACCGCCGTCGTCCAGGGCCTGCCCATGACGCTGTGGCTGACGCTGGCCGCGTTCGCCATCGGCATCGTCGGAGCGGTCCCGCTCTCCCTGGCTCTGACCTCGCCCGTGGCGCCGCTGCGCTGGGCCGCGCGCCTGCTCGTGGACCTGATCCGCGGCGTGCCGATCATCGTCTGGCTGTTCCTGCTGAAGTTCGGCATCCATATGGGGACGTTCAAGTTCGACCCCGTCAACGCCGCGATCGTGGGCCTGGGCGTGGTGTCGATCGCCTACCTGGCCGAGATCTACCGCGGCGGCATCCAGGCGGTGCCGCGCGGTCAGCTGGAGGCGTCCAAGGCGCTGGGCCTGTCCGGCGCGACCACGTTCTTCGGCGTCGTGATCCCGCAGGCGTTCCGGATCGTCTCCCCGTCCATCGCCACGTACCTGGTGGGCCTGCTGAAGGACTCCTCCATCGCCTCGACCATCATCGTGGCGGAGATGGTGTTCCAGTCCCAGTCGTTCGCCCGTCAGCACCCCACGGTGGAGGGCATCCTCCCGTACGTGATCGTGGGCATCATCTACATCGTCCTGAGCCTGCCGGTGGCCTTCCTGTCCCGGCGTCTCGACGCCCGCATGAGGAAGGCGATCTTCGTATGAACTGGCTTCAGCAATGGGCGGAGTACATGCCCCAGATGCTGTCCGGGCTCGGCGTGAGTCTCTTCATCGCCGGGGTGTCGATCGTGATCGGCTACCCGCTCGGCCTGCTCCTGAGCGTCATGGTGCAGCGCAACAACCTGGTCATCCGGACCCTGGGCCTTGCGATCGTCGAGATCGGCCGCGGCGCCCCCGCCCTCGTGATCCTGTACCTGGTCTACTACGGGCTGCCGAAGTTCGGCATCGCGTTCGAGAGCATCCAGGCCGCGTGCATCGCGCTCGTGTGGAACGCCGCGGCGTACTCGAGCGAGATCATCCGCGCGGGTCTGCAGTCCGTGGCCCGTGGGCAGACCGAGGCGGCTCAGGTCCTGGGTCTGTCCTCCCGGGACACGTTCTTCCGCGTCATCATGCCGCAGGGCATGCGGTCGGCGATCCCGGGCCTGATGGGCGTGGCCATCCAGATGTTCCAGGGCACCTCGCTGGCCTACGCCATCGCGGTCCCGGAGCTGATGAAGTCCGCCTACAACATCGGCAGCCAGGACTTCAATTACCTGCAGATCTTCACGCTGGCCGGCATCTGCTACGCCGCGATCTCCATGCCGGCCACCTGGATCACCGTCTACTTCGAAAAGCGCATGTCCCGTCATGCGTGACCCGGCCTCTGAAACTCCCACAACCCCCTTTGAGAGGAACCCCATGAAAATCCAGAAGCTCAAGCGCCCTGGTGCGCTGGCCGCCGTCGTTCTGCTCGCCGGCGTCGGCCTGACGGCCTGCGGAAGCTCCGGTTCGACGACGGCGTCGGCCGACTGCACGCCGAAGCACCAGGGCGTCACCACCGTCGCTCCGGGCAAGCTGACCGTGGGCGTCATCGACATCCCGCCCTTCAGCAGCTACAACAGCGGCAAGCCGACCGGCATCGACATCTCGATCGTGGACAAGATCGCCAAGGACGAATGCCTGACCCCGGTCTACCAGCAGGCGACCTACGCCGACGCCGTGCAGTCGATCTCCGGCGGCAGCATCGACCTGGCCGTCGGCACGATCGACGCCACAGAGAAGCGTCTGAAGGCCGTGGACTTCTCCGCCTCCACCTACCTGGACGGCATGGGCATCGCCACCAAGACCGGCGCCAAGACGGTGGCCGATCTGGAGAAGATGAACAAGGTCGGCACGATCGACGGTTACCTCTGGGTCGAGGACCTCAAGAAGATCCTGGGCGACAAGCTGGTCACCTACCCCTCCAGCGTGGAGCTGAAGGCGGACTTCGACGCCGGCCGTCTGGACGCGGACGTCGACGCCTACGGCGTGCAGGTGCTGCAGTTCAAGGACGCCAAGGGCGTCACGGTTTCCCTGGCCAACGACAAGCCGGACCCCCGCGTCGGCGCCATCACCCACTCGCCGGAAGCGGCTTTCCCGCTGACCAAGGGCAACACCAGCCTGAAGCAGGCGCTCAGCGACGGCATCGAGTCGCAGCGCAAGGACGGCACCATCACCAAGCTCCTGACGGGCGCGGGTCTCACCGAAGGCCTGGGCAAGGTGGCCGACCAGCAGTACGTGGTCCCCGCCAGCTGATTCACCCCTGATGCCGGGGCGCGTGCCCCGGCATCACTCTTCAACATTGTGCAATGTCACATGGTAAATTAATTCTGTGAGGCGACTCACAGTGCGGCTGCCCCCGTGGCGCTGAGCCGCCTCCCTGAAAGGAACCGGAAATGACCGAAGTCCGTAAGCCGTGGCGCGGAGTCCACGTCGCCACCACCCTCCCGTTCAACGATGACCTGAGCGTGGACTACGACGCGTACGCCCAGAACATCGCGTTCCTCGCCGCCGGCGGCTGCGACGGCGTGGCCCCCAACGGCTCACTGGGCGAGTACCAGACCCTCTCCGACGAGGAGCGGGCCCGCGTCATCACCACCGCCATCGAGGCCGCACCCGAGGGCTTCACCGTGATGGCCGGCGTCGGCGCGTATGGCGGCCTGCAGTCGCTCCGCTGGGCCGAGCAGGCCGCGGAGGCCGGGGCGCAGTCCGTCCTGGCGCTGCCGCCGAACACCTACCGTGCCAATGAGGGCGAGGTGGTGGAGCACTACCGCCTGGTGGCCAAGGCCGGCCTCCCGATCGTGGCGTACAACAACCCGATCGACACCAAGGTGGACCTCACGCCGCGCCTGCTCGCTCGCCTCCACGGCGAGGGCCTGATCGTGGGCGTCAAGGAGTTCAGCGGCGACGTCCGCCGTCCGTACGAGATCAAGGAACTCGCCCCGGAGCTGGACATCATCATGGGCGCCGACGACACTGTCCTGGAGCTCGGCCTCGCCGGGGCCGTGGGCTGGGTGTCCGGTTACCCGAACGCCATCCCGGAGATCTCCATGGAGCTCTACCGCCTGGCCATCTCGGACCAGGGTGACGACCTCGCCCGGGCACGGGACATCTACCGCGATCTGCACCCGCTGATGCGCTGGGACAGCAAGACCGAGTTCGTGCAGGCGATCAAGCTCTCGCAGGACATCGTGGGCCAGCGGGGCGGCGTGACCCGCCCGCCGCGCGGCCCGCTCTCCCCGGAAACGGTCGCCGCGATCACCCGCGACACCGAAGCCGTGCTCGCCAAGGGTTACAAGTAGGACCTGACATCGATTGCTCCGTAACTGTCGTTATGGAGCCTCAAAAGGACAGTTACGGAGCACTCGATGAAACGAGGGAGCGAATCATGAGGACGAAGAGGATTTTTCACGCCGTCGACTCACACACCGAGGGCATGCCCACCCGGGTGATCACGGGCGGCGTCGGGACCATCCCGGGCGCCACGATGGCGGAGAAGCGCCTCTGGTTCATGGAGAACAGCGACTGGATCCGCACGCTCCTCATGTACGAACCCCGGGGGCATGCCTCGATGAGCGGCGCGATCCTGCAGCCCTCCACCCGTCCCGACGCGGACTTCGGCGTCCTCTACATCGAGGTGTCGGGGCTGCTGCCCATGTGCGGACACGGAACGATCGGCGTCGCGACCGTGCTCGTGGAGACGGGCATGGTCGAGGTGGTCGAGCCGGTGACGACGGTGCGGCTGGACACCCCGGCCGGACTGGTCATCGCGGAGGTGGCCGTGAAGGACGGGCACGCCGAGTCGGTGACGCTCCGCAATGTGCCGTCCTTCGTGGACCGGCTCGACGCCACCGTCGACGTCCCGGGCTACGGCGCCGTGCCGTACGACCTGGCGTTCGGCGGGAACTTCTACGCGATCGTGAAGCTGGAGGACCTGGGGCTGCCCTTCAAACGGGAACGCAAGGACGACCTGCTGAAGGCGGGCCTCGCGATCATGGACGCCATCAACGCCACGGACGAACCGGTGCACCCGGAACGTCCGGACATCCGCGCCTGCCACCACGTGTACCTTCAGGAGCCCGGGTCCACCGCGGAGCACTCCCGCCACGCCATGGCCATCCACCCGGGCTGGTTCGACCGTTCGCCGTGCGGCACCGGCACCAGCGCCCGGATGGCGCAGCTGCACGCCCGCGGCGAACTCGCTCTGAACACGGACTTCGTCAACGAGTCCTACATCGGCTCGCAGTTCATCGGACGTCTCGTGGCCGAGACCGAGGTGGGCGGCCGCCCGGCCGTGGTCCCCACTGTGACGGGCCGCGCCTGGATCACGGGGACCGCGCAGTACTTCCTCGACCCGAGCGATCCGTTCCAGGAGGGGTTCCTCCTATGAGCCTGCCGTACTTCGACGCCGCACAGGTCCGGGCCCGCGCCCCCTGGCGTGCCGCCGTGGACGCCCTGGCCGCGGCGCTCCGCCACGACGTGGACCCCGAACAGGACGGCCCCCGCGTCTTCAGCCCGGCCCCGGGCGGCGAGTTCCTCCTGATGCCGGCCTCCGGCGCCCGGTACAGCGGCGTCAAGGCCCTGACCGTGGCCCCCGGCAACCCCGCGCGAGGCCTCGAGAAGATCCAGGGGGTGTACGTGCTCTACAGTTCGGACACCCTGGCCCCGGTGGCGCTCCTGGACGGCACCGAGCTGACGGCCATCCGCACCCCGGCGGTCACCCTGCTGGCGGTCACGCGGATCCTCGCGGCCACGCCGGGCGGAGCGCCGGAGGACCCGAGCGTCCTGGTGTTCGGCGCAGGCGTCCAGGCGCTCAATCACCTCCGCGCCGCTCACGCGCTTCTCCCGGGAGCGCGGCTCGGCGTCGTCGGCCGCAGCGAGGACCATGTCCGCGCGCTCGTGGAGACTCTCGCCGCAGAGGGTGTCCACGTCGAGGCCCGGACGGCCGCGGATGTCGGCACGGCGGACGTGATCCTCTGTGCGACCACGTCCACGACGCCGCTCTTCGACGGCGCCGCCGTCGCGCCGGACGCCGTGGTGGCCGCCGTCGGGCAGCATGGCCTGGACGCCCGCGAGGTCGACGCCGCGCTGGTGCACCGCAGTGACGTGGTGGTCGAGGGGCGCGCCTCGGCGCTGCGCGAGGCCGGCGATCTGATCCCGGCGCGCAGCGCGGAGGAATGGCAGCGGATCCGGCCGGCGAATCTGCGCGACCTGGTGGTCGACGGGATCGCGCGGACCCCCGGAAAGCCCTGTCTTTACGCGGGCGTGGGCATGGCCTGGGAGGACCTCGTCACGGCCGCGATGGTGTATGAAGGGGGGACCATCCCATGAGCACCCCAGGAGTGACAGCCGTGAACCCCGTGTCTGATCTTCCCCTCGCCCCGATCGCCCCCAAGCCGAACCTGCGGGAGAGCGTGACGGAGTCCCTGCGCGCGGCCATCATCGCCGGCAGCCTGGAGGAGGGGACCCTGTACTCCGCGCCCGCGCTCGGCGCCGTGTTCGGGGTGTCCGCCACCCCCGTCCGGGAGGCCATGATGGACCTCGCCCGCGAGGGTCTCGTGGAGACCGTGAAGAACAAGGGCTTCCGGGTGCTCGGCGTGAGCGAGGAGGAGCTCGACGAGATCACCGAGATCCGTCTCATGATCGAGGCGCCGACGGTCGGGAAGCTCCCCGGCCGAATCCCGGAGAGCGCGTTCCCTCGCCTGCGGACGCTGGCCGCCGCCATCGTCACCGCGGCGGAGGAGGGTGATCTGACGGCCTACCTCGTCAACGACCGCACCTTCCACAGCGAGCTGCTCAGCTTCTACGGCAACAGCCAGCTGGAGGACCTCGCCACCCGGCTCCGCATGCGGACCCGCATGTACGGGCTGAGGACCCTCAGCGACAACCACCAGCTGTCGAGCTCCGCCAAGGAGCACGATGAGCTCCTGGACCTCATCCAGGCCGGAGACGCCGCGGGGGCCGAAGCCCTCATGCGCCGCCACCTCGGGCACACCCGCGGCCTCTGGGCCACGGGCCACCAGGAATCCGGCCAGCACGAGGCCGACCCGCACGACACCAGCCGGCCACCGGCACCTTAACCCCAAGGAGTACCCATGAGCAGGGCCTGCGATGTCCTGGTGATCGGAGCGGGAGTGATCGGCGCCGCCACCGCCTACTTCGCGGCGAAGGCCGGACTGTCCGTGACGATCGTGGACCAGGGCCTCCCCGCCAGCGGGACGTCGTCGGCCTGCGAGGGGAACATCCTCGTCTCGGACAAGGAACTCGGCCCGGAACTCGAGCTGACCCGCTACTCGCTCTCCGTCTGGAAGGGCGAGCTCGCCGAACACCGCCACCTCTGGGAGTTCGAGGCGAAAGGCGGGATCATCGTCGCTTCGCGGCCCAGCAGCCTGGAGTCCCTGCACCGGGTGATGGCCGTGCAGCGCGGGTTCGGCGTCGTGGTCGAAGAACTGGACCCGGCGGCCCTGCGCCGCGCCGAACCGCACATCACCCCCGACGCGCTCGGCGGCGCGTATTACCCGGAGGATTCGCAGGTCCAGCCCATGCTCGTGGCCGCGCACCTCGTGCGGCTGGCCACCGAGGCGGGCGCCGTGTTCCACGCAGGCGCCACCGTCACCGGCATGCTGCGCGACGGCGACCGCGTCACCGGAGTCCGGTCCACGCGGGGCGACTTCCCCGCCGGGAACGTGGTCAACTGCACCGGGACCTGGGCCGGGGAGATCGGCGCGCTCGCGGGCGTCAACGTTCCCGTCATGCCACGCCGCGGCTTCGTCATGGTCACCGAGCCGCTCCCGCCCATGGTCCACCACAAGGTGTACGCGGCCGAGTACATCGACAACGTCGGGAGTTCCGACGCCGGCCTGCAGGCGTCCCCGGTGGTCGAAGGGACGCCCGGCGGCACCATCCTCATCGGCTCCACCCGCGAACGCGTCGGCTTCGACCGGACGGTCAGCACGGAGGCGCTGCGGCGGCTCGCGCAGAACGCCACGGGCCTGTTCCCGTTCCTCGCCGGAGTCCGGGCGATCCGGCACTATCACGGCTTCCGCCCCTACTGCCCGGACCACCTCCCCGTGATCGGCCACGACGACCGCGCCCCGGGACTCTGGCACGCCGCCGGCCACGAGGGCGCCGGGATCGGGCTCTCCGTCGGCACCGGAAAGCTCCTGTCGCAGGCCCTCAGCGGCCGCGCGCCCGACCTCGACCTCACCCCCTTCGCTCCGGCGCGATTCGGCGCCGTCGCCCCGACCCCGCTGGAGGCCACCCGATGAGCGCCCTGGACGACGCCGTCCGCTTCACCTTCGACGGCCGGGACCTCACCGCCGCCCCCGGCCAGACCGTCGGCGCGGCCCTCGTCACGAACGGTGTCACCGCCTGGCGCGGGACCCGGAAGGAGGGCCGTCCGCGCGGCCTGTTCTGCGGGATCGGCGTCTGCTTCGACTGCCTCGTGACCGTGGACGGCGTGAGCAATCAGCGGGCGTGCCTCGTGGACCTGTGCGACGGCATGGAGGTGCGCGGGAGTCTCGCGGACGACGCCGGCGCCCCGGACAGCTCTGACGTTTCAGCCGGCGCCGACCCGGACAGCGCGGAGGAGACCCGATGAGCGAGCTGCGAGTGGACGTCGCCGTCGTCGGCGCGGGCCCGGCCGGCCTGGCCGCCGCCGTTGCGGCAGCGGAGGCTGGTGCCGTGGTCGCCGTCGTCGACGCCGCGAACCAGCCAGGCGGACAGTTCTGGCGGCACCGCCCCGAGGTGGGCGATGCGGATCCCGACGGGCGCGGCCACCACGACTGGGACGTGTTCCTGGATCTGCGCCGCCGCTTCCGGGCGGGCATCGCGGCCGGACGCGTGCAGCACCTGCCCGGGCTGCAGGTCTGGATGGCGTCACGGGACGACGCCGGCTTCACCCTCCGCACCACGCGCACCGTGGTGGGCGGTGAGGGCGCCGGCCCCACCGTGCACGCCGCGCGCCTCGTGCTGTGCCCGGGCGGGTACGACCGCCAGCTTCCCGTGCCCGGCTGGGACCTCCCCGGAGTCATGGCCGCCGGCGGTGTCCAGGCGTTCCTCAAGGCCAACGGCGCGCTGCCGGGCCGGCGGTTCGTGGTGGCGGGGACGGGCCCGTTCCTGCTGCCCGTGGCCGCGAACATCGCCGAGGCCGGGGGAGAGGTGCTGGCGGTGCTGGAGTCCTCGTCGCTGTCGAACTGGCTCCCGCACTGGAAGGCCGCGGCCTCCGTCCCCGGCAAGGCGCTCGAAGGCGCCGAGTACGCGGGCGTCTTCGCCCGGCACCGCATCCCGTATAAGACCCGCAGCATCGTGACCGCGATCGAGGGTGGGGACCGGGTGCGGTCGGTGCGCTGGGCGAAGGCCGACGCCGACGGCCGCGCGCTGCCTGGCACCGCCGGCGTCTTCGAGGACGTGGACGTGGTCGGGTTCGGCTGGGGCTTCACCCCGCAGATGGAACTGCCGCTCTCCCTGGGAGCCGAGACCCGTGTGGACGCCGACGGTTCCCTCGTGGCCGTGGTCGACGACCGGCAGGAGTCCTCCGTGCCGGGCCTGTTCCTGGCGGGGGAGGTGACCGGCGTCGGCGGCGCCGTGCTCGCCGTGCTGGAAGGCCAGGCCGCGGGGACCGCGGCCGCCGACCCCGCCGCCGTCGTCCTGCCCGCGAAGGGCGCCGCCCGCCGCGACCGGCACCGCCGCTTCGCCCGGGCCATGCACCAGGCGCATCCCGTACCCGCGGCCTGGCAGGACTGGCTCACCCCGGAGACCCTGGTGTGCCGCTGCGAGGAGGTACCGGTGTCCGCGGTCACCGAGGCGCGGGATGCCCTCGGCGCTGAGGACTCCCGCAGCCTGAAGTCCTTCGCCCGGGTGGGCATGGGCTGGTGCCAGGGGAGGGTGTGCGGCTTCGCGGCCTCCTGCCTCGGCGCCGGACCCGGCGAAGCCGCCGGTCAGGCGTCGCTCGCCTCCGCGGCGAAGCGGCCCTTCGCCGTGCCCGTCCCGATCCCCGAACTCGCCTCCCTCGACGTGCTCGACGACTGAGCCCCCCTTCTTCCGATTCCGAAAGGACTTTTCATGAGCGCCTCCCACGCCCCGATCACGACCACCGAAGCCACCAGCGAGGCCGAACTCGAACGCCTGCTGGCCGGTGTCCAGGCCGCGGCCGCGCCGCTGGCCGCACTCCGGCCCGCCGAGCGGGCCGTGCTGCTGGAGGCCGTCGCCGACGGGCTCGACGCCGCCGCCGGGGAACTGATCCCCGTCGCCCAGGCCGAGACCCATCTCACCGAGGGCCGCCTGACCGGCGAGCTGAAGCGCACCACCTTCCAGCTGCGGCTCTTCGCTCAGGAACTGCGCGACGGCGGGTACCTGGACGCCCGGATCGACCATGCGGACCCGGAATGGCCCATGGGCGCGCCCCGCCCCGATCTGCGCCGGGTCAAGCAGGCGCTGGGGCCGGTCCTGGTGTTCTCGGCCAGCAACTTCCCGTTCGCGTTCTCGGTGGCCGGTGGCGACACCGCCTCCGCGCTCGCGGCCGGCTGCCCGGTGCTCGTCAAGGCCCACTCCGGTCACCCCGAGCTGTCCCGCCTGACGGCCAACGTCGTGACCGGTTCGCTGGCCTCTGCGGGGGCTCCGGACGGCGTCTTCGGGCTGCTCTTCGGCACGCAGGCGGGGGCAACAGCCCTGAAGGACCCCCGGATCGCCGCGGGCGCCTTCACCGGGTCCATCCCGGGTGGCCGCGCGTTGTTCGACATCGCTTCCTCCCGGCCCACGCCCATCCCGTTCTACGGGGAACTCGGCAGCAACAATCCGGTGTTCGTCACGGAAGCCGCGGCGGCGGAACGGGCCGAGGGCATCGTCGAGGGCTTCATCGGGTCGTTCACGATGGGCAGTGGCCAGTTCTGCACCAAGCCGGGGACGCTGTTCGTCCCGGCGGATTCGACCCTCGTGGGCCGGCTCCGCGACGCCGTGCTGCCGGACGCGGCACCGCTCCTCAACGACCGGATCCAGGCGGGCTACACGGAGGTGCTCCAGGAACTGGAAGCCCACTCGAAGCTGAGCATCCTGGCGCAGGGACCGGATCCTCTGTCCGATCCGCCGTCGCCCACGCTGCTGCTGACCACGGCGGAGGACATGCTGTCTGATCCGCACGCGCTACAGGCGGAGTGCTTCGGGCCGACCGCCGTCGTCGTGACGTACACGGATGAAGCGCAGCTGGTGGCGCTCGCGGAGAGCTTCGAAGGGCAGCTGACCGCGACGATCCAGGGAACGGACGCCTGCCAGGTGGCAGAGCTCGTGGACGTGCTGTCCCGCAAGGCCGGCCGGGTCCTGTGGAACGGCTGGTCCACCGGGGTGTCCGTGACCTACGCGCAGCAGCACGGCGGCCCGTACCCGGCGACGACCGCCTCCGGGAGCACGTCCGTGGGGACCGCGGCGATCGAGCGCTTCCTGCGGCCCGTGGCCTACCAGGGCTTCCCCCAGCACCTCCTGCCGGAAGCCCTGCGGGACGAGAACCCGCTGGACGTGCCCCAGATGGTCGACGGTCAGCGGGCGCGCGGCTGAGCTGAGCCGCCGTTGTCGCCCAGCCCCACGACGGCCTATGGCCGGCACCCGAGAGGGTGCCGGCCATAGGCGTTTCCTGGAAGTGGGAGCTTAGACGGCGGAGCGAGGGGTCCTGGGCGAGCACGGCGCGCTAGGCGCAGTAAGCCTTCGATGACCAGCGGAAACGGTCGAATCCACTCAAACTGTAGGACATTTGACACCGCATGCCAAAGGGTCGGATGATGACACTGGTCCCGGAAGAATTTCGGGGCCAACCCCGGTAGATGAGGCCGTTTGGGCTGACGGGTATCCCGGCTCAGTGCGTATCGCTGGGCCGGGATACCTCCGGGGTTGAGGGATGCGACAGACCGCTCATCAAGGGTCGGAGTGGATTCTGGTGGTTGCCCCAGTCTGGGGTGGCCGAGGGTTCCAGTCTTGTCCTCGTCGTTCATCTGCACGTCACGGCGAGGTGACCAAGCCTTCGCGAGCCAGAGGCACTGAGCTCCGGCGTTGACGACCTGTTGATCCCCTCATCACATCGATCAGGCCTGGCCTGATGGTCAAGAAAGCAGGGAAAGTGAAACTGAAGAAGGCACTGCTGGCTGTGGCCGCGGGTGCATGCGCGGTGACCGGCTCGTTGATGGTGGCCGCTCCTGCGGCCAATGCAACGAACCAGGTGGCCTGCTCCGGCGGCTCGTTCTACGAGATTTGGGGACACGATCCCCAGCATCTGTGCTTCGCGAACCAGGGGCAGATGGACACGTACCAGAACAAAACAACCTCCCTCTCGACCGGGAACAACCGGGGCCAGGTCTTCTACTACAACTTTTCCGACGGGTTGCAGTATTGGTCCACTCTTCGGCCGCACAACTACAGGTCCTATTTCGAGCCGCCCTACGTCAACACTTGGGCAGTGAGGCTTAAGCCGTAAGGACTCTCGGGGTGTTGGACGCGTTTTTGGCGCCCAACGCCCCACATTGTTGTGACGGATCGAGTCGAAGTGAAGTGAAGATGAAGAAGAAGCAGATCGTCACCGTGGTGTTCGCACTGAGCGGGCTCCTCACCAGCGTCGCCGCGTGTGGGGCGGAGCAGCCCTCACCTCCTACCAGTGGGGGTCACATGAGTTCTCCTGGTGCCGCGACGGGCTGGGCGGCGAAAGTTTCGGGGGACCCCTATGCGGTCTATAAGTCGGCGGATCTTTTGGCGATCAGTTCTGCGTTCAATGAGCTCAGGTACAAATGCCTAGGGGAAAACGGCTACCCACAATTCCTGCAGGTTTTGCCGGCGCAGAAAGCAAACTCCTTTCGGAATATGGAGGAGACCCCGGACTTCGCGGCGACTTTCGCCTCCTACGGTGAGCTGCCATGGTTTGCCTCTGAACAAGATGCGCGAGCGAAGGGTTATGGCTTACCCGCGCAGGCCCTCGCCCCAACGGTCATGACCATGGATCCGGCCATCGGCCCTGTCATGAACGACTGCACGAAGAAGTCCTTGGCCGCGGTGGGGGACCGGGACGGGACCATCCAGAATTACACCGAACTTGGCAACACGCTAGCTGGCTCTATGGGGTCTATCACGGACAAGGCAAAGGGGGACCTTACCAATCAGGTGCTGGCGTGCATGAACAAGGGGAAATATCCGGTCGATCCGAACGGGGCCAACAGGAACAACGACTGGAACGTGGATTTCCTGGTGCCGCTGGGAGTGCAGCCTCAACAGCCGAACCGGGAGGATTCCGGAACGAACGGCAACGCTGTGATCATCACGCCGGCGATTCCGGCGAAACCGTACGTGCCGACGAAGGAAGAGAGCGAATCGGCAGCGGCCATGTACCACTGTTCGGTCGAAACCGGTGCCCACGATGAGTGGCTGAACGACATCCACCAGGCCGAGGCGACGGCGATCTCGCAGAACGAAGCCGCTCTGGACGAGCTGAACCCAAAGATCACGGCGTTGGCCAAGACGGCATCAGCCGCCTTGCAGGGCCATGGGAAGTAGGCCGGTCGAACCCGCGCGGCGCAGACGCAAGGCATGGACAGCGGCAGCGGTGCTGGCCGGACTGGTGATCGTCGGCATCGTTCTGACAACCATGGTTTTCCCGGCCTTGCGAACGCCAGAGCAGGTGGCGGCCGACGCGGCGCCACCGTCGCCCAAGCCGATTTCAGCCCGCGTCGTGGATCAGACGTTGAGTTCGAAAGTCGTACTCCGTGCCCTGGTCCTGCCGGGGGCAACGGTCGACGTAAAAGCCACGGACATGCTGAGCGCGGCCGGGATGGTGGTCACGAGCCTGCCCAGTCCATCGCCGGCCACCGTGACGACCGGAACGGTCGTGGCTGAGGTTGACGGAGAGCCGCTGATCGCGTTCAACTGGCCATTTCCTGCCTACCGGGATCTCCACGTGGGTGAAGCGGGGCCCGATGTGAGAGAACTGCAGAAGAGCCTGGGTGAACTGGGCTATTCGAGCGGGTCAACGGGAGCGTTTGACACTGCGACCTTGGTCGGAGTTTCGCAGTTGTATGCCGACCTAGGGTACGCGTTGCCGAAAACCTCCGAGCAGACTTCTGCGCCCTCCAAGACGACTCAGTCACCCGCCCAAGGGGCAGCCGTGTCGAGCCCGTCCGACGGCACTGCCCGCGCATCATATGTGCCCGCCCGGGATATCGTCACCATTCCTCGTGCCAGCAGTGCCGTGACGTCCGAGCCGTTGAAAGTCGGCCAGAAGATCGACGCGGGCACGGTACTGCTGCGCCTGGACGGTCAGAGTCCCAGCGTGGCGGCGATAGCCACTGTGGACCGGGCCGCCAGGATCAAAAACGACATGACCGGTGTCCTGTACCAAGAAGACGGGACACAGCACGCGGTGACCGTGACCAAGGTCGGCTCCGCCATCGGCGACCTCGCCGGGCTCGGCACAGGAATCCGCATCGATCTGTCGTTCGCCTCGGGCAGCAGAGCGCAACCGACCGACGCCGGCCGCGGCTCGCTGAAACTTGAACTCACCCTCGCCACCCCCACCCGCGGACTCACGCTACCGATCACCGCCATCTACTCAGACCAGCAGGGCGGAACCTATGTCATCCCTCTCAAGCACCCGGATCAGAAGATCCCGGTGCGGATCCGGGCGAACGTCGAAGGCACAGTCCAGCTCGAGGATGGCTCAGGTCTCAAGGCCGGCGACGACGTCATCCTGGGATCATCGGACGGAGGCCTCAACTGAACGCGCTTCTGGAACTTCGTGGCATCTCCAAGACGTATCCGGGCCGCTTACCCGTCACGGCTCTTCACCCCTCGGATCTCACGATCCAGCAAGGAGAGTCGGTGGCGATCGTCGGTCCCTCCGGCTCGGGAAAGTCCACCTTGCTGAACCTCCTGGGACTGCTCGATGTCCCCACCACCGGCACATACTCCCTGGCCGGCGTGGACATCTCGTCGTGCACGGAAACGGAGCGGTGCTCGATTCGCGGCCAGAAATTCGGATTCGTCTTCCAAGCTTTCCACCTGCTGCCTCAGCGTTCCGTGGTGGAGAACGTGGAGCTCGCGATGATGTACTCGGGGATCCCTGCCCGGGACCGCAGAACCCGCGCCGAAGAGTCCCTGGCACGGCTTGGACTCGCACACCGGGTACTCGCGGATCCACGAGACCTTTCAGGCGGTGAGCGCCAGCGAACTGCCATCGCCAGGGCACTCTGCTTCGAGCCGGAGGTGCTCTTCTGCGATGAGCCGACCGGTAATCTCGATTCGAAGAACAGCCGTGCCGTCATCGAGACCCTCTTCGAGCTCAACGAGCTGGGACAGACCCTTGTCATGGTCACCCACGACATGGCACTGGCAGCCCAGCTCAGTCGGGTCGTCCATGTTGAGGACGGGCACCTTTCTTCCGCTGGGAGCCCATCCTGATGTCCCGACGGCATACGCCAAGAACGGCTGGGCTCGCAGTGAAGCAGAGCCGGCTCGGTCTCGTCGATATCCTGCGTGAGTCCTACCGATCAGTCTTCCGGGATCTTGCCCGGTCGTTTCTTGCGGCCCTGGGGACGCTGCTGGGATGCGCCGCCTTCGTCGCTACCCTGGGATTGACGGGTACTGCGAGCCATCAGGTCTCCAGTCAGTTCGATGCCCGCCGGGCAACAGAGGTGTCCGTCACTGCTGTGCCTCCCGCGGACCCCTCCGATGCCGAGGCCGTTCTCGCCCGGTGGTACACGTCCGCGTCTGTTGCTCGGGCCGACACGATTACGGGAGTGCTGCACGGCGGAAGGATCTCGGTCGCCAGCGCTGTGTCGTACCGCCGACTGTTCCTTCCCGAGAGCGACCCCGTTCCGGTTGACACCTACGGTGTTGACGACGGTGCACTGGCCGCCATCGCGCCGAAAGTGATCGCAGGGAGGGCTTTCGACAGCGGTCACGTGAAACGTGCCGACAGCGTCGTGATGCTCTCCAAGACGGTCGCCGATCAACTCGGCATCGCCGCGCCGGGCCCGGCAATTTTCATCGGTAACACAGGTCTGACCGTCATCGGCATCTACGCAGACGTCAATCGCGAACCAGGCGCTCAAGGAGCCCTTCTCCTACCCATCACCTTCCTGGAACGATCGGAAGCGTTCCGCGGTGCACAGATTGCCCGTAGGATACTGCTGGAAACCGTGCCTGGGGCTGCCACCCAAGTCGGCGACCAAGCCGCCCTCGCCGTCGCCCCCACCAATCCGGACGCCGTCACGGTCGTCGCCCCGCCCGACCCCCAGACGCTCCGCCAAGCGATCGAAGGCAGCATCACCCTCCTGAGCCTCGTCGTAAGCGTCGTCATCCTCCTGATCGGAGCCATCTCGATCGCGAGCACCACAGCCGTGCGGGTCGTCCTCAGAACCCCGGAAATCGGCCTGAGGAGAGCGCTCGGGGCACGCAGGGTCGACATCTTCTGGCAACTCGTCGGGGAATCTGCCGGCATCGGCCTGCTGGGCGGGGCCGCAGGCGCCATCGCCGGAACAGTCGTCACCATCGCTGTTTCGCTCGCCAACCGCTGGGTGCCCGTCATCGACCCGACAGCACCCCTCCTGGCCATAGCCGCGGGCATCGTCGCAGGCACGCTTGCGGGGATCCATCCCGGCATCCGCGCAACGCGGATCAGCCCTGCTCGTGCACTCACGCGGTGAGCGACGAATTCGACCCCAGCGCCGGCGTTTCCTGGCCCGCTCCCACCCCCGAAAAATAAGTTCGATCTACAACTAGCTCGATGAGCGAGATATACGTTAGCCTAGCTTCATAAGTTCCGGTCGGCTCAGGTCGGCGGGGACGCCAGAGATTCCTGGTTTCCGGGGAATGTCTGCTGAAGGGCAGGACCTGAGAAGTCGGGAGATGGCATGGAGAGTCGGCAGATCGTGCTCGCGAGGGCTGCGGAGAACGCGGCGAGGGCGAGCACCGCCCTTGCGGATGCGGAAGTCCGCCTCGAGTGGCACGACGACGGCTGGGTCCTCCATGCCGTGTACACGGTGTCCGGATCGTCGACCACCGTCGCGGCCATGGCCCTCGTGGAGCAGCGTCTCATCCCGGACCTGGAGGAGGTGCTGGGCGGTGCCTTCGTCCAGCGCCACGTCCGGTTCGCGGTGGAGAGCGGCTCCGCCTCCAGGCTGCACCGGCTCCCCGAGTCGGCGTCTCTGGTCTCACTCTGACCGGGGTGAGAACCCCCGGGCGAATCCATCACCGAACGAAAGGACGAGCATCATGAGTTTCATCGACAAGGCCAAGAACGCTGCCGATCAGGCGGTCGGCAAGGCCAAGGAAGTCATCGGCGAGGCGACGGACAACCACAAGCTGGAGGCTGAAGGCAAGCTTCAGCAGGCCAAGGGTGACGTCAAGCAGGCCGGCGAGGACGTCAAGGACGCCTTCAAGGGCAAGTGACCCTGGCTGATTGACCTTGCGCCGTCGGGGCCGGCATCGACCCGCACCATCGTGAGTGTGCCGGCCCCGAGGGCCTCCCCGCCCGCGGCTGCGGCCTCCGGCCACGCCCCGGTGCGGACCGCGTAAACACCTCGATGTGGAAAAGGCTGATCTTTCGATGGCACTCGAACTGATCGACAAGCACTGGAACGACGACGGCGACAACAACGACCCGGGCGAGACCGTCAAGCTGCTCCGCGAGTTCACCGTGGCGGCTGAACGGGCCCGCGAGAGCATGCGCCGCGAACTCGGAGTCAACGCGACCGACCTCGCAGCCCTGGAGTATCTGCTCATCGAGAGCGATGCGTGGGGTGTCACGGCGAGCGTGCTCGGCAAGCAGCTCGGGCTGTCCTCGGCGTCGACCACCATTCTCGTGTCCCGTCTCGAACGGGCCGATTATCTGCGGCGGGAGCCCGCGCCAGGGGATCGCCGCGCCAACCTGCTCTTCCCGACCGAGCACGCGCAATCACTGTTGCGCTCGATCGTCGAGCACCAGACGGAGGCGCTCGCCGCCGTCGTGCGCTCGTTCGACCGGGAGGACCTGGACGTGGTCGAGGAGTTCCTCGGCGCGAGTATCGCCGCGCTCCGGAACCCGCTGCCGCCGCGGGACTGAACGCCGCGCGACTGAACCGCGCCGCTCACCGCAGCGCGGCTGAAGGGTGCCCGGGAGTCGCGCTGTCACCCCCGGCCCCGATCCCGATACCCTCACGCCCCCGAGGGGTCCAGTCGCCGGGCGGTCTCCTCGAGGGCGTCGCGCACGGCGGTGATGGCAGGGTGGCCCACGCTGGCGAGCCGGGCCGAGGTGAACACGGTGCGCAGGGGAGCGCTGGGCAGATCGACCAGCCGCACGGACGACTGCGTGCGGCCCACCCAGATCAGATCCGGGAGCAGAGCGACCGCGTGCCCCGACTCCACCAGGCTGATGTGGGCCTGGAGGTCGGCGGTCTCGTAGCGGACATCGGGTTCGAACCCGGCGAGCCGGCAGGCCTGCTCCGCCCAGTGCCGGGTCGCGGCGCCGCGGGGTTCCATGACCCAGGGCAGGTCCGCGGCATCCGTGAGCTGCTGCAAGGTGTTCTCCGGCGGCACCGCGAGCCGGATCGCGTCCTCCACCAAGGGCTTGCGGTCCAGGCCGGGCAGATGGGGTGCGGCGTGATGCGGATACTGCTCCGCGACCACCAGATCGAAGCCGTGGGCCCAGGTCTCGTGCAAGGCCGTCTCCGGTTCGTACTGGACCATCTCGATCCGCAGTGCGGGATGCTGTTCGGCGACGGCCTGGAGCGTCGCCGGAAGGAGGGCGAGCATCGCGCTCTGGAATACGGCCATCCGGACGGTGCCCCGGATCTCGTCCTGGCTCGCGGCCACGGCGGCTTCGGCCCGTTCGAAGGCGTCCAGCAGTTCGCCCGTGTGCTCGGCCAGCAGCTGTGCCTGCGGGGTCAGCAGCACTCCACGGCCGGACTTCCGCATGAGTTCCACGCCCACCTCCTTCTCCAGGAGGGCGAGCTGCTGGGACACCGAGGAGGGGCTGTACGCGAGGGCGTCGGCCACCCCTGCGAGCGTCCCCCGGATGCTCAGTTCGCGGAGCAGTCGGAGCCTGCGGATCTCCAGCATGAGGGCCTCGATTCAGGAGTGGATTCAGGGGTGCCGGCGGCCCTCGGAAGGTCCGCGCGAATAGTTCACTAAAGCTGATCCATATCCTACAGAAAACATCACTTTTCCTAATTTTCCTTAAGGCGCATACTGATGATCAGATCGATCCGGCGGCACGGTTCACAGTCGAATCACGGCACGCCGATCACCCCCTCTCTCCGCCCCCGGTGACGCAACCCGGAACCGGCGGACAACACTGAAGTGCAAGGAGCGCCATGACCACCCCTGCTCGTGTCGAACTGCCATCCGTAAGGCCACAGGACCTGGCCACGGAGGCCATCGCCCTGGTGCGCCGCTGGCTTGAGGAGGGCTCCCGGATCCCCGTGGACGCCTCCGCGGCTCAGCTGGCCGGCGTCCTCAAGGATCCCAACGGCCTCGCGTTCACCGTCGGCTTCGTGGACGGCGTCGTCCGCCCCGAGGACCTGAGCGTCGCCGCCCGCAACCTCAAGGCCCTCGCGCCGAAGGTTCCGGCGTTCCTGCCCTGGTACATGAAGTCCGCCGTCGCCCTGGGTGGCTCCCTCGCCCCGGTCCTGCCGGGCGTCGTCATCCCCGTGGCCCGCCGCGTGCTGCGCGAGATGGTCGGCCACCTGATCGTGGACGCCACGGACGCCAAGCTCGGCGCTTCGATCCAGAAGATCAAGAAGCCCGGCATCCACCTCAACGTCAACCTCCTGGGCGAGGCGATCCTCGGCCAGAATGAGGCCTCCCGCCGCCTCGAGGGCACCCGGAAGCTCCTGGCGCGCCCCGACGTCGACTACGTCTCCATCAAGGTTTCCTCCACGGTCGCCCCGCACAACCACTGGGCGTTCGATGAGGCCGTCGAGCACATCATCGAGAAGCTCGCGCCGCTGTACCGCCTGGCCGCCTCCTCCAGCCCCCGTAAGTTCATCAACCTGGACATGGAGGAGTACAAGGACCTGGAGCTGACCATCGCGGTCTTCACCCAGCTCCTCGACCGCCCCGAGTTCAAGGACCTGGAGGCCGGCATCGTGCTCCAGGCCTACCTCCCGGACGCCCTGAGCGCCATGATCCGCCTTCAGGAGTGGTCGGCCGCCCGCACCGCCCAGGGCGGCGCCCCCATCAAGGTCCGCGTCGTGAAGGGCGCCAACCTGCCCATGGAGCAGGTCGACGCCGATCTGCACGGCTGGCCCCTGGCCACCTGGGGCACCAAGCAGGACTCGGACACCTCCTACAAGGCCGTCCTCGACTACGCGCTGACCCCTGAGCACATCGCCAACGTCCGCATCGGCGTCGCCGGCCACAACCTCTTCGACGTGGCGCTCGCCCACCTGCTCGCCGAGGCGCGCGGTGTGAAGCAGGGCCTCGAGTTCGAGATGCTGCTCGGCATGGCGACCGGCCAGGCCGAAGCCGTGAAGCGCACCGTCGGCTCGCTGCTGCTCTACACCCCCGTCGTGCACCCGGGTGAGTTCGACGTCGCCATCGCCTACCTGATCCGCCGCCTCGAAGAGGGCGCGAGCCAGGAGAACTTCATGTCCGCCGTCTTCGAGTTGGACAAGAACGAGGGCCTGTTCGAGCGCGAGAAGAACCGCTTCCTCGCCTCCCTGGAAGCTCTGACGGACACCGTCCCCGGCCCGAACCGCGTCCAGGACCGCACCGCGTTCGACGCCGCGGCCCTGGCCGAGGAGGAGCTGTCCCGCGCCGCGCTCGGCACCGGCGAGGCCGGCTTCGGCGGCCCGACCCTCAGCTTCGACAACACCCCGGACACCGACCCGGACCTCCCGGCCAACCGCACCTGGGGCCGCGCCATTCTGGAGCGCGTGCCCGGCACGGCCCTCGGCCTGGCGACCGCAGACTCCCACGTGCTGAACACTGCGGAAGAGCTCGACGCCGTGATCGCCACCGCCGTCGCGCGCGGCGCCGAATGGGGCTCCCTCACCGGCGCCCAGCGCGCCGAGGTCCTGCACCGCGCCGGCGTTCGCCTGGAGGCCCGCCGTGCCGAGCTGCTCGAGGTCATGGCCGCCGAGTGCGGGAAGACTCTGGATCAGGGCGACCCCGAGGTCTCCGAGGCCATCGACTTCGCGCACTACTACGCCGAGCTCGCCAAGGAACTCGACCATGTGGACGGCGCCACCTTCGTGCCTTCCAAGCTGACCGTCGTCACCCCGCCGTGGAACTTCCCGGTCGCCATCCCGGCCGGCTCCACCCTCGCGTCGCTGGCCGCCGGCTCCGCCGTCGTCATCAAGCCGGCCAAGCAGGCCCGCCGCTCCGGCGCGGTCATGGTCGAGGCCCTCTGGGAGGCCTTCGACGAGGCCGGCATCGACCGCAGCGTGCTCCAGTACGTCCAGCTGGCCGACCGTGAGCTCGGCACCCGCCTGGTCTCGCACCCGGCCGTGGACCGCCTGATCCTGACCGGCGGCTACGAGACCGCCGAGCTGTTCCGCAGCTTCCGCAAGGACCTGCCGCTGCTGGCCGAGACGAGTGGCAAGAACGCCATCATCGTCACCCCGTCCGCCGACCTGGACCTCGCCGCGAAGGACGTCGTCCAGTCCGCCTTCGGCCACGCCGGCCAGAAGTGCTCCGCCGCCTCCCTGGTGGTCCTGGTGGGCTCCGTCGCCACGTCCCGCCGCTTCAACCAGCAGCTCGAGGACGCCGCACGCTCCCTCAAGGTCGGCTACCCGGTGGACCCGCAGACACAGATGGGCCCGGTCATCGAGCCGGCCCAGGGCAAGCTCCTGCGCGGCCTGACCACGCTCGGCGAGGGCGAGCAGTGGCTGCTCAAGCCGCAGAAGCTGGACGAGTCCGGCAAGCTGTGGAGCCCGGGCGTCCGCACCGGCGTCAAGCGCGGCAGCGAGTACCACAAGACCGAGTACTTCGGCCCGATCCTCGGTGTCATGACCGCGGAGACGCTGGAGGAGGCCGTGGCGATCGTCAACGAGATCGACTACGGTCTGACCTCCGGCCTGCACTCCCTGGACCCGGCCGAGCTGGATTACTGGCTGCAGAACATCCAGGCCGGCAACCTGTACGTCAACCGCGGCATCACGGGCGCGATCGTGCGCCGTCAGCCGTTCGGCGGCTGGAAGAAGTCCGCGGTCGGCGCGGGCACCAAGGCCGGCGGCCCGAACTACCTCGTGGGTCTGGGCTCCTGGAAGGACGCTGACGTGTCCGCCGCCGGCGCCCCGACCGCTGCGGCCCGTGGCCTCCTCGCGGCCGCCCGTTCCGCGGAGCTCGGCGCCGAGGACCTCGCGTGGCTCGAAGGCGCCCTCGCCTCCGACGCCGTCGCCTGGGGCGCCGAATTCGGCGCCGCCCGTGACGCCTCCGGCCTGACCGCCGAGCGCAACGTGTTCCGCTACCACGCCGTCCCGGCCACGATCCGCTTCGAGTCCGGTGCTTCGGGCCGGGGCGTTGCGGAGCTGATCCGCGTCGCCGCCGCCGCTGCCACGGCGTGGGGCGGACGGACTCCGGAAGGCACCGTGGTGAGCACCGCGGAGCAGCTGCCGGCCGCCGTCGTGCAGGCACTGAGTGCCGCGGGCATGCCGGCCATCGTGGAGGACGACGCCGCGTGGGCCGCCCGCGTCGGCCGTCTCGCCGCGAAGAACGGTCCGGAGTCCTCGGCTCGCATCCGCCTGATCGGCGCCCCGGTGCTGCCGACCGCCGAGGCGGCCGACGGCAAGCCGGACGTGGCGATCTACGCGAACGACGTCGTCGCCGCGGGCCGCGTGGAGCTGCTGACCTTCCTCAAGGAACAGGCCGTCTCCATCACCGCGCACCGCTTCGGCACGCCGAACCACCTCTCGGACGCGCTGATCTAGCAGCGCCTCCCCTCACGGCCGCGAGCCGCCAGTAGATGCCCTTATCCGTGCTGGATTCGGGCATCTACTGGCGGCTCGCGTCGTCGGTGGGGCTACTTCTTCGGCAGGCCCGGTGGGTTCAGCTCGGAGGCGGGGATGCCCTCCTCCTTCAGGCCCCAGCGGTCCAGGATCTTGCCGTAGGTGCCGTCCTTGATGAGGTCGTTCAGGGCGGTCTGCGCGGCCTTGGCGAAGCCGTTGCCCTTCTTGGTGCCGACGGCGATGTTCGCCTTCAGCGGCCAGCCGCCGTCGAGCAGTCCGACGAGCTTCGTCTGACCCGTCTTGGCCGCCTTGTAGGCGGCGGTCGCGTTGGGACCGAGGGTGAGGTCCGCGCGGCCGGACTGGAGGGCCAGCGACGAGGCCGAGTCGTCGTCGTAGTACTGGAACTGGACCGGGGCCAGGCCGTTCTTCTTGTTCTCGGCGTCCCAGGCCAGCAGGATCGACTCCTGGTTGGTGCCGGAGCCCACGATGAGCTTCTTGCCCGCCACGTCGGCCGGCTTCTCGATCGAGCTGATGGAGCTGTCGCTCTTGGCGTAGAAGCCGAGCTTGTCGCTGCGGTAGCTGGCGAAGTCGAACTTCTCCTTGCGCTCCTCCGTCACGGTGACGTTGGAGATGACGGCCTCGTACTTGCCGGAGGCGACGCCGAGCGGCCAGTTCTCCCAGGTGGTGGGGACGACCTCCGCCTTGAGACCGAGCTTCTCCGCGACAGCGAAGGCGATGTCGACTTCGTTGCCCACGGGGGTCTTGTCGTCGTTGGCGTAGACGGCCAGCGGCGCCGCGAAGGGGCTGACCGCGACGGTCAGCTTCCCGTCGGCCTTCACGGCGTCCGGGACGAGGGCGGCGGCCGCGGGATCGGCGGTGACGGGGAAGCGGTCCTGCTGCGGCGTCAGGTTGAAGACCTTGCCGGAGACGGTGGCGGAGGGTGCGGGCGACGCGTCCTTGTTCCCGGCGGCGTTCGCGCCGGGGTCTGAGCAGGCGCTGAGCCCCACGGAAACGCTGGCGAGGAGGACGACGGCGGCCGCAGCGGTTGATCTTGCAGAGCTCATGATGACCTTTCGAAAGTAGAGCTGGTGCAGCAACTTTCACGGTCGCCGGGGTGCCCGGTCAAAGCCGTTCGACACGATGCGAGACGCACGGAAACGCGGGGAATCACGGCGTCACCGAGCGTCTCACACGGAGTCACCCGGCGTGCGGAAAGGTCATCTGGAAGCGACCGTGCCCGGGTACTTTGTCGCTTCGTGAAGGCCCTGCGGAACTCTCTTGCCGGAGTCCGGATCCCACGATCGGGGCCCGGACCAGCCTCCCTCAGACCCCGAGCAGGCGCTCGGCGCGGCCCGCGTCGATGCCACCGCGCCACCCCGAGAGCGGCGGCGTGATGTCCGACCTCGGCCCGCCGGACCAGGCGTCCGCGAACTCCGTGTGGGACACGAAGCGGTCCCAGGAGGGCGTGAGGGTGCTCGGCAGGATTCCGATCTCGGCGAGGCCGATCAGGATGCCGTAGCGCTGGTACTTGTCGGTCCCGGGCACGATCTTGGCGCGGGCCACCGCTTTCTCGAGTTCGCCCACTCTCGTCCCGGCGGGCTGCGCCGCCGCCACGTCGAGCAGAGCGCGCAGGCGCTCCCGGTCCTCCGCCGTCGGCGACGGCAGACCGGCCGTAACGGCCGTTTCGAGATCGGGCAGGTACCGCTGCGGCAGTTCGTTCCAGGCCCAGCCGAGCGCGAGCCGCAGGAGCACTTCGGTGACGTCGACGTCGAATCCGTCGCCGTCGCGAGGGACGAGGCCGCAGTCCGGAAGGGCGTCGCCGTCCCGGGGAGCCGACGACAGATGCCGCGCCCACGCGAAGGAGATCGCGATCTGACGTGCGGACGGAGCACTCCCGAGTCCGGCGACGAACGCTCCCAGGACGGCGTCCTCCTCGAGGGCAGCCGCGGCGGAGACCGACCGTTCGAAGATCTCGGCGGCCGTGATGTGCTCGGCCTCGCGAATCGGCCAGCCGTGCGTCCCGGCAGTCGTCAGATCCTCCGGAGCCGTGCTTGCCTCGGCGCCTGCGACCCCGCCTGTGCGGGTGAAACGGTAGCCGTAGAGCCGCATCAGCACGTCGAGTTCGGGACCTGCGGGGATTCGGCGCGGCGCGGCAGTCATGACATGAGACTAGCGGTCGTGCAGCACCGGCCGGGCCTCACGCCACCCAGCCGAGCGCCTTGGCGGCGTGCACGGCGAGCAGGAACCCGACGATTCCGATGATCCAGAGCGTGGTGGAGCGTGCGCTGCGCGTGAGCCAGGCATCGAGTCGCCTCAAGGGCGCCTCGACGAGCCGCCGCGCGAACAGCCGGCCCGCGGTGAGCACCAGCGCGGGCGCGATAATCACCAGGCAGTAGAGCGCCAGGACCAGGAGCGCCGTCGGCTGGTCCGCCGTCTGCGTCGTGATGATGCCGGTGGCCGCCAGATACGGCAGCATCGACGCGATCTCGACGACGACGGCGCTCACCGCGAGCCCCATGAGCGCGGCGGCCCCGCTGTCCGCACCCATGGCCTGGTCGCGCCAGCGCCGCAGCCTCCCGGACTGCGCCCCGCGCTCCGCGGCCCGTGCCCTCGCGGCCTTGGTGTCCAGCGCGAAACTGAGGACCAGCAGCGTCACGCCGAGGAGGAGCTGGAGGAATTGCGCCGGGGTGGAGTCGAGCAGACCGGAGGCGTTCTTCAGCAGCAGACCGCCGCCCGTCATGAGCACGACACCCACGGCGAAGTACGCGACCGCCACCGTCCCCAGGTACAGCGCGATCCGTCCAGGTCGCATCCGTCCTGGCGCCATGAGCAGCCACACCGGCACCAGGAGTGTGCCGAAGCTGAGGGAATCCGTGAGGGCGAGCAGGAGCAGTGCCCCCGCTGCTTCGCCGGGAATGATCATCGGGTCTCCTCTTTCGCTTCACAGCATCAGGCGCTCTTCGACACTCGTTGGTACAGTCGTACCAACTTGAGGCTGGCACGAGCGTACTAGAATGACGGGGTGGGATACACGCCGCGCGAGGAGCGCAAAGCACGACTGGCCGAGGCGGTCTGGGAGATCGTCCTGGACCAAGGCATCAGCGCCGTGTCGGTCCGAACGGTCGCGGCCCGGGCCGGGGTGGCCGTCGGTTCCTTGCGGCACTTGTTCCCGACGCAGTCCGAGCTGCTGGAGTTCTCCGCCGAACTCATGGTGGAGCGCGCCACGGAGCGGGTTTCGGCCTTGGTCCCGGGCACGGACCTAGTGGAGTACGTCCTCGCCGTGATCAGCGAACTCCTGCCGCTCACCCCGGACACCCGCCGCGAATTCGAACTCAACATGGCCCTGATCGCGGAGACCCCGGGTCACCCCGGACTCGCCCGCGCCCGCGACGACGCCCATGCCCGCCTCCTGGACCTGTTCATCCGGCTGGCCGGGTTCCTGCGGGACGAGGACCCGTCCGGGGAGGGCTCGCGCCATGACGGACGGCGCCTGCTCGCCCTTTGTGACGGCCTGGGACTCCATCTGCTGCATCAGCCGGCCGACGCGGACACCGGGTGGGCCGTCGTCCTGATCCGTGAGGAGCTCGACCGGATCCGGGGCGCCGATCGGGTCCGCTGAACCGTCCTGTGCGGCACGCGGCGGACCTCACAGGAATGCCCGGCCGCGCGTCGTCGTTGTCGCCCATGGGGCCGGTGATCCCGGCCCGCACCGTCGACGAAAGGCAGTCATGACCCTCAAGCTCTCCATCCTGGACCTCGCCACGATCGGCCCCGGCCAGAGTGTGAAGGAGAGCCTGGATGGCAGTGTGGCCCTGGCGCAGCTCGCGGAGGACGCCGGCTACAGCCGCGTCTGGTACGCCGAGCATCACAACATGGCCAGCATCGCGTCGTCGGCCACAAGCGTGCTGATCGCGCATGTCGCCGCCCACACGAAGACCATCCGCCTCGGCGCCGGTGGCATCATGCTGCCGAACCACTCGCCGCTGACCATCGCGGAGCAGTTCGGCACCCTCGAATCACTGCATCCCGGACGCATCGACCTCGGCCTGGGCCGCGCCCCCGGCAGCGACCAGAACACCATGCGGGCCCTCCGCCGCGACCCGATGGCCGCCGACACCTTCCCGCAGGACGTTCAGGAACTCCAGGCCTTCCTGGGTGACAGCACCCTGATCCCGGGCGTCGAGGCCACTCCGGGCAAGGGCACGCACGTGCCGCTGTACATCCTCGGATCCTCGCTGTTCGGCGCCAAGCTCGCTGCCGCGCTCGGTCTCCCGTACGCGTTCGCGTCCCATTTCGCCCCCGCCGCTTTGCAGGACGCGGTCCGCATCTACCGCGAGCAGTTCAAGCCCTCCGCGCAGCTGGCCGAGCCCTATGTGATCGCCGGCGTCAACGTCGTGGCCGCGGACTCCACGGCGCAGGCTCAGGATCTCCTCCGCGACGCGCTCCGCCAGCGCGTGCAGACCTTCTTCGGCCGCGGTCACACGTTCACGGACGAAGAGGCCGATCTGGTGCTCGATGCCCCGCAGGGCCAGCACCTGCGGGAGATGGTGAAGTACTCCGCCGTGGGCGAGCCCGCAGCTGTTCTGGAGTACCTCGAGGGCTTCGCGAAGCACGCCGACGCCGACGAGCTGATCGTCGCCCACCAGGCCCCGGGCACCGAGGCCAAGCTGCGCTCCGCCGAACTGCTGGGCCAGATCGCGCTCGGCCAGGGCTGAGCAGGGCTCAACCGCATCGACGTGGGGCCGCGTCTCGCCAACGGCCGCGCCGCGGGTCATCATGAGGACATGGAGCGGATTCGACTGTTGATCACGGGGCGGGTCCAGGCCGTGGGCTACCGCTTCGCCATGTGCCAGGCGGCCGAGGAGATCGGCGTGAGCGGCTGGGTGCGGAACCGTGCCGATGGCTCCGTCGAGGCCGAAGCCGAGGGCGATCAGAAGCGCCTCGCCGACCTCGTGGCGTGGGCGCACCACGGGCCTCGCTGGGCCCGGGTCGATGCGGTCCGGTCCGAGCCGGTGCCGCCGACCGGGGGAACCGGCTTCGACGTCCTGCCGGACGCGTGAGGTGCGGCGGGGGACCGCCGTCGTCGGTCAGGGCGTGCGCAGTTCCGCGACGAGTTCCGTGAACGCGCGCGCCGCCGGACTCGGGTGCAGCCGGTCCCAGATGAGGATCTCGTGCCGCACGGTCTCCTCGACGAGCGGCACCACGACGACGCCGGGCATCGCCGCCGCGTACCGGCTCGGCAGGAGCGCCACGGCGAGGCCGCTGACGATCAGTTCGCGGGTCAGGTCCATGGAGCCCAGCTCGTAGGCCACTTGGCGTTCGACGCCGGCCCGCGCGAACGCCGCGTCGCTCTGTTTGCGCCCCGCGGAGGTACGCGGGAAGTCGGCGAACGGCTCCTCCGCGAGTTCGGCGAGGGAGAGCCTGTCCCGTGTGGCGAGGGGGTGCTCCGGAGCGAGGGTCGCCGCCAGGGTGTCCCGTGTCAGGACACGCTGCGCCACGCCCTCCACGCGCGTGCCGTCAAGGAGTCCCAGGAAGCCGATGTCCAGGGTCCCGGCCCGGACCTCCTCGATCATCTCCTCGCTGTTCGCGACCCGTGCCGCGAGCACGAGTTCCGGAAAACGCGTCCGGCATTCCCGCAGCACGGCGGGGAGGTCCACGGCCGTGACGGTCGGGATCACGCCGATCCGGAGGGTGCCGCGGACCACGCCCTGGGCCGCCGCCGCCTCGTTCCGGGCCCGGTCCGCGGCATCGAGTGCGGCACGGGCATGGGGGAGGAACGCCTCGCCGGCCTCCGTGAGCCGGACCTGGCGGCTGGAGCGCACGAACAACTGTACGCCGAGTTCGCGTTCCAACGCCGCCACCTGGTGACTCAGGGCCGATTGCACCACGAAGTTCCGGGCCGCGGCGCGGGTGAAGCTCCCGGTCTCCGCAATGCCGACGACGTACCGCATCTGCTGCAAGTCCATGCATCAAGAATATTCATGGTCGGCATGAAATCCATGTGTTGGACTCATCAATGGGTTCGGGGCGAGGGTGGAGGCATGACCACTTCACCAGCTCTGGAAACGCCCGTCGGACCCGGTGCGCCGAACGCCGGCGTGCCCCGCTCGACCGGCACCCCCGCCTCCGGCCCGGCTTCGCGGCGTCGTGCGCTGCCCCTGGCACTCGTGACCGTGCTCGCGGCGCTGGCGCCTCTGTCCTGGGGCACCACCTACCTGGTGACCACCGACTTCCTGCCCGCCGGTCACCCGCTGTTCGCGGGGCTGGCCCGCGCGCTGCCCGCCGGGCTGGTGGCGCTCGCCCTCGGCCGCGCGCTGCCGCATGGCGTGTGGTGGTTCCGGGCGGCCGTCCTGGGGCTGCTGAACATCGGCTTCTTCTTCCCGCTCCTGTTCATCTCCGCCGCGCATCTGCCGGGTGGGGTGGCCGCGACGCTCGGTGCCGCGCAGCCCCTGCTCGTGGCCTTCCTCGCGGTCGCGGTGCTCCAGGAGAAGCTGGTCTTCTGGCGGCTCGCGTGGGCCGTGGTGGGTGCGGTCGGCGTGGGCTTCGTGGTCCTGGGGCGGTCCGCCGGGCTCGACGCCGTGGGAGTCCTCGCGGGTCTCGCGGGCACCGCTTCGATGGGCCTGGGCGTGGTGCTGACCAAGAAGTGGGGGCGTCCGGCAGGCGTCCGACCGCTCGCGATGACCGGCTGGCAGCTGACCGCCGGCGGACTCTTCCTCCTCCCGCTCACGCTGCTGGTGGAGGGCCTGCCCGCCGACGTCGGCCCCCGCGCCCTGGGCGGCTACCTCTGGCTGGGGCTCGTCGGCGGACTGCTGGCCTACGCGCTGTGGTTCTGGGCCATCGGGAAACTGCCGGTCACGCGGGCCTCGCTCCTCGGCTTCCTCTCGCCCCTCATGGCGGCCGGGCTGGGGGTCCTGGTCAAGGGTGAGACGTTCGGGCCGCTGCAGGTGGTCGGGCTGATCCTGGCCTTTGGGGCGATGCTGCTCGGACAGCTGGGAGGGTGGCGTCTCCGTCGCTGAGACGTTCCAGGCTGCCCTGGCTTTCCAGGGCCGTCCGGTCATTCCCCGGCGCTGAAGACGTGGGGAATGACCGTACGGCCGGGGAAAGCCGAGGCGGGGGTCAGGCCCCAGCGTCCCGTGACCTCAGTGCAGGAATGCGGCGATCACGAGCATGGCCGGGACGGCGATGATCGTGGTGATCAGCACCGTGTCCTTGGCTACCGTCACGCCTTGCTGGTAGCGGTTCGCCGCGACGAACACGTTCTGCGCGGTGGGCAGTGCCCCGGCGATCGTGGCTGCGAACAGGGCGTGGCCGTCGAGGCCCAGGATGAAGTGCGCCGCCAGGAACGCGAGCACCGGGTGGAGCAGCAGCTTGAAGGACGACGCCACCAGGATGTCCGTGCGGCGCCCGCTTGCGGCTGACAGCGGCCGGTTCCCGTTCAGGGACATGCCGAACGACATGAGCATCGCGGGGACAGCCGCGCCGCCGATGAAGTGGATCGGCTGCAGCACCAGATCCGGGAGCCGGAGGTGCAGTGCGGAGAGCGCCAGGGCGAGGGCCGACGCCACGATCACCGGGTTCCTGAGGATGATCAGGAAGAACTTGAGCACGGGGTTCTGCCGCGTGCTGCGCCCGCCGAGCGTCGCATCCAGGAGCATCAGGTTCAGCGGGTTGTAGAAGGCCAGCTGGAAGATCAGCAGGGGAGCGACGTACGAGGCGTCGCCGAGCACGTAGACCGCGATCGGGATGCCGAGGTTGGCGCTGTTCGCCTGGCTGGCGCTCATCGCGCCGATGATGCTCTCCGGGCTGTCGCGCTTCAGGAGAAGCTTGCTGACCAGGAGGTACGCGATCCCGACGGCGGTGCCGCTGATGGCCGCCACCGCGAGCTGGGGTCCGAGCACGTCCTCGAGGCGCGCCTTGGACAGGGTCTCGAACAGCAGTGCGGGGCTGGCGACGAAAAAGGCGAGCCGACTGAGGGTCTGGCCGGCGTTCGGACCGAGGATCCCGCGTCGGCCGACGAACCAGCCCACCCCGATGATGGCCCAGACCACGAAGAAACCGGCGAGAACTCCCAACACGCTCCCAGCGTAGCCCGAAGTCCAAACTGTGGACTATTTTGTCTCATTTATTGGGCGGCTGTGGTTCCGTTGAGTTCTAGCTGGCGTGGATGGAGATTGCCGCGGATCCGGCCCGCACGGCTGCTCCGGAGCCTCCAGGGCTGTCGCGTAGTCGTCGCCTTCGCCTCGACGTACTGGATGATCTTGGGGACCTCTTGGTCTCTACCTGTGAGCCATACCTGCAGGGACATCAGTCTTTCTTCTCAGCTGGCTCGCGCGCCGGGCGCAGGTCGGTGAGCATCACGCCGGCGCGAACGAACTTCGCCCCGGGCTGGATCCTGGACAGGAGCCGGTGCGCGGCCCGGGTAAGCTCCACCGGGTCCGACCTCGGAGCCGGCAGTGGCACAGTGACTGGGGGCACTGCACCGGAGCGGATGCGAGCGGCGACGTCCCGGCCCAGGCTGTGAGGACCTTCGCGAGCTGCTCATGCTTGACCAGGCGCGCTGCGGCCTGGGAGGCGTAGACGGAGAGGACCTGGCGCATGTCCTTGGTCGTGGTCAGAGGATCCGAGACGGACCTGGAGAAGATCAGCTGGTCTTTGCCCTTGCGTTCCTCCTCGAGCTGCACGGCCTGCACGCCCTGGAGATCCAGCACGGTCCGCATCCGCACCACCGAGAACCGTTCCTGAACCCGGACCGGGTTCGCGGCGGCTAGCTCGCCGGCGGTGTAGATCCCGAGCGCGTTCATGCGCTTCTCCAACCGCCCGGCAACGCCTCAGAGCTCTGAGACGGGGAGGCGTTCGAGCAGCTGCTCACGCCACAGCGGGGGAGTGCCCTCCCACACGCACACCCCGCCGAACACCTCAGCCTTCTTCGCCCACTTGTTCGCCAGCTTCGCCAGGGTCACGGTGGGTGCGATCCCCACACAGACCGGCACCCCGACCAGACGGCGGATCTCGTCCTTCACCCGGTGCCCGAATGCGACCAGATCCTGCTCCGCGGACCGCGCCCCCAGCAGCAGGAACGCCTCATCAATGCTGTATTGGCTCGTGGGAGCGTGCCGGTTCAGCACCTCCATGACCCTGGCGCTCATCGACCCATACAACTCGTAATTGCTGGACACGGCCGCGAGATCGAGCTTCTTGGCGACTGGGCGCAGCTGGAACCATGGCGTGCCCAGCTCCACCCCCAGTTTCTTCGCCTCGGAGCTGAGCGCGACGGCGCATCCGTCGTTGTTGGACAGCACCGCCAGCGGCACGCCCTCCACACTGGGCGTCAATACCCGTTCGAAGGAGGCGTAGGCGGAGTTGACGTCGACGTGGCAGTAGAGGCGCGGGTGGGGGTCAACCGGCATGGCGGAGGACCCTCTGATGCCCGAGCTGGTGCAGGCAGACCGTGGCTACACCTCAGATCAGAAAGTCTGACTCCACACTGACCGGAAACGAGGGATAGGAGGGGTTGTCTGCCTGCAGCATGACGCTGTGGCCGGTGATCGCCAGGCGCTTCAGGGTGAGCTCGCCGTCCAGGACGGCCACCACGACGTCGCCATGCCGAGGCGTCACTGAACGGTCCACGATCACCACGTCCCCGTCCGAGATGCCGGCTCCCTCCATGGATTCCCCGGCCACTCGCAGGAAGAACGTCGCCGCCCGGTCCTTCACGAGCACCTGGTCAAGGCTGACCTCGCCGTCGAAGTAATCCTGCGCCGGCGGGTTTCCCGTCCCCGGCGCAGGATTACTTCGACGGCGACGGGAAGCCGGCCGGCACCGAAACGGGGGCCATGGGCAAAAGGCCGGCTATCGTCGCAACGCGCCCCAGGACAGTCACGCTCATGGTCCACACTCCGATTGTCAGTAGTACACCGGTTCTAGCAACTCGCCCAACTGCCCCTACCGAACGAACATATTTTCGATGCCAAGCTTAGACCGGAACCACGGACATCGATGACCGAATGCGGCCAGTCACGGGCGCGCCGCTCAGGCGATCGGGTGCTCCTTCAGCGCCGCCGCAGGCCAGCCGTCGACGTCGACCATTCGCACCAGGCGCAGCCTCAAGGACGCGGCGACGTCGAACGCCATCACGGAAGGCGACCTCGAACTCGAAGGCTTCGAAAGGTAGGCCCGAAACCCGCCAGTCTGCGCGGAGCTATCGACCGCATTTCACCTAGCCTGTGCGGTCGCAGTGTCACAAACGGATGAAATCCGTCCTTCCGGCGTCACAAAATCGCCCATGAGCACTTCTTGAAGCTGAGAGGACGGGGCCTTGTCGTCAGGATGGACGCCACAGATGTCACGGCTGGTCGCGTAGACGGGTTCCCTCCACTCGCGGAGAAGTGAGCACTGGTGACCCCCCCAGTGATCTCGGCTTCGCAGGGTTGTGCCAAGCAACGGGATGCCCCCCACTCCGTCGCTTGGCGCAACCCCCATTTGTTCGCACGACGGTGCCGAAGCCGTAGGTGGCTGCACCTCCAAAGCGGCTGGTGGGGAAGTGGCAGCCTAGAGCGTTACCTCTGCCGCTTTCACTCGTTGGCCCCCGGACCTGACTGTCCGTTCACAGTGGGGCGCAGCAACTGCGGAGTTCCGCCGCATCGCGCCGAGCTCATGTGAATGAGAAGTCCCGGGCTCGTGTGCCCACCGTGTTCACTGTCATCAAGCGCCACGGCGTCTTTGACTCATGCCGAAATGAGGTGCGAGCACCGTCACTTTCTTCGAATTCACTCCTTCTTGTTCGTGAAGCCGTCCTTTCAGTCGGGAAGGGCTCGGAGCGTGGAGCTCCTTGATGGCGTCTCGTTCCCCGTCCCCAAAAAAGCACTACACGGAGGCTCTGTGAGTCTGATCGGCGAGTTTCTCATCGTCCTGTGTCTGATGGTTGTGCCGGCAGGGGCTTTTGCCTTGTGCGTGCATGTGTCAAGTAGAAGGGATGCCACAAGGAGGGCTTGGGCGTATAGCATCAAGAATGTCACTGACGATCAGTTGCGCCGGTGGCCCCAAGAGCAATTGCAGCAGACACGATCATTCCTGCGCGTCCGAATTGCCTTAGAAGATCTCTCTACAGCAGAACGGGTCGATGCCGCATTCGACCTTATGAGGCTCGAAGACGCCATAGCAGGAACTACAGTCGACCGCTGATTGACGCGGCACAGGGCACGAAAGAGTCTTGGTTCTGCCGATGTGCAGCATGATGTGCCCGATGCATCAAGCATGTCGGGGGTAGCAAGTCCCTCACCCCTTGTTGCGTCTATGCCGAGGTCGAGGGTGAGAATTCGAAAATCTCGATCGTACCGATAGCTCGATGTGGGTGTTCTTTCAGAAGGGTGTCCAGTTCGACGTGGTCCTTAGCCTCCACGATAGAGAACCCGCCCAGTGAGCTGTCCTCTCCCGCCACGGGGGAGCCTCCGTCAAGGATGGCTGGGCCCGCAGAGGCGAACCATTCCACCCACCCGACTGTGCCGTGGCTGTTCTGTTCCACAGGCGAGGACGAATGAGCGTCGCGGGCCGCAGCTGACAAACGGTACAAGAGTAGGTACCTGGCCATAATGTCCTCTTCAGACGCTTATCAGACTGCCCGATGCTCAGAGAAGTCTGTGGTGCCGGTGCCGTTTGCGCATCACGACGGAGGCGAATCAAGGGTTTCGCTGAAGAAATCGCTAACGGCTCTTACCTGACAAGTAGTTGACTTCTCCGAGATTGTGACGTCTCCACCGTTGCCTCTTGTCCCCGCTGGACACCGAGTGGCTGGCGAGGACGAAAGAGAGCGAAGAACTGGGTGGCACGCAGGCATTCTGCGATGCCACCCAGCTCTTGTCGTTGTCCCCTGTGTGGGCCGAGAGCAGCTCGGGTCTGTCCTGGTTCTACTGCCGAACAATCACAAGAGGTCTATGCCACGGAGACACATGGGGGTCTGCGGCCCCGTGACATCTTGTAGTAGTGAGGAAGGTTACTTCTGTGACGCGGTAGCGGGCCTAGATCGGGCCGTTCGTCATTGCGACTCTAAGGGTGGTTCGGGGGAGGTCGGCTCTTGTGAACCCTTGAGCTGTCGAGCCTGGGCGCGGGAGCCGCGGCGATTCCAATATCGAGCGCCAATATAGAAGGCGAGGAGCCCTGCGACGTACAGGAGAGCCCAATAGGGGAAAGCGAGGGTGCTTTGCCGGCCGGCCAGCGTCTGCTGTTGCGGATCGTCTTGGGGGAGGTCTGCAATACGTGAGGCGTGGAGGAGGAGTCTGTTGGAGTTGACTCCGATCGGGGTGCAGGTGATCAGGGTCACCTGATCCTTGCCGGGGACGACTTTGAGGGAGGAGATGTCGTCTGGTTGGACCACTTCGATCTTCTCGACCTGGTAGACGAAAGTGCGGTCAAGAACCTTGATGTAGAAGACTTGCCCCTCTTTGGCCTGGTGCAGAGGAGTGAAGAGTTCCGCATTCGGGATTCCCGAATGCGAGGTCAGGACACTGTGCGTTCCTGGCCCTCCGACGGGAAGCGACGACCCGAACAGGTGCCCGACGCCCTTTCCCAGAACATCATCGCCGGTGCCGTGATAAATGGCGAGGTCGATGTTCAGGGCAGGGTAGCTGAGCTGCCCGATGACCCCGTCGTTATTGACATTCAACTGCTGTTCGTACTGGTCGTGTTGGGCGCCCGAGGGCGCCGAGGCTGCTGCCTGCGAATAAGGATCCAGCAACTGGCCGACAGGAATTTTCGAGTTGTATTCGCGAGCGTCGTTGAGCAGCCGGCTTCGAACGGAAGGCTCCAGGTTGTTCACATCTTGGGAGTATCCGGAGAGCTGAGTGTTGTGCGAGATGGTGCTGAACCAGTCTCCGGCTTGGGGGTAGATCAGCAGGGCGAGTCCAAGGGCTGCGATGATCATCATCGCTAGGAGCTTGGAGTCACGTCGACGGCGCCGCCGGCTGTGTTCCGGCGGCAGGGACAGCCCAGCTGGGGTGTCTTCAACCGTGTGAGTCATGGGGAGGAGCCTTTGTGACCGATTACGCCTGTGGACGGGGCCTCCGACGGGGTGTCGTGGCCCCGTCCACAGGGGTGAGGTGGAAGTGGCGGGTCAGCCGGTCTTAGGCGACTTCGGCTTCCTTGGCTTCCGCGGCGTTCTTGCGACGGTTAGCGAACACGAAGAACAGGACCGCGCCGGTGAGCAGGAGGATCCCACCGCCGGTCAGAGCCCAGGTGCCGGGGCCACCAGTGAAGGGCAGCTGGAATCCGGCGTTGTGCGGCACGTTATCGATGGTCACGGTCACCACGGACGGGTCCGAGCTCGTCACCGTGGTCTCCACAGGCTGGGCCAGGAGCTCGTAACCGGTCGGGGCCTGAGTTTCTACGAGCCAGTAGGACTGGTATCCGGGATCCCCCGGGTTCACGGCCGCACCGTTGACCCAGTTGGAGTACCGGAGACCGGAGATGACCAGGTTGCCGCTGGCATCGGTGGTCCAGGAGCTCACACCATTAATAGTGATTGCGTTGGTGCCTGCCTGAGCATCGGCCTGGGTCGGGTAGACCTGGAAGGTCGCACCGGCCAGGCTGGCCTGGGTCTTGGAGTCCTGCTTGTGCAGCACGATGTCGCCCCACTTGGTGACGACCGGCGGGGTGACGATCGGGCCCCCGGGCTGGCCCGGGGTGACGTTGAAGCTGGCCGCGTTCGGGTAGACGACAGCGGTGTTGGAGATCTCGCCCACCGTGTTGACCGTGGTGTTGACGTCGACGACGACCTGAGCAGTGGCGTTAGCGGTCAGGATCGCCAGGCCACTGGTGGTGAAGTTCACCGTCAGCGTGTGCGTGGTGGAGTCGTAGACCACGGTGTAGTCCGTACCGGAGGTCAGGGCTGCCCCGTTGCTCAGCGACACCGTTGCGCTGCTGTAGGTCAGCTTGGTGTCCAGCTGGTCGGTGATCTTGTAACCGTCCACCGGGTTCCCATCGGGGATGTCCGCCTTGATGGTCCAGCTCACCGGATCGCCGAGTTTGATGGCGTTGGCGTCGTTGACCGTCTTCGTTGCGGTCGTTACCGAGTTCTTCGGGTAGACGTTCACGTTGTACAGCCAGCTGCTGGTGTCCGTCGGGTTCGTCAGAGGCAGCGTCACCAGGAACGGAGCCGACGGGGTCACACCCGCCGGGTAGCTGGTTTCAGTGACCAGGTAGAGGCCCAGAGGCAGACCCGAGAGAGTGGCATTACCTGAGGCATCCGTCGTGACGGTGGTGCCGGCGCCTGCCTGCGCTGCGGCTGTCGTCGGGGTCAGAGCCGCCGCCGCCGTCCACCCGGCATTGGTGGTCAGATCAATCCCGTTGATGGGCTGCACCGTGAACGTCACACCCGGCATCGGGGTCAGGGCCGCCAGCTGCGCCGGGGTGAGGGCAGTGCCGTCGTTGGGCAGACCCGTCGGCGTGCTGGGCGTCTCGAACTTGTGGATCGAGAGCGTCGCGGTCTGGTTCGGGTCGATGTTGGAGATGTTGGCCGCGTTCGCGCCTCCGAGACCGAAGGCAAACATTCCTGCGGTGGCTATTGCGGCCAGCGAAGCCAGGATGGCCCGCCTTGCCTTCGATGGTTTCATCGTTTTCCTTTCATAGTGTTCCCCTGAGAAGTGGCCGGCGACATTGCCCGGCCTCTTCGTATTCATGAGGTCTTTTCTTCCCGCCGAGACCGGATCACCAGGAGCGCGGCCAGCAGCAGCAGGAGGACCCCGCCGATACTGGTCCCGATCAGGCCCACCATTCCGGGGCCTCCAGCGAAGGGCAGCTTTACGGCCGGCAGGTCATTGACGGTGATGGTCTGATTCGAAGCGGTCACCGACGGACCCGCCGAGGAGGCGTCGACGGTGACCGTCCCGGTGCTGCTGAGGGTGAACTTCACCGGGGCAGCGAGCAGGGTGTAGCCGGAAGGTGCCTTGGTCTCCAGCAGCCAGTAGGTGCCCGGCACCAGCTGGCGGACCTCCACCAGACCGGTGGAACCGGACACGGCGCTGACCTGACCGGTGGCGGTCGGACTCATCTGGCCCGAAACATCGGCGTGGACTTCGAAGACGGCACCGCCCAGCGGAACCGTGGACCCCGCGGTTGCGCCGGGGCCGGTCTTCTGCACGAACATGTGCCCGCTAGTCGGGTGCGTCACCACACAGGCGGGATCTACGGGCCCCGTCCCGCCAGTGACGCACCGCTGCGGGGGAACCGTGCCGTTGCCGGTCACGCTATTGGTCAGGGTGACCAGCCAGGCCGTGGAGTTCACGGTCACCGAATACGTCAGTACCGCCGTGCCATTCGCCGGAAGCGTGAACGCACTCGTGGTCAGCTTCTGACCCACCGGGTTCGGTACCGCCGTAGGCGAGCCGCCGTTGATGACCAAGGAGGCCGAACCGGAGGTGAACGTGGCGTTGTTGAGGACCTGCGACAGGTCGTCGGTCAGCACCACACCGGAGACAGGATTCGCCGTCAGGTTTGTCGCGGTGACCGTGTAGGTGATCAGCCGGGATCCTGCCGGGTCGCCGGGATTGATGACCGTACCTGAGGCCGGGTTCGCCGTCTTCGACAGCGTCCAGGAACCGACAGGATTGACCGTGCACGTCGTGGATCCTGACGGACACGTCGTGGGGGGCGTGACGATCGTGGACGGGGTGAGGTAGTTCTCCAGCAACGCATCTGCCAGATGTGCGGCGTCGTTGACCTTCACCTGGTACGTCACCACGCTCTTCGCCCCCGCTGCGACCGCCCCCGTGATACCCAGGGTCTGCGGAGTCGCCGCAGAGTTGTTGGTCACAACCAGAGCCGTACCCGAAGTAGTCGTGGAAGTGACCGAACCCGACACGAAGGATGAAGCATCCAGCACATCGCCCAGCCAGTCCGTATAGGCGACTGGAGCTACCGCGGTGCCACTGGTGTTGTCAAAAGTCAGCGTATAGGTCAGAACCTGCCCTGGCTGCACCATCGTTCCCGCCACCGGAGAGACCGACTTGCTGGCCACCAACTGCGGCGCCCCAGTGGAGGGCAGGTGCGCCTCAGCGGTAGCAGAGACCGCACCGTTGGGCGAGGTCGCAGTAACCCGTGCGTAGTTATCCACCTTCTTGCCGGTCGTGGAGTACGCGTCGATATCACCCTGGGTGGGGACGTAAGTGGCCGTACAGGTCATCGTTGCGCCAGGAGCCAAGGACGAGCCCTGGGCCGGGTTGCAGTTGGTCACTACTGGAGCGATGCCCAAACCATTGAAGGAAGTCTCCGCGATCACAACATTGCTCAAGGTGGTGGTGCCGGTGTTCTTGGCCACGAAGGTGTACGTGACCGTCTGCCCGGCCACCAACGACGAGGTGTTGGGGGTCTTGGTCAGCGAAATGCTGGACTTCTGGTCGGTCTGGAACGTCGCCGGATCCGTGGCCGTGACATTCGGCAAGGAATAGGGCGGCTTGCCCGTCACCGTAGCCGTGTTCGTGATCAGGCCGCCATTGGTATCCACGTTGGCCTGGGTGATCGTATACGGCGCCGAGGTACAGGTCATGGAGGCACCCGGGTTGAGGGAGGTCTGGGGGCACGTGATTGCCACTCCTGCGCCGGCGAGCATCGGATCCGAGAGCGTGACCGGGTTGAGGATCACGTTGCTCGTATTGGTCACCACGAACTGGTACCTGATCGTGTCGCCGGCGTCTTTGAGCTGATCGTTGTTGACATCGGTCCAGCTATTGGCGACAACATCCTTGGCCAGGGTGATCGAGGCCGCTGCCGGAACGATAGTGTGCGTGTCCGTGTTGTCCGTGGGGTCAGATTCAGCCTCGTTGCCGAGGACCTTTGCGGTATTGGTCAGGCTCGTCGTCGTTCCTGCGGCAACCAGCACTGTGACGGTGTAGGACGTGCTGGCTCCTGAAGCCAGCTGTCCCGAGGCGCAGTTCACGGTACTGCCACTGGCCACACAGGTCGGGTTCGATGAAGACACATAGGTAGTACCGGCGGGGAGAGTATCGGTGACTACCGACCCTGAACTGAGCCCCGGCCCATCATTGAATACGGTGATGGTGTAGGTGAACTGCTGCCCGGCGGCATACCCGGAGGCAGGGTCCTGCCCGATCGGGTAGGAGTGCAGTGGGGTGTTGGAACCGGTTGGGAACGTACAGGTCCCCTGTCCGGGACCGCACTTGCCAACGACGAGGTCGGTCGGCGCGCCGAGTGAACTGGCGGCATCGTTGTTGTTGCTCGAGACCGCTTGGCCCATGTAATAGGACTGGTAGGCCGTGGTGGAAATGTCGATCTGGTAGGCCTTGCCGGTGCCGTTGTCGATGAATACGAAGTTGCCGTTGCCCAGGGAGAAGCCGCCACCGTAGGCGGTGGGAGTCCCTGTCGCAGCCGGGACGACGTTGGTCTTGACGGTCGTGACGACGCCCGTGGTGGGGTCGATCTTGATCAGGCTTCCCGCAGCATTGACCGTCCAGAGAGCCCCGGCTTGGTACACGAAGTCGGCGATACCGCTGTTGGTGAGGGTCTGCGAGAGATTGATGGTGGTCACAGCGCCCGTTGCCAGGTTCACCTTGGTCAGAGTCGACATGTTGTTGTTGTTGCCTGAGAGGTACATTGTCCCGGTGGCAGGGTCGATGGCACCGTCAATAAATGCCTGGATGCCGGTGATGTTTGGCACTGCATCTGGGAGGGTCGCGACGTTGTTGTTCACGACGACCCCGCCTTGGCCGATCTTGATCACCTTGTTAACCCCACCGATAGTGGCGGCAGCGTACAGGTAACCGTCGAGCGGGTTGAAAGCCAGGGCGTTGTAGGTGATGGAGGCAGTACCTTCAGCGACGAATGAGATCGTTCCATCGGAGTTGATCACGATGTCGTACAGGGTGCTGGGCTGGCCCGCCATCTGCCACTGCATCGGCACTGTCGGGTCGAATGGGTCGCCTGCAGCGGCAACCGACTTGGTGGGGGAGACAAGAGGAACAATTCCAAGCAAGGCGATCGTCAGCACGGCTACCAGGGCGCGCACGAACCAAGGTGACCGCTGCTGGCGATGGCGTGCTCTGCGATGCAGGACGGGGATCGATCGCGTGGTCATTGGTAGGCCCCCTGTGAGCTGGATTCGATGTCTGGTCTTCAAATTTCTTGGTACTGCGTGACGAGGTTCCCGTCCGGATCTCCTCGGGGGCTTCTCAGCCCCCAAGTCTGCCCACCAGGCCCCGTCTCTCGTTGGCAGAGGACGAGACGCCAGGTCCGTCGTCGCCGGACCATGGTGATGGTCCGGCTACCAGGAAGAAGGCGAGATCATGCACTTCTCGACGCTGAATTTGAAAATTGTTTTTCTCTCCCCCAACTGCATGCAGGGTCTTGCACACCTTGAGGCGGGACCCCTCCGCGCAAGGTGGGCGGTGTCGAGGAGGGGCCCCGCTGGCCCGGCAGGCGCGAGCCTGTGGCTCCGGGCCCGTCCCCAACTCAGGTGTCAGGGAACCACACCAGATGGTGGGCATCATCTGAGCTGAGGGGCCAGATGCGGAGAGAACATGCCAAGCCAAAATTCCCTCCGCGCTGATCAGTAGGGATGCGATCAGGGATAGTGACGTCCGTTACTGCTCGTTTTTGGGATTGCACCGTCCTGAGTGAGATTGCCGTCGCGCGTCAGCGTGGGGAGGGTCCTGCTCCTCGTGTCTCGTGACGGACGCGAATCCTTTCCTCAAGGGGTTCGGGGCTGGTTCAATCAGGTATGGATATTGCTGTTCTAGGAACGGGAACCGTGGGCAGGACCTTGGCCTCCGCCTTCGCCGACTTGGGTTATACGGTGACGGTCGGCACACGAGATCGTGCCAGGACTCTGGCCGATTCTGAGCGCGGAGAATGGCTGAAAGATGATCCCCGGATCAGGCTGGCCTCTTTCGCCGAGGCCGCCCAGAGCGGCCGAGACCTAGTCGTCCTGGCCACCTCAGGGTTTGCGGCAGCCGACGTGCTCGCGCAAGCTGGCGAAGCTCTGGCAGGCAAGGTAGTGCTCGATGTGACCAATCCGCTGGATTTCAGCCAGGGATTCCCTCCAACCCTGTTCGTCAAGGACGAGGACTCGCTGGCGGAAGTCCTACAACGGGCCCACCCAGAAGCACGGATCGTGAAGGCACTGAACACCTTGACGGCCTCGCTCATGGCGGCGCCGGGACGACTGCCGGAGCCTGGAACGATTTTCCTCTGCGGAGATGATGCCGAGGCGAAACAGGTGGTGACGGTGATCCTAAGCGAACTAGGCCACCGCGACGTCCTAGACCTTGGCGCGTTGAGTGCTGCCCGAGGCACGGAGATGCTCCTGCCTCTGTGGTTGCGTGTCATGGCTGCTTTGGGAACAGCTGAGTTTACTTTCAAGGTGGTTCGCCACCTCGAAGGAGAAGCCCTCAGCTAAGGGCAGAGGAGACACTAGATGACTTTTGGCATTGCCACGCTGGCGTCGTCTGATCTCGTAGAAGCTGGTGGGGGCGCAGGAAGGGGTGGGTCTGCTCGACCTCGGCGATCGCCTCGGACGCGGAGGCGCCTGCCGCCAGTTGGAGCGCTAGCAGGGCGACCCTCTCGCTGGCCTTGCCATCCCCGTAAGGTGAGGTCAGCTGGCTCAAGCGCAGATGAGGTCGTGCCGTGAGCAGAGCGTTGGCAGCAGCCGCTGGATCTCGATCTGGCGTTAACAGGCACGCGAAACCGGCATCGATGCTCTCAGGGCGGTCAGTGCTCCTTCGCAGGACGAGGCACGGTGTCTTGACGACTGTGCATTCTTCTTGGATGGTTCCGGAATCCGAAATTACCAGGGCCGCTGCTCGGGCCAACCTCACAAATTCGTAGTGCTCCACGGGGTCGATCATGGGGATGAAACGAGAGTAGTTTTCCAAGCCGAAGGCGTTGAGGGCCTCACGGGTGCGGGGGTGCAGCACCATCAGCACGGGTGCTGCGATGCCGGCGAGTCCTTCCAGGAGACGCTTGAATTGGGGAGCAGAGCCCACGTTTTCAGGCCGGTTAACGCTGACCAGGACGAGATCTTGCACCTCGGCCCAGTCTTCCAGGACCGGGCTGTGATCACCTGGAAGGGTCTCCGCCAGCGACAGGGCTGAGCTGACCGCTTCGACGCTGGTACTGCCCGTGACCGCGATGGTGCGCGTGTCGACATATTCTCCGATGAGGTTGTACAGGTTATTGGAGGTCGCCGCACAATGAAGATCGGTTACGGCTGTGAGGATCAGTCTGTTGATCTCCTCTGGGCTGGACCGGTCGTAGGATCGGATTCCCGACTCGGCATGAAGGACGGGGATAGCTGAGAAACTTGCTGCTTGTGCCGCCGCTACAGCACTATTGCTGGCACCGCAGACAATGAGGACACTGGGGCGGCGCCGTGTGAACTCTTGGGTAAAGGTATGCAGCAGGTTGCTGATTTGGGTGCCGCGGTCCGATCCTGTGCAGCGGAAAGTCACGGTCGTTGGCGCCAGCCCCAAGTGGGCCAGGGGGTGGTCCGTCGGGTCGTTCGTTTGGCTGATGTCGTATAGGACTCGTGCGTGCTCACCGAGCGCGGCGATCACGTGTGCGAGCTTGATCGCTTCTGATGGGGTGCCCAAGACGACGGCGATGTCGGCGGTGTTCATCCGATGGCTCCTTTCTACTAGTACCGACGCTCGGCGTAGGCGTCATCCTGGCTCTGCTTTGACCAGGGATGTGTGATGACGAGTCGACGGTTTGCTCTCGAGGGTGGTCAGGGTTTGCGAGGGAGCCTGACGAGGTTTCGAGCGGTTGCCCACACTCGGCAGAGAGCTCGCCAGCGCGCGCGGCGATGACACCCTTCGGTGCTGCCATGACCGTTGGAGCCTGAGCGAAACGAGGCGCCGGATGCGGATACACACACCGGACGAGGCGGATCTTTGATCTGTGCGGGGCGTGTTTTTTCACGCAAGGCCAGCGCCGCGGCCACGATCGCGTCGGTGCGGGCTACCTCCACCCGTTCAGGGGATGTCATCGGCTCAGCTCCAAGTCCCTCGTGGCCCTGTCCTTTTCGGGCTCTTCTCTGACCTTTAGTAGCTCGGCGGAGTCCTAAAGGGACGGTGGGAGGTGTAAATTTTTCACGCCCTCAGGCAGGGGCTCGGCCATTTGGTGGTGGCTGGTTCTCTGAGATGGTTGTTTTGGGTGAGGGTGAAATCTGCTCCGGCCACGCAGGGCTTCCTGCCAAGGGTGAGATGGAACTGAGCCTGCCGCGCATCGTCGGCTTCTGCATCGCGGATGCACCGCCAAGTTCCGCTTTCTGTGGCCTGACAGCTCCAAAAGTCGGGCGGGTCTACGGCGATAATCTGACTCGTTGCCCCCGGGTCGAGGGTGACATCCAGGGGTGTCAGGGACCTGGTCGGGAAGCTCAGATCTGCGCTTGCGATTCTTCCATGGTGAGAGGTGATAGTGAATTGTGGTCCCACCCCAGCGGAAGGAAGCGAGGTCACTGTCATGCTGGGCCCCGGAGCCACTGCTAATTGGGTGACAACTGCGATGAGTAGGAGCGCCACTCCGATCGCTAGTGCGGTGGCGCCGGCGGCCAGGGTGGAGACGGTGCGTGAATGTGTGGGACTTCCGAGGTTGTTGTGGCCTTGGCCTGGATAGATCTGGGCGAGGGGCAAGAGGGCCAGTGCGGGCAGAATCATGCGTTGAAAAGGCCCAACCTCTTGTACTTGCATCAAGATGGAGGGGCAGGTTTTGCACGTGCGCAAGTGCTCTTCTAGGAGCTCTGCGCGGCTCTTGCGCAAGCTCCCTCGCACATAGGGCGGGATGTCGCGGATGAACACGCGGCACTGCTCGGGGCCCTGTGCTGTGACGTGCTCATACAGATAGCCAAGGCGCAGCGCTTCCTTGGCCCTCCGATGCAGCGCAACGGTCGCGTTCGGGGAGAGCCCCAGCAAAGGGGCGGCCTCTCGTGGGGGCATGCCCTCGACGTCGAGGTACCAAATAACTTCCCGCCACCGGTCCGCAAGTTGCCGGAAGGCGTTGCGGGCGGCGGCGTCGTCGAACTCGGCGACGACGCGATTGGCGTCGGCCACTTCTGAATCCAGGACTTCAGTGTCCATGACGGGGACCTCCCGCATGGCTTTTCGGTTCATCCGGTACATGGAGCGGGAGACGCTAGAGATCAGGTATGGCCCGAATACATCGACGGGGCCCTTCCCGGCCTGAATCGCGGTCAGCACCGTGGTGAACGCATCGTTCACCGCGTCCTCAGCGAGGGTGTAATCCGGGGTGAGACGCCGGGCCACCCGAAGGGCAGAGGCGTGGTGGCGTCGAAACAGCTCCCCATAAGCGTCGAGCTCTCCAGCCCGAACTTGCTCAAGCAGCTCACCGTCAGTGGGCAGAATGACGTCGGATGCGTCGCTCATCGCCGACCACCCCACACAGGGCGGACCGCGGCCAATAGCAAGGCTGCGATGAAGATGAGCGTCAGACCGCCCATCACGAGGGACCAACGAACGTTCACGACGTGGCTGAGCACCGGGACGGAGAAGACGGAGAGGGTAGGGGCAGCGTGGGCGGTGGTGATCGTGGCTTGACACGACGAGCTCGCTGCTGCGGGACAGTTTTCCCCGCCGACGACTCGCCCGATTAGGGTGCCGCCGCTGGTGCCAGTGGTGACGGAAAAGGTGAAGGACCTGCGCCCCTGTGGGGGGAGCGAGACCTGCCAGAGCAGACGAGATTCCTGATACGCCACCGTGGCTGGTGCATCCCCGCGATAAGTGGCTCCGGGGAGGATTCCTGAGAGATCAATGACGGCAGTCCCGGAGGCCGGGCCTTTTCCAGAGTTGACTGCGTCCACCGTGAAAGTCGCCGTATTCTGTGCTTCGGCCTGTGCAGGTCCTGAGATCATGAGGGTGAACGCTGACACCGGGTGGGCCGCGCACGCGCTGCCAGAACGGCATTGAGCCGGCTTTGCTCCGGCGGGATGGGTGCCGCCGGCCGTGAAGGCGGCGACCAGGGTGTGGTCGCCAGCGGGGGAGGGGTGAACTTTCACCGCGAAGCTGACCTGTTTGCTTTCCCCTGGTGCGAGAGTTCCGAGAACATCCAGCGTCGTAGCACTGGCGTGAACCTCCCAGTTTTCCGGTGCTGTCTGAAGGGCGGGTAGGTAGACGGCATCGTCGAGGACCCCGCGGAGGTCTATGCCCTGGGCGATGTGAACCGGCGTGATGGCGGAATTGGTGAAGGTCGCCGTGTAGTGGACCGTTTGCTCGGCCTTCACCGAGGTGCCGCTGGGCGGATCGGCATGGAAGGTGGTGTCTACACAGTCGGCCACGCACGAGTCCATCGGTGGTTGCGGAACGGGCAGAGGGCGTGTCGTGATGCTGGGGGCTGGGGTCGGCTCGCTGGGGGCCGGGGTCGGTCGGTTAGGGGTTTGGCTTGGTGTTCCTGGGCTGGGTTGGGTGGCTTCATTGCCGAACGTGCACCGAATTGCGGCATCCCCGGTCAGGTATCTCGGTGCGATGCTGATGGTCGTGCCGCGCAGCGTGAAGGGCACGTTGCTGGGGTTGCCGCTTAACGTCGAATTGGAGTCAATGCAGGACACCTGGCTAAGGCCGAAACCTTTCGGCGTCAGCTGCGTCACGGACGCAGCTTGAGCATAGTTAAGGACTGTGCTGGGCGTTGCCGTCGTAGCCAAGCCCGATTCTCGGGTGGTGATCGATTGAGCCGCATGGCTCAGGTTGCTGGTGGTGAAGCGAAACATTCCGGCTTGGCCTTCGGCCGATACGCCCACCTGTACTGTGGCCGGTGCGGGAACGAAGGCGAGGTCTAGCCAGAAGACATCACGGTTGGTGCCGGTGCCGGCATAACCGAAATTGAAGGCGATCTGGGAGACCGTACGCTGCTGCAGTTGCAGGTCGAAGGTGCCGCAGCCGAAGTTCGAGCAGCTTCCCGGGGGAGCCGCTTTCGCGCCGATGAATTGCCGCGGATTGAGCACCCCAAGGGTCCTGTTTGAATTCCACAGGCCCAGATCAGGGGTGGCGTTCACCGGGATAAAGGAAGCGTCGCGAACAGTGATCGGGTGATCGTGATAGGCCGTGATGATGCGCGAGGGGTTTACCCTGGCAGCTCCGATATCTGCCACCGTCAGTCGCGGCGTCGCCACCGGCGCCGAGAACGTGTACGTAAGAGCGCCGCACGCGGCGGTGCATCCGGTCAGGTCGATTCTCAGTCGATGCGATTCCGAACTCAATTTTCCGGGGCCCGAGTATGACGCCGAAACGGTCACCCCCTCCGCTGTGCGCCCTATGGCGGTGGTACCGGCAACGGTCCAGGCCTGAGGTTCAACGAGCTGCTGTGGGGCAGCTGAAGCCTTTGAGATGCCGGCACCGCCTTGGAACACAAGCACCAACAGGGTGGGTAACAAAAGCATCAAGCCTGCCAGAGTCCGGCGATGTCCTCCATGGGTGGTAGTTCGATCCTGCTTAGTTGAGAGCGAGGATTCGCTCATCGTGTGCCCCTCATCCAACATTGAGTCACACCGAAGCACGGCACCGGGCGACCCAAAAACTGCGCCCAAGAGACGCCACCTCACAACGCAAGCCTGTTGCCGGGATGCCGCCATCAGGTCGAACATCATGTTCTCCGCTGACCCCTGGCGCAACCACCTACCCCGCTGTCCAGGGGGAGCGCTTCGTCCGTATCACGGCACGAGAAGAAGCATGGGCAGCGAGCACAACTCCCTTGTCGACCCGAGTAGGCATCTCCTGTTCCACCAGGTGAAGGCCACCCGGCATTTCGGAGATAGTTCGCTGCTCGCCGATAGTGATGGAGAACGGTGGAGAATATTTCTCCACCTCAACGGCCGTTCCAGGCAGCCTCGACTCCCCAATGCGAGGTTGGACCGGCGCGGGGCCCTCGCACGCTTGCCCGGTCGTGGCGGCGCCGAAGCCATTGACTCCTGAGTCCACAACTGGGCCTGGGTCTCTTCCCGGATCGTTAATAGCCAAAAATAACTTGGAAATTTGACCGCAGTGGAAGCCCACGTCGTGCGAAGGTGGTTACCTAGAGCGCTAAGTTATTTTTGGGGAAGGCAGCAGGTGAGGGACGATTTACGAGCAGAGATCATGGTGTATACCAGCCCGGACTGCCTTCAGTGTGATGCCACCTGCGAGGCGTTGATGATGCAGGGGCTTTCTTACCGCCGAATTGACATCTCCGATGACCCCGCGGCTCGGCGGTTTCTTGAAAGCTTTGGGTTCTCAAGGATGCCGGTCGTGGTAACGCCACATGAAAGTTGGAGCGGGTTTCGCCCGGACAAGCTGGCGGCACTGAAGTCCCGGATTTGTTCCGATCTCAACTGAGCTCAGCGTTACCTGCATCTCTCGATCCAGATAGCGTCACCATGGACGTAGCCCGGGCTCCGCTGAATATCCCGGGGGGCATGGAGTGTTGCCGCAGAGTAGAGCGTCTGGATCGTTGCTGTCCAGACCGCCGCTGCGCGCTGATTTGGGTTCACCAACGACGTGGGGGGTCTTCGACTTTGGTGTCCACAAGAGCTGCAATTGGTCCACGCGGGCTACGCAGTCAGGGCATCGGGCCATGTGAGCGACCAGAGCATGGGTCTTAGTCTCACTTAGCGTCCCGTGAACGAAAGCAGGAATCGAGGGGATCGCCTTTCGGCAGGCCGAGGGAAGATTCGTTGGCTGACTCAGGTGAGCGGCGAGGTAGCCGAGGCGAAGTGCCTCCTTGGCGCGGCGATGCAGGGCTACGGTCGCATTTGGCGAGAGGCCCAGGATCTTGCCGGCCTCCCGAGGCTTGAGCTGCTCAATGTCCAACAGCCAGATTACTTCCTTGAACCTCGTCCGCAACTGCCGGAAGGCGTGGCGGGCCGCGGGGCCCTCAAAAAGGGCCAAGATGTGATCCGAGTCGGGAAGGTGCGGCTCCTGGCCCCGATCATCCAGGCCAGGGCTTTCCCGCTGCGCGGCTCGATTCATGCGGTGCATGGCGCGCGAGACGCTCGAGTACAGGTAGGGCCAGAAGAGCCCGGTGGGACCGTGCCCGGATCTCAGCGCGATGAGGATAGCTGCGAAGGCTTCGTTGACGGCATCCTCAGCCAAGTTCTTATCGGGAGTCAGTCGCCGTGCAATGGCAAGAGCCCGCTGGCGGTGACGGGAATAGAGTTCGCCGTAGGCGACCATATCGCCGGCACGGACGGCTTGGATAAGTTCTGCGTCGGACGGGAAGGGGGGATTGGCGTCGTCGTCGAGCACGCTCACGGTTATACAAGCTCCGACCGAGTTCGCGTTCCCGCTGGTGCGGAACGGTGGTGGCAAATCGCCCTGTGGAGACTGAGCCCCATACATGCCCCCTTGCATTTGGCGGGCCCGGATGACACCGGCAGTGTCGTCCAGACCTACATGATCAACATAGCGCGATCCTGTCAACATCGTCATCAACCAGATGGTCGACTCTCATTTTCGCTCACGGATCGCTCGGTTGCCTAGGGGTCCCAAAAACAGCACAAACGTTTGAATCTTCAAGTTAATTGGAGTTCCGGACAGATACGACAGTCGATTTCCTTGGTAATTCAACAGAATCGTCTATCGTCTATCGTCTTCGCCGCGTAGCCGAGTTTGCGGGTGCCGATGCGGCTGATTTTGCGTGGTCTTTGCTGAACTGTGACCAGTTTTGTTGCATCCACCCCTCGATTTTTGTCGTGCCGGAGGATACCGAGGGTTGCGTGTCCAGTGGCGCTTGCGCTGGCTGCAGCGGTGAAGGATCGAACCGGGTTGTCTCCAGAGGGGAATCGCCTTGGTCCGTGGAACGGCGTCGATATTTTCCGAGGAGATGCTATTTAGGTGTGTCAGAGGTTCCCTAAGCCTCTGGTGAAGGCTGCGCTGATAGGACGCTATCGAGGAGGCGTGGCCGGTCGGGCGGGCTGAATCGGGGGATGAGGCCTGCCCGACCCAACAACCGGTCCCCAGAGATGACGAGACCGTCGAGAGGAGCGCGAGTGGCTCAACTGAGTGGTGAGATGGCCGGCGAGCGTCACAGATCACGCGCCCCGCAGAAGGGCATCGATGGTGACGTGTGCTGTTCAGTGCGAAGGTTGGGACAATGAGTCACCACGTACTGATTGTTGGTGCAGGAAGGGTGGGCCGTGCCCTGGGATCCAACCTCACCAGGAACGGGTACGAGGTTCGTTTCGCCGTGCGGACCCCGGAACTGGCCAGCGTCGGCATTGAATATGCCGTGCCCGTTGAAGGGGCCGCGATTGGATATCGACGCGTTATCCTGGCCGTGCCCTTTTCGGCCGTGCCCGAGGCGGTGCCGCTGTTAGGCCTGGAAGACGGAGCGGTCCTGATCGATGCGACCAATCCATTTGGAATGAAACTCCCACCCGGATTCGCCAGCGGCGCCGCAGTTGTCGCTTCCACGGCTGGGCCTGCAGTCACAGTAGTTAAGGCGTTCAACGTCCTGGGCGCCGAACATATGGAATCCCCCGCCTTACCGGACGGGCGCCGACCAGTTCTTCCCGTCGCCAGTGACGACTCATGGGCGCTGGCCCGAACCGTTCAGCTCGCCACCAAGATGGGCTTTGACGCGCTCTCCGTGGGTGGCCTGTCAGCGGCAGCCACGATGGAAGAAGCCGCACGCTATTGGGGTTTGATAGCGGTGACCGGTGGTCGAGGCCGCAGGACGGTGCTGGTCGCCGACCAACGCCCTTCCCCATGAGCTCACGGCAGAGAGCTGACAAAGGTGCCGGCAAAGGCCTGGCCTCATACAGCAAGGCTGCGACGGCTAAGCCTGGCAGAGAAGACGACGAAATCCGTCGTGGAACAGAATCGTCGCCTTGCTCCGTTGTGGGGAGGCACCCCCCCCCAATGGCGCCGCCCCACAGCTACTTCCTGTGTTTTCAGTGGCTTTCAGGCGGGGCCGCGATGAGACCGAATGTCTCGCCTTGGGGCCCGCGCGCTATGGCCATACGCCCGAACGGAGAATCTGACGGTTCCAACAGGACCGATCCTCCCAGTGCAAGCGCTGTGGCAATACTGGCGTCGACGTCGTTGGAGGCAAACCAGGCAAGCCAGTAGGCAGGGCCTGCCTCGGGCAAACGATCATCTTGGAGCATTCCGGCGACTTCTTCGCCGTCCGAGGCCCGTCGGAACGTCGAGTAGACGAAGCTCTCTTCAGAGATATCGCTGACCTCTCCCCCGAAGACCTTGGGGTAGAACTCACGTGCGGAGTTGTACTCAGGGGTGTGCAGTTCGGTCCAGCACAGTGCCCCGTGCTCATTGAATCGCTCAGCACCGATATGGCTTCCCGCCTGCCAGATGCCAAAGACAGCTCCCGCGGAGTCAGACGCGATGGCCATGCGCCCTGAATCCATCACACCGAATGGCGGGGCGACTACGTGCCCGCCGGACTCCGTCACTTTCTCTGCGGTGGCGTCGACATCGTCAGAGCCAAAATAGCTCGTCCACACGGTGGGCATCTGTTGGTCTTGCTTCGGTCCAATACCCGCTACGGCTTTGCCATCGAGTACCGCGAGCAGATACCCACCCGCTTCTTGACCTCCTGAAACGTAATCCCAGCCAAAAAGGCCGGAGTAAAAGGCCTTGGCACCCTCGAGGTCCTCACTGCCCAGATCAATCCAGGTGGGGGTCCCTTCGGGCCACGGTTCGCTACGAGTGGGCATACAGGCTCCTTCTAACTAGGGCGGCGCCTCCCGCCGCTATCTCTTAGTAGGGCTAGTTGTTGAGACAGTGACGGCGTTTGGCTCGGTGAGCAGAGGCCGTGTCTGGACGCGAAGAATGCTTGCCTTCTCACCACTAACGGGGGGAACGGATTTCGCGATCCATGTCCGATCTCCGGTGCTGCCGGCGATGGCCTGTCTTGAGGGGGGAGGAACGCCTGCGGTGTTCTCGGGTTTCGGTCATTTCGGGGTTGGGCACCTCACACTAGGGAGATGAATGATCTCTGGGCGCCCACTGTTGCCGGTATCGCCGCTGGGCTTGGTGTCGCAATGCCGGTCGGCGCGATTGCCGCGATGCTTTTGCGAGAGGGCTTGGTCAACGGTTTCAAGGTCGGGGCAGCTGCCGCGATGGGTGTTGCCACGGTTGACGTGATTTATTGCGTGGTGGCAACGGCCACCAGTAGGTTGCTGGTCCAGGCAATCGAAAGCCACCGAGGGATCTTTCTGCTCATCTCGGGTGCACTGGTGATTGCTATTGGAGCTTGGCAATTACATCAGGGCTCCCGGCAGCACGCCGAAGGACCTGCGGTGGGCGATCCGAGCACGGCTCGCACGGCGTACTTTCGCTTCGTCGCCTTGACTGCCTTCAACCCTCTGACCTTGGTCTACTTCGTCGCGCTGGGTGGGGCTGTGACGGCACCAGGAACAACATGGGTGGTAGCTGGGGTTTTTGTGGCATCGGCAGGTCTTGCATCGCTTGCGTGGCAGCTTGTGCTGGTCTCGGCGGGGGCCTTCTTCCGCCGGGCGCTCACGCCTCGAATTGTCCATGCGATCGGGATCATGGCGTCACTGCTCATCCTCGCGCTCGGCTTTGTCATCCTCGTCAGCGGTGTCCAGTCGATCTTGACCTGAGCTGCGGCGCCCCGCAGCCCATCTGGTGTTGTCGATGGTGGGGTCCGTGGTGCCGAACTCATGCGCTTGCCTACGTACTGGCCGGAGTGAAAACTATGGGCTACTGTCCCGAAATCGTGTTCAGGGCCAGGACGATGATGAATCCGTTGAAGAAGAAGCTGAGCACCGAGTGCCAGGTGACCAGCCAGCGTCCGCGGGAGTCCAGCACTTCACAGTCGGAGGCCGCGAACGTGGTCCCCACGGTGAAGGCGAAATAGACGAAATCCACCATCCGTGGGGTCGTGGTTCCCGGCACGCGAAGGAGCGGGCCGGTCTTCCCGTAGTGCCGCTGGAAGTAGATCTGGGCGAATCCCCACTGCATGAGCGCCCAGGACAGCAGCATGCTCCACACACCCACCATTTTGGAGAGGATCCGGATCCCCTCATCCGCTGAGCTGGATGTTAGAAGGACCTGCGCTGCGGCCGTCACTCCGATCATGCTGGCCAACGCAGTCGCGACGATGGTCAGGACCCGGACTGCGGGCGCGAGCTCGGCTGCCGTCGGGCCTACCAAAGGCTTCGGGCGGACTGAGCGGGCCTCGCGGCCGAGCTGGAGGATCATCACAAACGAGTAGATCGATCCGAGCAGGCACCACAGTGCCAGCAGTTCGATGATGCTCGTGTTTTTCTCGGCGACCATGACGGGGAAGAACCCCAATACACACAGCGCCAGTTGGGCAATCAAGTGAACCCCGAACCCGACGTTCGAGGCCCGCCGAAGCTCGACCCCGGGACTTGGTTCCGCTGCTTCTGGACTCATACCGGCAATGGTAAAGGTCGGCGGCCGATAAGTCCGCGATTCCCCGTGTTCCAGGTCCGCGGTTCTGCGAAGTGAAGTACCTCCAATCCTGTCGCTGCGCTTGACTGAGGACAGACGCGGACGCCCTTCACTCTCAGACCGGACCTCGTTGCGCCCCTCATCCCCGGGCTGCCGGGGTAGCGTGGATCGGGCCGGGCCGGGCCTCGGTGGCTTGGTCCAGGGTGTGTTTCGCCTGTCCGGCGGTGGGGCTCTGAAGGTTGCCTTACTACTCAGATACACCGGGCCGATGTGGGGATGCGAGTCGGAAATGCGCAAGATGTAGGGTCGGAGAGTACTTCAGCAGAGCTTCGCGAGCGCCCGCGTAGCCGAGCCGGAGGCGACCTGATTCGGAATCGATGTCGCGATCAGCGACCTCATCAAGATACAGAGACTTCCTCGGGCGAGTGGTCAGGAAAAGCGGCCCAACTGTACGGTGACCGATGAACTGGGGGAGAAGACGGTCGGTGCTTGCGCCCCACTGGATCCATGGGGCCTTATCGCTGCTCAAATGGGTAGAGGCGCGTCTGCGGGCCAAGTCGAGATCTTCGATGTTCAGGGCCAGGACGGTGCTGGTTCGAGCTTTGCTCTCGTAAAGCATCCACCACAGAGTCCTTTCACGCAGCGGCAGGTCTGGACGGATCAGGAGCTCATCGATGTGGGACCGAGCGCTGGCTCTGTTGGCTGCAGCGTCCTCCTGGCGTCGCATCAGATCGGCTGGGAACTCTGGAGCCGACCAAGCCTTGTCCTGTCGACACCAGTTCAACCAGGCACGGACGATGCGACGGCGATGATTCCAAGTCGTAGGCGCCGTGGATCCCCAGGCCTGTGCCAGGACTAACGAGATTTCCGCCGAGCGGACCCCCGCGAGAGGCCGGTGTGGTCCCAACTCGTGAACGATTCGCCCAAGCACGCTAGCGTACGAGTGCTGAGTGTTTAACTGCTTGTCGCTTTTCGCAGCGGCAAGAAAGGTATCGACGGCTGTCCGAAGGTCTGGATCAGAGGATACCAATGCCGTGTCGGAAACCGCGCCCATCGAGCCTTAGTTGCCCTTCTAGTAGAGTGAGACACCCATGATTTCCGGGGGCGGGGCTGCGAAAAGTACTCGTCTTGCTGCCGCGACGAAGCCGCGTCCGCAGGTATCCCTTACCCGGTCATCCTGTTCCAGCAGCCACTCGTGTTGTGAGAGCTATATGGTTGGAGCCTTCTTGACATGAGGGAGTAGTGCACGGGTCGTGAGAATCGACGTTATTTCCACGCTCTTAATCGAGTCAGGGCATCTCGCAGAACGGGCAGAGCTCACTACTGCGGTGGAAACCGCCCGAGCAGCAGGGCACAGCGCATGAAACTCTCCCGCCTCGAACTCGAAGCATTCGGACCCTTCGCCGGCCACGAGGTCGTCGACTTCGACGCCCTCGCACCCCACGGGCTCTTCCTGCTCAACGGCGCCACCGGCTCCGGGAAAACCTCCGTGCTGGACGCCATCTGCTATGCCCTCTACGGCCAGGTCCCCGGGCAACGCGCCGGCCAGAACCTGCGCAGCGACCACGCCGACACCGAAACCGGCCCGTGGGTGAGCCTGGAGTTCACCACCAAGGGCCGACGTCTGAAGATCCGCCGCAACCTCCCCTGGGAACGCCCCAAACAACGCGGCACCGGCACCACGCCCGAACGGGCCAAAGCTCTCCTGCAAGAACACCCAGACGGCCAATGGCAGAGCTCAGCCGCAAAGCCGCCGAAGAAGTCGCCGAGATCCGCAACGACCTGGCACACCTGAGCGCCCTCGCCGCCGCCGAAACCTCACACGAGAACGCCTCCAACTCGGGCGAGGTCGACCAAGAGGGCGCAGCGCATGAGGATCCCTGGGCCGGACTCTTCGACACTGCCGCGGCGGCCGCCCAGGCCGCCCACGAGCAAACCCAGAGGGCCCGGACGCCCTCCGCGAGGCCCGTACAGCAGCGGAGGGTGCCGCGGCCCGCCGGCGCCGGCACCAGACACTGGACGAACTGCGAGGCCGCCAAGAAGCGCACGAGCGCCACCGGGCGGCCGCCAAGCAAGCCCAGCACCTCTCCTGGCCCGCCACGCACAAGTCCAGACGCTGGCAGTGCCCTTGAACGCCTACCACACCGCCTCACAAGCACACGCCGCCGCACAGTCCTCCCTGGACACTGCCCTGGACGCACTGGGCGAGCAGAGGCTCCCAGGGCAGGAACTGGCCGACCGGCGGGCCACGGTCCACCAAACCGTGGCCACCCTCGCCGCCCGTCTCATCAACGAAACACAACTACAACATCTACAACATCGCCGGACGATCGCCGCACAGGCCCGCGAGCACATGGACGCCCTGGAACAGCAGATCGAGCGGACACGAACCGAAATCGGCGCGCGCAAGAACGAGCCGCCACAACGCAGTCACTGGCGCTCCACCACCAGCTTGCCGAGGCCCGGGACGCCAGAACAGCGCCGCAGCCCTCTTCGCTGCGACCCTGCGCAGCGGACAGCCTTCCCTCGTCTGCGGCGCGGTGGAACGCTCCAGCCCAGCAACCGGTCAGCAGAGTAGCACCGAGGAGTTCCAGGCCCTCGAGGACGCCGCCGAGGCGGCCCTAGTCACGCAGCGGGAGAGCATCAAGTTCCTGCGGCAGCAATGCGCCCCGGTCGACGGGCATACCCCCAGCAGCAGTATGATCACGCCATCGGCCAGCGCGAGCACCACCAGAAGAGGTTCTCCCGCTCACCCAAGCTGCGCCTCAGGCCTGGACCAGCACGCCATGGGGGCCAGGTTCTCCGTGCAACTCGTTATTCATGCTGCTCAGGCTCATTCGCGCGCCGCGCCCACGCCCCGGCCGACTCCGACGAGAGCGCGATAAGTGCGAGGCTGAGCAGCGTGGCTGATAACACGGGGCTGTTGAGACCTAGAGCTGCCGCACCGCTCAGAAAGTCTGATGCAACGGTGAGAATTCCGAGCAGGAGCGCGATCATCAAGACGATTCGAGATCGGCGTCCACCCCGTAATACGAACCACGCCAGTACGATCTGGACCACAGTGAGCAGTCCAGATACGACAGCGACGACGAGGAAAGCGCTCCTGGTCGCATCATGATCCTGATCCAGCTCGGCGGTGAGTGAATCCTGATTGGAAAGCACCCCGAACAGGTCCAGCAGGGCGCTGATTACTATACAGACGACTGCGACCACGGTACTGAGAGGTGCGCTTCGAGCGGTGGCACGAGCGTCAGGGATCGCGTGGTGCCCGAGCGCGGCGGGAGTATCGAGGAGCGATTCTACGCTGATCTTCGATACGTCGATGATCGGTAGATCACCATCGGTGATGAATCGGTCTCCTCCACCGTTACGCGAGTGGTATCCGGTGGTGAAGTCTTTCAACACTCGCAACCCGGCGTTTGGGTTCGATGATTTAACACTGGTGACGACGTAATCCCGCTCCTCGTCGGTGTTTTCGTCGATTCGATGTGTGACTTGCAAGGTGAAGAGCGAGAACCCGATGTCAGTGTCGTAGGTAGCTGCTCCCATCCAGTCAGCGTGTGCGCCGCCGGGGAGTAGCCATCCCGGGGGGCAATGCCAGAACCGCACGTGGTGTCTTTGTTTCGGGTTTCCTTCGATTTCCTGCTGGTAGGCGAGGTCGTGCCGACGGCCGAACAACATGAGTGGTGACACCGGGGCAGTGGGATAGCTACGCCGCGTGATCGTCGACGTGATGATTCGCCATGTTGAAGGAGCTGTGATCTCATCTGCGCGGCTCCACCCGCTTGCCGTCATGGCTGTGTCTAACTGTGCTGCGTCACCGTCGACACCTAGGTTTACAGGGTCACCCAGTAGGCCATCGGCAGTGCGGGTTCGTCCAAAAAAGTAGTCCGGCACATACAGGTCTGAAAGGAGCCTGTGAAGTCTCGGGAGGACAAGGTAGGCGATGATCGCCCATACGGGGATGAACAGCCAAATGGACCACAGAGATCCAAGCCCTTGAAGTGAGATCAAGGCGCCCAGCCACACCGCCGATAACGTACCCAGAAGAAACGCGATGCGGTCAACGATCGTCGCCCTTGGCAGGGGCTGCTGCATCTGGAATGGCAACCGACGTGGAGAGACGTGGTCTCTCCACGTGGCGGCTTCGGCGGTGCGCTTCATTGCGAACTCCTCGCATCCTTGACCGCCTGGTGCGACGATCGTAAACAGAGTCTAAGCGTCTGGTCGCGTGCCACTGCCTCCGTTGCCACCGGAGTTCTACGTAGCCGTGACCTCCTCACTCGCCAACCACGCCGAACACGTACTGTCCCGCATCTCATCCTTTCCCGGGGTACTCAGCGTCCGCAGCCAATTGTGCACTCGGATGCATTCTGGTGGAAGCTCGTGGCGGTTCTCTGCATTGACCCCCCTATCGCGTGCCGCTGGCTCGCCAACGTTCCAGCGGGCCGCCATGCTGAATTGGCCGCCGTGCCAGCGGTCAACGAACTGTGCGCCTGGTTGCTTCCACCACTGGGGAGACCAATTTCCTCATCATCATGTGGTTACGCACCGTGGCGGACGTCTTGACGGCGGAGTTCTGCATTCAGAAACGTCTTCCGGAAGTCAAGTTTGTGCAGAGCACGGTTGTGATGCGCAGTGCCAAGCGCATGGGCTTCATGCTTGACGCCGAAAGGAGGCAACAGGTGAGGTCGTGGCCAGCTCTGGCTTCTCCTGACCAGCAACTACCCTGGGAGAGCGGCTGGTGGTCAGTATTGCCTTCGAAGGTCCTCACCTGTTGGTTACTCAGAGTCCACCGCTCAGATTGACTCGTAGACGGCGTTACCAGGTCCAGGTACGAAGTAGGTCTCCGGCTTCAGCGGGATTGCGCCGCCAGGGAATAGAGCGTCGACTTGGGTGATGTACTCCTTGATCCGCCGAGACTTGGTTTCGAGGCCTGAACCCCAAGTGAAGCGCAAGAGTCCCATCTCGGAGAGATGATCTTCATCCGGTTCAGAGGCTAAATCGTAGGGAAAGTCTGAGTACATTACTAGCTTTTCCGGATACTCCTCGCCGACACCCCGGGTAATCATGTGGTCCACGTGCTTTCCCACCCCTGCTGGACAGAACAGCAGCTCGGAGTTGGTCTGATGCAGAAGTTCGGCAACGCTGCCCTGAAGGTGACGGATAAGCTCCCGATCTCCCCGCGCAATCCTGCCCAAGGCGATGTCGAACCGGAAGGTAGGGTAGCGGTGGGTCAGCTCAGGGAGGAGCGCATCCCACACGCCGCGCCTTAGCTTCGCCGGCCTGCGTCTGCCTCGGAAAAGGGCATCCACTGCGCCCAGATGGACAGATTGAACCCCCATTGCTTTAAGTACAGCCCGATCCTCGGCCTGCCGGGCTTGGAACAAACTCCCGGCGTCCATGACGGAGCATTGGCGCATGAAGGAGCGTGCGGCGCGGGTGTGGGGCGCAGGCATTGCCTCGGTGAACAACGTTGCTACGGTGATCTCTCGTTGGCGGGTTTGCGCCTCGATAAGTGCACCACAGGACAGCACAGCGTCATCAAGGTGGGGTGAAAGGAATAGCCAGGGAGCGTTGCCCTCCAAGGAACGCTCGAATGTTGTTTGATTCGACATTTATCCCCTATCCCCCTGGTTGTTCACTTGGAGCCGGGCTGTGCTGTTACCCAGAGCGGCCAGAGAATCTTGGTAGGAGCGCGCCTGCATCCTGGCAAGCGCATCCCAGTTGTACCGTGCTGCAAATTGGCGTCTGAGGACGCTGTCCTCTTCTAGTCCGGGTTGGAGATACCGGCGGGTTATCTCTTCGGCGAGTGCGTTGGTGTCGAATGGTTCAACGAGCCAGCCTGCGCCGGTTGGGATGATCTCCCGGAGGCAGGGGATGTTGAAGGCGATGACGGGCGTGCCTGTTGCGAGTGCGTCGATTGCGACGAGTCCGAATGTTTCATTGCGGGAAGGGACTATTACTAGGCGGGCGTCGCTTAGTGCTTGGAATTTCTTGGGTCCGGAGAGCCATCCGAGCATATGTACTCGGTCGGTGAGTCCGAGGGTGTGGATTGTTGTGCGGATTTTGGCTTCGTCCGGGCCGGTTCCTGCGATGAGGAGGTTGGCGGTTAGGTGCTGGGAGCTTCGTGCCCAGGCTTGCAAGAGTAGGTCGAGGCCTTTGTCGCTGTATTCAAGGCGTCCTATGAAGAGAACGTCGTGTCCAAGGTGGGGTTGTGGGTTCCAGGCTTCGGGGTCGACTCCGTTTCCTATGACGTCCACGTGCGCTGTGGGGTTCTGTGCACTCAGGCGTTCGGCGATACCGTGGGAGACGGTGATGAGTCTGTGGTGTTTTCGTACGCCCCAGCGTTCGATCCAGTACAGCGGGAGTTTGTACTGGCGTGCTTTGTCTTTAGCATTTAGCCATTGGACGACGCCGATGGTGGGGCGCCTGGTCCAAAGTGGTGCGGCCATGGTGGAGAAGGGAGCGAAGAAGTCTTCTACGACTAGATCAGTTGTTCCGCGGCGTTTTTGCACTTCGAAGGGGAGCCGTATCACGTAGGCCAGGAGTCGGGTCATTCTGTTCTTGCCGGTGCCGATGCCGATGGGTACGTAGTGCACGCCGTCTTGGACCCGTTCTTTCCACCCTGGGTACCGGGTGGTCAGTACTGTTATGTGGAAGCCTTCTGCCGCCAGCCGGCGGTTGATTTCGTGGGTTCTTACGGAGCCTCCGCCTGCTCCTGGCATGCGGGGGTCTTCGAAGCCTAGATGTAAGACTCTCATCGTTACTTTTCCGTTCCGTACGCCTTTGAGGGCTCCCCGACGTTGGCTGCGGCTGCTGTGTCGAGTTTCAGGGGATCGACGAACCATATGGTGGTGTCACCGTTGGTGGGGCCGGCCGTGGTGATCAGGGGGGTTGCGTGGGTTTTTAGCCAGGTGAGCATGGTTGGGTTGGCGTAGCCATATCCCTGGCTGGTGGGAGTTGACTGGGTCATGATGTAGCTGACTTTGTTTTGTTTCATCAGTGGGGCCGATGGCCAAATGCCGAACCTGGGATCGTCCATGTAGGCGAAATAGGTGGTGCTGTTGGTGACGCTGATGCGCGCGTTGGCGGGCAGGTTGGCCTTGACCCAGTCGTTGGCCCTGGCAAATCCATTGTCCGTGGTCAGTTCGGTGCGGAGTCCGAGGGCAATGGTTAGTGCGATGTAGCTGGTGCTGATGACGATGAGGGTCTTGCGGGCCTTGGGGTATCTTTCGTGGAGCTCCACTACTGCCAGGACTGAACACAGTGCCCCGGCCACCATGACGCCGTATCCGTATTGTTCTTCGAACGTGCCGAATATTGCGCTGTAGGCGCCTGCTGTTCCGAGGGAGAGCCCGGTCAGCCCAATGAGACGTCTCTTGGCATGTTGGCTGAAGCACACGAGCAATCCGGCAACGGGGCAAAGGCCCAGCAGGAGGTAACTTGTCCCGAAGTGCCCGCTCTGCTCGATGAGCCGGGAGATGAGACTTGGTGACCCTTCTGCGGTGAATCCGGTGGTTTTCTCGACACCGGACATGCGGAGCAGTCCGTTGCTTTTTGCCCATACCCAAGCCGGAAGATTGCCGTCGGTGGTCACCAGCAGCAGGTAGATCGAGTAGGGCAGGGACCCGAACCCTATGATGACGAGGGCTTTACGCCAGGTGAGGGTCCTCCTCCATGCGACGGCTGCTATTACCGGCGCAACGGTGCAGACGAGGAAGAAGTCTTTGCACAGGACGGAGTACCCCAGTAGCAGTCCAACTGTTGCCAGTTTCAGGAAGGAACGTGCCTTGCCCTGTGGGTCGCGGGTTCCCAGGAGGATGAGCAATCCTGCCAGCGCCGGCAGCATGGCCGAGGTTTCAAGGAAGTCGTGGCTGTTGTTGCGCAGGATGAATGGCTCGAAAGCGAGGAGAACGGCTGTGAACCAAGCGGCGGTGCTGGTTGCCAGCTTGCGTACCAGGAGGAAGCCAAGTCCTACGGTGATGGCCCCTAGGACGGCGTTGAGCCAGCGTAGCTGAAGTGTCATCTCGATGATTTCGCCGGAGATGCCGAAGAGCTTGATGGCTCCGGCTTCGAGCAGGAAGTATCCGGGCGGGTGAAGGAAGAACGGCCCGTCAGGCAATGTGGGGAATTGGCCGGTGCTGATTGATTCCCCTAGTCGGACGTACAACATTTCGTCCACCCACAGTTCAAATCCTCGTTCGAGGCCTAAGGCTCGGACTCCGAACGCCGCGGCAACCACTGCGATAAATGCGGTCAGATTGCGTGAGAGTGTCCATGCTCCCCATGCCACCAGTGGGCTGGTGGAGTGGGGTCCTGCTTTGGACCGGCGGCCCGTGCCCTTTCTCGCGGCCCCCGTTAGGTGCCGTCGAAACTTACTGAGGTCCTTTCGGCTCGGCAAAGACTCGCGCTGGTGGGCGAGAACGGCGATGCCGGCGACGGCGGCCAAAAGAAGCCAAACAATGGGGTTCAGGATGCTTGCTACCGCAAGGACCACGACGAGGGCGACAGCGTAGAGAGCATACCGGCCGGCAACTCTTCCTGGGTTCGCCGTAAGGAGGATGGGCCGCGCCAAGACGACTAAAACCAGTGCGGCCAACATGGCCCCGATGGCGCATCCCACAGCCATACCGGTGACTGCGTTCATCCTCCAGCCGACCCAGAGACCTCCGCCAACGAGCAGGCACGCACAGGCCAGTCCTACTTGACAACGGCGATAAGCGCGCAAGGCCAGAAGGATGGTGGAAAGTCCCATCAGTACTGCGTAGCTGAGGCCGGAGGCTGCCAGCCATGGCAGAAAGTCGAGTGAGTCATGGTACTTCTGGGGAATAGCCAGCCCGACCAGCAGGTGTGGTGCGGTGGCGATGATGGCGAACGCCATCACAGCGAGTTGCCCGAAAGCGGCGAAAGCATCGCGGAGAACCGCGCCCACGTTGACGCCAGGTGTTCGCAGTAACGGGAAGGCCACCAAGGCGGTCCCGGCTGCCACATAGACGGGGCCCTTAGCGATCGTGGAGAGCGCCTGGAAACCTGCTGCGGCGGCTGACCCACCGTCGAGGAAGCCCACCATTACGACGTCGATGCCCACCAGTACAGAGACCACGCAGAGAACAGACGCAATATCGCTGGTTTCGGCCCACCGCCACTTCTCGCGCAAGACCTGGGGTCGCCAGCGGACGTCCCGGTAGAACGCCCGAGGCACGAGGAGCCCGCCCAAGGCTCCCACCACGAAGCCTGTGACGGCGCCTCCGGCACCCCATGCCATCGCAAGCACCAACAGGCTGAAGAATAGCCTCAGGGTGACCTCGCCGATAGTTCGCAAGGCATACCACGTGAATCGCAGCTCGCCCTGAAGCCATCCAGCCGGTGCGGTCACGATAAAAATAGCGAAGGAGCCCAGCGCCACTGCCACAGCCAAGGTGGGGGTGGCAAGCAACAGGGTCAGCCCGCCAGTCAGGGCTGCTGCCGCAATGCCGGCAATGCATGACACAAAGACCGAGAAGGCTATGCCATCCCGACGGCCTTTGGAACCTTCGGGATGAACTGCCACAACGTGGGACAGCGGAAGAGGGACCAAAGCCGCCGCCACAACGCCGACGATACCGATCAACATTGCAGCAGCAGCGAACATCGTGTAATCCGGTGTCTCCAACATGTTGGCCATCAGCAGGGAGCAGGCGTAACTCACCATGCCCACGACGCCCGCGGACACTGCGAGGAAACTGCTGCTGTGACCCACTCTCAGGTCTTGGTCCGGTGACTTTTCCCTGCGCTCGGCCTCAGGTTTATCCCGCATATCGGGGGCAAGCTCTTCGAATACCTCCACAGAAGAACTACCGCAACTGACCGTCGACGAAATCTGCCGAGGCAAAGGTGTGTCTTGGTCCAGCAAGAAGGGTATGAGGACTGGTGTGGCGGACCTCCGCGCCGGCTATCGAGATACCCTTCATGGCTGAGCGGGCTTCGAATTCGTCTCGGCCTTTCATGAGAACTGACACGAGTCCATCATCAGTTAGGGCAACTTCGTCCGTAGGACGCAGGATGGCACCCAGATCGGCCTCTGCCGGCAACTTGAACCGCACCATCGTCGACAGATCCGAGTGGTGGGCACGGGGATCCCCTCCCTCGTGCCGCAGCTTCCTTTCCTCCACAAGCACCCCAGTGAGCAGTTCCGTGGTGCGTTCCCACGTAAAACAGCGGGCCCACTCGCGGCACTCGGACGAGATGTCTCTGGCAGTGTTCGGGTCAGAAATGGTCGTGAACGCATCAACTAAGGCGGCGCCGAACTCTTTAACGGAATCAACCAACCAGCCGGTACTGCCATCAACCACCGAGTCTCGAATACCCGGAACACGTAGAGCCACGCACGGCACACCCCAAGCTGCCGCTTCGATGACCGAACAGCCCCAGCCTTCGGCTGCAGACGTGGAGGCGGTCAGCCAGGCACGACTCAACAACGCGTCACGGACCTCGTTAGGCTGGTAGCCATGGAAAGTTACGGTGTCGTCTAGGCCGAGGTCCATCGCGAGCTGCCGTAAGCGAGCCCGTTCCGGCCCGTCACCAACAATGTCCATTCGCAGCATTGGAACACTTCGAGCCGCCACAGCGAACCGGCCCAGCAGCAAGTCCAGTCTTTTGTGAGGCACCAATCTGCTGACGACCGCGATCGTAGGCTCGGAGGCGCGGGCGGCCACACTCCGGGGAATCTCACTACCGCCGTTCGGCACCACGTGGATGGGTCCGTTAAACCCAAGCTTGCGAAGTTCCAGCCGAGTGGAGGGCGACACGGCCACTAGAGAGCGCGTCCCGTACACCACCTTGGCTCCGGAGCTTTCCAGGAATCGGCCTACAGCCGCCAACCATGGCGAGAACCTGGTGCGGAACTGCTCCTGATGAACGTGGTGGACCAATTGGACGATCGGGACCGCCTTCTGTAGGAATAAGGGAGAAAAGAACGGAATTCCGTTTTGACAATCCACCACGGCATCAAATTCATCACTCGTCCGTAGAAGCCTGAATGCTGTATGTCCATAGAGCGATAACGGGCCGCCGCCGCGCACAATCCGGATGCCATCAATGACATCTTCAGCCGCTTGGTCGGTATCACGCCCCGTATACCACGTGACGCGAACTCCATTGCGCACCCAGATGCGGGAAATTTCGTGCATATACTGCTCGGCGCCGCCAGCCTGGGAGTGCTTGATATCCCGCCAGTTGAGAACCAGCACGTGTTGTCCCGCAAGTCGGGTTGGGGAGTTGAGGTCATTTCGAGAATCCATCAAATCGCGGCTTTCTGAAGTTGGAGCACGGAGGCGAAGCTGGCGACTCCGTCTTGGAGGGGGCGGAACGTGGACTCTGGTCCGTCTGTCCATGCCACCGGTAACTCGATAATGCTGACCCCGCTATCCTGAAGCCGAAGGAGGAGCTCAACGTCGAAGGCAAATCCCGTGCTTCGGCACTGCACCATGGCGGCAGTCAGTGCATCCCGTTCGAAGAACTTGAATCCGCACTGAGTGTCCTGGATGCCTTTGACCTTGGACCTTGTCAACACCCGGAAAAACGCACCGCCCGCCCTGCGCCCAAGGGTTTGGGGCCGGACGAAGGTGGAACCACGGGTGTGGCGAGACGCGATGACCGCTGAGGCGCCATCCGAGAGGTGCGACATAGCTTTGGTGAGGGTTTCCAGCGGCGTGGCGAGATCTGCGTCAAAGAACCCTGTGAACCTGGACGTCCCGCTCAGGAGCCCCCTACGCACGGCCGCTCCCTTCCCCCTGCGGGAGCACCCGACCATGGCAGTTTGGACCACGCCGGCTTTCTCGCGGCAGATTCGTCGAACTATCGTTGGTGTTTCGTCAACACTGCCGTTGTCCACCACTACAACACGCGAGGACCACGGTTGAAGTTTCAGGAACTCGATCGTCTTCCTCAGAGTTTCGGGAATCCTGGTGGCCTCGTTATAGACCGGTATGACAATTTCGAGATCTACGTACGAACGACGCAAGGAAATCGGCTGAGGACGTGTTTGAAGGGCCTCCCTCGCGCCGGTGATGACACAGTCCGATTGTGACAGAACCATATGAACCTCCAAATACTCTGCAACGGCACGAAAATCATGCTCGCCTATATGTAGTGGAGGATGCGCGGAGGTTATGACGCGCGCATCTAAATTAGGTTGCTTAACTCCGTTGCCACGTCCCCAGCGTCACACCGAACCGATCGCTTGATGGTGCGTCTTTGACCAGTGTGGCTGTCATGCCCAATTAGAAACGATATGCTGGCTCGCGGGATCCTGCCGGGAGCGTCGCCCTCCGACGAGAGTGGCAGGGGTCGGAGAATGTTATGTCCCGGCATCGACACTGAGCCAATTCAGTGGACACGCCGCTTTACTGATTTCCGCGTTGCAAGCAATGCGAGCAGTGTGCCGGCTCCAAGCAGGATCAGCGCGATCGGTAGGACTGCCGTTCCACCGGCGCCCGTGTTGGCCAGAGTATCTGTCGGCCGCGGTGTCGATGGGGTTTCGGAAGGCCGAACTGCTGCCGGAGCGGTGCTCGTGGTGGCACTGCTGGTGGCTGGTGGGGGAGTCATAGATCCGGTGGATGGTTTGTCAGTGGGGGTTGGGCTGGCCGTGCTGGTCGGAGCCGTGTTTGTCGGAGTTGGTGATGGCAGAGCAGACCCGTTTGCGGTTCCGCTGGCGGTGGTTCGGCGAACCTCAACAATTACCGGTGTGTCGGTTCCGGCGATGGTGACATGGCCTGAGTTTGTGTAGGAGTCCAGCGTAGGGTCGGTGACCTGGGTGACGACAAAGAGCTGAATCAGTTCGCCTTTGGGCAGGCCAGTCCAGGTGGCGGCTAGCAGCGAAGGCGTGCACGTTATGGCCGCGGGGTAGGTTTCGTCATCGCCAGGAGTGGCGATGTTGCCGTCCTGATCCAGGGTCGTTCCTACGCGAGCAACGATCCGGCTGCAGTCGATCTTGGTGCCCGGTCCGGGTGTGTCTGTGATGGTGACATCGCTGGATGCCAAGGTGGTGGCCGGCAGATGGAACGTCGAGCTCAACTCTGTCTGGGCGGAATCTATCCACCACATGTCTTTTTCCGGCGAGACCGGCGGTTTGGGAGCACAGTCCTGTTGGCACGGGTCGTCGACTGAGACGGGGACGCGGATGGCCGTGGAGCCCACCTGGAAGTCAAGCTGTGTTGACCCACCTGACGGGGGAACCTGAGTGTAGAGGGTGCTGAAATTACACGTACCTTGGACATTCTGAGGGTGCGAGGCAACAAAGTCGCTGAGGGTGAAGATTACGAGTCCGGAGTCAGACGCGTGAGCCGTGGCTACTGTCTGTCCTGCAGGATTCTTGAGTGTGAAGTCTGCCTGACCGAACCAGCGCAGTTGTGAGGGAAGCTGGAGGGTGAAGGTGTCGCCCGGCTGGGACCCATCGGGGACAGCCCACTGGCAGGTGAAGTCCACCTGAGACCCCTGCCCTCCAACGGTGGAGTCGGTACTGATGGAGGTTATCGCGTTCGGAATGACTGCGGCTTGAGCTGCCTGGGCAGACCAAGAGAGTCCAAGAATGGACAGTGCAGCCGCCAGCAGCGCCCCCAGTAATGCCCGTGGCGGAGCCGTGATCTTGGTTGGGTTCCTGGGATGGAGGTGGTTGCTCATACGAGTCCTTTCGATCCCCATGGTTGGGTACATGAAGGTTCAGTGCAGCCAACTGCCGGTTTATGACGGCGACTAGAGGAATGTCCGCGTTTTCAGAGGAGACGTGCAAGAGCCACTATCAGTAGGTCGAAGCGACAGTTCGCCGGCTCTGGAGTGTAGATCTTCACCCACCACGCGCCCCAGAGCTCCCTAAATCGCCTCGTGCCCTGTACCTCACGAGGGAAAATACGTCGGATGGACGGCGCTCCACGCTCAGTAAGACCATGGCCCGGCTAACGGCCCATCCAGACGCCTCGTCTATCTACTCCCAGGACGGCGCATTACCTGACCGTCCACGTGAAACCGCCGCCCGATCCCAAGATCGGTCAAGGATCGCTTCCGATGACGGATGCATCGTTCACGGCAGCGACCGGCCGGGCCTTGGAGAAGACGAGGTCTGCAGCACAAGCATCTGCCATCTTCCCTGGTCACAGGCGGGGACCGATGACCGCTGTGCCGAGGCGTGGCAGGTCTGATGATTACGGTGGGGTCCGCGCGTAATATTTGGCGTCCAGAGGCCACTTAGTACATGGACTGGAATCTAAACGTAGCAGGGGAGAATCATGGCGCGCCGTTCCGCACAGAGATCAGCAACAAGTGACAGTGAACTGATCGCGATGGTCCGTGCCGGGGACGTGGAAGCCTACGGGCAGCTGTACGAGCGCCACGTATCCATCGCCATGTCGGTGGCCTGGAAGAACGTGGACAACTCAGCTGACGCCGAGGATGTCGTTGCGGATGCGTTCCAGTCTGCACTTCAGGGCCTCGTTGCAGGGCAGGGCCCGAAGGAATTCTTCCGCGCCTATTTGCTTTCCGCGGTCACAAGGTTGGCCCACCACGCCAATAGGAAGGCGCTACGGACCGCGCCGACCGACATCGAGAAGACCTTTGAACAGGATGTTGGGTCCGACGACCCAGTGATGCACGAATTTGAAACAGAGACGATCACGCGGGCCTACCGTGCGTTGCCGGAACGCTGGCAGGCGGTACTTTGGTACCTCGATGTGGAGCGGATGAAGCCAGCAGCTCTTGCCCCGATTCTGGGACTTAGTCCCAACGCCGTGTCAGCACTCGCATTCAGAGCACGTGAAGGGTTGCGCCGCGCATACCTGCAGGCCCACTTGAATGACGCGGAGCGCGGCGACTGCACGGAGTTTGCCTCCCAGCTGGGTGCATACGTCCGCGGCGGACTCACTGGCAAAATTGAAGCTAGCCTGCGCAACCACCTGGATGGCTGCCCCGCCTGCACGGCGGCCCTCGTCGAGCTCAGGGACGTCCGCGGAACAACCCGGGCGGTACTACTACCACTGCTCACCGGGATCCCCTTGGCAGCCTGGACTCAGGCGTCCACAAAATCCGCGACTACCGGACTCCTGCTGAAAGGTTCAACCACGTCGACGCTTGCCAAACCATGGTTTGTGCTGATGGCTTCTGGGATTGCGGCAGCGGTGGTCATTGGCGGAGCAAGCGACGCCCCCGTCTTGGCCCAACAGAGCCAGATCGACCCCTTCATCGCTGCCACCCAGCAACCTGAAGCGCATGAGATGCCCGCGCGGCCCGCACCGACGATGGCACCCTCCGAGCCTCCTGCGACCCAACTCACTCCAACGCAGTCGGCTGTTCCAGCGCCGACGAAGGCGCCCAACCCCACGGCTGTTCCAGCGCCGACGAAGGCGCCCAACCCCACGGCTGTTCCAGCGCCGACGAAGGCGCCCAACCCCACGGCTCTGCCGGCACAAAACCCCATACCGAAACCCGTCTCCGCCAAGGTCCGGGGGCGTGCGTTCAGCTCAGCTATCCACGGCGACCCCAGGGCCCAGAGGGTGGCCGTCAAGTTCTCCGTCCCCCGAGGCCAGGATCTTGGCCAATCAGTCGCCGAATTCTCGTTCTCAAAGCATGCATCCATCGATCTCAGAACAGTCAACGCCCCCGCCGGATGGTCCTGCAACAACAGCAGAACAAATCCGGGTGGAGTCACCTGCAGAACCGATACCTTGAAAGGCGGGACGACCACGTTCCGTTTTGTTGTCACTCGTAACCCCTGGGGCCACAACAACGCATTGCTCTATACGCTCCAGGGCCTCGCCTTGAGAGAAAACCTCTTTGCGCATGGATTCTGAGCAGAGCCGTCCATCACGACCACCCGCGAAATGGCGAGAAGCCCAACGGATTCCCACCCAGTCTGCAGATGGCGACCTAGCTGACCGATCATGCAACACCATCGCCAACCCCCTTCCAGATTGACGAAGTGGACGCTTGAAACATCGATACACCGGTTCAGCGCGGGGCCGACAGATTTCACGGCAACCATTCGGGCGGCGACCAGAAGATAATCAGGACAACACCAGATCTTATCTGCAAGAAGACGAAGGGAAATTCGAAAGCGCGCGTCCCCCGGATGAATCAAGACGAAGAACCGAAAATAAGCTACGAATGAAAGCTGCGCCGCGAACGTTGCCAATGCTCATGCGAAGGAGATGAAGGGTGAGAACAATCTTGAGTCCATACTTGAGTTTTCGCGATAACGCCGCGGAAGCGATGCGCTTCTACCAGTCAGTCTTCGGAGGGAACTTAACACTGAAATCCTTTGAAATTTTCCATTCAGGCAATGACGGGTTGTTGGAACAGTCAAAGACAATTCATTCAGTGCTGGTTACCGATTCTGGACTGGTCTTGATGGCGTCGGACACGCCTAGCGCTATGGAATATGTTCCTGGAACTAACCACTCGATCTCCCTAAGTTGCGAATGCAACCGAGAACTCCGCACCTATTGGAGGAAGCTTTCCAAATCGGGCCGGGTGGTTGTTCCATTGGCCACCTCGCCGGACACCGGGACCTTTGGGACCTGCATCGACCGGTTCGGCATCGTATGGCTTCTCGGAATTCAAATGACCGGCCACGGCGCGGACCAGACTCCTGCCAACCCCTGAGTGCTCGGCGCCTAGTGAGAAAATTCCTATCGAGACAACGCGTGGGGCCCTCAAAGGTTTGTGCCACTCGTGGAGCCAGGTTGGCTGCTCACGATTTATATGCTCGACTGCTCCTAAACATAGGCCTTCAGACGCACTTGCATGGCTGGAGAGCACGGCGCCGGCCTGGTTTGGAAATGTACTCAGATGTGTCTTCTTAGCTGGGAAACCAAGGCCATGGTTTCTTCATCGCTTCCAGGTAATGGGCGGTATTGCAGGTCACCGCGGCCTAGCGCGCCGTCCCTAATCGATTCAAGTCGGCTTCGGCAGCGGACCGCGCTAGCTCGACCTGCAGCCGTGGCAGTGGTGAGAAAGTGCAGACTGTCATGACGGAACAGTTGCAGGCCGGGGTCTCTGCTGAACTCCCGCGCGCAGATGTGCCCTATTTCAGCGAACAGCGTCCAGTCGGCTTCGAGTCGACGATCCATGTGGGGAAATTGAATCCTTCCGACTACAAGTCCAGAGGACGACGTAGACGTCCGTCGCGCATCGTCAAGAACGCGTTCGAAGTGGGCTAGGGTGGCAAGGCCAGTGCTGATGTCGGTGCATGAGGAGGGTTGTTGATCCGTTTCTCCTGCCTCGATCCACCCGACAACGGTCTCCTGCAGCGCGGTGTGGTCCACCTCGAGTCCGGAGGCGATGAACAATGAGCGAAGGTCGGTCATGGTTTCGGCGATCCCTACACCACGGGAAGCCCTGGCCGCGCCAAGCCTCCGAGCTGCACTGCCAATCGGGGCTTTGTTCATCAAGGCGTTGACCACGTCTTCAGCCTCGGGCACAAACCAGTCGCGAACGAACCTCCACCCGTCACAAAGACTTTGATCCCGCCAACGGGCCAGCAACAGCCAGGCCCCGCTCGTCACCGGCATTTCAGGTGCTGTGTGGATCTTCATGTCTATTAGTAGCCCTTGACGCTATTTCATGTCGTGAAAATGGGAAGGAAATCCGGTGTTCTAGGCCCGTCAGCGCAGGCCAGCAACACGGTGAACAGGGGTCGCAAGCCCATCGCGGGTTCGGACAGTCCCATTCATTTCTGGTCAGGGGGACATGAATATGCCCGGCCGTCATGGTGATGCGAGGGCAGAGCCAGGTCTGAACCGCAGCTTGACCGGGAAGGCTGGTGTGAGCCTGATCTGATTCTTCGGGCGTTAACAGGTGATGGCACGCCACGAGAGGGTCACCGTGCAGTGTAGGAAGTTGCAGACAAGCGTCGTCCGCGAGTGGGCAGCGGTTACGGCAGGGACATCCGGCAGTCGCTGGCGCGAGCGAGGAGGTCGAGTTCTCAGCTGGGACTCTGCCCCAGAGTGACGGAACCGACGACAACAGGCGTGCCGTGTAGGGGTGGGCAGGGTTTTGGAGAACCTCCTCGGTGGCACCTGACTCGACCACTCGGCCGTTGTACAGAACGACGGTGTGTTCGGTCAGACGACTGGCCAAGCCGATGTTGAGCGTGATGAGGATGAGGCGTAGACCCTTGTCTCGTTTAGTCCTTTCCAAAAGTGCGATGATCTTGTCCTGAACGGTGACGTCAAGTGCGCTCGTGGGCTCATCGAGGATGAGGAGCTTTGGAGTCGTTGCCAGGGCTCTCGCGGCCAGGAACAACGCGAAAGGGCAGCGTCGCGCTGGACGTTGGCCGCGCCCTATATCAGGCACTCGCTCTGATCGAATTCGACGACGACGACGAGTACGGCCTCTCTCAGCTCGAGGAAATCATCGAACGCCGACCTGAGCAGTGCCAGCAACGGCTCGCCCAGCTCCGCAACGAACGAGCACTGAGCGAGAAGAGGGCCGAGGCCGGCGCGCCTTACGTGGAACGTGGCTGACCGTGGGCGACAGCATCGGGAGCTACCCCCCGGCGCCAGCGACGTGTTGTACCTGAGCGCCCTGGAGGACGCTGAGGGAATCCATCCCGGGGGAGATGTCGCCGACTCTGTGCATATGCGGCTGTGGCACGTCGATGAGGACGCCCGAGTGGATCTGGGAATCAAGGATTGGGGGCAAGGCCCTCAAAGCACGTCACCGCTCCGACGGCGCGAACTCCGGCCCGATGACCGAGGAACAGAAGGCCGTGCGGAAGTAACTGATCGCCGACAACAAGGCCGCCGACGTCTCATTTTGTTGGGATTTTGCGGAGTGGCGAGGGCTGCCCGTCCTCTCGACAGCGCCCTTAGGATGAAGGGGACCATGTCAGGGGGAACACATGACATCACCGTCTCAGCGCCTGCCCGTGCCCGATGTCCTGCGCGGAATCGCGATCATCGCCATGCTCATCGCCCATGCGGCGAGATTCCATCCCACCGCGCCCAAAGCGGTGGAATTCGCGGTCGGCAATATCAATGATCTCGCCTCGCCGCTGTTCGCCCTCGTCATGGGGATGTCCGCGCAGCTCACGTGGAACACCGCGTCCCGTGCGGGGCGCACGTACCTTCAGCAGGTGCTCCGCGGGCTGATCCTGATCGCGCTCGGTCTCTGGATGGCGACCTGGGGCACCTGGGTCATGGTGGTGCTCGCCTATCTCGGGCTGCTCCTGATCATCGGTGTGCCGTTGCTCCGTCTCCGGACCGCGTGGGTGGCCGCGGTGGCGCTCGTCGTGGTGCTGGCGAGCGACCCGCTCAACGCCTTCGCCCGTACCCAGACCTGGATCTACACCGCGGATCCGGTGACCCGCTTCTTCGCGGACATGGTGGCGCTCGGGGGTTCGTACCGGCTGACGAACCTCCTGCCGTTCTTCCTGCTCGGTGGCCTGCTCATCCGCCATGGTCTGCGCCGTGGTCCGCTGCTGTGGGCTATGGCCGCCGCCGCGCCTCTCGCGTACGCGGCGCGGCCTCTCGCCGAGAAGCTCACGGGGCGCGAGCTTCGCATCTCCGGCAGCTACGTCGACACCCTGCACGACGCCGGCCTGGTCTTCGCGGTGACCGTCGCCGTCGTGCTGCTGGCGACGTCGTCCGGCGCGCTGCGGACGGTGAGCGACCGCGTCTTCGCCCCCCTCAAGGTCTGGGGCCGGCACGCCCTGAGCCTGTATCTGCTGCACGTCGGCCTGATCGCCTGGTGGGTTGCGACGCACGAACGGGTGCTGCCGTCGCACTTCGACCCGCTAGGCTGGGCGATGGTGGTCGTCCTGCCGTTGGTGCTGTCCTGGTGCTGGGACCGCTGGGTCGGCACCGGGCCGGTGGAGTGGCTGATGGGCCGCGTGACGCTGCGCCCCAAGCCGCTCCGCCCGACCGTGAGCAGCACGGGCGCCCCGGGGACCGCGCCCGCTGAGCCCGTCCGCTGAGCCCGTCCGCTGACGTCAGACCGTGCTTTGCGGCCGGGCCCGGTGGCCGATGTGACTTTGCCGAGCGCGCTGCGGACCGTAGCTTGACCCTGTGACCTCCGCTCCTTCCGTCCAGGCATCCAGCACCCCGGCCGTGTCCACCGCACGTCTCCTGAGCGCGCGCCGGTGGATGACCGCCGGCCTGATCGTCTCGATTCTCGGAACGCGCCTCGTCGAAGGCGGGTCCGATGGCCTCGTGGCTCTCGGGGTGTTGCCGCTCCTGTGGGTCTCGGTCCTGACCACCTTCGGTGAACTGGTGTCCTTCGCGTCGCCACTCATCGCCCGGCTGACCGCCCGCTTCAGCCCGGCCCGCGTCCTGGTGGCCTCTGACCTCGCGGAAGCCCTGCTCAGCGGTGTCGCGCTGGTGGCGCTGCTGACCGTTCCGGGCGGAACGCTGCCGGTGCTCATCGTGTACCTGCTGCTCGCCGCCGTCTTCCCGGCCGTGACCGATGTGGTCGAGGAGTTCTACGGGCAGCAGCTCGCTCAGGTCGATGTGAAGCAGGCTCTGACCTTCAACGCCTCGGTCTATTCCGCGCTCGCGTTCGTCGGGATCGTCATCGCGATGCCGTTGGGCAACCTCCTCGCGGGTGTGTCGATCACCGTGCTGATCGCAGGGAACCTCGTCCTGTCGGCGCTGGGCACGCTGCTGCGTCTGGTGAGTTCCCGCACCGTGGTGACGGCGCCGGCGATCGATCAGGATCTCGAGGACTTCGGTGTGCTGGGAGAGCGGATGACCGTTCGCGCCTTCCTGAGGGATCTGTGGGCCACCGGGGCGGCGTCGCCGCTGTTCAGTTTCCTCCTGCAGGTCGGCGGGACCATCGGAGGTGTCTTCGTCTACCTCGCCATCGCGCAGAAGGCGCCGGTCGATCCGTCCGTCGCCCTGGCCTCGGTGATCGCGATGTTCGGCATCGGCGCGACCATCGGGCCGTGGGTGGGGCGGGCCCTCAGCTCGCGCGGCGACATCAGGCGCCTCGTCTGGCTCGTGCTGGTGGCGACCGTGGCGTTCCTGCTCGTCGTCGCGGGTCTGCTGAGCGTGGTCGATGCGGCCGCCTTGTGGTGGACCGGCCTGGCGTACGCGCTGGTGCTCGGAATCCTGTCGCGCACCCGGGCGGTCCTGACCACCACGCTTCGCCAGCAGGATTACCGCGGCACCCGGTTCGCGCGGATCATGAGCTGGTCCTTCGCCGCCACGGCTCTCGGCGCAGTGGCGGGAAGCTGGCTCGCGCTGGGGCTCAAGCCCACGCAGCACCCGTCGCTCGCACTGCTCGTCCAGGCCGGGTTCATCGTCCTCGCTCTGGTGCTGCTCGCGGTGCGGGTGCCCACGGACTCGGCCCCGGAGAACGCGCCCGCCCGCTGACGCCAGACCGTCGGCGCCGGCGCGCCTCCTCAAGCCGGCCCCGGCCCTCAGTGCGTGTAGACCGCCGTCGGGTAGCAGCCGATCGTGTGGACCGTGACCGGGGTGTCGAAAACGCTGGTCAGGACCTCGGCGGTCATGGTCTCCTCGACGGTCCCTTCGTGCACCAGCAGCCCGTCCCTGAGCGCGACGATCCGGTCCGAGTAGGCCGCCGCGAAGTTCACGTCGTGGATGACGAGCACCACGGTCTTGCCCAGCTCGTCGGCGGCGCGGCGGAGCTGCTTCATCATGAGGACCGAGTGCTTCATGTCGAGATTGTTGAGCGGCTCGTCCAGCAGGATGTAGTCCGTGTCCTGGGCCAGCACCATCGCCACGAACGCCCGCTGCCGCTGCCCGCCGGAGAGCTGATCCAGGAAACGGTCCTGCAAGGCGGTCAGGTTCAGGAACTCCAGCGCGGACTCGACGGCGGTCACGCACTCCGCGGTCAGCCGTCCCCGGGAGTGCGGGAACCGCCCGAGCGCCACGAGGTCCCGCACGGTCAGCCGGGCTGAGAGGTGATTCTCCTGACGCAGGATCGCGACCTTCCGGGCCAGTTCGGCGCTCTTCGCCCGGCGCACGTCCAGCCCGCCGATGGACACGGAGCCCGCATCGGCCTCGATGAGCCGGCCCATGATGGTCAGAAGCGTGGACTTCCCGGCGCCGTTCGGCCCGATCAGGCTGGTGATACCGCCTTCCGGGATGGTGGCGGTGACCGGCCCGAGGACCCGGGTGTCGCCGTAGTTCTTGGTCACATCCGAAAAAGAGATCACACTCTGCCCTTCCGCAGGAGCAGCACCAGGAACAGGATGCCGCCCAGGAATTCGATGATGACGGTCAGGAAGCCTGCCGCGTAGAAGACGTGCTGCATGATGAACTGCCCCACCACCAGGGTGAGCAGGCCCAGCAGGAAGGCCATGGGCATCACGTACCGATGCTGGTGACTGCCGGTCACCTGATAGGCGAGCGTGGCGACCACGAAGCCGAAGAACGTCATGGGGCCGACCAGGGCGGTGGAGAACGCCACCATGACCGCCACGAGCACCAGCATGAGCGTCAGTTCGCGCTTGTGGTCGACGCCGAGACTCTGGGCGCTGTCGCGGCCCAGCAGCAGCACATCGAGCCGGTACCGCCGCTGCCACAGGATCACCCCGACCGCCGCGCAGACGGCGAACGCCACGGGCAGATGGGAGACATTGACGTCGCCCATCCGGCCGAACAGTCTGGCGGACAGGAGGTCGTAATCGGTGGGGTTCAGCATGCGCTGCACGAACACGGCGATCGAATCGAACGCCAGCCCGAACACCACCCCGACCAGGAGCAGGATGTAGAGGCTGCCGTTGCGGCCGGAGAACAGCCAGCGGTACAGGATCGTCGCGAACACCACCATGAGAGCGGTCTGTGCCAGGACCTTCCCGATCCCCTCCTGCTGCGCGACCGCGGCCCCGCCGAACACGAACACCATGAGCGTCTGAGACAGCGTGTACATCGAGTCCAGGCCCATGATGGACGGCGTCAGGATCCGGTTGCCGGTCACCGTGTGGAACACCACCGTGCCCACACCCTGAGTGAACGCGGCGATCACCATGGCCGCGAGCATCGAGAGCCGCGCGTCCAGCGCGAACCAGAACGCGCCCCGGATGAACAGGAACAGGAAGCCGACGACGGCGAGCAGCACCGCCGCCGTCGTGAGCAGGATGCGCGCGCGGGGACTCAGCGGCGCTCGCCGGACGCGCTTCTCGGCGGTCGGCGCCGTGGTGACGGGGGAGACGGTCGTGGTCATGCGCGCTCCCTCGACAGCGACGGGCCCGCCGCGGACGCCCGTTGGGTCCGCAGCAGGATGATGATGAAGGCGACCGCGCCCAGGGCTCCGAGGATCACCGACGCGGGGATCTCCATGGGCGCCACCACCACGCGGCCCACCAGGTCGCAGGCGAGCAGCAGCGCGACACCCGTGGCCACGACCCACGGCAGGTTCCGCCGCAGATCATCGCCCAGAATCATGGACACCATGTTCGGCACGATCAGGCCGAGGAACGGAATGAACCCCACCACCACGCTGGTCACACCCGTCGCCAGGGCCACCATGATGACCCCGAGGAACACGACCCGGCGGTAGTTCAGCCCGAGCCCGGTCGCCATGTCCTGGCCGAGGCCCGCGACCGTGAAACGGTCCGCCACGAGGAACGCGGCCACCGCGATCCCGGCCACGATCCAGAGCGGTTCGTAGAAGCCCTGCACGATTCCACTGAAACCCCCGGAACGCCAGGCCGTGAGGGCCTGCATGAGGTTGAAGGTCCCGGCGAGGAACGTGGTGGCGGCGCCGACCACGGCGCCGAGCATGATGCCCACCAGCGGGACCACCACGGAGGAGCGCACGCGGACCCGGTCCAGCACGGCGAGGAACAGCCACGTCCCCAGGAATGCGAAGCCGGTGGCCACCACCATCTTCACCATGGGGGTCGCCTCAGGCGCCACCAGCAGGATGACCAGCATGCCCAGCCCGGCCCATTGGCTGGTGCCGGCGGTGCTGGGCTCCACGAACTTGTTCTGAGTGATGAGCTGCATGATCACCCCCGAGATGCTCATGGCGGCCGCGGCGAACACGAGCGCGAGCGTGCGCGGCACCCGGGAGAGCCAGAACATCTCCTGGGCCGCGGGGTCGCTGAAGAGCTTGTCGAGGGAGATGTCGTAGCCGCCCACCAGGAGGGAGACGAGCAGCAGGATGGCGACGGCGGCTGCCGTCGCCATCCTGAAGAGGCGCGAGATCACGATGCGGTGTTGCCCGGGGTGAGGGCTACTTGGCAGTGCTGGACTTGGCGGTGAAGTCCTTGGCGATGGTCTTGAAGACGTCGGTGTACGCCTGGATGCCTTCAGTCAGGTAGAAGTCGGAGGGCATGTAGACGATCTGGTCCTTGGCGTAGAACGGCACGTCCTTCCACACCTTGCCGAGGCCTTCGACGACGGCCTTGGCCGGCTTGAACTCCTTGCCCTCCTCGGTGACGGCCGCATCGCGGTCCATCACGATCATCCACTCGGGCTTGGCGGCCGCGACGGTTTCGGGGGAGAGGCCGGAGTTGTTGTGCACGGAGTCGGACTTCAGCTTCGCGTCGTCCTGGGCGAAGACGTCCTTGAGGTTCACGCCTTCGAGGATGCGGCCGATGCGGCCTGCGCCGTTGTCGATCTTGCCGCCGGAGGAGTTGGCGAGGAAGACGGTCTGGCCGTTGGTGGCCTTCTTGGCGTCGGCGATGGCGGCGTCGAGGTCGGCGACGATCTTCTTCGCCTCGTCCTTCTTGTCGAAGATGTCGCCGAGTGTGAGGGTCTGCTTCTTCAGGCCTTCGAGGTAGCTGGAACCCTTCTCATCGCTCGGGGCGATGTCCACCACGGGTGCGATCTTGCTCAGCTTCTCCGTCTGGCTCGCGAAGCGGTAGCCGCCGATGATCAGATCGGGCTGTGCCTCGCTGATGTCCTCCATCTTCGGCTCGCGGTGGCTGCCCGCGTCCTTGATGTTCGTGTTGTTGATCCAGTCCTGGTAGCCGTCCTTGGGCAGGAGCGGTTTGGGGATCGCGACGGGCTCGACGCCGAGGGCCTTGATGGTGGCCATGGACGTGTTGTCGAGGGCGGCCACGCGGGCCGGCTTGGTCTTGACCTCCATGGAACCGGTGTTCGTCTGGATGGTGATGGTGGAGCTCGCGTTCTCGGCGGCCTTGGTGTCACCGGATTGCCCGCAGGCGGTGATGCCGAAGAGTGCTGCGGCGACGGCGGTGCCGGCGGCCAGGGTCTTGAAACGCGAGGTCATGCTTCCTCCAGAGATGCGGGTGAAATAGCAAATAAAAACGTGTCGTTATTTACCGAAAACACACGCTATAGGAAGGTAAGCCTTACCTCAACTTAAGTGACCGGCGTCATGAGGATGTGACGGTTCCATGAACCTGGCGATGACGTGCACTTGGTGCCGTTCGAGCTCGATGAGGTGCCGCTGCCCGATGCCGTGGGCGTTTCAGGTGGTGTGCGACGCTCGGGTGACGATCGCCGTGATCTTCCAGTGCTGCCTGACCTTGGCCAGATGGACGGATTGCACGTGCGTGGTGTGGGCGCCGTCGTCGTGCGCGGTCTCGCACCAGATGCGGGCGAGGTCGCCGGTGACGTCCGTTCGTCCCAGGCGCAGCGAGGCGCCTTCGTCGGGGATGACCTTCTGGAGGTATTCGCGGCAGGACGCCGTGTTCAGTTCATCGACGGCGTCGGTCCGATGAGCCTGGCTGCCGAGGCGCACCAGCACCGCCTCGGGGAGGGCGATGCTCCTGAGGATGCGGTGGTGCTGAAGTGGTGGGAGGCCGGGGAGGTAGGCCTCGATGAGCCTCTCCCGGATGGTCGCGATCGACGCGGCGGCCGAGGCGGGAGGGGTGTCGTCGAGCGACCAGGGGCCGCAGAGAAGTGGAGCGTCGTTGGTCACTGTTCCCCCTGGGTGCGGTGCGGCGGTCTCGGTGGTCCTCAGCGGCGCCGCTGGGGCCGGGCGGGCGACGGTGCGGCGTCCTTCCGGAACAGCGGGGTGACCCCGATGCCGATGAAGACGATGAGCGAGACCGCCCCCAGCATCAGTCCGATCGCGAAAAGCCAGCTTGTGACGTCGTTCATGATGTCCCCGCCCATGGTGTTCCCTCTCGTCATGCCGGCAAGCCCGCCGTCGTCGGTGTTCAAGTGCATTCCTTCGGCACTTCAGAAGTGTCCGACATCTGCATATGAAAGCTATATCATGCGTCCCACCTCGGGCGACACCCCGAGGATGGCTTGTGGGTGAACTTCTGTCATCTTCATCCACATAATGTCGGACATTTGACGCGACGTGCGTTTGGGGAAACCATGAAGGGACTGCAGCAAGATTCTCGTTCGCATCTGAACGGCGGTTCGCCGTCAAGGAGGGGAAATGTTCACTCGTACGTGGTCGCGCTCCAGGGGGAGCCGACGCCGATTGATGCCAGGTGGTGGGAAACCAGCGCCGGGACTGTTTCTGGGTGCCGGCGCCCACCGACTTCGGAGGATCACGGCGGCGATCACCGCCGTGATCCTGGGACTGGCGGCCACTCTCGCCGCGGTCACGCTGAGTGCGCCGGCGGCCGCCGCCGCGACCAATACCTCGTGCCACTTCTCAGCGTCGGGAACGGGAAAGTACGCCGACACCTTGTGCTGGCTCGACTTCTCCGGGCTCGACCCGGCGCAGGCGGCCAAGGGCCAGGATTTCGCGTTCACCATCGACGGCGGGAACACGCTGTACGCCACGGTCACCCGGAGCGGCGCGGCCGTCGGCCCGGCGGCCTTCCCCACGTGGGGCGGCGCCTACCTCGGCAATCGGGGCTTCTACTCGGGGACGGCCGGGAAGCCGGCCCTGTATCAGACGGATGCCGGGATGACAGGCCCGAAGACGACCCTGACCCTGAGCAACATGCGGGTCGTGACGCCTCAGGGGATGGAAGTGATGCAGTGGTCCATCGTCGGCGCGGACGCCGAATCCACCGATGTGAACGAATCGATCACCTGGAACTCCACGAACCCGATCACGTCCCTGACGGCCACTCGGACGGGCAACGGACTCGGCAACGCCTGCGCAGGCGGCTTCACCGGCGTCGGGAGCACGCAGGTCAAGTGCACCGGCGCCGGAACGGACATCAAGACCGGCACCGCGATCCTCGCCTCGCAGCGGCCCGTCACCTTCTCCCAGACCATGGTGGGGGGCGGCCGTGAGGGCGTGGCCTTCGGGGTCCTGATCTCCTCGGTCAAGATGAACAAGACCGTGGCCTCCCGCTTCCCGGGCGACGACTTCCAGGTGGACATCAGCAGTGATGCCGCCGACGTCGCCCATGGCTCCACGGGCCCGACCGGCACCAGCGCCACGACCGGGAAGAACTCCGTGGTGACCCCCGTGCCGGGCATGCCGTTCCACTTCCGCGAGAGCGCGGTGACGGGTGATCTGAACAACTATTCGGCGTCGTGGAGGTGCACCAATTTCGATCAGGTGGACCCCTCGCTCCCGCAAGGGGACGCCGGGACGTCGCAGGACATCTTCGTCGCGATCGGTGACGATGTCGAGTGCACCCTGACCAACACCGCGCTCAGCACAGGCATCTCGCTGACCAAGAAGGCCGGCGCGCCCGTGGACGCCAACAGCGACGGGATCACCGACGCCGGGGACACCATCGCGTACACATTCGATGTGACCAACACCGGCAAGACCACCCTCACGAACATCGCTGTCGATGACCCCAAGGTCGGGCCGGTGACCTGTCCGTCCGGAAATCTGGCGCCGGGGGCCTCCGCCACGTGCACTGCCCAGTACACGATCACGGCGGACGACGAGAACGCCGGCGAGGTGCACAATGTCGCGACGGCGAGCGGCAATCCGCCCAGCAGCACCGCGACGGTGACGTCGGCCACGAGCGAGACCCGGACGCCGGTGACCAAGGCGTCCCCGGCCCTCACGCTGGTGAAGTCCGTGGACAAGAGCGAGCTCGTCGCAGGGGAGACCCTGACGTACTCCTTCGTCATCACCAACACGGGCAATGTGCCGCTGAACGACGTCGGCGTGGATGAGACCGCGTTCAGCGGCGCCGGCCAGAAGCCCGTGGTCAGCTGCCCGGCCGCGGCGTCGGCGCTCAAGCCGGGCGACCAGGTCACGTGCACCGCCACCTACCAGGTCACCCAGGAGGACGTGGACCGGGGTTCGGTGGAGAACACTGCCACCGCCCACGGAACACCGCCGGGCAAGGAGCCTGTGACGAGTGATCCTTCCACCGTGAAGATCCCTGAGGATCCCAAGCCCGGTATCTCGATGACCAAGTCCGCGGACAAGACGGAGCTTGTGGCCGGTCAGACCGTCACGTACTCCTTTGCGGTGAAGAACACGGGCAATGTGACCCTGAAGGACATCCATATCAACGAAGGCGATTTCACGGGTTCGGGCGCGAAGCCACAGGTCTCCTGCCCGGATGCGGCGTCCTCGCTCGCGCCCGGTCAGCAGGTGACGTGCACGGCCACCTACCAGATCACCCAGGCCGATGTGGACCGTGGCTCGGTGGACAACACGGCGACCGCCTCCGGCCAGCCGCCCACCGGTGATCCGGCCACCTCGGACCCGTCGAAGGTGCGCATTCCGGCGCAGCAGAAGCCGGGTGTCTCGCTGACGAAGACCGCGGACAAGACCGAACTCGTGGCTGGTCAGACGATCACGTACTCCTTCGTCGTGAAGAACACGGGCAATGTGTCCTTGAACGAGGTGAAGGTCGACGAAGGGTCCTTCACCGGTTCCGGGAAGCTCTCGGCGATCACCTGCCCGCAGTCGTCCCTCGCCCCCGGTGACTCGGAGACGTGCACCGCCACCTATCAGGTCACTCAGGCCGACGTCGACCGAGGCTCCGTTGAGAACAGCGCCACGGCCACCGGAACGCCGCCGAACGGCGCCGAACCGGTGACGTCAGACCCGTCGCAGGCCACAGTGCCGTCCGATCCGAAGCCGGCGCTCAGCCTGCAGAAGACCGCCTCGCCGTCCCGCGTCGGGGCAGTGGGTGACACCATCAGCTATTCGTTCGCGGTGACCAACACCGGGAACGTCACCCTGCGTGACGTGACGATCGCGGAAGGCGCCTTCACGGGAAGCGGCACGATGTCCGCCGTCGATTGTCCGGAGGCGGCCACATCGCTGACTCCCGGCGCCTCGGTGACCTGCACTGCCACGTACCAGGTCACCCAGGCCGACGTGGATCGCGGCTCCGTGCAGAACACGGCTACCGCGGAGGGCACGCCGCCCATGGGTTCTCCCGTGAAGTCCGCGCCGTCGTCGGCGACCGTTCCCGTGGATCAGCACCCTGGGATCTCACTGCACAAGAGCGCCAGCACAGCGGAACTCGTGGCGGGCCAGACGGTGACGTATTTCTTCGACGCCACCAACACCGGCGACGTCACGCTCCACGACGTGAAGATCACGGAAGGCGAGTTCACCGGCTCGGGGAAGCTTTCTGCGATCACCTGCACGGACGGCGCGAAGAGCCTGGCCCCAGGCGCCACGGTGCGCTGCACTGCGAGCTACACCGTCACCCAGGCGGATGTGGACCGCGGCTCGGTGCACAACACCGCGACGGCGGGCGGTGGCGACCCCTCCGGCAAGCCGGTCGCGTCCTCTCCGTCCGAGGTCACGCTGCCGGGCGATCCGAAGCCGGGGCTGAGGATGGTCAAGTCCGCGGACAAGACCGAACTGAAGGCCGGTGAGACCATCACCTACTCCTTCAAGCTCACCAACACCGGCAATGTGACCCTGCACGATCTCAAGGTCACGGAAGGAACCTTCACGGGCTCCGGCACGCTGTCCGCGGCGACGTGCCCGAAGGAGCCGCTGGCCCCGGGAAGCAGTGCCACGTGCACGGCGACGTACCGGGTGACGCAGGCCGATGTGGACCGTGGCTCGGTGGACAACACCGCCACCGCCACGGGGACGCCGTCCTCGGGTGGCCCGGTGACCTCTGATCCCTCCGAGGCGTCGGTGCCGCAGAAACCTGCTCCGGCTCTCCGCCTGGTGAAGTCGGCGGACCGCACGGTCCTCAGCCACGTGGGGGAGCGCATCATCTACACGTTCACCCTCACGAACACCGGCAATGTCACCCTCAAGGACCTCGCCGTCCACGAGGGGGCCTTCTCGGGAAGCGGCAGGATGTCGCCGGTCTCCTGCCCGGCGGCCGGCCAGGGCCTCGTCCCCGGGGCATCGCTGAGGTGCACTGCGACCTACGTCGTGACGGCTGCCGATCTCGCCGCGGGGAAGCTCAGCAACACGGCGACCGCGTCTGCCACCACGCCGGGTGGCGCCCCGGTCGGTTCCCAGCCGTCGTCGGTGGCGCTCGAGGGAACTCCGCCGGCCCCGGCGCCTGGTCCGCCGTCGCTGGCCGAAACCGGCGCGGCAAGCGGCCCCGCCCTGGCACTAGGGGCTGCGGCCCTGGTGCTCGCGGGTGTGGTGATCTCCGCGGCAGTGCGACGCCGGGAAGGCCGGCGATAAGAATAGGGCGATAGGAAAAGGCTCGGCCGGCCGCTGACGCGGGCGGCCGGCCCCTTCGCGGATGGTGACGATGAGGCCCGACGGCGACAGCGCCGTCGGGCCTCATCCTTTCCTCCTATGCCGTGTCCTCACATGCCCTGTCCGTGGCGGCCGTGATGGCCGGTGGCGCGCCGCGGTGTGCGTGGGGTGATAGCCGGCCGGCCGTCAGCCGCGAGTGTCGCAGGTCTTCAGAAGGCTTTCGGCGAACCGGGTCGCGGCGTCGCTCTCCTGGGCGCAAATCGCGGTGAGAAGCTCGGTTCTCGCCAGGATCTGATCATCCAGTGAAGGGCAGGGCTGGGGGCTCTTTTCGGCGTTTCCGAGATTCATCAGGCGGTCGTAGATCCGCAGCATCAGGCCGTTTCCTGCCCTCAGGACGACCTCGCGGTCGAAGGCCGCCAGGCTTTCCGTCGAGAAGCCCGTGACAGCTCGACCGAGTGCGAAGTCCAGGTGCTCCAGGTCTTCGGGAGTGGCCCGCGCGGAGAGGTGCCGAACGCATTGGCACAGGAGGGCATTGCGGGCCTCGCTCAGGGCGCGTACTCGATCCTCCGCGCTGTCGTGGGAGCGGTCGAGGTCGCTGGGTCCGCTGTCGGAACCGCGTGCTGAGGCCGGAGCTCGCGCTGTGAGGCGACCTGTCTCGGTGTCGAGCAGAAGAACACCCTGGGCGAGGAGGCCGTCGAGGACCTCCTGGATGCCGGCCATGTCCTGATCGGCGAAGATCCGGCCGAGTTCGTGGACGCTCGGCAGTGTGGACCCTGCTGGCCACGCGCCGGAGGTGATCCAGTGTTCCAGGCGCTGCGCGAAGCTGTGGGAGGAGGCGACTGCCGGAGGAGTGGTGTGATCGACATTCACTTGGCAAGTGTACGACAATTGCGGAACTCCGAAACCTCCCCCGAGCGGCGTCTGGGAGTGGTCGCCCGGCTCCTACTTGAATCCGTCCACGATCGCCTGGGCAGCGGTGACGGCCGCATGTGCGTTGCCGCGCTTGAGTGCCTCCAGGAGGTCCCGATGCTCCTGCTCGAGCGCCGCGGGATCCTCGATCTTGGGGTAGTTGCCGGCGTTCAGGAGGACGGCGGGTTCCAGCCCGTCATGGAGCTCCGCCATGAGGGGGTTGCCGGAGGCTTCCACGATGGCCCGGTGGAAACGGATGTCCGCCGCGAGGCGGTCCTCAGCGGTGTCCGCCGCTTCGCGGTCCCTCAGGTGGCCTGCCACCTGGTCGAGCTGGTCCTTCGTGATGCGCGTGGCGGCCAGGCGGGACGCCTGAACCTCCAGGCCGGCGCGGACCTCGAGGATCTCATCCGCGGTGTCATCCTTGACGCGGCGGGCGAGCACGGCGCCGAGCTCGCTGGTGGAGCGAACGTAGGTTCCGTCGCCCGGGCGGGACTCCAGGAGGCCGAGGTGAACCAAAGCCCGCAGGGACTCCCGCACCGTGTTGCGGCTGGTTTCGAAGGTCTTCATGAGCTCGAATTCGCCCGGGACCTTGGTGCCGATGGGCCAGGTGCCGTCTTCGATGTTCTCCCGCAGCTGAGCCCCGATCTGAACCGAGAGAGGGACGTTTCGAGTGGCGGGGCGAAGAGAGGTCACGGTACCAAGCGTAGGTCACAGACACTATGGAGCGCCTGCTGTCAACTGCAGGGGCAGTCGGACGTAGTGCGCGGAAGCCGGGGATGACCTGGGTTTCCACTCACCTCCGGTTCGCCGCATTCCGGTAGCACGACGCGGACATTCGCGATAACATGTCGGGGTAACTGTCCTACATTTATCAATCCTACGTTTGGATGGTTTCTTCTCTTCTCAGTCCTTCCGGGGGCAGGGAAGGCCCCCTTTCGAAATGATCAGGAGCACCCATGTCTCTAGGCTTGGCGCGGAAGACAGCTTCCGCAACCATGAGCGTGACGCTTGCTCTGGCAGGGCTGACGGGACTGGCAGGGCTTCAAGTCCTCGGTGCCGCCCCTGCCAACGCGGCGCAACAGAATGGCTACGTCTTCAACAACACTTGGCAGATCCAGGATTCCGGATCCCAGAACAGCCAATACACCCCGTCCGGCCTCGATGCCTCCACGCATGCCACGAGCTCGTTCCCGCTCAGCACCGGCGCGGTGAGCGTTGACGCCCTGTTCCAGCAGAACAGCTCGCAGCTGAAGGGCACGAACTTCCTCACGGCGGGCGGGAACCAGGGATCGTATGGCGCCACGAGTTCCATGCTGACCGGCTCGCCGGACCCGGCCTCCGTGCCCGCGCTCGGCGTCCTTTCCAACAGTTCGACGTGTGGCGGCGGTCTCGGCACCGCGGGCCACCAGAACGTCAGCACCCTGTGCGAGAACACCGGCACTCTGACGCTGAAGTTCTCCAAGCCCGTGACCGACCCGGTCTTGGACCTCACCGGTATTGGCGGCGCGTCGATGCTCTATCAGCACAAGGACAACCCCGGCGGTTACGACTACGCCCGCGGTTCTTTCAATAACACGCAGTGGCTCATCGCCACGGATGGTGTCTCCTTCGCCCAGCTCTCGTCCGGGTCCCGTAACCTTCAGGTGGGCCAGGGCGGCAAGCGGCTCCTGGTGAAGAACGCCAACGCCGACCCGCGCTGTGACAGCAATACCGTGTACACCCCCGGGACCAGCCATCAGGGCCCGACGGTGGACAATGCGGGCTGTGGCTCCATCACCCTGCAGGGAACCTTCTCGGAAGTGACTTTCCAGATTGATGCCAAGTCCACTCCCTTCTCAGAGTTCCCCTCTGCGCAGTACGGCACGGGCTCGGAGTTCTTCGCCAATGACGGCACGCAGTACGCCGATGGCGTGAATGGTGCGAACACCGTCGAGACTGAGCGTGTTCGCCTCCCGCGGGACGAAACCGATGCAACGAACTCGGATCTTCAGCGAATCTCGCTGCGCCTGCCGCAGAACGGCTCCCTGGGCGACAAGGTCTGGCGCGACACCAACGGTGACGGCCTCCAGAGCGGCAGCGAGCCCGGTGTGGAGGGCGTCAAGGTTCAGTTGCTGGACGCGGACGGCAACCCCGTCAACGACGCGAACGGCAACCCGATCACGACCACCACGGACTCGAACGGCAACTACAAGTTCACCGATCTGCCGTTCGGCACCTACAAGGTCAAGTTCACCGGTCTTCCGGCCGGCACATCGCTCACCAAGGCGAATCAGGGCACTGACGACGCCGTGGACTCCGACGCCGACCCGGCCACCGGAGTCACCGGTCCGGTCACGCTGAACAGCGAGGCGCCGGAGAACCTCACCCTGGATGCAGGCATCATCCCGACGGGCTCCCTGGGTGACAAGGTCTGGCGCGACGACAACGGTGACGGCATCCAGGATCCGAACGAGCCCGGTGTGTCGGGTGTGAAGGTGGAGCTGCTGGATCAGGACGGCAACCCTGTCAAGGATGCCAACGGCAACCCGATCACCACCACCACGGATGCGAACGGCAACTACAAGTTCAGCGATCTCCCGCTGGGCAGTTACAAGGTCAAGGTCGATCTGCCGGAAGGGTCGAAGGCCACGAGCGCGAACTCGGGTGATGACCGGTCCAAGGACTCGAACATCGACCCGAACGGTGTCTCCGACACCGTGACGCTGACCCCGGAGAACCCGGACAACATGACGGTCGACGCCGGCATCGTGAAGCTCGGTTCGCTGGGCGACAAGGTGTGGCGTGATGACAACGGTGACGGCATCCAGGATCCGAATGAGCCGGGCATCTCTGATGTGAAGGTCGAGCTGCTGGACAAGGACGGCAACCCCGTCAAGGACGGCAATGGCAACCCTGTCACCACGACCACGGACGCGAACGGCAACTACAAGTTCACCGGCCTTCCGCTGGGCGACTACAAGGTGAAGTTCGACCTTCCGCAGGACAGCAAGTTCACCTCGGAGGGCTCCGGAACCGACCAGGCGAAGGATTCCAATGCCGATCCGGCCACCGGTGTGACCAGCGCGGTCAGCCTGACCGCCGACGCTCCGGACAACATGACCGTCGACGCAGGCATCGTGCCGCTCGGTTCGCTGGGCGACAAGGTCTGGCGCGATGACAACGGTGATGGCATCCAGGACTCTAACGAGCCTGGTGTCTCCGGCGTGAAGGTCGAGCTGCTGGACAAGGACGGCAACCCCGTCAAGGACGCCAACGGCAACCCCATCACCACCACGACCGATGCCAACGGCAACTACCTGTTCAAGGACCTGCCGATGGGTGATTACAAGGTCAAGGTCGACCTCCCGGCCGGGACCAAGGCCACCACGGCCGGCGCCGGTTCCGACCGCGGAACCGACTCGAACATCGACCCCAACGGTGTCTCCGACACGGTCTCGCTGACCCCGGACAACCGGAACCGTCGCGACGTCGACGCCGGGATCGTGCCCCTGGGTTCCCTGGGCGACAAGGTCTGGCGAGATGACAACGGTGACGGTGTGCAGGGCGATGACGAGCCCGGCATTTCCGATGTGAAGGTGGAGCTGCTGGACAAGGACGGCAACCCCGTCAAGGATGCCAACGGCAACCCGATCACCACCACGACCGATGCGAACGGCAACTATAAGTTCAGCGATCTCCCGCTGGGCGATTACAAAGTGAAGTTCGACCTTCCGCAGGACAGTAAGTTCACCTCGGAGGGTGCAGGCACCGACCAGACGAAGGACTCCAATCCTGACCCGGCCACCGGCGTGACCAGTGCGGTCAGCCTGACTGCTGACGCTCCGGACAACATGACCGTCGATGCTGGCATCGTCCCGGTGGGTTCGCTGGGTGACAAGGTCTGGCGTGATGACAACGGTGATGGCATCCAGGATCCGAATGAGCCGGGTGTTTCCGGTGTGAAGGTGGAGCTGCTGGACAAGGACGGCAACCCCGTCAAGGACGCCAACGGCAACCCGATCACGACCACCACCGACAAGGACGGGAACTACCTGTTCACGGACCTGCCGATGGGTGATTACAAGGTCAAGGTCGATCTTCCGGCCGGGACCAAGGCCACCACCGCCGGTGCGGGCGATGACCGGTCCAAGGACTCGAACATCGACCCGAACGGTGTCTCCGACACCGTGTCGCTGACGCCGGACAACCGGAACCGTCGCGACGTCGACGCGGGCCTGGTCCCCCTCGGTTCGCTGGGTGACAAGGTCTGGCGCGATGACAATGGCAACGGTGTTCAGGATCCGAATGAGCCGGGTGTTTCCGGTGTGAAGGTGGAGCTGCTGGACAAGGACGGCAACCCCGTCAAGGATGCCAACGGCAACCCGATCACGACCACCACCGACAAGGACGGGAACTACCTGTTCACGGACCTGCCGATGGGTGATTACAAGGTCAAGGTCGATCTGCCGGCCGGGACCAAGGCCGCCACTGCCGGTGCCGGTTCCGATCGCGGCACCGACTCCAACATCGACCCGAACGGCGTCTCCGACACCGTGTCGCTGACGCCGGAGAACCCGAACCGTCGCGACGTCGACGCCGGTCTGGTGGTGCTGCCGAAGGCCAGCGATGATGAGTCCCTGAACAACAAGCAGGGAACCACCGTCACCGTGCCGACGCTGAAGAACGACCAGGGTGACCTGGATCCGTCCACGGTGAAGATCACGGACAAGAACGGCAAGCCGGTCTCCGAGCTGGTCGTTTCGGGCGAGGGCACGTGGACGGTCGATCCCAAGACCGGCGACATCACCTTCGCCCCGGAGAAGGGCTTCACGGGTAACCCCACCCCGGTCAGCTACACCGTGAAGGACAAGAACGGCAACGAGACCGGCGCGAAGGTGACCATCACCTACGTGGCCCCGGCTCCGGCTCCGAGCACCCCCGCGTCCCCGACGCCGAGTCACCCGGCCGCGCCTGGTCACCCGGCGCCCGGCAACCCGGCTGACCCTGGGAACCCGGATGCGGGCGGAGATCTCGCCTACACCGGCGCGAACTTCGGCATGGGCACCGTTGCCGCAGGAGCACTTCTGCTCCTCGGTGGCGCCGCGCTGCTGATCTTCCGCCGTCGCCGCCAGCACTGATCCGTCGCTGCGGTCACCGAAGGCCCCGCCGCTCCTCACCCTGGAGCGGCGGGGCCTTCGGCGTCGTCAGGAAGCTCCGAAGCCTGGGTGGCGTCGGGATGGAGGACGCACAGAGCAGGGTCAGTCCGGGGAATCGCGACGGCGAGGTGCCAGGAAGGACAAGTACGGGGAAGGGCCGGCACGTCGAAGTGCGGGTGAGGGCACGCGAGTCCAGGTACAAGCGCGCGGAGAGCCGGCCGCGGGCAAGTGGGGGAGGGGTTCAGTGCTCGTGCAAAACGCGTGGCCCGAGGGCCAGGCCATCGGACGCCTACAGCGCGTGGGGCGGGCGGACCGAGCCGGCCGTGACCGCCTCGGCGGGATCCGATCCCAGCTGGATGATGCGGTTGGCGCCATCGACGTGGACCACGCTCGGGACGAAGGACTTCGCCTCTTCGGTGGTCATCTGTCCGTAGCTCATGAGGATGACCGTGTCGCCTACGTGGACGAGATGAGCTGCCGCGCCGTTGATGCCGATCACGCCGGAACCACGTTCACCCGCGATGGTGTAGGTCTCCAGGCGGGAGCCGTTCGTGACGTCCACGATCGAGACGAGTTCGCCCGGCAGGATGTCCGAGGCTTCCAGGAGGTCGAGGTCCACCGTCACCGACCCCACGTAGTGGAGATCGGCGTGGGTCACCGTGGCACGGTGGATCTTGGACTTGAACATGGTGCGCAGCATAGCGACTCAAGTCTACGCCGCTCGGCCCGGCGTCAGTCCTGCCCGATCGCCCGCCTCAGCCAGGCGGCGTCGCGCGCCAGGGCCGCGGGCGAATCCTCCGGCACGAATTCGAACATGACGTCCACCGGCCTGTCCGCTCGGCGCAGCACCTCGGCGGCGCCGAGCCACAGGTCCTCCCGGGCCTCGAGCGGCAGCCGGGCGTCGAAGGGCCACCAGGAGAAACAGTGCACCCCGGCCAGTCGGGGCAGCAGCGCTTCGAGATGGCGCAGCGCGTCCTCGGTGGGCTGATCCACATTCGGCTGCCAGGAGACACCGACGTTCGCCCGGTCCACGTCCTCCAGCAACCCCAGCGTGCTCTCCAGGGTGTCCGTGAGGGTGCTGCGGTGATACTCCAGGGCGAGCTCGACGCCGGCCTCCGCTGCGGCGTCGGCGGCAACCTGGAGTTCCTGGGTCACCCGCGTCCGGTGCGCCGAGTCCGACGCATCGGTGCCGAGGGTGCCCGCCCAGACGCGGACCCGGGGTGCGCCCAGCGCCAGGGCCGTGTCGAGGACGGGGCGGAAGTCGTCGTCGTGCGACTCGGCCCGGAAGTAGGAGCCCAGCGAGAGGGCGCGCAGGCCCGCGGCGTCGGTGAGGCGCCGGACCTCGCGCGCGGTGGCCGGGTCCGGGCAGTGCACATCGGACCCCCACTCGACCCCGGCGAGACCGGCGCCCGTCGCGGCGGCGAGGACGCCGGGGACGTCGAGGTTCCGGAAGGTCACGGAGCAGAGTCCCAGGGTGAGGTCGGGCATGAGGCCAGCCTAGGCGGACCCTCGGAGGTCCGGGCCCAGATGACCGCAGATGCACACGGGCGGGCCTCCCCGGCGCGGGCAACCGCCGCCCGACGCGGGCGGAACGCCCGCCGTACCTACGCTGCGGCATCCGACGCGACTCCTAGGCGGCCGTGTCGGGCTACCGCCCCGCGCGGGCTACCTGCGCATTACCTGCGGGCCTCCGGGCCGGCCGCGACGCGGGGGTCGGAGGTCTGCCCGTCCGAGTCCCCGCCGCCACTCGCCCGATGTGCCGCCGCGGCCTCGGTAATGCGCACCGCCATCCCCTTGAAGATCACGCCGTGGAACGGCAGGACCGCCAGCCAGTACAGCCGGCCGGGCAGACCGTGCGGCAGGAAGATCGCACGCTGGTGGTACTCGGTGACACCGTCGGACTGCTCGATGGACAGCTCCAGCCACGCCCTCCCGGGCACCTTCATCTCGGCGCGGAGCCGGAGCAGGTGGCCGGGGTCGAGGGCCTCCACGCGCCACCAGTCCAGCACGTCGCCGAGATGGAGCAGTCGTGGATCGCGGCGGCCACGACGCAGGCCGACGCCGCCGGCCAGTTTGTCGATCCAGCCGCGCACCGACCAGGCGAGCGGGAACGAATACCAGCCGTTCTCGCCGCCGATGCCCTGGATGACGTCCCACAATTCCTCGGGTGAGGCGTCAGTCTTCTGGACCCGCGTGTCCGTGAACACGGTGCCGCCGGTCCAGTCGGGGTCGCTCGGCAGCGGGTCGGAGGGCGTCTGCACCGCGCTCGATCCGGCCCAGGTGGTCTCCACTTCGCCGCGTTCGATCTTGACGAGCGCCAGTTCGACGGCCCGCCGGTAATCGGTCAGCCCGCCGGGCGGTGGAGCGATGTGCTGGTCGATGGAGTGCTCGCGCACGACGCAGTCGTTCTGCAGCGATTCGACCAGCGGCACCGCGAGGGACCGCGGGATGGGCGTCACGAGATTCACCCACTGCGCGGCCAGCCAGGGGGTGAGCACCGGCAGGGGCAGGATGACGGGCGGCCGCAGCCCGGCGGCCCGGGCGTAGTCCTTCATCATGTCCGCGTAGGTGAGGACGCTCGGTCCGCCGATGTCGAACGTCGTGTTCACCTCGGGCGGCAGATCGGCGGCCTCCTCGAGGTAGTAGAGGGCGTCCCGGACGGCGATCGGCTGGACCCGGTTCAGGACCCATCGTGGCGCGGGCATGACCGGCAGGACGTCCGTCAGGTGCCGGATCATCTCGAAACTCGCCGATCCGGAGCCGATCACCAGGCCGGCCTGGAGCACAGCGGTCGGGACGCCGGACGCGAGGAGGATGCGCCCGACGTCGCGCCGGGACTGCAGATGACGGCTCAGATTGGTCCCGGGGTTGAGGCCGCTGAGGTAGACGATGCGCCCGACGCCGGCGCGCTGGGCGCCCTGCGCGACGGTCTGCGCGCCCACGCGCTCCCGTTCCGCGAAGCGCTCATGGGATCCGCCGCCCATCGAGTGCACCAAGTAGTAGAGGACGTCGGCGCCCTGGCAGAGGGCGTCCATCGCGTCAGCGTCCTCGAGGCTTCCCGGCACGACCTCGACGTCGTGCCGCCAGGGAACGTCCCGGAGCTTCTCCGGAGTGCGGGCCAGCACGCGGACCCGATGCCCCGCCTCGACGAGCCGGGGGACGAGCCGTCCGCCCAGGTAACCGGTGGCGCCCGCGACGGCGATCGTCCGGCGCGCGCTGTTCCCGTGGTCTTCAGTGGGCATCGGACTCCTCCTGTCTGGACACACTTCGTTTACTAGACGATCATATTTGTAGATGATCGAGCGATTCAAGAGGTGATGCCATGACCGGGAGGCCGGAAGTCTCCATCGTCTGGTTCCGTGACGACCTGCGCACGGCGGACCACCCCGCCCTGCGCGCCGCCCTCGACGCCGGGCCGGCGATCGCGCTGTACGTGCTGGACGAGCAGTCGCCCGGCGTGCGGCCTCTCGGGGGCGCCGCGCGCTGGTGGCTCCATCACGCCCTCGCCGACCTGCGGGAGCGGCTCGCCGAGCTCAACGTGCCGCTGGTGATCCGCCGTGGGCCGGCCGCTTCGGTGGTGCCGGATGTCGCATCGCGCGCGGGCGCCGGCGCTGTCTTCTGGAACCGTCGTTACGGCGCTCCCGAGCGGCGGGCCGACCAGGCGGTCAAGGCCCTCCTGGCGGCGGCTGGCCGCACGGGGAAGAGCTTCCAGGCCACGCTGCTGCATGAACCCTGGCGCATCACCACGCAACAGGGCAATCCATACCGCGTGTTCACTCCCTTCTGGAAGACGCTGAGCGCCCACGATTTCCGGCCGCCGCTGGCCACCCCGGAACCGCAGGGCGCCGGGAGCCTTGCCGTGCCGGACGGACTGGAATTGGAGGACCTGGAGCTTCTGCCCAGTCACCCGGACTGGTCGGGGCCGCTGTCCGAGGCCTGGACACCCAGCGAGCAGGCCGGGCAGGAGGTGCTCGCGGACTTCCTGGATGAGCGCCTGGCCGACTATCGCGAGGCCCGGGAGCGGCCCGGCGTCGACGGCTCCAGCCGGCTTTCCCCTTATCTGCGCTGGGGGCACGTGAGCCCCTTCCAGGTGTGGGCCGGCCTGGCGCCCTTGCGCCGGGAGGCGCCCGAGAGCTCCGCGACGTTCGCCTCTGAACTGGGGTGGCGGGAGTTCGCGTGGCATCAGCTCTATCACCATCCACGGCTGGCGACGGTGAACCTCCGCCCCGAGTTCGACCGGCATCCCTGGTGGCTCCCGGGCGAGGAGGGGGCCGACGGCGGATCCGGGGGCGGGGACATGACCGCTCTGCTGCACGCCTGGCAGCGGGGGACCACGGGCATCCCTCTCGTGGACGCGGGCCAACGCCAGCTGTGGAACACCGGATGGATGCACAACCGGGTGCGGATGGTCAGCGCGAGCTTCCTGGTGAAGAACCTCGGCATCCACTGGCGGCTCGGGGAGGAGTGGTTCTGGGACACCCTGGTGGACGCGGATGCGGCCGCCAATCCGTTCAACTGGCAATGGGCTGCCGGGAGCGGTGCGGATGCCGCCCCGTTCTTCCGGATCTTCAATCCGCAGACCCAGGCGAAGACCCACGACCCGGACGGCCGGTACCTCGCCGAGTGGATCCCGGAGCTGAACACGCCGGAGTACCCCGAACCGTGCGTGGACCTCGCGGAATCCCGGAAGGACGCCCTGGATCGTCTCAAGATCATGTCCGAATCCGGGGTGCACCAGGCTCAGACGGCGGGGAGATCCTAAGATGTATCGCATGCATCCGGAAGACGGCGCCTTCGGCGCGGAATCGACACCAGAGCGTGAACGCCTCGCCGCCACGCCCGGATTCGAGGTGCTCTTCCTCCTGCAGAAGTTCACCACGGAGGCGGAGCGTTACTCCGAAGTGGTCCGGCGCCACCACGGCCTGGCCCGTAACGACATCCATGCGATCAACGCCGTCGTGGAGGCCGATCGGACCGGCGCGACCGTCACGCCCCGCGACCTCCGCAGGCTTCTGATCCTCAGCTCGGCAGCCATGACGTCCGTGCTCGACCGCCTCGAGGCGTCGGGGCATCTGCAACGGCATCCGAGCCCGGTGGACCGGCGCCAGCTGGTGCTCAGCTCCACCCCGAGCGCCCGCGCGACGGGCCGCGAGATGTTCGACCCCATGGTCGAGCACATGATGCCCGTGCTCGGCGAATACTCGGAGGAGCAGATCGCCCTGTTCGAAGAGATGATCATGAAGCTCACCGACGCCATCGCGGCCGCTCGCGAGGAAGTCCAGGCGGCCGAGGGGTGACCGACGGCGCGCGCCTTCCGCTCGACCCGCAGGTGGCCGGGATCCTCGCCTCCGACCGGTACGCCCGGCGCTCCGCGGAACTCGGGCGCGATCTCGCCGGGTTCACCGACGGGCTCCGCTCCGAGGACGCCGCGCAGCGGCTCGCGGCGGTCAAGGCGCTGAACGCCCTGGCCAGAGCGGAACTGAGCTGGCTGGCCTTGCCGGTCCGGGAGCACTTCCTCGCGGACGGCACGCGCGCCGCGCTCCGCGCCGCACTCCAGGCGGCCACGGCGGACGACGACGGCGGCAAGACCGTGGCGCTGCTGCTGAACACGGTGCGTCACGCGGCGGAGCGCTACGTCACCCATCCGATGTGGGCGCCGGTCAGCTCCCCGGACGAGGTTCACACCTGGCGGAACTGGGTGGGGTCCTGGGCCGGGGAGTACGCGGAGGAATCCGCTCCGGCGGTGAAGGTCGAGGCGGCGTGCTTGCTGGCCTTTTGCGGCGATCCGCGGGCGTGGGAGGTCTTCCAGGCGGTGGTTCCCCGCCGCAGCGCCGCCCTGAGCCAGCTGGAGCTGGCGGTGCTGCAATATCCGGGAAGCATCTCGCCCTCGGTGGCGAGGGAACTGCTGGACCTCGCCGAGCGCACGGCCGCAGCCCATTCGCGGCAGCGTTTCGTCGCGGACGGGATCCGTGAGGCCCTGGCCGGGGTGGGGGAGGGCTAGTCGCAGAAGGCCGTCCTTCACCGTGCATCCCACGGCGAGAGACGGCCTTCTGCACTTCCCGGGGCGCGGGCTCCGAGGGTCCCGTCTGTCAGCGCCCCGGGTCCGTCAGCGCCCCGGGTCCGTCGGCGTCCCGTCTCCGTCAGCGCAGCGCGAAGATGGTGCGGTGCCAGTCCTTCTCCACGACGCCGCCCAGTTCGAACATCACGTGCTTGACCTGGGTGTACTCCTCGAAGGAGTAGGCGGACATGTCCTTGCCGAAGCCGGACTGCTTGAAGCCGCCGTGGGGCATCTCGGAGATGATCGGGATGTGGTCGTTGACCCACACGCATCCGGCCTTGATCTCGCGGGTCGCGCGGAGGGCGCGCTGGATGTTCGAGGTCCAGGCGGAGGCGGCCAGGCCGTAGACGGTGTCGTTGGCGAGGGCGATGGCCTCGTCGTCGTCATCGAAGGGCAGCACCACCAGCACGGGGCCGAACACCTCGTTCTTGACGATCTCGGAATCCGGGGCGGCATCCACGATCAGGGTGGGGCGGTAGAACGCGCCATCGCCCAGCCCGTCCTCGGTGGGGACGTATCCGCCGGCCACCACCCGGGCGTAGCCGCGCGCCCGCTCGACCATGCCGGCCACGTGGTCCCGGTGGCGGAAGGAGGACAGCGAACCGATGTCCGCGCCGTCGTTGTCCGGGGCGCCCAGGACGATGCCGTCGAACCGCGCGGCGAGCTTGTCCACGAACTCCTGGTAGACGCTGCGGTGCACCAGCGCGCGGGTGGCCGCCGTGCAGTCCTGGCCCGAGTTGATCAGGGAGCCCGCGACGGCGCCGTGCACCGCGGCGTCGATGTCGGCGTCGTCGAACACGACGAAGGGCGCCTTGCCGCCCAGCTCCAGGTGCACGCGCTTGGCGTTCACCGCGGCGGCCTCGAGGACCGTGCGGCCCACGGCCGTGGACCCGGTGAAGGAGACCATGTCCACCTGAGGATGACGCATGAGCGCGGCGCCGATGGTGCTGCCGCTGCCGACCAGGACGTTCACGACGCCGTCCGGCAGGCCCGCCTCGGTCAGCGCCTCGGCGAACATCACCGACGTCAGGGGCGTGATCTCCGCCGGCTTGAGGATGATGGTGTTGCCCGCGGCGATGGCGGGGAGGATCTTCCACGCGGCCATCTGGAGCGGGTAGTTCCACGGAGCGATGGACCCGATGACGCCGATGGCCTCGCGGCGGATGGCCGAGGTGTGGTCGGCCGAGTACTCCGCCATGGCCTTGCCCTCGAGGTTCCGAGCGGCGCCGGCGAAGAAGTCGACGTTGTCGATGGTGCCCGGGATGTCGAACTCGCGGCACAGGCGCAGCGGCTTGCCCGTCTGGGAGCTCTCCGCCTGGGCGAACTCCTCGGCCCGGGCCTCCAGGATGCGGGCGAAGCGCTGCAGGATCGCGGAGCGCTCGCCGGGGGTGGTGCGGGACCACGCCGGGAACGCGGCGCGGGCGGCGGCGACGGCGGCCTCCAGGTCACGCAGACCCGCGAGGGTGACGGTGGCGGTGACCTCACCCGTGGCCGGGTTGATCACGTCCTGGGTGGCTCCGGAGGCGCCGGTGACGGCCTTGCCGTTGATGAACTGGTGCATGGTGCGCCCTTCTCTGACAGTGAGTGCTCAGCCGTGGTGGATCGCCTCCGAACCCGCCACGGCTGAGCACTCAGGTGGCAGAGAGGTCGCTTTCGCGCTCAGCGCTGTCCAGGATGGCGGCGAGGCCGGCCTGGAACGTGCTGAGGGAGTCGAGCCCTTGCAGGGCCCGGTGATGCTTTTCGAGCAGCGGGTGCCCGGACAGGTGGGAGAACACCCGCGGGTTGAGCCACGGGTCGTGCCCCTGGGAATCGGGAAGCCGCTGGATCTCCAGGGCGATCCCGGCGCCGAGGGCCAGCGTGTAGCTTTCGAGGGCCGCGTAGTAGTGCACCACGCGCTCCTCGGGGAGCTTCGCGTCCGTGAGGCACTGCAGCACGAACTCGATGGCTTTCAGCTCGCCGGGACCGTAGGTGTCCGTGGCGAAGGATTCGCTGCCCAGGGAGGGGTACTGCATGAAGACCCTGAGCAGTTCGTCCAGATAAGCCTCGAGCCGGGCCCTCCAGCCGTGCTGCCGGCCCGCGGCCAGCGTGCGTTCCACGGAGAGGGCGAAGAGCCGGTCCAGAGCCGCGCGAATGATGGCGTCCCGATTGCGGAAATGCCGGTACACCGCGGTGGCGTCCACTCCGAGTTCCTCGCCCAGGCGGCGGAACGTCAAGCGCTCGCCAGGTTCCTGTCCGGCGATTTTCAGGACTGCATCGATGATGGTTTCCGGGTCAAGCCGTGCGCGGCGATCACTGGGCTGCGCGGCCTGCGCCATCTATCCACCCCGCTTCCATGCCTCGGTTTCTGGAACCCCACGGTACACGATGCCGAGGTCGGCACGTCAAGGGAGTCAGCCTCGATGTCATTAACGATGTCAACGCTGTTGACTTAACTGTGACCCGCATCATAGTGTCAGGTCCAATCCAGCCCCGCACACAGATTCGAGGAGCTCATGGCAGTTGCGCAGACCATCCTGGAGAACGGATGGGTCTACACCGGCAGGGACGACGTCCCCCGCCGTGCGGACCTGGCGATCGGCGACGGAAAGATCCTGGCGGTGGGCACCGCCGAAGAGCTGGCGCCGCTGGCCGACGGCGCCACCGAGCGGCTCGACGTCGCGGGCAGGCTGATCGTGCCCGGCTTCCAGGACTCCCACATGCACCCGGTCTTCGCCGGGGTGGAACTGCTGCAATGTGACCTCACGGAGGTCGAGAGCGCCGACGACGCCGTGGACACCGTCCGCCGCTACGCCGAGGAGCACCCGGACGAGCCGTGGATCCTCGGCGCCGGCTGGTCCATGGAGCACTTCCCGGGCGGCACTCCCACCCGCCAGCTCCTCGACGCCGTGGTCCCGGACCGCCCCGTCTTCCTCCAGAACCGCGACCACCACGGCGCCTGGGTCAACACCAAAGCCCTGGAGCTCGCGGGCATCGACGCCACCACCCCGGACCCGGAGAGCGGACGCTTCGAGCGGGAAGCGGACGGCACCCCCGCCGGGACGGTGCACGAGGGCGCCATGGACCTCTTCGCCTCCGCCCGCCCCGGCACCTCGGAGGAACTCGCCTACGCCGGGCTCCTCAAGGCCCAGGAACTCCTGCTCTCCCAGGGCATCACCGCCTGGCAGGACGCCTGGGTGGCCATCCCCGAGGACGGCAGCGTGGACCTCCTCCGGGTCTACCTGCGGGCCGCGCAGGCCGGGGACCTCAAGGTCCGCGTCCGCATCTGCCAGTGGTGGGACCGCACCGCCGGGGACGCCCAGCTGGAACCCATCCTGGCCCGGCGCGAAGAGGTGGCCCAGGCGGTCGCCCCGGAACGCCTCACCGCGAGCACGGTGAAGATCATGGTGGACGGCGTCGCCGAGAACTTCACCGCCGCCATGCACGAGCCGTACCGCGACCATCACGGGCACCACACGGACAACCGGGGCATCGAATTCTTCGACCCGGAGGAGATGAAGGGCTTCGTCACCGCCCTGGACGCCGCCGGCATGCAGCTCCACTTCCACGCGCTGGGTGACCGTGCCGTCACCGACGCCCTCGACGCGCTGGAACAGGCCCGCGCCGCGAACGGCGTCACCGACGGCCGCCACCACCTCGCCCACCTGCAGCTGGTCCGGGCCGAGGACACGCCGCGCTTCGCCGAGCTCGGAGCCGCCGCGAACATGCAGGCGCTCTGGGCCTGCCACGAGGAGCAGATGGACGAGCTCACGCTGCCGTTCCTGGAGCCCGACGCCGAGGAGCGCCACTACCCCTTCGGCGAACTCGCCGCCCACGGGACGCGGCTCGCGGCCGGCAGCGACTGGCCCGTCTCCACCGCGGACCCTCTCGCCGCCATGCACGTGGCCGTCAACCGGACCTCGCCCGGCGAGACCGGCAAGCCCCTCGGCCCCGACCACCAGAAGCTGAGCCTTCAGCAGATCCTGAACGCGTACACGCAGGGCACGGCGTGGATCAACCATCTCGACCACCTGACGGGCACGCTGGAGGAAGGACGGCTGGCGGACTTCGTGGTCCTGGACCGCGACGTCTTCCAGCTCCCGGCGGAGCAGATCCACACCGTCCGGGTCGAGGAGACCTGGATCGACGGAACCCGCGTCTACTGCAGGACCGCCCAGGAGGAGGAAGCATGAGGAAGACCCTGCGCGGCGCCGCGCCACAGGGACGCCGCGTGAGCGCGCTCCGGCGGCTGTGGGAGCGGTTCGGCGCGCCGTCGTCGTCCGCTGAACGCCCGACGACGGCGGCCCGCGGCAAGGCGGCCATCACCCTCGCGGTGGTCGGCGGCCTGGTCCTGAGCGGCTGTGCGGCCCGGCCCGGCGCCACGGGCGGTTCCGGCGAAGCGAAGTTCACCCTGAGCCAGGGATCCCCGGCGCCGACCAAGGAGATCGACGGCTTCTCCTGGGCCATGTACGCCGAGCCGTTCTCCCTGGACTACGCCTACGCGTTCGACTACCCGGACAACACCGTCCTGTCCAACGTCTGCGAGTCCCTGTTCCGCTGGAACAAGGACCTCACCGTGTCACCCGGCCTGGCCACCAAGGTGGACAACCCGGACCCGCTGCACTGGGTCTACACCATCCGGCAGGGCGTGAAGTTCCACGACGGGACCATCATGACGGCCGACGATGTGGTGGCGTCCCTCCGCCGGCACCTCGATGAGAAGGTCGGGTCCTTCTGGGCGTCGGCGTTCCAGAACGTGGCGAGCATCGACAAGACGGCGGCGGACCAGGTGACCATCACCATGGCCAAGCCGGACTACACCCTGAACGCGGCGCTGGTCGGGTCGCCCGGCGTCGTCGAGTCCGCCAAGACCCTTGCCAAGGACGGCAAGGACTACGGCAACTCCACGAAGGGCGTGAACTGCACCGGTCCCTTCTCCTTCGTCAGCTGGGAGGCGGGGGAGAGCATCACCCTCAAGCGCTTCGACGACTACTGGGACCCGTCCCTGAAGGCGAAGTCGAAGCAGGTGACGTTCAAGATGCTGACGGACGCCAACTCGCGCATCAACGCCCTCCAGACCGGCGAGATCGACGGGGCCTTCATGATCCCGTCCAACGCCATGGACATCCTCAAGGCCAACACGGACGCGGGGAACCTCTACTTCGGCGCGGACAGCACGGTCCAGAGCCTCGTCTTCACGGACCTGGCCGGGACCTTCAAGGACGTGAGGGTCCGCAAAGCCCTCATGATGGCCATCAACCGGCCCTCCCTCATCAAGGCGGCCGAACAGGGCTACGCCCGGCCGACCGACGCCCTCACCACGCGCAATGTGTGGAATGCGGCGAAGCCGGCGACGGTGGACAAGGCCTTCGGTGACCTGGAGCCGCTGAAGTACGATCTGGCCGAGGCGAAGAAGCTCGTCAAGGAGGCCGGTGCCACCGGCAAGAAGGTGGTGTTCTCCACGGCCTCGCTGAGCGCGGCCTTCGACATCGAGACCCGGGCCATCGCGTCCGCGGCGAAGGAGATCGGGCTCAACCCCGAGATCCGGACGATGTCCAACGACAAATACACGACCCTGTTCTCCGATCCGGAGGCCCGCAAAGGCACGGACCTGGTGCTGACCTCCTGGTATCTCTCCAGCACCGAACCGCTCGAGATGTACAGCGTGCTGCGGGAGGGGGACTTCAGCAACTACGGCGGCTGGGTCAACAAGCAGTACGACAAGCTCGTCAACCAGGCGATCGGGACCAAGGACCCGGACCAGCGCGCGAAGTTCACCGGGCAGGCGGCGAAGATCGCCAGCGACGAGGTGGTCTGGGGCCCGCTGTACGAGACGGTCACGTCCATGTGGCTGGGCAAGCGCATCACCGGGGCTGACCCGTCCATCAACTACATGTACTTCCCGTGGGCTGCCAAGATCGGAGGCCGTTGACCATGACTGCTGTTGACGTGAAACCCTCGTCCGACTCCCCAGGGCCCGGCGGCTCCGGCGCGTCCGGCGGCACGGACGGCCCCGGCCTGCCGGGCGCCGCCGGCAGGGCCCGCAAACGCAAGGGCGGCTCCCGCCTGCGGTTCGTGCTCGTGAAGATCGGCACGCTGCTGCTGACCTTGTTCGTGGCCTCGCTCGCGGTGTTCTTCTCCCGCTTCCTGGTCCCCGGCGACCCGGCCCGCTTCCTGCTGCGCGGCCGCAGTCCCAAGCCGGAGGCGCTCGCGGAGATCACCCGCCAGTACGGCCTCGACAAGCCGCCGTGGGAGCAGTACGTGAACTGGCTCGGCGGCATCCTGCACGGGGACTGGGGCAGGTCCCTGACCTACCGGCAGGATGTCTCTGAAGTCCTCCTCAACCGTCTCCCCACCACGCTGCAGCTCGTGGCGCTGGCCGCGGTCTTCATCACGATCCTGGGCCTGCTGGCCGGGATCATCGCCAGCCTCAACAAGGGGTTCGGCGACAAGTTCATCCTGATCTCCCTCACCGCGGCCGGTGCGGTCCCGCCCTTCGTGGCGGCCATCGGCCTGGTGGCGGTGTTCTCGGTCAATCTCGGCTGGTTCCCCTCCTTCGGCAGCGGTGACGGCTTCTGGGACCGGATCTGGCATCTCACCCTGCCGGCTCTGGCCCTCGGCGTCACGTACATCGCCTTCGTGGCCCGGGTGACGCGTTCCTCCATGAACGAGCAGCTCATCCGGGAACACGTCGAGGTGGCCACGAGCCGCGGCCTGACGCGCCCCACGGTGGTCCTGCGCCACGTGCTGCGGAACGCCCTCGGCCCGATCCTCACGGTGAGCGGCGTCCTGATCGCGGGCCTCCTGGTCTCCAGCGCCATCATCGAGCAGACCTTCGGCCTCACCGGGATCGGCCAGCTCCTGGTCCAGTCCATCGACCGGCTGGACTTCGGCGTGGTGCAGGCGATCGTCATGGTGGTGGTCACGGCGTTCGTCGTGGTCAACACCGTCGTGGACCTGGTCCAGCCCCTCATCGACCCTCGTATCGCCGCCGGATCGGAGACCCGATGACCCTCTCAATGACGCTCCCGCAGACAGGGTTCCGGCGCTACACCTCCGCCCTGTCCCTCACGGCCTGGATCGCCGTGATCGTCACGGCCGTGGTGGTCGTGGTGTCCGTCCTGGCCCCGACGCTCGCGCCGTACGACCCGGACTACGTCGACCTCGATAACGTGCTCGCCGGACCCAGCGCCCAGCACCTCCTCGGGACCGACGCCCTGGGCCGTGACCTGCTCAGCCGTCTCATGTTCGGCGGCCGGACCTCGCTGCTCGGCCCCACGCTCGTGGTGCTCGGCTCCACGGTCCTCGGCCTGCTGCTCGGCCTGGCCGCCGGCTGGTCCGACGGCTGGCCCGGCAAGATCCTGGGCCGCGTGTTCGACATCCTTTTCGCCTTCCCGGCCCTGCTGGTGTCGATGCTCGCCGTGGCCCTGTTCGGCAAGGGTCTCGTGGCGCCCATCATCGCCATGACCATCGCCTACGTCCCCTATGTGGCGCGTCTGACGCAGGGCCTCGTGGCTTCGGAACGGTCCCGCCCCTACGTCCAGGCGTACCGGGTGCTCGGCTTCCGGACGCCGTGGGTGGTCCTGGGCCGGGTGCTGCCGAACCTGATCCCCACCGTGGGAGCCCAGTCGGCGCTGAACTTCGGCTACGTCCTGGCGGACCTCGCGGCCCTGTCCTTCATCGGCCTCGGCGTCCAGCCGCCCACGAGCGACTGGGGCGCCATGATCGAGGAGTCCCGTGGGGCTCTGCTGGGCGGCTACATCCTGCCGGCGTTCTGGCCGGCGCTCGTGGTGGTCGTCGTCGTGGTCGCCGTGAATGTCATCGGCGAGGAGATCTCGGATCGGATCGGAGGCAAGCTCTCATGAGTCACTTGCTGGAAGTACAGGATTTCACCCTCGGTTTCGCGGGACGCGACCCGCTGCTGGACGGCGTCTCCCTCCACGTCGACGACGGCGAGGCCGTGGCGCTCGTGGGCGAGTCCGGTTCGGGGAAGTCGCTGACCACGCGAGCTGCCCTGGGACTCCTCCCGGAGCGCGCCCAGCACTCCGGTCTGGTGTCCGTCCGGGGCCTCGACACCCTCACGGCGGGCCGCCAGCAGCTCCTGGACCTGCGCCGCCAGCGGGCGTCCATGATCTTCCAGGACCCCCGCGCGGGCATCAACCCGGTGCGCACCGTGGGTGACTTCTTGACGGAGACCCTGGTCCGCTGGCGCGGCCTCTCTCGCGCCGAGGCCACCGAACGGGCCGTGACCCAGCTGGAACAGGTCGGCCTGCGCCGCGCCAAGGACCTGGTGAACCAGTACCCGCATCAGCTGTCCGGCGGCATGCTGCAGCGCGTCATGATCGCGGCCGCGCTCCTGGACTCCCCGGAGCTGCTGCTGTGCGACGAGCCCACCACGGCGCTCGACGTCACCACGCAGGCCGGGATCGTCCGGCTTCTGAGGGACGAGCAGCAGGCCCGCGGCATGGGCATGCTCTTCATCACCCACGACCTCAATCTCGCCGCGAGCCTGTGCGAGCGCGTCTACGTGCTCCGCCGCGGCAAGGTGGTGGAGCACGGCCGGACCCGGGACGTGTTCGTGAGCCCGCAACAGGACTACACCCGGGAGCTCGTGGGAGCCACCCCCACGATCGACCTGGACCGCGTCCCGGCGCCGCCCACCCCGTCGGCGGAGGCGCCGCTGCTGGAGGTCTCCGGCCTGAGCAAGCGGTACGAGCTCGCCCACGGCGAGGTCATCACGGCCCTCGACGACGCCGCCTTCACCCTGCCGCGCGGCGGTTCGCTCGGCGTCGTGGGCGAGTCCGGCTCGGGCAAGTCGACGCTGGCCCGTCTGGTCGTCGCGCTGGAGACTCCGAGCGACGGCGAGCTCCACCTGGACGGGACGGAGCGCCCGGCCCGCCCCCTGAAGGCGTCCGAACGCAAGCTCCTGGCCAAGGATGTGCAGATCGTCTTCCAGGATCCGTACCTGTCCCTGGACCCGCGGATCCCAGTCGGTCACGCCGTGGCGGACGTGTTCCGCCTGCACCGCAAGCAGTCCCGCAAGGCCGCCGCGGACAGCGCCCGCGAGCTGCTGGAACGGGTGGGCATCGGTCCGGAGCGGTTCGGCTCCAAGCCACGGGCGCTCTCCGGCGGCCAGCGCCAGCGGGTCGCGCTCGCCAAGGCCCTCGCCGCGCAGCCCCGGCTCCTGGTCCTCGACGAAGCCACGAGCGCCCTGGACGTCTCCGTGCAGGCCCAGGTGCTCTCGTTGGTCGAGGAACTCCGGGACCAGCTCGGCCTGACCATCCTCTTCGTCACCCACGACCTCGCCGTGGTGTCCCGGATCTGCTCCCAGGTCCTCGTGATGCACCAGGGCCGGATCGTGGAGCAGGGCCCCACCGCCGAGGTGCTGGCGGCTCCCGCGGACGACTACACCCGGAACCTCCTCGGCTCCCGGCCCCGGCCCCTCTGGGATGCCGAGCCGGCGGCCCTCTGAGGCCGCCACCCTCCGCTTCCACCCCTGACGCCTCTGCCGCCTCGGCGCTCAAGCGTTCTTCACCACACAGCTTCATCCACCGCACCCTCAAACAGGAGAAACTCCCGTGCATACCACCGTTTTCGAACGGAACGTCCCCCAGCCCGCCGTCGTCGCGCGTTCTCTGGAAGGGGCGGTTCACCGGCCGTTCTGGATCGACGACCTGGGTCCGGACGTGACCCGATACCCGCAGCTGGAAGGCGACGCGAGCGCCGCCCTGGTGATCGTGGGCGGCGGCTACACGGGCCTGTGGACCGCGCTGCGGGCCAAGGAACGGGAACCGGAGCGCAGCGTCATCCTGCTCGAGGGCGAGCGGATCGGCTGGGCGGCCTCCGGCCGTAACGGCGGCTTCTGCGAGGCCAGCCTGACCCACGGCTACGAGAACGGCAAGAGCCGCTGGCCGCAGGAGATCGAGACCCTCGAACGGCTAGGTCTGGAGAACCTCGAGCGCATGCAGGAGGCGATCGAGCGCTACGGCATGGACTGCGAATGGGAGCGGACCGGCGAGCTGAACGTCGCCGTCGAACCTCATCAGCTGGAGTGGCTCGCGGAGGAGAGTGGCGGCCACGTCCTGGACCGGGAGGCCACGCAGGCCGAGGTCAATTCGCCGACGTTCCTCGGCTCGGTCTGGCTCAAGGACTCCGTGGCCATGGTGCACCCGTACAAGCTCGCCACCGAGCTCGCCCGGGTGGCCACCGAGCTGGGTGTGACGATCCATGAGGGCACCCGCGTGCGGGAGCTGGTGGACGTCGACGGCGGCGTGGACGTCGTGACGAACCGGGGCACCGTGCGCGCCGGGCAGGTCGTGCTGGGGACCAACGTGTTCCCGTCGCTGCTCAAGCGCAACGCGCTCATGACGGTGCCGGTCTACGACTACGCCCTCATGACGGAGCCCCTGAGCCAGGAACAGCTCGAGGCCATCGGCTGGACGAACCGGCAGGGCATCGGGGACATGGCCAACCAGTTCCACTACTACCGGATCACCCAGGACAACCGGATCCTGTTCGGCGGCTACGACGCGCTGTATTTCTGGGGCCGCCGCGTGGACGAGGGGCACGAGTACCAGCCGGAGACGTGGGTGCGGCTCGCCTCGCACTTCTTCACCACGTTCCCCCAGCTGGAGGGCCTGAAGTTCACGCACAAGTGGGCCGGACCCATCGACTCCAGCACCCAGTTCTGCGCGTTCTTCGGCACGGCGCGGAAGGACCGGGTGGCCTACGCCGCCGGGTTCACCGGCCTGGGCGTGGGCGCCACCGCCTTCGCCGCCGATGTCCTGCTGGATCTGCTGAGCGGCGCGGACACGGAACGGACCCGCGTGGAGATGGTCCGCAAGCGGCCACTGCCGTTCCCTCCGGAGCCGTTCGCCTCGGTGGGGATCAATCTCACCCGGTGGTCGATGGACCGCGCCGACCACAACAAGGGCAAGCGCAACTTCATCCTCAAGGCCCTCGACGCCGTCGGGCTGGGCTTCGACTCCTGAGCGCGCCGTCCGGGCCTCAGCCGTTCTGTGCGTCGGCTTTTGGCGCCCTGTTTCACTGTGCGCGGGGATATTGACCCGCACACCGTGAATCAGGGCGCAGCTTCGCAGGGGTGAGTCTGGCGGCCTAGCGGCCCCAGCACTCCCGGATGGTCCGGACCAGGGCGGCGAAGTCGTCGGCCATGGCGGAGCCGTCGTCGTCCGGATCGGACAGCCACTGGAGCTGCAGCCCGTCCATGGCCGCCACGAGGCACCGCGCCAGCGATTCCACGGGGGCGCCGGGCAGGAGCCGTCCGTCCTCGGCCGCCTCCTGGAAGGACCGGAGGATCTTCGCCTCCGCCAGCCGGTGGTGTTCCAGGAGCCAGGAGCTGGCGGGGTGATCGTGGGCGGTCGCCTCCCCGGCCAGGGTGGTGAAGAGCCGGACCATGCCGGGCTGGCGGGTGTTGTGCTGGACCAGGTCCACCAGGCGGTCCACGGCGGCCCAGCCCCGTGGCTCTTCCCGGTCGGGCCCGCCCAGGAGAGCCAGGTCCTGGGCGTCGCGCCACGCCATGACCGCCGCCAGGAGCGCGTCCTTGGTGGGGAAGTGGTGCAGCAGTCCCGTCAGGCTCAGGCCGCAGGCCCGCGCCAGGGAGCTCATCGACGTGCCCCGGTACCCTTCCTCGGAGAAGACCCGCGCCGCGGTGGTCAGGATCTCGTCCCGCCGGGCGGCGCTGTCGGCGCCTTTGGGCCGGCCACTGGCGCGGCGGGCGGACGCGACAGCGTCGGTGTCCGCCGTGCCCGTGGGGCTCATCCCCATGACACTCGCGCGCGCACATCGCCGAGGCCGCGGGCCAGGAGGAACTCACCGCCCGTGAGCTCTTGCCAGGCTCCGACCGCCTCGTCCCAGCGGCGGAACAGCCGCGGATCGGCGCGGACGGTCACGGGGACCGCGCCTCCCGCCGGGACCTCGACGTTCGCGTACCCCGCCAAGCGGACGGGCTGCCCGGCCTCCGCGGGGACGTAGTAGAGCTGCACCACTTCACGGCTGCCCCGTGCCGAGACGTTCCGCAGCGTCAGGGACACCACGGGCACGCCGTCGTCGTCCGGGAGGCCGGCGTCCGCGTATTCCCACGCGCCGTAGCCCAGGCCGGCGCCGAACCAGAACAGGGGCTCGGGCGCGTCGCCGGCGTGATAGCCGCGGTAGCCGATGGCGGTGCCGTCGCTGTAATCGAGGGTCAGTGTCTCGTCCGGCTGAGTGCTCCAGGCCGGGGCCGCGCCGTCCGCGGAAGGGAAACTCGTGACGAGGCGGCCCGTGGGCTCGGCCGTGCCCGTGAGGACATCGGCCACGGCATGGCCGCCCTCCTGGCCCGGCAGGCCCACGATCAGCACCGCGTCCACCGCGTCGAGCCACGGCATGAGGACCGGGGTGGCGGCGTTGACGACCACCACGGTCCGCTCGGCCGCCGCGGCCACCCGGGTCACGAGTTCGTCCTGACGGCCGGGCAGGGCGAGGGTGTGCTTGTCAGCGGCCTCGGTCTCGTCCTCCTCCGTCAGCCCGACCACGACGACGGCGGTCCCCGCCCGGCGCGCGGCGTCCTCGGCGGCGGCGAGGGCGTCGTCGTCGCTGACGGGGATCGGCTCGGCCACGAGGGTGGCCAGCCCCACCCCTGACGCCGCGAACAGGTGGCTCTCCTCGGCGACGCGCACGTGCGGCTGCGCGGCCAGCACGGAACGCCAGTCCACCGGCCGGAACGTCTGGGTGGCGCTGATCCGGCTGCCCTCGGGAAGCTCGAGGACCTCGGAGAAGGCGGGTGGGCGGAGGATTCCTTCGCCCGGGTCGAAGCCCTCGGTGGTGACGTCCCTGTCGAGGTCGGCGAGCACCGCGCCGTCCGGCCCGGTGACGACGAGCCGCCAGTGACCTGCGCCGATGCCGCCCACGCGGACGGTCCCGCCGCTGCCGAGCACGGCGTCGAGACGGACGGCCGCGGGCGACTCCTGGCTGGGGTCGTCGAAGCCGGTGCTGAGGGAGGCCACGGGGGAGTGCGCGCTGGAGATCTCACGGCCGTCGGCGGCGAGCTGGGTGACCCGGAGGCCGGGTTCGCCCGAGACCGGGTCGCTGAGGAACTCTGCGGAGGCGGCGACCGGGCGGCGGCGGATGGCCACCCCGTCCACCACGGTCAGGCGGTCCCCGAGCCGGGCGCTCAGACCCTCGGCGATGGTGACCTGGTACGGCGGTGTGACCTGTGCCGAGCCGCCTCCCATGCACACGGTGGCCACGGCGGAGCGGCCTACGAGCGCGACCGGGCCGTCGCCGGCCAGGGGGAGGGCGCCGTCGGCGTTCTTCAGCAGGGTCATGCCGCGGGTGGCGATGCGGCGCAGCTGCTCGCGTCGCTCGGCGGAGTCCGGGGCGGGCATGCCGGAGGCGAAGGGCGAGGCCCCGTCCGCCCGGTCCGCCCGGTCCGCGGCGAAGGCGCCGGTGCGACGGGCCAGGAGGAGGAGACGGGCGACGTGGTCGTCCACGGTGCTCTCGGCCACGTCACCGCGCCGGACGGCGGCCACGAGCCGCTCGCCCCACGGGCCGGACGGACCCGGCATGACCAGGTCCAGGCCGCCGTTGGCCGACTCCACGGTGCGCTTGGTGGCGAACCAGTCGCTCATGATGAGGCCGTCCCAGCCCCACTCGCCCTTCACGATCCCGTTCTGGACGTGGTCCTGCTCGGTGGCGGTGATGCCGTTGACGTCGTTGTATGCGGCCATCATGGCCCACGGGTGAGCGTCCTGCACGGCCATCTCGAACGGCAGGAGGTACACCTCGCGCAGGGCCGTCTCGGAGACCTGGGAGTTCATGAAATTGCGCAGGATCTCGGATTCGTTGGCCACGAGGTGCTTGAGGCACGCTCCCGTGCCGCCGCCGCGCCGTCCGGCGCCGTCGGCGTCGGGGGCGCCGTCCTGCAGACCGCGGACATAGGCGCTCGCCGCCCGGCCGGTCAGGTACGGGTCCTCCGAATAGGCCTCGAAGAGCCGGCCGCCCAAGGGGGTGCGGTGCAGGTTGATGGTCGGTCCGAGGACGACGTGGATGTTCTGGCGGTGAGCCTCCTCGGAGAGCATCCCGCCCACTTCCTCGGCGATCGCGTCGTCCCAGGAGGACGCGATGAGGGTGGCATTGGGGAAGAGTGCGACGGCGTCGCCGCCCATGAACTTCAGGCCGCGCACGCCGGTGGGTCCGTCGGAGAAGGCGAGGGGCGCGAGGCCGATCGCGTCGTTCCCGGGCAGGGTGAACGCGGTCTCGCCGGTCAGGAGCCGGACCTTCTCCTCGAGGCTGAGCCGGCTGATCGCCTGGGCGATCGCCTCCTGCTGCGGGGCGTCCGTGCCCGTGCTGTCCGTGCTGGGGCTCTCGGTCATGTCGCTCACCTTCGTGACGGGCAGGCCGGCGGGTGCGTCGGCGCGGGCCGCCTCCTTGCAGAAATAGTTGACCTTTACTATTTCATGAGGTGATGCGGGTCACAAGGTTAGTCGTTCTCGATGTTGAACGTCCACAGGGCCAGTGCGTGACCCGCGTGCCGCAGCGTCACCTGGGCGGCGCCGTCGTGGAAGATGCCACGGACGACCAGCTCCGCCTGCGAACCGGCGGCGACCGTCACCGTCGCCGGTCCGACCGGGTCCAGTGCCACGGTGCGGCCCCGCTGATCGCGGCAGTCCAGGTCTCCCGCGCCGATCGCCACGGATCCCGACGTCGCCTTCACCCGCACGGTGATGGTGCCCTCGATCGGGATGTCCGGGGCGGCCGTCGGATGGGAGGTGGGGACGGGAACCGGCGCGGTGTCGGGGCCGAGGGCCGTCAGGATCACCGAGGATCCGTCCGGCAGGGTGGCGGCGACCGGTGCGCCGATGGCGAGCACGGCGCCGTGACTCGCGTTCGCGCTCGCAGTGGGTTCCACGCTCGGAGCCGACGGGACGGGGACTGCACCGAGCGACCGCACCACCGCCTGGGCGGAGTCTTCGGCGGTGGCCGTGGGCGCCTCTGAGGGGGCCGACGACGGCGGTGCGCTGCACGCGGCGAGGGGAACCGCCAGTGCGGCGGCGAGGAGGAGAGCGGGGAGGGAGCGGGAGCGCACGATGGCCTTCCTGAGGGTCTGGTTTGTCGGAGATCTGGCTTGTTGGAGGACTGGTCTGCTGACGGTCTGATCCGACGACCTCGCTGGAGAGGGGCCGAGATCGCTACGCGGTGCAGCGAGGTCAGACCCTCCCCAGCGAGGTCACGACGAAGGGGAGGTGACGGCGGCTGGAACCCGAACCGGCCGCCGTCGTCGTGTGGGCGTGAGGGTCAGTGGCGGGCGTAGACGCTGCCGGCCGGGATGACCGGGACGCCCGTATCCTTCACGCCGGCCACGGCCGGGTAGGTGATCGCGCCGGACGGCGTGGGCTGGAGGGCCCGGCCGGACGGGTTGTTGTAGACATCGCCGCCGAAGGGGCGGAGGCCGTCGGCCCCCGCGTAGCCGAGGTGGCCCCGGCCGTCCGTGCCGCCGTCGTGCACGCCGAAGAGGTCCTCCATGCTGCGGAGCCAGCTGTAGTGGTTGTACGGCTGGTTGCTGACCGAACCCGGCTTGATGAAGCGGGAGATCATCACGGCGCCCGTGATGCCGCCGCCCGGGGTGGTGTCCTGGTTGAACGCCTGGAAACCGGGCTGGCTGGTGTTCGGGCCGGGGAGCTCGTTGCAGCACGCGACCACGGACTGGCCCGTGTTGGCCTCGGCCTGTGCTGAGGCGCCGGTGCCGGAGTCGGTGCCGAGACGGGAATCGGCGGAGAAGTTCAGGTCCGCGATCGAGTTGCCGTACATCTTGTACGGCGGCATGGCCTCATCGAAGATGATCTGGATCAGGCCGTCCTGCTGGAACGCGGGGGAGTTCATGATCATCGGAACGTACTTCTTGAGGAAGTTGTCCGACGCGTAGAGGCCGCCCTGGCGGCTGTTCGGGTCACCGCTCATGTTCTGGCCGGGACCCTTGCAGGTGGCGTCATGCGCGTCGGAGCAGTTGCCCGGAGTGATCCAGTTGAACTTCGGCGTGGTGCGGACGGACTTGAGGTCCTCCTCCAGGCCCGTGAGGGCCGGGTGGCCCGGGGTGGCGCGGTAGCCGGAGAGAGGGACCACGTTCTTGCAGTCCTGCGGGTTGTCGATCACGGAGTGGAACCAGGCCGTGGGATTGTGCTTGGCCACGTACTGGTCCGTCGCGGTCGCGCCGGAGGGGTCCTTCACGCCGGCGCCGGACGGGTCGCCCGGGATGCCGCAGCGGTAGACGTCCTCGCGGCCGGCGTCGTTGCCCATGTCCTGCATGTACGCCTTCCAGCTGACGTGCTTGTCGTCGAGCTGGTTGAAGAGCGTCTTGGTGGAGGCCGGGTAGACGCAGCCCGTGGACGCCAGGACCTGGCCATCGGCCGCGGGGGTGCCCGGCGAGACGTCCGTGTACTGGGGACAGTCGTTCTGGTTGTCCGGGGCGGGGGACTGCCCGCCGACCAGGCTGATGTAGTTGTCCAGGCTGTAGTGGCCCGTGCCGTAGTACTGGGTGAGCAGCGCGCCGTAGGACGGGAGGGTCTTCCAGAGGTAGTCGTTCTGGTTCAGGCCCGTGAACGTGGCTTCGTACGACTTGTTCTCAAGGATGATGGTCCAGACGTGGCCGATCTTCGACGCGGCGTTCTGACCCTGGCTGTTCTGGCCCTGGTCGTTCTGGTGCTGGGAGTCGTGCGCGGGGAGGGTGGTTCCGGCGGTGGCGGCGGTGCCGCCCGCCAGCAGGGAGGCGCTCAGGGCGCCCACGGCCAGAACTCCGGCCATGGTCTTCCCGAGGCGGCTGGTGATCCGCAATTTCATGCTTGCTCCAAAGTTCGCGATGACAGCGTGAATGCCCCGAACCCCCGTGCGAATGACGGGCTGACTCTAGGATTCCTGCGCGTCATGCGCCGGTGACTTCGGTGAAGGGCAGGTGGCGAACCGCCTAACGTTCGACGACGACGGCGCTCGCCGCCCGCCGTCGTCGCCCGCTGTTCCGGTGTGCTGCTTTCCTTTCGGTGCGGCAATATCCGCACCGAAAGGAAAGCAGGGCACCGGAAGGAAACGCCGGTGCGCCGGACATGAGGATGCTCATGCGTCCATGATGCCGGGTCCCATGCCGGGCACCTCCTGCGGCATCCCGGGCCCGGGGACAACCTCGCCCGTGGCGGCGCCGTCCGGGCCGAGCATGAAGCCCACGCGCTTGGCGCTGCGCAGCATGACGGTGCTCTGCACGAGTTCGATCTGGGGGAGCCGTTCCTGCAGGGTCAGTTCGGCGGTGAGGACGTCGGCCACCGTGCGGAGCCACATCATGATGATGAAGTTGGTCCGGCCCGTGGTGGACGCGGCGAGGCGGACGTTCCGCAGCCCGCTCAGCGCCGCGGCCACCTGGGCGTGCTGCCCGGCGGGCGCCTTGGCGAGCCAGCGGCACGCGACCGGGTAACCGGCGGGGCCCTGGGCGACCTCGCAGCGGAAGGTCAGGAGGTCGCTGCCCAGGATCTTCGCGAGCTGTCGGTGCACGGTGGCCGGACTCCGGTCGAGGGCGCGGGCCATGTCCGCGACGCCGGCCCGCCCGTTGAGCGCCAGGAAGGGCAGGAGGTCCAGGGCGGCGTCCGGGACGGGTCCGTGGTGCGGTTCGACCGCCCCGAGGCGCGTGAAGGCGGCGATCTCCTCGCGGTCGAGCGCGGCGAGCCGCCACGAATGTCCGCCGGAGTGCAGCCGGGTGCACAGCTCGCTGTGCACGTGGAGGACCCCCGGCGCCGACGCGACCTGCGGCAGGATGCGTTCCGTGCATTCGGCGAGCGACGGCGCCAGCACGGTGAGCGCGAGATCCGGGTTCCCCGTGGCCACGTCGATCGTGGCCACTTCGGGGATGGCGGCCAGGGCCGTCTGCGCCTGTTCGCGGAGCCCCGGCTCACACTCGATGTCCGCGAAGGCGAGGATCATGACGGACGGGTCGCCCGCGAGATGGGCCGTGATCCAGGCCCGCCCCGAGGCCCGCAGTCGTTCCCAGCGACGCGCCAGGGTTGCGGGATGGGAACCGAGGATGCCGGCGGCGTCGAGCCAGGAGACGCGCGGGGCGATCTGCAGGGCGTGCAGCAGCCGCAGGTCCTCCTCGGACAGCTCGACGGCGGGGACCCCCAAGGGGTGGAAACCCGAGAGTGGATGAAAACGCTGACGCGGCACGCTCATCTGAAAAATTGTTGCACCTGAGCTTCTGGACTGGAAGAGAAGCGCACACTCTTCATACGCCAGACTATGGCGTGGATCACACATGAGGAGACGGTGCATGGCCATCACGGACGACGCACGGGCGTTGCAGGACCAGCTCATCCAGTGGAGGCACGCCTTCCACCAGGCCCCCGAGATCGGGCTGGATCTGCCCCGGACGCAGGAGAAGGTCCTGACCGCACTGGACGGCCTGGGGCTCGAGATCTCCACCGGCACGGACACCACCTCGGTCACCGCGGTCCTCCGCGGCACGGCCGGCCTCCCCGCCGGGAGTCCCTCCGACGGGGCCGCCGGGACAGTGGCACGTCCCGCGGTCCTGCTCCGCGCCGACATGGACGCCCTCCCGGTCCAGGAACGCACGGGCGTCGAGTACACCTCCAGGATCGACGGCGCCATGCACGCCTGTGGCCACGACCTCCACACCGCCATGCTGCTCGGCGCCGCGACCCTCCTGGCCGACAGTCGGCACCGGATCGCCGGCGACGTCGTCTTCATGTTCCAGCCGGGGGAGGAGGGCTACGACGGCGCGTCGGTCATGGTGCGCGAAGGGGTCCTGGACGCCGCCGGCCGCCGCGTGGACGCCGCCTTCGGCATGCACGTCTTCTCCTCGCTTGAGCCGCACGGCCGTTTCGTCACCCGGCCCGGCGTCATGATGAGCGCGTCCGACGGCCTGTTCGTCCGGGTCCTCGGCGCAGGTGGCCACGGCTCGGCTCCGCACGCCGCGAAGGACCCGGTGACGGTGTCAGCCGAGATGATCCTGGCCCTGCAGACCATGGTCACGCGCCAGTTCGACATGTTCGACCCGACCGTCCTCACGGTCGGCCGCCTGGCCGCTGGAACCAAGCGCAACGTCATCCCGGACACCGCCGAGTTCGACGCCACCATCCGCACCTTCTCCGAGGCGAACCGGGAGCGCATGCAGACCGCGATCCCGCGTCTCCTCCAGGGCATCGCCCACGCCCATGGTCTGGACGTGGAGGTCACCTACCTCCCCGAGTACCCGCTCACCGTCACGGACACCGCCGAGACCGAGTTCGCGGAATCCACCATCGCGGAGCTCTTCGACGGACGGCACTCCCGGCTGGCCCAGCCCCTCAGCGGCTCCGAGGACTTCTCGCGCGTGCTCGCGGAGGTGCCCGGCAGCTTCGTCGGGCTCAGCGCGGTGCCGGAGGGCGTCGATCCCCGGACGAGCGCTTTCAACCACTCGCCCTACGCGACCTTCGACGACGCGGTGCTCGCCGACGGCGCGGCGGTCTATGCCCAGCTCGCGCTGTCCCGCACCGCGCTCCTCGGAGCAGGCCAGACCGCCGCGTCGCAACCGGCCGCCGCTCAGCCAGGTTCAGCCCAGCCGGCCGTCCGCTGACCCGCCCCAGGAACCTCAGGAGACCGTCATGACCGCCAGCACCCCCTCAGCCCCCGCCGTCGACGCCGCCAAACCCTCCGCGCGTCGCACCCTCATCAGCACCGGCATCGGAAACGCCGCCGAATGGTACGACTGGGCGATCTACGCGACCTTCGCCCCGTACTTCTCGAAGCAGCTCTTCAACCCCGCGGATCCCACCTCGGCCATCCTCTCGACGCTCGCGATCTTCGCCGTGGGCTTCGTGGCGCGGCCCTTCGGAGGGTTCGTCTTCGGATGGGTCGGTGACCGCTTCGGCCGCAAGAACGCCATGACCATGACGGTCGCGATGGCGGCGGTCGGCAGCCTGCTGATCGGCATCGCCCCGACCTTCGCCGCGGTCGGCGCGTTCGCGTCCCTGCTGCTCCTGGTGGCCCGCCTGATCCAGGGCCTGGCGCACGGCGGCGAGCTGCCGTCGTCGCAGACGTATCTCGCCGAGATGGCCCCGCGGGAGAAGCGCGGCTTCTGGGCCACGCTCATCTACTTCTCCGGCACCCTGGGGAACATGCTCGGCGCGCTGCTCGGCGCGATCCTGGCGGCGCTGCTGCCGAAGGCCGAGATGGCGGCGTGGGGCTGGCGGCTGCCGTTCATCCTCGGCGCCCTCATGGGCCTGTACGGACTGGTGATGCGGGCGCGGATGCCTGAGACAGAGGCGTTCGAGGAGCTGAAGACCGGGAGCGCGACGCGGGAGCAGGGGTTCGGAGCTCTGATGCGGGACATCGTGGCACACCGGAAGCAGGCGGCCCAGGTGATCGGCATGACGCTCGGACTGACGGTCATTTACTACGTGTGGGCGATCGTCGCGCCGACCTATGCGGCCACGAGCCTCAAACTGGATCCGGGGCAGGCGCTCTGGGCCGGGTTCGCCGCCAATGTCGTCTTCCTGATCGCCCTGCCGTTCTGGGGCCGTCTGAGCGACAGGATCGGCCGCAAACCGGTCCTCATCATCGGCGGTGTGGGGTGCGCGGCGCTGCATTTCCCCATGACCTGGCTGCTCCGGGACTCGGTGTGGCAGCTGTTCGTCTCGATGGCCGTGATGCTCGTCTTCATCGCCGCCGGGGCGGCGATCGCCCCCGCGGTGTACGCGGAGCTGTTCCCGGCGAAGGTCCGCACGGCCGGCGTCGGGATCCCGTACGCCCTCGCGGTGGCGGCGTTCGGCGGCACCGCGCCGTACCTCCAGACCCTGTTCACCGATGTGGTGAAGCAGCCGTGGATGTTCAACCTCTACGCCGTGGTCCTGAGCATCATCTCGATCCTGGTGGTGCTGCGGCTTCCTGAGACCAGAGGCAAGGACCTGAGCAGCTGACGCCGGGCGGCTGGCAGTCCTGAGTGGCCGACGCTCTGCCGAGAGCGCGACCGGGGCCGATAGCGGGGCGGGTGCGTGCGCACCCGCCCCGCCGCGACTCAGGGGTTGGGTTCTTCCTCGGCTTCGAGGGCTTCGTCCGTGTCGGAGAACGAATCGTCCGTCTCGGTCGCGTCCTCGGCCAGTTCGGCTTCGCGCCGGGAGACCTCCGCCACTTCGTCTGCGTGTTCTTCTTCGCGCTTCTTGCTTCCGAACATGAGGATCCTTTCTCTCCGGCCCATCGGGGGTGATGCGCTGGGACCACCGTACCCCGGAGGCTGTCACACGGGGTTGAGGGGGTGAGGTCAGTGCCGCCGACGGCGGGCATGGAAGGCGATCACGACACCGGCGACGAGGAGGAACCCGCCGGTCGCAGGCACGAAAGCGGACAGGTTCAGGCCCGTTGACGCGAGCTCGCCGGTGCTGGTGTGACCGGCGACGGGAACCGTGGTGTGGGTGCTCGTGGCCTGTGGAGCGGCGGGAGTGGACGCAGGGGTCACCGGCGTGCCCGGCGTGGCGGGCGGCGTCGTCGGCGGGGTGGCCGGCGCGGTCGTCGCGGTGGCCGGGGTCACCGGTGTGGCCGGCTGAAGCGGGACTGAAGGAGTGCTGGGCGTGGCGGGCGGCGTTGTCGGCGGGACCGGTGTCTCCGGAGTGCAGTCGAAGACGGGAGCCCCGGTCCAGGGGTAGTTGTGGCTTTCGTTCCCCGTGCCGTGAGTGGTGATGTCGTGGCCGACATAGAGACGCCCGTTGGTGCTTGCTGTCAGATCCGCGGACGCCGCGGGCGCCAGGATGGAGCCCAGGAAGTTGCCGCCACCACCGAGGGTGAGCGAGGGGGCCTGGGTGAAGTTGTAGAGGATCCTTGAGGAGGCCTCCCCGAAGTACTTCGAGGAGTACAGGTCCGCCTGTTCACCCTTGTATCCGACGGCGAGGGGATCGATGGAGACGGCATCCGTGCCGGTGACGTTGACCGCGATCGACGCGTCGGCGGGGATCGATTTGTCGAAGACGAAGACGGAGGCGTCCTTGAGATCGGCGGTGGTGAGGGTGAAGACCTGGACGTTGCCGTGGCTCGGGGCGGTGCTGGTGAACGTGATCGTGCCGTTGTTGTTCACGGCCTTCCCCGTAGGAGTGAGGGCCGCGAGATCGGCGGATTCCTTGATCATGGTCTGATCGAAGGTGGCGAACGGTGAGAGCGCCTGGCCGGCACCCATCTCGGTCGCCACCTCGCCGCCATTGGTGGTGAGCGTTCCCTGTTCGTCGAGGACCCCGCCCACGTGAACCGCTCCGCCGTACTTCGGGCCGTCGGTCAGGCCATGCCCCACGTCCACGGTGGTTCCTGAGTCGATCAGCATGCCACCGCCGACGGCGAGCATGGTCTCGCCCGGGGTGGGGACGATCCCGGAGCCCGCGCCCACCCTGCCGACATTGAAGATCCCGCCGGGAATCTTGTGGAAGCGGGCGTCGCCTTTGATGACCAGCAGGCCTTCCGCTTCTGCGGCGGAGCCGGTCACGGTGTAGTCGCCGCCGGCGAACAGGGCGACGTTGTTGTCGGTGAAGCCCGGTTCGTTGACGATGCCCGGCATGCCGTCACGGGGAGCGCACGAGGCCGACTGGGCGGCGGCCAGCGCATTCGGCACGGCTGCGAGGGCGAGGGTGGTGGACGAAAGCAGCGCGGCGGCGCACACGGCGCTCAGGTGTTTCCGGTTCATGGATTCCTTCTGTTTCAGGCAGCCCTTGTCACGGCCTGAGCAACGACGTGTGACTGGAGCAATGCACGACCAAGTGATGGGCCTGACGCTCGGGAACTTCGGGGAATGGCTGGAGAAACCTTGCCCCGGATCGAGCGCCTCGCTGAATCTAGAGGGCACTCTGGAATTCATTCCAGTCACAGACGTGCTGCGAATCAGGCGGCCCCCGGCGACGGCTCCGATCACCGGGCGTGCTCCGGCGGGTTCTCAGGGCACGTCGCGGCCTAGGCTTAGGTCCATGCAGGAGATCGTCGCCACCCTCACTCAGCAGCTCGGACCGGACAAGGTCGCCACGGATCCCGTCCTGGTGCGGGAATACAGTCAGGACCGGGCCCCGGATCGTCCGGAGGCACCCGCCCTCGCAGTGGTCTTCGCCGGCTCCGCCGACGATGTCCAGACCACGGTCCGTGCCTGCGCCGCGGCCGGGGTGCGGGTGGTGCCGCGTGGTGCCGGGTCTGGTCTGTCCGGCGGGGCGCATGCGGTCAAGGACAGCGTGATCGTCAGCCTGGAACGGATGAACCGCATCCTGGACGTCCGCGCCGAGGACGAGGTCGCCGTCGTCGAGCCGGGGGTGGTGAACGCCGACCTCAATGCCGCCGCCGCGGAGCACGGCCTCATGTACGCGCCGGATCCGGCCAGCTTCACGTTCGCCACGATCGGCGGGAACATCGGCACGAACGCCGGCGGGCTGCGCTGCGCCAAGTACGGGGTGACGCGCGACTCGGTGCTGGCGCTCGACGTCGTGCTGGCCGACGGCGAGCTGGTCCGCCTGGGGCACGCCACCTTCAAGGGGGTGGCCGGCTATGACCTGGTCGCCCTCCTGGTCGGTTCCGAGGGGACGCTCGGCATCGTGGTGGGCGCGACCGTCCGGCTGCGGCATCTGCCGGTCAAGGTCGTGACGATCGCCGCCTTCTTCCCGGATCTCCCGTCCGCTGCGGCGGGTGTCCTGGCGGTCGGCCGGGCCCGCGTCCAGCCCGCCATCATGGAATTGATGGACCGTGCCTCGATCGAGGACGCCGACGCCCTCAACGGCACGACCTTCGCCAGCCGCGGCAGCGCGCTGCTCCTCGTGCAGACCGACGGTTTCGGTGCGGACGCGGAGGCCGCCGTCGTGCGCGAGGTCCTGCGGGAGGCGGGCGGCGCCCTGGCCGACGACGGCGACTCGGACGCCGAGCGCTTCGTGCTGATCCGGCGCAACAACCGCGGGTCCGGGGCCGAGGACCGTTTGCGCGTCGGTGAGGACGTCGCGGTGCCGCGGTCGCTCCTGGTGGACTACGCGGCCGAGCTGGAGCGGATCGCCGCCGAGTACCGGGTGGGGATGAAACTCGTGGCCCATGCCGGCGACGGCAATCTGCACCCGACGTTCTGGGCCGAACCGCAGCCCGGCGAGGAGGACGCCGCCGTGGCCGATCTGGACCGGGCCCTGGATGATTCCGTGCGTGTGGCCCTCGCGATGGGCGGCACCATCACGGGCGAGCACGGGATCGGCAGTTTCAAGCTCCGCTGGCTCGGCTGGGAGCAGTCCGAGCGGGTCCGCGAACTCCAGCGCGGCATCAAGGACGTCTTCGACCCTCACGGCGTCCTCAACCCCGGCAAGGCCATCTGAGCCACTCCTCCTCCCGATCGACTGCTCCACACGAGGTCATTCCGCGCCGGAATCCCGCGATTCCGGCATCCTGTGGAGCAGTCGATGGGTGATTCCTTGCCACCCCGGCGACGGGGTGCGAGGCTGGACCCATGAGTCAGGACGACACCTTCAACGCCGACGTGACCACCCGCAACAACCCCGAGCTGCATCGCTACGAGGTGTTCGTCGGGGACAAGCTCGCGGGTTTCGCGCAGTACCGGCTCACCCCGGGCCGGGTGGACTTCGTGCACACCGAGGTCGCCCAGGAGTTCAGCGGGCAGGGCCTCGCCGGGGTGCTGGCGCACTTCGCGATCGACGACGTCGTCGCGGCCGGCCAGCGCGTCGTGCCGCACTGCCCGTTCATCGCCGCTTATCTGCGGAAGCACCACGCCAACGACCAGTTCATCGACTGGCCGTAAGGCTGACGCCGCCGTTCACCTGAAGCCCCCAGGGCTGAGGTGGCCGTCCACGAGCCGCCCGGCGCCCCCGGAGGCCGCGGCCGCCGTCGTCGGGAGCGGCTCTTCCGTCCTGCCCGGAAACCAGCTCCCGCACCCCTCCCCGAGAGGATGATTTTCGGTTCCGGAGGCCCGTGATCCCTTGATTTTCCGCGGGAGCGGGCGGAGACTGCTGGAACGGCCCCTTCCCACCCTCGTGGCCGGACGCGGCCGGTTCCTGGCATCGAACTCCCAAGGAGGCGTCACCATGGCAGAACATGAATCCACCCCCGCAGGACTGGACGGCGAGATCGTTCAGAAGATGACGGCGTCCCTGGACGGGTCCGCGGCGGTTCCGCAGATTTCGCTCGGGGCCTCGGCGGTCGGTGGTGACAGCGCCCGCCCCGTCTGGCCGGACGGCAACGGCAAGCACCGGCACCCCAAGGACCACTTCAGCAACCCTGGTCGCTCCGGCAACGCCGCCGGAGTGAACGCGGTCCACCGCACGAGCCGTCCGCAGATGCCGCACTCGCACTGACCGGCGGAATACACGAAAAACACCCTCGGTTCCGTTGCTCACCCACACACATTTCAGTGGGTGGACAACGGAACCGGGGGTGTTTTCGCGTCCCGGGATTCTGGAGGACCAGCAATCCGGAGGGTCAGACGGCGACGGCCTCCTGAGCCTGACGGACCTCGGCCTTGCGGGCCGCGGCCCCCTTCAGGCCCACCACCGCGAAGCCGGTGATGACGGCGCCGATGGCGATCGACACGATCCAGAGGAGGAAGTTGTCGAAGGCGAAGAAGACGAACACGCCGCCGTGCGGTGCGCGGGAGCCGGCCGCGAAGGCCATGGAGAGAGCACCCGTGACGGCGCCGCCCAGCATCGAGGCCGGGATGACGCGCAGCGGGTCGGCCGCGGCGAACGGGATGGCGCCTTCGGAGATGAAGGACGCGCCCAGGAGCCAGGCGGCCTTGCCGTTCTCATGCTCGGCGGCGGTGAACAGCTTCGGCCGGAGCACCGTGGCCAGGGCCATGCCGAGCGGCGGGACCATGCCGGCGCCCATGACCGCTGCCATGATGAGGAACGGGCCGTGGTTGTCCGCGGTGCCGGCGCTCAGGCCCGCTGCGGCGAAGGAGTAGGCCACCTTATTGACGGGGCCGCCCAGGTCGAAGCACATCATGAGGCCGAGGACGATGCCGAGCACGATCGCGGCGGCGCCGCTCATGCCGGTCAGCCAGTTGTTCAGCGCGGTGGTCAGCCAGGCGATGGGGCCGCCGAGGACCACGAACATGAGGCCGGAGGCCACGATCGACGCGACGAGCGGGATGATCACCACGGGCATGAGGCCGCGCAGCCAGCGCGGGGCGGGCCGCTGGCCGAGCCAGGAGGCCGTGTAGCCGGCCAGCAGACCGCCGACGATGCCGCCGAGGAAGCCGGCGCCCATGAAGCCGGCGACGGCGCCGACCACGAAACCGGGGGCGATGCCGGGCCGGTCGGCCAGGGCGTAGGCGATGTAGCCCGCCAGCGCCGGGACCAGGAAGCTCATGGACAGGGCACCGATCTTGAACAGCACCGCCCCCAGGTACGCGCCCAGCGGGCCGAGTGCGTGGTCGCCGAACTCGGTCGGCAGGCTGAAGAGGTTGTTCTTGAGCACGATCGTGTCGGCGAACTTGGTGATGTCGAAGCCACCGAGCAGGAAGCCGAGCGCGATCAGCAGACCACCACCGGCCACGAACGGGATCATGTAGGAGACGCCGGTCAGGAGGGCGCGCTTGAGCTTGGCGCCCACGGACTCACCGGCCGTGTCCGCGTCCGAGGAGGACGAGGATCCGGTGGCCCTCACGCGGCGGGCGTTCGGATCCTTCGCGGCGGCCAGGGCCTCTTCGATCATCTCCTTCGGCTCGTCGATGCCGCGCTTGACCGGGGACTGGATGTACGGCAGGCCGGCGAAGCGGTCTTTGTCGCGGACGTCGACGTCGACCGCGAAGATGACGGCGTCGGCGTTGGCGATCACGTCGGCCGGCAACGGGGTGGCGCCGGCGGAGCCCTGGGTCTCCACCTGGACGTCCACGCCCATCTCCTTGCCGGCGGCGGCGAGGGAGTCAGCGGACATGTAGGTGTGGGCGATGCCCGTGGGGCAGGCGGTCACGGCCACGATGCGGCGGGGACCCTCGGCTGCGGCCGACGACGGCGCCGCGGCGGCAGCGGCAGCCGGCGCCCCGGCGTCGGCGGTCGGGGCGGCCGGTGCCGCCTTGGGTGCGTCGGACAGCGCGCCCTCGACGAGCGCGACGATCTCCTCCGGGCTCGCGGCGGCCCGCAGTGCGGCGGTGAAGTCCTTTTTGATGAGCGAACGGGCGAGCTTGGACAGGAGCTTGAGGTGCTCCTGGTCCGCGCCGGCCGGGGCCGCGATCAGGAAGATGAGGTCCGCGGGGCCGTCCTTGGCGCCGAACGGCACCGGGTTGCCCAGGCGCGCCATGGCCAGGGCGGGTTCGGTGACGGCGTCGGTCTTGGCGTGCGGGATGGCGATGCCGCCGGGGATGCCGGTGGGCGTCTTCTCCTCGCGGGCCTGGGCGGAGGCGAAGAGGCCTTCCGCTTCGGCGCGGCCCAGCGCGGCGACTTTGCCGGAGAGGGTGCGGATGACGTCGGCGGGGGTGGATCCCAGGTCCGCGTCGAGGACCACGAGGTCCGGGGTGATCATCTGGCTCACAGGGAGTCCTTTGCTAGGGCCGTGACGGTCACGGCGTCGGGGGTGGTCTGGTCCAGGCCGGGGACGGTGGAACCGGGGAGGGAGGCGGCTGCGGCACCGTGGGCCACGGCCTGGGTGAGGCACTCGACGGCGGATCCACCGTTCTCGGCCTGCAGGAGGTAACCGGCCAGCGAGGAGTCTCCCGCGCCGACCGTGCTCACCGCCTGGATGGGCGCGTGGCTCGCGTGCCAGGCGCCGTCGGCGGTGACCAGCACCGCGCCTTTCGAGCCGAGCGTCGCGAGCACGGCTCCCACGCCGCGTTCGACGACGGCGGTCGCGGCCCGTGCGGCGAGCACCGGGTCCGCTTCCAGCTCGTCTCCGCTGTGCTGCTCGCTGAACCCGGCGAGGGCCGCGAGCTCGGCGAGTTCTTCGCCGTTGGGCTTGAGGAGGTCCGGCGCAGCGTCGGCGCCGGCGTTGATGGCCTCCAGGAGCGGGGTCCCGGAGGAGTCGACGGCGATGCGCGGGGCGTCACTGCCGAGTTCGGTGCGGAGCCAGCGGGTCAGCCGCGCGTAGTAGTCGGCCGGGAACCCGGGCGGCAGCGAACCGGCCAGGACCACCCAGGAGGCCTCGCGGGATTCGTTGAGCAGGAGCGCCGTGAGGGCGTCCCGCTGGTCGGCAGTCAGTTCCGGGCCGGGTTCGTTCACCTTGGTCGTGGTGCCGTCCGGCTCGGTCAGCGTGATGTTGCTGCGCAGCGGCGCGCCGATGGGGAGGGCCTGGTGCGGAATGCCCGTGGAGGCCAGGCCGACGACCACGGGGTCCGTGGGATCGCCGGGCAGGACCGCCACGGTCTTCAGGCCCGACGCTGTGAGCGCGCGGGAGACGTTGACACCCTTGCCTCCGGCTTCGCTGCGGACGGCCGTGGCCCGCTGGACCTCGCCCCGGGCGAGCGCCCCGGGGAGCTCGACCGTGCGGTCCAGGCTGGGATTGGCGGTGAGTGTGATGATCACGCCTGAATCACCTCTGCTTCTGCGGTTGAAAGGGCTTCGGCCAGTTCCGGGGACGGCGTCCCGTCGGTGACCAGGGTGTCCACGTCCTCCAGGGCGGCGAAGCGGACCAGGGTTTCGGAGTCGAGCTTGCTCGCGTCGGCCAGCACGACCGTGCGCCGGGCGGCCTGGACGAACGCCGTCTTGACGGCGGCCTCCTCGGGATCCGGGGTGCTCAGGCCGAAGTCGGCATGGATCCCGTTGGTGCCCACGAACGCGATGTCCGGGCGGACGGTCCGCAGCTCGGCCACGGTTCCGGCGCCGACGGCCGCCTGCGTGACCCCGCGGACCTTGCCGCCGAGGATGTGGAGCGCGACGCCGGGAGTATTGGAGAGTGCGGCGGCGATGGGGATCGAGTTGGTGAGGACCAGCAGGGCCGGGGCGTCGGCGTCGCGCTGGGCGATCAGGCCGGCGAGGGCTTCCGTGGTGGTGCCGGCGTCGAGCACGATGCTGGCGGCCGAGGTGCGGGGGAGGAGGGCGAAGGCGGCCGCCGCGATCCGCTGCTTCTGCTCGGAGTGGGTGGCCAGACGCTCGGGGACCGAGGTTTCGGCGGTGCTCCCGCGCTCGACCGTCACCGCGCCGCCGTGGACCCGTCGCAGCTCACCCTGCTCTTCGAGAAGCGCGAGGTCCCGACGGACCGTTTCCGGGGTGATGGTGAAACGCTGCGCCAGTTCAGTGACCGTGACGCGGCCGTGCGCGGTCAGGAGGTCGGCGATGGTGCTGTGCCGTTCTTCTGCGAACATACCCGTCTCCTTCCGCGTCTTTGAGGTTGTGACAGTTGTCACAGGAATCTTCGATTGCTTGACTTTATCTGTGTTTGTTTTTGGAAGTCAAGGGGTGGGTGGGAGAAAACGGATACGATCGGGTGGAATCGGGGGGTGAGGGGCTCCCTCCCTCGGCAGGGGACCCCTCGGACTACCGCTGCGTCCTTCCCCGGCCTCGTGCCTCGGCAGGGGACCCCTCGGACTACGCTTAGGGCCATGGAGAAGGTCCTGTGGTCCAAGCCGGAATCCGAGCGAGCCGGCACGCCGTTGCTGCTGCTGTTCCACGGCTACGGATCCTCGCCGGAACGCATGGAGAAACTGTTCCCTCACCTGCCGCAGGAGTTCACCTGTGCGGCGCCTCAAGGTGTGATGGAGATCGGCGACCAGCACGGGTGGTTTCTGCTCGATTACTTCCTGACCAACGACTTCTCCCAGGTCATGGCGTCCTGCACCCAGGTGCTCGCCTGGCTGGACGGGATCAAGGCGCAGCACAGCAGTGTCTCGCTCCTCGGGTTCTCCCAGGGGATGGCGATGGCGAGCAGCCTCCTGAGGCTGCGGCCCGAGCAGTTCCGTGCCACGGTGGGTCTCTCAGGATTCGTCCTCGACAACGACCTTCTCGCCCTCACAGAGTCCTTCGAGCAGCGGCCGCCCTTCTTCTGGGGCCGTGACAAGGAGGACCTCGTGATCAACGAGGACGCCACACTCTTCACGGAGGAGTGGCTGGAGGAGAACACGGCGCTGACCTCGCGCAGCTACCCCGGGCTGGGCCACTACATGGCGGTGCAGGAAATGGTCGACGTGAACGCGTTCCTCAAGTACTACGTGCTCAACTCCGCTGCTCCCGCCGAAGCCGCCTCCTGATCTCGTTCATCGACCGGGCCCCTCGCGGACTAGCGCCCAGTCCGCTCCCCGATCTCGTTCCTCGACCGGGGCCCCTCGCGGACTAGCGCCCAGTCCGCTCCCCGATCTCGTTCCTCGACCGGGGCCCCTCGCGGACTAGCGCCCAGTCCGCTCCCCGATCTCGTTCCTCGACCGGGGCCCCTCGCGGACTAGGCTTAGGGCCATGGCCAAGCGCAAGAAGAACCCCGCCCTGGGAATCGCTCAGAACGCAGCACAGAACGCCATGTTCGACGAACAGGGCAAGCCCCGTTCCGGTGTCCACAACGTCCTGCTGAAGGCGGTCGATGTGCAGCGTCCGCTCGTCGTCGGGCACATCTCACGGCTGCGCCGCAAGCACCCGAACGCCTCGCTCGCCGAACTCGTGGTCCGCCTGGAGCGTCAGTACCTCGCGACCGTCACGACCACCGGTGCGGGCGCCGGCGCCACCGCGGTGATCCCCGGCGTCGGCACCGGGACCGCACTGGCCGTGTCCGGCGTCGCGACCGCGGCGTTCCTCGAGGCCACCGCGCTCTTCGCCTCCAGCGTCGCCGAGCTCCACGGTGTCCGGGTGACCGACCCCGAAAAGGCCCGCACCATGGTCATGGCGATCATGCTCGGCGAAGAGGGCACTTCGCTGCTGAGTGCGTTCACCGGCCAGAGCATGGGCCGCGGCGGGGGAGCGAGCCAGGTCTGGGGCAGCGTCCTCACCAAGAAGACGTCGGCCGCCACCTTCGAACCCGTGAAGGCCGCCATCCAGAAGGCGTTCCTGAAGTCCCTGGTCAAGAAGCAGGGTGGCGCGTTCTTCGGACGGCTCCTGCCGTTCGGCGTCGGCGCCGTCATGGGCGGCGGCGGCAACCTGCTGATGGGCCGCGCGGTCATCGCGAACACCCGCGAAGCCTTCGGGGCGCTCCCGCTCGTCGCCCCCTTCGGCGAGCAGCCCGCTCTCCCGGCCGACGACGGCGCCGCGCAGCTCCCGTCGAACGCGCAGCTCCCGCAGCACGCACCGCTGGAGCTGGACCCGTCGAGCGACGATCGGCAGCTCCCCGGCGCCTCCGGAGTGGACGCGCACGGAACGGACGGGCCGGACACCGCCACCCCGCGCTGAGCCTGGCCCTCCTCAACAGGGGTCGGCCCGAGGCCCGACCCCGCGCGTCCTCAGCCCAGCAGCAGCGTGGCGACGGTGAAGATGAGCAGGCCGGCCAGTGACCCGACCACGGTGCCGTTGATCCGGATGAACTGCAGGTCGCGGCCCACCTGGAGCTCGATCTTCTGTGAGGTCTCCTCGGCGTCCCAGCGTTCCACGGTGTCGGTGATGAGCCCGGTGATCTGGTCGCGGTAGTTGGACACCACGTACGCCGCGATGTCGGCCACCCAGGTGTTGACCTTGGCCGCCAGCTCGGGGTCGTCCACCAGGCGACGGCCGAAGTCCCGGATCGCGCCAACGAAGCGCTGGTACAGCTCGCTCTGGGGGTCGTCCACGGCTTCCAGGAGCGCTTTCTTGACGGTCTCCCAGGTGCGGCCGGCGATGTCGCGGACCTGGGGATCGCCCAGGATCTGCGCCTTGATCCCCTCGGCACGCTCGATCATCGCCGGATCGTGCTGGAGGTCCTGGGCCAGTTCCTTGAGGTAGGTGTCGATGGCCTGGCGCACCTGGTGATCCGGGTCCGCCTGGATGCCCTTCACGAACTTCGCCAGCTCGATGTACACCTTGTCGCCCACCAGCGAGTCCACGAACCCGGGCACCCAGAGCGGGGAGCGGTCGCTGACCAGGCGGTTCACCGTCTCGTGGTTCCGGCCGACCCAGTCCGCGGCCCGGTCGATCAGCAGGTCCACGAGGTGCCGGTGGTGCCCCTCCTCGAACACCCGCTCGGCGAGCTTGCCGACCGGCGGACCCCACGGCGGATCGACGACGTGCTTGCGGACCATTGCTTCGACCACGGCCTGGACGTCGTCATCCCGCAGGACGGTGAAGAGACCGCGGATGGCGGCCGCGCCTTCCTTCGCGATGCGGTCGGCGCCGGTCGGACCCGCGGCGGGGGCGCCGTCGTCGTGCGTGCCGGAGAGCCAGCGGCCCAGCGCGCGGGCCAGATCCGTGGCCGCGAGCTTGGTGCGGATGACGTCCTCGGAGAGGAAGTTGGTGCCGACGAAGTCGCCCAGCGAGGCACCGATCTGGTCCTTCTTGCGCGGGATGATCGCGGTGTGGGGGATCTTGAGGCCCATCGGATGACGGAAGAGCGCGGTGACGGCGAACCAGTCGGCGAGGGCGCCCACCATCCCGCCTTCGGCTGCGGCCCGGACATACGCCAGCCACGGATACTGGTGCTGGAGCGCGAAGGAGACCCCGAACACCACGGCCAGGGCGATGAGCAGTGCCAGGGCGATGCCCTTCATCCGGGCCAGCGCGGCGGCCTTGGCGGCGTCACCCGGTGAGGGCAGCGACCCGCTGTCCTGGGAAATTGGCGCAGTGTTCACGTCCATGCCTCCACCCTATGCCCCTGCCCTGACACGAATGTGGGTAGCTTTATCCCATGACTCAGAACAGCCGTCCTCTCGTCTACGCTCACCGGGGTGCCAGCGAGCTCTTCGCCGAGCACACCCGCGCCGCCTACTTGCAGGCGATCGCGGACGGGGCGGACGGTGTCGAGTGCGACGTTCACCTGACCCAGGACGGCCATGTGGTGCTGCTCCACGACGACGACCTCGACCGCACGTCGAACGGCACCGGGCCCGTGGCTGAGAAGACCCTCGAAGAGCTGCGCGAACTGGACTTCCACTCGTGGAAGGGCGCCATGATCCCGCAGGAGTTCGGCTCCCCGAGTGAGCAGTTCCTGACCCTGGGCGAGCTCCTGGACATCCTGGCGGGCGCCGGGCGTCGGATCGGGCTGGCGATCGAGTTCAAGCACCCCTCGCCGTTCGGGTTCCGGCTGGAGGAGAAGACGCTGGAACTGCTCTCGGAGCGCGGCTGGGAGGCGTCGACCGGGCTGCTCGGGAACATCCGGGTCTCCTTCATGAGCTTCGATCCGCAGGCCACGGACCAGTTGCTGGAGACCCTGCCGGCGGAGGCCGTGTGCCAGCTGGTGGACGACGTCGACACGGACGAGGTCAAGGAGGACCTGCAGCTGGGCGGCCTGGCGGCGAGTGCGGTCGCGCTCGTGCTCCGCGCCGCGGTGCAGCGGGCCGAGGGGATGCTGGACGACGGTGTCGCCGGCATCGCGGGCCCCGGCATCGATTACCTGAAGGCGCATGCCGACCAGGCGCGGCAATGGCTGGCGGACGGTCGCCGCTTCCGCGTCTGGACGGTGGACGACGACGCCGACGTGGACTACTGCGTGACCTTCGGCATCCAGGAGATCACCACCAACCGCCCGGCCGAGGTGCTGCGGCGGATCTCCGTGGCGCTGGGCGAGGTCCCGGCGGTCTGAGGGGGGGTTCGGGCCGCAGCTCGGAGCACTCAGCCTTTTCGGCGCGTCGTGTCACGGGGGTGGAAGAATGCTGGAGCGGAAGGACAGACGCAGTGACTGTTACCAAGGACCTATTGCGAGAGGCGTTTGAGATACTCCTTGAGCGCGCAGCCAACGGGGACGATGTTGTTGACCTTGGCGTGGACTACTACTGGTCCATCCCTCCTCGCCTCCAAGGGGACGTGCTCGCCGGCCCACCGGAGCTCACTGTCGGGCAGTACTCAGAATGCACTGAAAATCTGAGCTCTCTCGTTAATGATCCGGAGAACGCCGTCGGTTACGGTCTTGTGTGGCTCGCGGACGTTCTGAGAGCCATCGGAGCCCGCGAAGTGGGCTAAGTCGTCATTGCCTCGCTTTCGTGGGGTGTGAAGCGGGACTTGACCGGCTGTCGCCGCATCCGGATCCGGGTTGTGGATGACGACGGTGGCGTGGGTTTCGGCGTCGAGGTGCTCACCTCGAAGCGGCCCGCCGACGCGCCTGGAAGAAGCCCGCACTGCTCGGCGAGGTAGCTGCAACGTGCCCATGGTCAATGTGTAGAGCTCAGTCATGCCGTCGTAAAACATACCGGTGGAATGTTTTCATTTGTCTTGTCACCGCGTGATCGACGTCATATGGTTCACTCATCAATGGCTTCAGAGGAGGGCCTGAAGCCTGCCACTCGCACAACTTCATGGGGATCATATTGGGGACTTTCCGGCGAAAGCCGCTACATCGTGCTGTCTCTTTTTTCATCGCAGGCCTCGGCCTTCCGCTCGTCCTGGTGGTGGGAGCGGGCGCGGTTCAGGCGAAAAGCCCTGACGCCGGGGTCGACACGCCGAGCGCCACTGAGCAGGCTGCGCGCAAGGCGAAGGCATCCGGTTCAGCATTTGAAGTCGACTCTCTGACCACCGAGACTTCGCGTACTGTCGCACTTCCGGACGGCACTTTCCAGGCCCAGCTCGATTCGCGTCCTGTTCGTGTCAAGGGCGCCGACGGGTGGAGCCCGGTCGATACGACGCTCAGGTCTGCGGTAGCGAGCGGGGAACGCCGGTTGGTTCCCCGGAACGCAGTGGCTGACATCGCCATCGCCCAGGGCGGTTCGGATGTCATGTCCTATGTCGGCGACCGGAAGGGAGCCGCCGTCACTCAGAAATGGCCCTTTGGAGCCCTCCCGGAGCCTCTCGTCGAGGGGGACACCGCGACGTATCGATCAGTCCTCCCTGATGTGGATCTGGTCCAGATCGTCACTCCCACCGGTGTTTCACAGGTGCTCAAGGTGAAGACCCTGGAGGCGTTGAAGGACCCGCGAGTTGCGCAGATGAGGTTTTTCCTTCACGCCGATGGCGCCACCGTGAAGGACCGCGGTGATGGGAAGGGTCTTGTGGCGGTGAGCGCCGAAGGCAAGGCAGCGCTCGAGACCGCTGAGGGTCAGTGGTGGGACTCCTCCTGGAAGGACTCTTCCGCTTCGGGCCCTGGTGGGCCGGGGTTGCGGCATCCGCTGAGTCTCAGCCTTGGCACTGAGAGCGATCAGCAGGTGCAGAAACTGGGTATGAGTGGCATCCTGTCGGCGAAGAAGCTGACGTTCCCCGTCTTCGTGGACCCGGACTGGAGTACGAGCCGCTCCGGCTACACCTACGTCGATTCCTTTACGCCCACGGTCTCGTATTGGAACGGCTCCGGCGGTGCCGATGGTACGGTCCACGTCGGTTATCTGCCTCCGGAATGGGATTACACCTACGGGGCCTCTCACGTCACACGGGGGTTCTACCAGTTCAACACCTCGGCGCTCGCCGGGAAGAAAATCATCTCCGCCAAGCTGAACACCACCGAGACGTGGTCGCCGACGTGCACAGCGCGTCCAGTGAGCGCCTATGTGACGGGCTCTGTCGGACCCGGCACCACCTGGAACGCGCAGCCCGCCTTCGTCCAGAAGGTGAGCACCCAGAACGTGGCCAAGGGATACTCTGCCTCGTGCCCGGCCGGTTCAGTGGCTTTCGACATGGGGGCCGCCACATCGCAGCTGTCAACGACGTCGCAATGGTCTGTCGGACTGAAGGCCGACAACGAGAGCGACGCCCTGGGATGGAAGCGGTTCAGCAATACAGCGACCCTGGTGGTCACCTATGACACTCCACCGACCACACCAACGATCTTCACGATCGATGGGGGCTTTTGGGACGGGCAGCCGTCCGCGCAGGGATCCCGGTATGTCACTGCCGTCCCAATCCCGTCCTACAAGGTCAGGGCGAGCGACCCGGACGGAGCTCCGGGCGGTGGCATCACCGTGACCATGACGGTCAAGGAGCGCGTGACCGGAGCGGTCAGGTCTTCGGGCACGACGGCTTCGGGTTCGCCGGCTGACGGAACGATCTTCACCTGGCAAGGCGGCACCCTGGCGGACGGCGATTACGTCCTGGAGGCTTACGCGACCGATGCGCAGGGCTATCGATCCGGCATCATGTCCTTCGCTTACACCGTCGACTCGACCCCCTGAACAACCCACCATCCATCACCTTCCGGAACCACCGGAACCACTTTGAGCTTGAGGAGCACAGCGTGGGATCACTGAAAAGCCGCCGCTTCCGCATCATGTCGGCGGCCATCGTCGCCGCCTGTCTTTCCGCAGGGATGACGCCTGCGTATGCGGAGGAGGCGCCGTCATCTGGGCCAGGCGGATCTCCGGCCGCGTCCTCACAGGTTCCAGCAGAGTCGCCGTCGTTGGGGAAGGCGGAGGCCGCCGCCGTCAAGGAGGCCAAGGAGACGGGTTCTCCTGTCGTGGTGGATTCGCTCACGACCGAGTCATCGGTGACGACCGCCCAGCCTGATGGGACGGTGAAGTCCGAGATCTCCTCCGAGCCGGTCCGGGTCAAAGAAGCCACGACGTGGCACCAGATCGACACCGACCTCAAGTCCGTCGACCAGGAGGGTAAGCCACGGCTCGTTCCGGAACACGTCTTCGCCGATGTGTCGCTGGCCAAAGGCGGCTCCGATGTGATGGCCTACGTGGGCGATCATCGTGGCGCAGCCGTGACGCAGAAGTGGCCTTTCGGCACTCTGCCCGAGCCCGTCGTCGAAGGTGACACTGCGACATACTCCGAGGTTCTGCCGGGTGTCGATCTTGTACAGCTGGCCCGGCCCACCGGTGTGTCGCAAGTCTTGAAGGTGAAGACGCGTGATGCGCTGTCGGATCCGCGGGTTGCACAGATGAGGTTTTTCCTTCATGCCGATGGCGCCACAGTGAAGGACCGCGGTGACGGCAAGGGCCTTGTGGCGGTGACCGCTGACGGCAAGGCGGCGCTGCAGACAGCTGAAGGCCAGTGGTGGGATTCTTCCTGGGAAGGTTCGACGGCGTCGGGTCCTGGTGGCCCGGGACTGGTCTACCCGCTGAGTCTGAGCCTGGGCGCTGAGGGGGACCAGCAAGTGCAGAAGCTGGGGATGAGTGGCATTCTGTCGGCAAAGAAGCTGACATTCCCTGTGTTCGTGGATCCGGACTGGACCACCAACCGTGACGGGTACACCTACGTGGACTCTTTCTGGCCGACCATGTCCTATTGGAATGGCGGTGGGGGCTCGGATGGCAGCGTACACGTCGGGTATCTGCCTCCCGAATGGGATTACACCTATGGCGCCTCCCATGTGACGCGTGGACACTATCAGTTCACGACGTCGGCCCTGGCAGGCAAGAAGGTCATCAAAGCGGTCATGAACACGACTGAGGTGTGGTCGCCGTCGTGCACGGCGCGTCCAGTGACCGCATACGCGACAAGCACCGTCGGTGCCGGAACGACGTGGAATTCGCAACCGGCATGGGGCACGAAATTCAGCACGGCGAATGTCGCCAAGGGCAATTCGGGGTCTTGCCCGGCGGGAACCGTCGGTTTTGACATGGGAGCTGCCAAGAGCGCATTGTCCACGGATGCGCAGTGGTCGGTGGGCCTCAAAGCGGACGACGAGACCGACTCCCTGGGCTGGAAGCGGTTCAGCAACGCTGCGACCTTGACCGTCACTTATGACACTCCGCCAACCACTCCCACGATCTACGGCATTGACGGTGGTCTCTGGGAAGGAGAACCGGGCGCGACGGGGTCTCGGTATGTCACCAGGTTCTCTGCGCCTTTCTACAGGGTTCGCTCGGGCGATCCTGATGGAGCGGTCGGAGGCAACATCACGGTGTCCATGAAGGTGACCCAGGCCGCTAACGGCGCCCTGATGTTCTCGGGGACGTCGGCACCGGGGTCCCCGACGATCGGCACCTTTTTCACCTGGCAGGGAGGATCGCTCCCCGACGGTCGATACGTGCTGTCGGCCACTGCGACAGATGCCCAGGGCTACAGCTCCGGGACCATGACCTTCATCTTCTACGTGGACACGACTCCACCCGAGTCGCCCACCATCACCCCGTCCGGTGGCTTCCCCGTGACGTCGACGGGTCCGAACCAAGGCTCTACGTCGGCTGTTCCAGGACAGGACACTGTTTCGTTCACCCTCGGTGACGGCGGCGAGTATGGCGTGGAGAAGTTCATCTACGCCGTGACCAAGGACGGCCAGGTGACGTCGCACCCGGTCTCGATGGCGTGCAACACCCGTAGCGGCCCCTTCGTCTCCGTCTGTGCCACATCGAACAAGGCAACGATTGACGTCAGTCCGATCGACCAGAACACGGTGATCAGTGCGTGGGCGGTCGACACCGCCGGCAACGTCAATCTCCTCAAAGAGAGCACCAGCGCCACCACATACACGCTGTCGACGGGGGCTCAGGCGCCATTGCCCCATGACCTGCAGCCCGTGACGGTCTCCGGTGGAGCCGCCTGGGCTGATCAAGCGGTGTGCAACTCCGGTTCGCCGAATGTGGCACTCTGTCCCGATACGGCAGACCAGCGGAGCGGCAAGGTGCTCCAGTTCGCAGCGGCGGGGGACAGAGGCGACGTTGCAAGCGGCGCCGTCGACACGTCCAAAGCCTTCACGGCAGCGGCGTGGGTGAAGCCGCAAGGCGGAACCGGCACCCGATCGGTGATCACCCAGGTTGCGGCTTCGGGAGGACCTGGGGCGCGGCTGGGCATTCTGCCCGACGCGGCGAACAAGCCACAGTTCGGCCTGCAGGGGTGGACCAGTGCTACGGCCGATTCCCGCGTCCTGAACAACGCTTCGGGCGGTATCCAGGACGGTGAGTGGGCCTACGTGGTCAGCGCCTATGACCCTCTGAACCAGCAATTGCGGATCACCGTGACCAGCGGCGGGCAAGTGACGACGTGGATCACCGCAACAGCGCAGACCCGGTTCCTTGCCTCCTCGGCAGCGCAGCCGGTTCGGCTCGGGTATCTTTCGACATCCACTCAGGACCAGTTCCTCGGCTCGATCTACCGTCCCGTGCTGGCCCAGGGCATCCTCACGGCTGAACAGATCAAGAATCTGACGAGCAGCTTCAACGACAACGGCGAACAAGGGCTGATGAGATGAGTAGAAGATTCCCCGCGAGGACATTCAAAGGTCTGAAAGGCGCGCTCGCCGCTTCCTCGGTGGCGGCGGTGCTTCTCGCAAGTGCGGGACTGTACTCCCTCCCGGACACTGGCGGGTCGCCTCAAGAGCAGTTGAAAGCCCAGGACCTGCCGGCGGTGTCGGCGGTGCCGTGGGCTCCGAGCGGGGAATCGAAGGGGCTGCCCTTCCTCTCGGGCGCAACGCAGACGCACGACCGACGAGGCCGCGTGGCAGGGACAGAGCAGGTTTCGGTTCCGATCGCTCAAGGTGGGCAATCCACGGTGACGGTCGTGCCGGCGTCGTTCTCCCAGTCCGGGCGGAAAGCCACCGCCGTCCAGCCCCGGACCGTGGCATCGCCGACCAATGACAAAGGCGCGGGTGACTTCTCCGCCCTCCCCGGAACGGGCGCTTCCCAGTGGGGATCCACGTCCCAGACGGGTGGGTTCACATGGTCGTATCCCTTGCCGGGCCGCGAAGCGCCCGCCGGTGGATCACCGTCTCTGTCTCTGTCGTACGATTCCTCTCGCGTGGATGGATTGACGGCGGCCACCAACAACCAGGCCAGCACGGTCGGAGACGGGTGGGTTCTTGCAGGACTGGGTTCGATCCGGCAGAAGTTCGGTTCGTGCCTGGACCAAGACGTCGCCGATTCCTACGACCTCTGCGGAAACAAGGGCGGACAGTCGTTTTCCATCGCGTTCGGCGGACGTTCCGGGAAAATCATCAAGGACGCCGCGTCGGGCGTTTTCAAGCTCGAGAACGATGACAACACTAAGATCGAGTACCTCACCGGATCGGGCCAGAACGGTTCCTACGACGGCGGGTACTGGAAACTGACCGACACCGCGGGCACCCAGTATTTCTTCGGACGGAACAAGCTTCCCGGATGGGCCAACGGATCTGCGACGACCAACTCGGTGGACACGGTCCCCGTGGGTGCGGCGAACTCCAGCCAACCGTGCGCTGCAGGATCCTTCGGCGCCTCCCTCTGTCAGCAGGCGGCTGCGTGGAATCTCGACTACGTCGTGGATGTCCACGGCAATTCTCAGGCGGTCTACTACGCGCAGGACACCAATTTCTACGCCTCTCAGAAGGGCACCGGAGCACGGTTGTCCTATGTGCGGTCCTCCCGCCCGATCAGGGTCGACTACGGGATGCGCTCCGGTGACGAGCTCGAGGCCAACGCGGCCCCGTTGCAGTACGTTTTCAGCTACACCGGACGCTGCACCGGGACGGATTGCAGCAAGGGCAGCGACATTCCCGCGACGTACTCGTGCACCGCCTCGGGAACGTGTGAGATGCAGTCGCCCACGTTCTACTCAGACCAGCGCTTGCAGACCATCACCACGAAGACGCTGGTGGGCTCCGCTTACCAGAACATCGACACCTGGACTCTGGCACACACTTTCCCGGACCCGGGCGATGGGACCAAGCCCGCCCTCTGGCTGGGCTCCGTCACGCACACCGCCGCGGATACGACGTCGGGCCGCACAGCTGTGACCGATCCCGCTGTGGTGTTCTCCGGCCAGACGCTGCAGAACAGGGTGTGGGTAGTGGATGGCCAGGCGCCCCTGGACCGTTACCGCATCTCCGGAATCAAACTGCCCACCGGTGGCGTGGTGTCTGTAAGCTACCTCGCGGCGGAATGCACGCCGACGAATCTGCCCGCGTCTCCTGAGACCAATAACAAGCGCTGTTTCCCGCAGCGGTGGGCTCCGACCACTCCGATTCCTGAGACTGCCCGTACCGATTACTTCCACATCTACCCGGTGGCAGCCATCGGCATCGCCGCGGGCCCGGGTGGCGGAGTCGACATGCTCACGCGGTACCAGTACATCGGCACCCCCGCCTGGAAGTACCCCGAACAGAAATACGTGACGGGCAAGGGCGGCACGGACATGACCTGGTCCGTGGCGGCCGGGTGGGCTCAGGTGAAGACCATCAAGGGCAACAATTCGGGCACGGCGAATCCCACGTCGATCGCCACGTATCTGAGAGGACTGGACGGCACCCCGTCTGATTCAAGTGGCGGCACCAGAGCGTCCACGGTGACCACCACCGATGGCACCGCCATCACGGATTCGCCGTGGCTGACGGGCATGCAGGTGGAGACTCAGAGTTTCCTCGGCGACACCACGACGCGCCTGTCCAGTTCCATCACCGTCCCCTGGGCCTCGTCGCCGACGGCGACGTCGACCGCAGCGCTGGGTTCGGCAACTGCTCGCCACATCGGGGTTGCCACCCAGAAGACGGTCCAGGCGTCCGGTCAGACGGCGGCTCCCATCAATGGGGCCAGGTCCCGGACCACGACCCTGACCCACGACGGTTACGGCCGTGTCACGGCCACGAGCAACACCGCGCAGACCGGTGGCACGGATGCCTCGTGCCAGCTGACGGTGTTTGCGGACAACACAGGCGCGAATCTCCTGGGGCTGCCCGCCACTCAGACCACGCGAAAGGGTGAGTGCTCCGGCGGCACCAGCACCGGGGATATTCTGACCGCGTCGCGTACGCTGTACGACTCCTCGGCCTCCGCTGATCCAGGGAGCAACGGGTATCAGGCTCCCACCAAGGGCCAGGTGACCCGTACCGACACGGCGACTGAGACCAACGGTGGGTCGGTGTCGACGTGGCTCACGGGCGACACCATCGGCTATGACTCGCTCGGCCGGGCTATCAGCTCGACCGATCCGACCACCGGGACCGACCGGGTCACCGCCACGACCTACAGTCCCGCCACAGGCCTCCCGACGACGGTGACCTCCACCAATCCCTTGGGCTGGACGTCGAGCCAGACGTTCGATGCCTCCCGCGGTTCGGCCCTCACCGCCACGGATGTCAACGGCAACGTGTCCACCAGTGAATACGATTCGTCCGGACGCCTGGTCAAGCAGTGGGACGCGCTTCGTCCCAAGGCGAACTATCCCACTCCGTCGCTCGCCATCACCTACGCGGTGTCGCAGACGGCGCCGTCGTCCATCAAAACCGATCGGGTCAACAACTCGGGTGGGATCGTCAGCGGGTATGCGATCTTCGATGGGCTGGGCCGTGCCCGTCAGACGCAGACGGCTTCGCCGATCGGTGGCACCATCGCCACGGACACGTATTACAACAGTGCTGGAGATCTCGCCAAGAGCGTCCACGAGTACTACATGACGAATGCGCCGTCGGGGACGCTCTTCATCCCCACCATCGCGGTCCCGTCCTCCACCACCTACGCCTACGATGCCGCAGGACGTGTCACAACGACCTCGGACGTGGCCAATGACAATCAAACCCTGTGGACCAGCACGCTGGCGTACGCGGGGACCGACACGGTCACCAGCACCGGCCCTACTCCTCCGGGAGGCACAGCTGCGGCTTCGGCGAAGCAAAGCGTGACGGACCTCGATGGCAACGCTGTGGCGAATGTTCTGTTCCGCGGCCCGACCACAGCGTCGGCGAAGGACACCAGCACGTACACCTTCGACACGCTCGGACAGATGACCTCGATGAAGGACGTCGCCGGCAACACGTGGAGCTGGACCTACGACGCCGCGGGGCGCCAGGTCTCCGCCACTGACCCGGATGCCGGCGCGAGTTCGCTGAGCTACGATGCGAGCGGTCGGCTGGCGACCACCACTGACGCTCTCGGCACGGTCACGAAGAACGAGTATGACGCGTTGGACCGGTCGGTCAAGACGACCGTGGCGGTCAGTGGGGGTACGGAGAAGACTCTCGTCACCCGGAGTTACGACAGCGAGAAGAAGGGTCAGCTCAGTTCCGAAACCCGGTACAACGGGACGAACTACGATCAGGCCGTCATCTCGACCTACGCGAACTACAACGCCAATAACCAGCCGGGAACGTCCACCGTGACCGTTCCATCCGGGCTGGGAACCTTCGCCGGAACGTACACCACGACCGCAAGCTATCGACAGAATGGTCTTCCGAACACCCAGAGCATCCCGGCCCTGGGAGGCCTGGCGGCGGAGACCCTGACGTCGTCCTACGACAGCGCCGATCGGCCGATCGCCCTCGAAAGCAATCTCGGCGACAACATCGCCACGAACGGTGCCTACAACAACCTGGGCTGGCTGGGGTCCTTCCAGCAGTGGGACAAGAACTCTGTCTATTCGACCAACCCCACCGTCGGCACCACAGCCACTTACTTCGACTATGACGCGACCACGCAGCGAGTTGTCGCTGTTCGGAGTGACAACAAGTCCAAGGGCGTGATCGCCGACCTCGGCAAGACGAGCTACAAGTACGACGCCGCAGGGAAGATCACCAACCGGAATCAGTCGTGGTCCGCTCGGACCAATAAGCCGGTCGACAATCAGTGCTTCGCCTATGACTACGCGGATCGTCTGGCTGCTGCCTGGAGCCCCACCGCCGCCTGCGGTGCCGCCCCGGCATCCAGCGCCACCTCCGTCACCGGCCTCGGAGGGCCTGCGGCCTACGCCCAGACCTACACGTACACGGCAGGTGGAGATCGTGCCCAGGTCAAGCGCTTCGGTCCCACCGGTGCCCTGGCGTCCACTGAGGCTTACAGTTATCAGGGAACCGGCCACCGTCTGTCCGGGATGACGAGCACCCCCGCCACGGGGACTGCGACTTCCGCGTCGTTCGGGTGGGACGCTGCGGGACGGATGACCACGAGGGCCGGGCAGACGCTGAACTACACGGCGGACGGCAAGCTCGCCGGCACGTCAGGCAGCACCACGCTGTCTGGTAACCCCAACCCGAACAGTGCTTCGGGTAACCCGCCTGCGTCGACGGCGACAGGTGACACTCAGCGGTTCTATACCGCCGGTGGAGACCTCATCGGAATCACCGACGGGACTGGAACGACGTTCACTCTGGGAATGACGACGGCGCATGCCACGACGGCCGGCGCTGTCACCGCAACGCGGTCGTACAGCTTCGCCGGGAAGGCAGTCGCCGAGCGCACAGCCAAATCCGGGGTTTCCCAGCTGACTGTCATCCTGAGTGATCGGGTGAACACCGGCCAGACGATGGTCCTGCCCACGACCGCGACTGCCGGTACCACCGCTGTCGTCAGGTTCACTGATCCGTACGGTCTGGCCCGTGGCCCGACCCAATCGGCGGTCGCCAACGCCGCTTTCGCGGCCGCGCCAGCTGGCGCTCGCGGAGTGGGAAGCAATGCCGCCAACCCTGCCGGGTTCGGCGCCGTCAACGGCTACATCGGAAAGCTGGCCGACTCGCAGTCGAAGCTCGTTCAGGTGGGCGCCCGAGAACTCGACCCGACGCTGGGTGTCTTCACTGCGCCGGACCCAATCCTTGAACGTTCTGATCAGCGGCTCTTCAGCCCCTACATGTATTCGGGAGCTGACCCGGTCAATTTCTCGGACCCCAGCGGCCTGTTCCTATGTGACGTGTGCAACGGGTACGAGTCGCGTCCCAACGTGCCGATCAACCACACGAAGGGCCCGATCAAGGACTACGGCAAGAAGTGGGAGCAAGCCCAGTACGGAACTCTGACCGTCGCACCGGGAGGCCCTGGAAACTACTACTACGGTACGAGCAACCCCTACTGGCGATACACGGGCGCCGCTACGATCGGGAACCTTCCAACTGCGAATCCTGTAAAGAAGGTCGCCGAACAAACTGCAAAGTCGTTCGTTCACAATGCGACTGAAGTCCTTTCCTGGGTTCAGGACCTCGCATGCAATACACCCAACGGTATATGTGCGGCCGTCACAGTTCTGTACGCGGTAGGTAGCATTGCAGACGGCCTGAACGAAAACCCCAACGACGTTGGGGGAGCACTGGCTAGAGGGCTCGGGGGAGCAGTCCTGGGCGCCGTTCCTGTGGGCGGCAAAGCGCTTAAGGCGGGAATGCGTGTCGCTAAAGCGACCGAGAAGGTGGCGGCACGCTCTGTGTTGGAGGGTGCTAAAAGGGTGTCGGGAAAGTTCCCCCGTTCTGCCGAGCCCAATCAAACCCTATTCCGCCAAGACCCTAGTGGTAGAGTGACAAGTTACCAGGTTTACGGAGCGGATGGTTTACCGCAGAAGCGGGTGGACGTCCAGGGTGCATCCCATAATAAAGTTGATACGCCCCACGTAATGGAATTCGAGAGGCACACTAATCCAAAGACGGGGGAAACGTACATAAATACAAGTGGCAACGTGCGCCCCGCCACACCGGAGGAATTGAATGGACTACCCTAAAGCTTTTGATGTGCAGCTATTGCCGAAATTTAGATCTTGGGCCTACTCCCTGGTTCCTCCGGCGAGGCCGCTTGCGTACATGGCAAATCATCTGTCAACAACGAATGCGTCGATTTTCCTGGATATTGTAGTCCCGCAATTTCTGGTTAGAGATGATTGCGTGCTTGTGGAATTTCTTACATCGGACAAGTCTTTCGTTCAGTGGAAGGAGCTTCACAACGGGGACGTTAGTCGAATTGAGAGGTCAGTCAATCGACTCATATTGTGGTCGTGGTTCGATTTTGATAATGAGATTGAAGAGCGCGCAATTGAGTCGATGGCGGAAAAGATCGCATTTTCATGGAGGTCCTGCGCCAGCGCCGCATTCCCTGACAGGAATTTTGAGGTGTCGGTTGTAAATGACTACGGTCCGACCGTAGTTCTGTCCAGCACTCCGTAGAGTTCGCGAATTTCCTAGGGTGGCTTGGTGGCGCTGGGCATACCGTGGTTTTTTGGGATGGGGTGGTTTCGCGCGCAGTAGGGAAAATTTAGGGGAAAGAGGTTCAATGCCTTATGGATCTGGAGAGCCCTATCAAGTATTTGTTCCGTCTCGAGAGTGAATTTTCGAGTCCCCTGTGCGCATCGAGTTCGTTGAGCAACCGTGGGTGGCTATCAAAGCGGGCCTGAAATGGCGAGGCCCGGATTTTTCGGGCTGGCCGGTGTTAATCGAAGGCTGGCGGGCCTGGAAACGGCTTCTGATGCTCATATTTTGGGCAAGGGGGTTTCCTGGACGGGGGTTTGCTGTTTTTGGATCCTTGGTATGGGCCACGTGCGGAGTCTCTCCCGAGTTTAAGACGAAGGCCTTCCTTAAGGAGGCATCGTAGATGCATGGCCCTGATTCACACTCCTGTGTGCCGAACCCAAAAACAAAGACAGTATGCTCGGGGCAAAGCCTCTGTGGATAGCCAGGAAGCGCACCATCCGCAGGATCGCAGGAAGCGACCGGCTTGGGGGCAACGACGGGCAAGGCTCCGTTGCCCTACTCAGCCCAGCGGCAGCTGCAGGCTCGGCACCGGGGTCTGGGGCGGGAGCTCGCGGGTCGCCGCTGCGGGGCGCAGCGAGTCCTCGATGAGGGCGACCGGGCGGCGCCAGGCGCTCGTGCCGCGTTCGATGGTGTCCACGGAGCCGATCAGCATGGCGACGATCCGGATGACGTCCTCCTGCGACACATCGCCGCGGATCGTGCCCTGCCGCTGCGCCCGGCCCAGGAGCATCCCGAGCGCCTCGATGATGTTGCCGCTGATGGTCGTCAGGACGCCGCGGCGGCCCACGAGCGCATCCAGCAGCATCGACTCTTCGGCCGCCACCTGGACGATCGACTCGATGACCCGCATGAGGGCGTCCCCGGCATCCGGCTCCACCAGGGCCTGCACCACCACGGGGTCCACATGTTCCCGCAGCTGTCGCGAGATGACCGCGAGGACCAGGGCTTCCTTGTCGGCGAAATTCCGGAACAGCGTCGCCGGGCCCACCTTGGCGGTCTCCGCGATGAACTGCAGAGGAACCTCCGGACCACGCTCGTGGAAACACTCGCGGGCGGCCGTGATGATCTTTTCAACGTTCCGCGCCGCGTCTGCACGCAGCGGTCGGCCCCCCTGACGGTATTCCATCTGATCAGCATAGCCAGCCGTGGCACACTAGGGGCGGAAGCGGTCCAAGGTACCGCTTTCATGACATGACCCCGACGAAAGGCAGCCCCATGATCGTCGCATTCTCCGTCGCCCCGTCCGGCGCTCCCGCGGGATCCGAAGCCCCGAGCGACGCTTCCGTCCATGACGCGGTGGCCGCCGCGGTCAAGGTCGTCCGCGAATCCGGTCTCCCGAATCACACGAGTTCCATGTTCACCGAGATCGAGGGCGAATGGGACGAGGTCATGGACGTGGTCAAGCGCGCGACCTTCGCCGTGGCCGAGTACGGTTCGCGCGTCTCCCTGGTCCTCAAGGCCGACATCCGTCCGGGCTACACGGGCGAGCTGAGCGGCAAAGTGGAACGGCTCGAAAAGGCCCTCGACGACCTTTCGTGAACCTCCTCACGCCCTCTACCGGCGGGCCCGGCAGCGTGCCTAGCATGGCCTCATGAGCGCATTCGAGCACAGATCCCAGCCGGAATGGGTCGCCATGGAGGAGTGGATCTCCAGCACGGTCGTCCACCCGGATCCGGCCCTTGACCAGGCCATCCGCACCGCCCAGGCCGCGGGGATGCCGCCCATCGAGGTCGCACCGAACTCCGGCAAGCTCCTGGAGCTCCTGGTCCGGATCCGTGGAGCCCGGCGGGTTCTCGAGATCGGCACGCTGGCCGGATTCAGCACGCTCTTCATGGCCCGCGCGCTCCCGGAGGACGGGCGGCTGGTGACCATCGAGTTCAAGGCCGAGCACGCCGCCGTCGCGCGTAAGAATCTCGACGACGCCGGCGTCGGCTCGCGCGTCGATGTCAGGGTGGGCGCCGCGTTGGACGTCCTGCCCACCCTGGAGGGCGGGGAACCGTTCGATCTGGTGTTCATCGACGCGGACAAGCAGAACAACTCGAAATACCTCGACTGGGCCGCACGACTGGGCCGCCCCGGCACCGTGGTGGTCCTCGACAACACCGTCTGGGAGGGCGCGCCGCTGCACCCCGAGATGGATCCCGTGAACGCCCCGGCGATCCGGGCTTCGCTCGAACTGCTCGGCGAGGACCCGCGCTTCGACGCCACGGTCCTCCAGACGGTCGGGTCCAAGGGCTGGGACGGATTCGCGCTGGCCGTGCTGCGCTGAACCGGGGCCGTCTCCGCATCCTTACGCCTAGTACGCTGGACGCTATGAAACAGGGGCAGAAGGCGCAGCCGACGGGGCCCGTGGAGGGCGTCCATGCCGTGGATCAGGGCGAGGCCGAACTCATCCGGGATCTCGACCTCGCGAACGGCTGGCTCCTGCGGCTCAACGGCGTCCAGAGCTCCCATATCGACCTCGACGACCCGGGCCACTTGAGCTTCGAGTACATGCGCTGGATCGCGGCTCTGGTCGAGGACCGCTGGCCGGCCGGGACCACGGATCGCGTCCGCCTGCTGCACCTCGGCGGGGCGGCCTGCTCGCTCGCCCGCTACTTCCACCACGTCTTCCCGGAGTCGCGTCAGGTGGTGGTGGAGCTCGACGCCGCGCTCGCCACCGCGGTGCGCGACTGGTTCGACCTCCCCAGGGCGCCGTTCCTCCGCATCCGGGTGGGCGAGGCCCGCGCCGTGACCGAGACGCTCAGCCCCGCCAGCCGGGACGTGGTGATCCGCGACGTGTTCGCGCAGGGTGTCACCCCCGCCTCCCTGACCAGCCGTGAGTTCACCGAGCACGCGGCACGGGTCCTCGGGCCGGACGGGGTGTATGTGGTGAATTGCGGCTCCGCCCCGGACCTGAAATCGGCGCGCGAAGAGGCGGCGACCATCGCCTCCGTCTTCCCGCACGTGGCGATCGTCGCGGACGCCCCCATGCTCAAGGGCCGGCGCTTCGGCAATGTGATCATCGCGGGAAGCTTCACGGCCTTCCCCGGCTCGGCGTCCATGGTCCGGACCCTGCTGGGTGGTGGCGTTCCCGCTCAGTACCTGGACGACGCGCGGGTGCGCGAGTTCGCGCGCGACGCCGCCGTCCGGCACGACGCGCCGTCGTCGTAGGCGGCGTCCGGGCGACGGACACCGGGTAGCCGCTCAGACTTTGGGGGAGCCGGCGCTCTCGCCGGTCCAGACGCCGAACCACTGCTCGGCGCCGTACTCCTCGAACACCTCGACTTCGCGGAAGCCGAGTCGCTGCGCCAGCCGCAGCGAGGCCTCGTTCGCGGTCTGTGTGGGCAGGACGACCGGTTCGCCCGGGAACGCCGTCGCGAACCAGCCGAGAGCGGCCATGCAGGCCTCGGTGGCGTAGCCCCGGCCCCAGGCGGCGGGCAGGAACAGGTACCCGAGTTGGGCCTCGTTCCCTTCCGGACGCACGTGGCCGGGATGCTCCGCGTCCCGCCGGTCGAAGGTCACCATGCCGAGGAATTCGCCTTCCCGTTCGACGACGAAGAAGCCCTCGCGCCGCCCGGGGATCTCCGGCACGGACGCCTCGAGCTCCTCCCGGGGCCTCGCTCCGCCCGTGTACGTGCCGACCTCGGGCGACGCGAACAGGTCGATGAGGCCCGCGCGGTCCCGTGCTTCCGAGACGCGCAAGGTCAGTCGCTCGGTGGTGATCGGCGGCGGTGGCCAGGGGGCCGGTCCCAGAGGCTGCATGGGTTCATCGTAGGGCGGGGCGCACCGGGTCTGTCGAGGCCCCACCTGGTGCGGTGCGGCTCTGCGCGGTGCGGCTCAGAGCCGGGACGATCGGACGGCGTCGTGGATCGCGGGGGCTTCCGTGACGCCGTCGTCGGCCAGGAAGTGCCCGGCGCCCTCGACCACCTGTGGCTCCGTGCCGAGCAGGGCGGCCAGTCGGTCCGTGTGCGTCGTCGGCACGAACTCATCGCGGTCCGAGCGGAGCACCACGAGACGGTCGAGGTGCTCCGCCAGCCCGGCCACCGCGAGCCTATCGACCGGGGCGCCGTCGGCGATGAAACCGTCGAGCTCCGGAAGAGCCGGCAAAGGGTCGAGGAATCCGGCCACCAGGGCGAGCGTGCCCAGCCGCCACGGACCGGCGAGCGACCCCAGTGCACGCAGCACCGCCAGGCAGCCCAGGCTGTGCGCCACGACGATCGTCCCGGCGTCGGGCGTCCCGAGCGCCGTCCGCACCGCGTCCTCCCACGCCACGGGATCCGGGCTGAGCGGGTCCGGGAGCGCCGGCGCCGTCACCGGGATGCCGTCGTCCTCCAGCCGCTGCGCCAGCCAGCCGAACCAATGATCCTCGGGGGTGGCGCCGTAGCCGTGGAAGATCAGAGCCCTTCGGCCCGTTGTCGTAGATGCCATGACAGGGACGCTAAACCTTCACGCCCGCGTGAAGGTCAAGACGGGAAGGGGATCCGGATGCGGATCGGCGAACTGGCGGCGGCCAGCGGAGTGAGTGCGCGGGCGCTGCGCCACTACGAGGAGCAGGGCGTCCTGACCCCGGGCCGCACCCGCGCCGGCTATCGCGACTACGTGGCGTCCGACGTCGTGCGGGTCCAACAGATCAGGGCGATGATCGCTGCCGGCGTGGGCACCGCGACCATCCGCCGCTACCTCGACTGCCTGCGCGACGGCGGGGACGGCGTCGCGCTGGAACTGTGCCCGGATCTGCGGGCGGAACTCGACGGCCTCGCCGAGCGGCTGACCGCTCAGGAGCGGGAGATCCAGGGGAAGCGGCAGCGGCTGAGCGGGCTGCTCGCGGGCGGATGAGGGCTCTGCCAAGTGTGACGATTCATGACCCTGACGGTTCTCATAACGACTTCTTTTTCAACCGGGCTTCTTATTCGTTCACCACGTGAAACATCACTTTCAGAGATTTCCGAGGCCTGCTTAGGCTGTGCGGGTATTCGTTCACAGGGACATCACCATTCCGCCTGTGGATTCCTCCTGCCCCCAGAAGGGTCTCAGAATGACGCTCATCAAGAAGCCGGTCGCAGCCATCGCGGGACTGCTCGCAGGTGCTCTTTTCCTCGGCGCCTGCGCCCCGGCCGTCGAGTCTGACCCAGGCACGGAGAAGGCGGACCTGAGCAAGCTGAAGGACGAGTTCTACAAGGCCTCCGACCCGGGGAAGAGCCCGGCCGCCGCCACGCAGCGCAAGGATTCGTTCGTCACCACCATCAGCAAGCCGGGTGGGGTGTTCCTCCCCGGCTTCTATGACAACGGCTGGGACGGGAACGCGGTGCAGCCGATCTTCGCCTCCCTCGTGGTGTTCAACGACGCGGGCGAGCCGGTGCCGGATCTGGCCGAGAAGTGGGAGGTGTCCTCCGACAACCTCACGTACACGTTCCACCTCCGCAAGGACCTGACGTTCAGCGACGGCTCGCCCCTCACCGCGGAAGACGTCGCCTTCACGCTGACCCTGCTCAACGACCCCGCCTACGCCGGGGGCGTGGACTTCTCCGACATCGTCATCGCCGGCACCAAGGAATTCCGCAAGGGCTCCGCAAGCTCGTTGTCCGGCATCACGGTGGTGGACCCCTCGACGATCCGCATCGTCACCCAGAAGCCGAACCCCCTCGCCCTGCGCACCCTCGGCGGGCCCGTGATCTCGAAGGCCTACTACGGCAAGGGCTACGTCAAGGGAAAGCTCGACTACCTCAAGAGCCTGTACGGCAAGCCCCTCGGCGCAGGCCCCTACGCGCTGGAGCAGTATGTGGAGGGCCAGGAGATCCGTTACCGGGCCAATGACCACTACTACAGCGGCAAGCCGTCCATCGCGCGGTTGATCTTCAAGGTGGTCTCCAGCGACTCCGCCCTGCAGAACTTCCAGAACGGGGACATCGACCACGGCGGTTTCGGCAGCGACCCGGCGAACCTCAAGGAACTCCAGGGGCTCGGCTTCGCCGACATCCGTGCCCGGGTCATCTCCGACTACGGCGCCATCTGGGTCAACAACAAGAAGCCGGCGCTCGCCGACACCAAGGTCCGTCAGGCGCTGTACTACGGCCTGGACCGCCAGCAGATCGTGGACGCCAAGTTCAAGGGTCTGGGACAGGTGGCGGACGTCTTCGCGGCCCCGACCCAGTGGTCCTACACGAACGACGGCGTGACCTCCTATGGCTTCGACGCGAAGAAGGCAGGGCAGCTGCTGGATGAGGCCGGCTGGAAGGCCCAGGCCGGCGGCACGCGGGAGAAGGACGGCAAGAAGCTCACCCTGTCCTACATCACCACCAAGCAGGACGATCCGGTGATCCCGATCGCGAAGAAGGACTACAAGGACCTCGGCATCGATTTCGTGCCGGAGGTGCTCGACTCGAACACGGCTTTCGACCGCCTCAACAACGGGGACTACGACCTCGCAGGCTTCCGCAGCAACGGTCTGAGCGACCCCAACGACGCCGTGTCCGAGTTCGGCACCACCGATCCCGCGATCAATGTCACCGGCTATGCGAACCCGGAGGTGACCGCCTTGATCAAGAAGGGCATCTCGACCTTCGACCGGGCGGCCCGGCAGAAGATCTACACCGAGCTGTACCAGAAGCTCAGCCAGGATCCGCCGATCATCCTGCTCGACTACCGGAAGTCCCTCTCGGCCTGGAACGCCCGCATCCAGAACGGCGAGCTGTACACGACCGGCAGCGATGACGCGGCCCTCGCGCTGGCGAAGCTGAAGATCGCGGGCTAGCCGCCCGGCGTCGTCCGTCACCCGCTACGAACGGTTCCCATGACCCGCTACGTCCTCAAGAGACTGGGACTGATGGCACTGCTGCTCGTCGGTGTCTCCGTCCTGGTGTTCTTCCTCTTCGCCCTCATGCCGGGCGACTACTTCAGCTCGAACCGCCAGCTCACGCCGCAGCGCAAGGCGGAGCTCCGTGCCCTGAACGGCCTGGACCAGCCGGTGCTGGTGCGGTACTTCATCTGGCTCGGCAACATGCTGCGCGGTGAGTTCGGGTACTCCCTGGTCTACAACCGCCCGGTGACGGAACTCCTCGGACCGCTGATCGGCAACTCCTTCCTCATCGCGTTCGCAGGGTTCCTGCTGACCTGGGCGATCGCCCTGGTGTGTGGCGTGCTGTCCGCGACCCGGCAGTACTCCTGGTTCGACCGGCTTGTCACCGCCGGGCTGTTCGCCTCCCTGTCGGTGCCGTCGTTCTTCATCGGCCTGCTGGCCATCAAGGTGTTCGCGGTCGATCTCCGGTGGCTGCCGACGGGTGGGATGCTCGACACCGCGAGTTCCTCCGACGGCTTCGCGCAGGTCCTGGAGATCGCCCGGCACATGGTGCTCCCGGTGGGCATCCTCACCTTCCTCGGGGCCGGCGCGCTCACCCGCTACTTCCGGAGCGGGATGCTGGAGGCGCTGCACGCGGACTTCATCCGCACGGCGCGGGCGAAGGGGCTGAGGGAGCGCACCGTGGTGTTCTCCCATGCGCTGCGCAATGCCCTGCTGCCCGCGATCACGCTCCTGGCGTTCGAGCTTCCGGCCCTGTTCTCCGGGGCCATCATCACCGAACAGATCTTCAACTGGCCCGGGGTGGGACGGATCCAGCTCGAATCGGTGCAGACGCGCGACTACGCGGTGCTCATGACCGTCACCATGCTCCTGGCGTTCCTCACGATCCTGGGCAGCTTCCTGGCGGACGTGCTCTACGCCGTGGCCGACCCCCGGGTGCGGCTTCTCGGATCGAGGAGGGCGGCATGAGTCACGTGGACATAGAGCTTTCGCCCCGAGACACAGGACCCTCGGGGAGGAGCGCCGTGCCTTCGAGCAGGAGCGCCGTCGAGCTCCGCCGCCTGTTGCAGATCCCGGCCGCGAGCATCAGCATCGGCCTGCTCGTCTTCATGCTGCTCTTCAGTTTCCTCGGGCCCCTGCTCACCGGGTACACCGGGGAGGAGATCAACCTGCGCATCGCGGAGCACGGCCCGGCGTCGAACCACTGGCTGGGCACGGACGAGTACGGCCGGGACGTCCTGACCCGGCTCATGCTCGCGGGGCGGATCTCGCTCACGATCGGGGTCGCCTCGATGCTGCTGTCCCTGCTCCTCGGGGCCGTGCTCGGCCTCGTGGCGGGGTACTACGGCGGGTTCGTCGACGCGCTCATCATGCGGTTCGCGGACCTGCTCATGTCCATTCCGGGTCTGCCGCTGCTCATCGTGATGGCGGCCGTGCTCTCGGAGCTGAAGGTCGCGCCCGAGTCGCGGATCTACATCGTGATGATCCTGCTCAGCGTGATCGGCTGGCCGTCGCTGGCCCGCCTGATCCGTGGTCAGGTGCTGTCCCTGCGCGAGGCCCCGTACATGCGGGCGGCGGAGGTGCTGGGCCTGAGCGCCGCTTCGCGCCAGTTCCGTCACCTCCTTCCGAACGTGATGCCGCTGCTCATCGTCGTGGCCACCCTGAGCACGGCGTCGGGGATCCTCAGCGAGTCCGCGCTGAGCTTTCTGGGGCTCGGCGTCGTCCCGCCCAATGCCTCCTGGGGGAACATGATCAACGCCGCCAACAACCTGATCGACTTCCAGCAGCACTGGTGGCTGTGGGTGCCGCCCGGCGTCGCGCTCTTGATCACGGTGGCGGCGATCAACGTCCTCGGCGACCGCCTGCGGGACGTCCTCGATCCCAGGATGGGGAGATGACCGCCGTGGCAACCGAGCCTCTGGTCCAGGTGAAGGATCTCAGTGTGCGCTTCCCGGCCGACGGCGGCGGGCACCGTGTGGTGGTGGACTGCGTCGGCTTCGAGATCAGCCCGGGAGAAGTGCTTGGCATCGTGGGGGAGTCCGGTTCCGGCAAGAGTCTGACCGCGCTTTCGCTGCTGAAGCTCGTGGACGAGCCGGGAGAGATCTGCGGCGGGCAGGTGCTGTTCGACGGCGCCGACATCCTCACGCTGCGACGCACGGCTTTGCAGCGTGTCCGGGGTGGCGAGGTCGGGACGATCTTCCAGGAGCCTGCACGCTCCCTCAATCCGGTCTTCACGATCGGCCGGCAGCTGAGCGAGACGATCCGGGCTCACGAGTCCGTCTCGCGGGCAGAGGCCCGTGACCGATCGGTGGAATGGCTCCGCCGGGTGGGCCTTCCCGCTGCGGAGCGGATCATGAGCTCTTATCCCCACGAGCTGTCCGGCGGGATGCAGCAACGGGTGATGATCGCCGTCGCGCTCTGCTGCGGACCGCGGCTGCTCATCGCGGATGAGCCGACGACGGCGCTGGACGTCACCGTGCAGGCCCAGATCCTCGACCTGCTGCTGGAACTTCGCGACGAGACGGGAATGGCCATGCTGTTCATCACGCACGACCTGGGCGTCATCGCCGAGGTCGCCGATTCGGTGCTGGTCATGTACGGCGGACGGACCGTGGAACGAGGCGACGTGTTCAGCATCTTCGAACAGCCGCAACACCCTTATACGGAGGCGCTGCTCAGCGCCCGTCCGCTGCTGGGACAGCGGCTGGATCGGCTGCCCACGATCCCGGAGGACGTGCGCAGGCTGGCCGCGCTCGGTCCCGAGGCCGCGGAGGTGCACGCATGACGGGCGGTCCCGCGCCGGTGCTTCTCGAAGCGCGCGACGTCATGAAGGAGTTCCGCGCACGAGGCGGCCGCCGTCGTGCTCCCCGGGAGGCCGTGCGTGCCGTGGACGGGGTGAGCCTGAGCATCCGTGAGGGGGAGATGTTCGGACTGGTCGGCGAGTCGGGAAGCGGCAAGACGACCCTGGGCCAGGCCATCCTGCGGATGCACGAGCCGGACGCCGGATCCGTGCGGTTCCGCGGGCAAGAGATCCTGGACCTGCCGCGCTCCGAACTCCGCGGACTCCGGCAGCGGATGCAGTACGTGTTCCAGGACCCCTTCGGGGCCCTGAACCCGCGGCTGCGCATCGTCACCGCCATCGGCGAGCCGATGCGGACCCATGGCCTGGCATCCCGCGACGACGAACGGCAGCGGGTCATCGAGGTGCTGGAACAGTGCGGGATGGGCGCGGACGCCCTGGACCGTTATCCGCACGAGTTCTCCGGCGGGCAGCGCCAGCGGATCGTCATCGCGAGGGCGATGGCGCTGCAACCGGAGTTCGTCGTGGCGGACGAGCCGGTCTCAGCCCTCGACGTCTCCGTGCAAGGGCAGATCGTGAACCTCCTCTGCGATCTGCGCGAGGAACGCCGGACCTCCTTCCTGTTCATCTCGCACGATCTGAGCGTGGTGGAGCACATGTGCACCTCTGTGGCGATCATGTATCGCGGGGCGATCGTGGAGCAGGGGAGCCGGGAGCAGATCTTCGACGACCCGCGTCACCCGTACACGCGGGAACTGCTGGACGCGGTCCCGATCGTGAGCCCGCGGAATCGCGGGCAGCGGCGTCGCCGCGGAACCGACCGTTCCTGGGACGCTCCAGGGGAGCCGCGTCCTGAGCTGCGGGACATCGGAGGCGGCCACCTGGTGGCGCTGCCCGGGGAGTGAGAGGGTTCTCGACGGGGGTTTCGTCTGCGATGCACGTTCGGGGGCGACGAGAGGGGGCGGTGGCGGACCCGCTCACCCGAGGGCGTCGTCGATGACCCGGTCGATCCACCGGTGACGCTGGAGGTTCTCGATGGCGCTCCGCGGGAACCAGCCGAGTTCCAGCAATTCCTCCAGCGTGGGTGTCGGCTCGTCCAGCAGTTCGCAGTCGTAGGCCGTGGTCACATACCCGACGCGATCGCCGTTGGGGTAGGTGGTCATCAGGTGCGGTCCTCCATAGGTGCCGACGATTCCACGGATGCGGATGCGCGCCCCGGTCTCTTCGGTCACTTCGCGGTCCAGGGCCTCCGCGGGTTCTTCGCCGGGCTCGACCCCGCCGCCGATGAGGCCCCACAGACCCGAGTGGCGGTGCCGGGCGAGCAGGACCTGATCGCCATGCCTGATGACGGCCGTGACGCCCGGAAGAAGGAGAAAGTCATTCCCGATCCGTGAGCGTATCGAGGCAACGTAGTCGGACGTCGGCATTTTCAGAGTCTACGGACGGGTTGCGGTGAGCCGCGACGGGTGCCGCGCTCGGCGTCGCCCGTCGTGGTGAGGATCGAGTCAGGCCCTGGTTCGTGAAACGTCTTCATTCCGGGTCGCAGCGTCATGAACACGTCGATCTCATCCTCGTAGTCCGCAACAAACCCGAGCCGCTCATAGAGACGGCGAGCTGCGCTTCCTTGCAGCACGTTGAGGCGGGTCACTCCGTGGTGCGGTTCGTTCAGCACCGACTGGAGGACAGATGATCCGATACCCCGGCCCTGTACGTCCGGCGACAAGTAGAAGTGCTCGATCCAGCGGACGTTCCCGTCGGGGCGGGCCGTGATCGACCCCACCTCGGCTCCCTCCGAGATGACGATCCTGGACCACTCGGGCACGAAGGCCTTGCGCATCCGTTCGCGCACCCGCACGCCGTCGTACCGGCCGAGGCGCTCGAGGTCGGCCCGAAGGACAACGGCTCGGAGCTCAACCAGCCAGTCGATGTCACCGGGCACGCTGGGACGCAAGGTGAAGGCCATGCTGATGACCGTATCAAGGGCTGCCTGTGGAGTCCGGCCCCGCCATACACCAGGTGACGTAACCGACTCTTAACACGAAAGTGATCTCCCCGAATCCAAGCGCCGTTCCGGGAGCCCTACGCTCACTTCAGCGGGTGCGGCACACCACGAAAGGGGGGTGCCGCGCTTCATCGTTCTCCTTCCGTCGCGTGGCGGACCGGAGCCCCGATGGTCAGGCTCGACGGCGGCCGCGAACCTCCTGAACGGGGCGCTCTGGCGTCCCTGGCTGAGGCCCCACAGGGTTTTGGCTGGTGGGGCGACGTATTCGTTATCAAACCCTGACGCCAAAGTGTGGCCTATGTCACATTCCTGGGAGTACTCTCTTGGAAGTGCTCGCGGCAACACCGCCGCGGGTGCATGGATCAGACCCTGATTTGGCGCGGAGGCCACTTATGTACAGGAAGAAAGCCCTCTCAGTCATGGCTACGGCGGTGGCACTCGGCATGGTGATGTCCGGCTGCGCCAACCAGAGCGGCTCGGGCTCCACGGCCACCTCAGGTGGCGATGGAAGCAAGGTGAACATCCCCGCGATCTCGAAGGTGGATGTCCCCGCCGCCGCGGTGCTCCCGGCCGGCGATGGCAAGGGCAAGTGCCCTGCCACCACCACGATCGCCTATGCCGGTGCGGAAACCGGCCCCAACGCCCAGCTGGGCATCAACATCTTCAACGGCATCCAGCTGGCCGTGAACCAGCACAACGCCGCCAACCCCGACTGCCAGGTCAAGTTCAAGAAGTTCGACACGGAAGGCGACCCCAACAAGGCCACTGGCCCGGTGACGCAGATCGTGTCGGAGTCGGACATCATCGGCGTCGTCGGCCTCCCGTTCTCCGGCGAGTCCAAGGCCACCGGCAACATCTTCGAGCAGAAGGGCCTGGTGCACATCACCCCGTCCGCCACCAACCCGAACCTCACCAAGAACGGCTGGACCACCTTCTTCCGTGCTCTGGGCAATGACGCCGTCCAGGGCCCGGCCGCGGCGAAGTTCCTCACGGACAAGCTGATGGCCAAGAAGGTCTACGTCGTGCAGGACGATTCCGATTACGGCATCGGCCTGGGCACCCAGACCTCGCAGGCCCTCGGCTCCGCGATGGTCGGCTCCGACAAGGTCGTCACCGGTCAGAAGGACTTCTCCGCGGTGATCTCCAAGATCATGAACTCCAAGGCTGACACGGTCTACTACGCCGGCTACTACGCGGAGGCCGCGCCCTTCGACCAGCAGCTGGTGGCCAAGGGCTTCACCGGATCCTTCGTAGGCCCGGACGGTGTGAAGGATGACCAGTTCATCAAGCAGGCCGGCGACGCGTCGTCGAACTCCTTCTTCACCTGCCCCTGCATCCCCGGCGAACTGATCCCGACGTTCGAATCCGAGTACAAGAAGCTGGCCAACGCCGAACCGGGCACCTACTCGATCGAGGGCTACGACGCCGCCACCGTGCTGCTGTCCGGCATCGATCACGGCAAGCAGACCCGGGCGGACCTTCTCGCGTGGGTCAAGGCCTACGACGCCGATGGCCTCTCCAAGCACTACAAGTGGGATTCCACCGGCGAACTGGCGACTCCTGATGTTTACGGCTACAAGGTCGAAAACGGCAAGATCGCCCCGATCGGCGTGATCGGCAAGTAAGGTCGGCAGTTTCAACAGAATGCTGGGGGTATGCGACATCGGTACCCCCAGCATTTCTCTTGATCACCTCAGGAAGCTCCTATGATCAGTGAAGCAATTCCCAGCCTCATCCACGCCGTGCCACTGGCAGTGCCCACGGACGACACCTGGATCACCTTCGACGTCGACTCCCTGGCCCAGAACTTCTGGAGCTCCACGTTCGACGGCCTCACCTTCGGCGCCATCTACGCTCTGGTAGCCCTGGGCTACACCCTCGTGTACGGCGTCCTCAACCTCATCAACTTCGCCCATTCGGAAGTGTTCATCGTCGGCTGTTACGGCGTGTTCTTCACCCTCAGTGCGCTGAACTTCGGCCCGTCCGCCCCTCATCTGCCGTTCTGGGCGATCGTGGGCAATCTGATCCTGGCCCTCGTGGTGGCCATCATCGCCTCGGCCCTCACCGCCGTCGTCGTGGAGCGCGTGGCGTACAAACCACTGCGCAAGCGCAAAGCCCCCCGGCTGGCGTTCCTCATCACCGCGATCGGTGTCTCCTTCGCCATCCAGTACCTCATCTACTGGTGGCGCGGACCTAGCCCGGAAGCGGCGCTGACCATGTTCCGCCCCATCCCCATCTTCGAGGTGTTCGGCACCATCATCGACTCCCAGCAGCTGGTGATCATCATCGCCGCGGTCATCCTGATGGTGGCCACGGACCAGTTCATCCGGAAGTCCAAGACGGGCCGCGGCATCCGCGCCGTGGCGCAGGACCCGGACACCGCGACACTCATGGGCGTCAACAAGGAGAAGATCATCCTCACCACCTTCGCGATCGGCGGTGTCCTGGCCGGAGCGGCAGCCCTGTTCTACGTCATGAAGATCCCGTCCGGCGTGCAGTACAACGGCGGGTTCATCCTCGGCGTCAAGGCTTTCGCCGCGGCGGTCCTGGGCGGCATCGGCAATGTGCGAGGCGCCCTGCTGGGCGGTCTGCTGATCGGTCTGATCGGCAACTACGGGCAGGTCTTGCTGGGCAGTTCACAGTGGACGGACGTCGTGGCGTTCGTGGTCCTGGTCCTCGTCCTCGTGGTCCGTCCCGAAGGCATCCTCGGAAGCTCGCTTGGAAAGAGTAAGGCATGAGCACCACAGACGGCCCGACCCTCATCCCCGACTCCGCCGCAGATCAGGCGATCGCCGACCGCGAAGCCAAGGGGCGCCGTCGTCAAGGCTGGTTCCCCGGCCTCGGCGACAAATGGAACGCCCTGCCGCGCCACATCCAGTGGCTCTGGCTCATGGTGATCGTGGTCATCGCGTACCTGCTGCCCATCCTGAACCCTCCGTTCATCACCACGGAACCCGGCAACAACTGGCAGATCGCCCTGGCGCAGATGGCGGTCTACGCGCTGGTCGCCGTCGGCCTGAACGTGGTGGTCGGTTATGCCGGCCTCCTGGACCTCGGCTATGTGGCGTTCTTCGCCGTCGGCTCCTACACGGCGGCCATGTTCACCAGCCCGGATTCGCCCTACCTCCACATCCCGTACCTGTGGACCCTTCCGCTGGCCATGGCGATCACCATGTTCTTCGGGGTGATGCTGGGCGTCCCGACGCTGCGTCTCCGCGGTGACTACCTGGCGATCGTCACGCTCGGCTTCGGTGAGATCGTGCGCATCCTGGCCACTATCATCCCGGCCATGAAAGGCCAGGTCGGTTTCCAGAACGTGGGCCATCCACCCGGGACGGACGCCGACGGCCAGCCGATCTTCCTGAACTCGAACGGCACCCCCTGGTACTGGCTCACGCTGACGATCATCATCGTCGTGCTGCTCCTGGCCGGAAATCTGGAGCGCAGCCGCGTGGGCCGCGCCTGGATCGCCATCCGCGAGGATGAGGACGCCGCGGAGATCATGGGCGTCCCCACCTTCAAGTACAAGGTGTGGGCGTTCGCCATCGGCGCGTCCGTGGGCGGTCTCTCCGGTGCGCTCTTCGCCGGGCAGGTGGGCTTCGTGAACAATCAGAAGTTCGACATCGCCACGTCCATCCTGTTCCTGGCCGCCGTGGTGCTGGGCGGCACGGGCAACAAGGTCGGCGCCATTCTGGGCGGCGCCCTGGTGGCGTACATCCCGCTGCGGTTCACGGCGATCGCGGAGTTCAAGTACCTGATCTTCGGTGTGGCACTCGTGCTCATCATGATCTTCCGTTCGGGCGGGCTGCTTCCGGCACGTCAGCGTCTGCTGGCGTACGGGCGGCTGGCGTACAACAAGCTGAAGGAACCTCAGACGGGCCGACGCGCCCAGGTGATCACCGACGGCGGGAAGGCGGGCGGACATGAGTGAAGCAGTCGAACCGGAAATCGACGTCGAAGCGCTGAAAGAGCAGGGCGTGGACCTCGAGGTGGCCGAGAAGGTCGCTCCGGAACGGGACATCTCGGTCAACGTGGGCGAACCCCTGGTCCAGGTGAAGAACCTGACGATGAAGTTCGGCGGCCTCACAGCCCTGGACGACGTCACGTTCGACATCAACCGTGGCGAGATCCTCGGCCTGATCGGTCCCAACGGCGCGGGAAAGACCACCTGCTTCAACGCGATGACGGGCGTCTACAAGCCGACGTCGGGAACGGTCACCCTGGAGGGCAAGCCGCTCAACGGGCTGGCCCAGCACAAGATCACCCGACGCGGTCTGGCCCGCACCTTCCAGAACATCCGCCTGTTCGGCGAGATGACCGCCCTGGAAAACGTGGTGGTGGGACTGGACGCCCGTCACAAGACGAGTGTGGGCGGCGCCCTGCTCCGCCTTCCCACCCATGTCCGGGAGGAGAAATCCGCCATTGAACGCGGCATGGCCCTGCTGGAATTCGTCGGCATCGCGGACCATGCGCAATACCTGTCCCGGCATCTGCCGTACGGCTACCAGCGAAGGCTCGAAATCGCCCGCGCTCTGGCCACGGACCCCAAGGTCCTGTGCCTGGACGAGCCGGCCGCCGGCTTCAACCCGGCGGAGAAGGAAGAGCTCATGGCGCTCATCCGGACCATCCGCGACGACGGCTATACGGTCCTGCTGATCGAGCACGACATGAAGCTGGTCATGGGGGTGACGGACCGCATCGTCGTGCTGGAATTCGGCAAGAAGATCGCCGACGCCGCACCCAAGGAGATCCGCGAGGACCCGAAAGTCATATCCGCCTACCTCGGGGAGCCTGAAGATGAGCTTGCTTGAGCTGAAGAACGTGTCCGTGCACTACGGGCGCATCCAGGCCATTCACAACATGTCCTTCACCGTGGACGAAGGGGAGATCGTCTCCCTGATCGGCGCCAACGGCGCCGGGAAGACCACCACGATGCGGACCGTGTCCGGCCTCCTGAACCCGTCCGCCGGGAGCATCAGCTTCATGGGTCAGGACATCACGTCCATGAAGGCCCACCTCCGGGTGGTCAAGGGCATCTCCCAGGCGCCTGAAGGCCGGGGCATCTTCCCCGGCATGACGGTCATGGAGAACCTGGGTATGGGGTCCTACGGCCGCAAGGACACCTCCGGGATCGCCAAGGACCTCGAGCGGGTCTTCGACCTCTTTCCGAGACTGAAGGAGCGGTCCAAGCAGTTCGGCGGCACCATGAGCGGTGGCGAGCAGCAGATGCTGGCCATCGGCCGGGCGTTGATGTCCAACCCCAAGCTGCTGCTCCTGGATGAGCCGTCCATGGGCCTGGCCCCGCAGTTCATCCGTCAGATCTTCAAGATCGTCACGGAGATCAACAACCAGGGCACCACGGTGCTGCTCGTGGAGCAGAATGCCAATCAGGCCCTGGCCCGCTCGCACCGTGCGTTCGTCCTGGAGACCGGGTCGATCACCCACCAGGGGACCGGCAAGGAGCTGATGGCCAACCCGGCGATCAAGGAGGCGTACCTCGGCGTCGCCTGAGGTGTCTGTGCACCGACTGCTGCGCGGAGGCCCCCGGAACCGCAATGGTTCCGGGGGCCTCCGCGTGTCAGGGACGACGACGGCGGGCCGGAGCGTGCCCCGCCGTCGTCAGCGCTGCTCCAGGATCCTCTTGAGGTTGGCGAGGTCCTTCGTCGTCGCGGCTTTCATCGCGCGGCGCATGAACGGCGTCATGAGCACCCCGAACCCGGACGGAGTGCCCGTGTTCCGCAGCGTCATCACGGTCGCGTCACCCTCGGCCGACCAGGTGTAGGTGGTGCGCATCGGGAACGGGCCGTCGGAGGTCCGCATGACCAGCCGCCGTCCGGGGTCGTACTCGGTGATCTCGTAGGTGTAGCTGAGTCGCCGGCCGAGGAAGTGGGCCACGAAGTCCATCCGCGCGCCGACACCGAGCGGCGTGCCCGGGGCATGGAGCGTGACGGCCTTGATGTTCGCATACCACTCCGGCGCGTTCACCGGGTCGGCGGCGTACTCGGCGACGACGGCGACGGGGCGGCTGATCACTGTTCTGACGGTGATGTCGACGTTCATGGGTCCTCACGGATGGTGGGCAGTGTTCGGGCTGGACTTCGGGGCCTGGCCCGGCGTCCGCCGGGATTACGAGCGGCCGGCCTTCTCGGCTTCCTTGGCCGCCACGATACGGCGCAGACCGGAACTGGAGAAGCGGTGGTCGCGGCTGTTGAAGTACAGTTCGATCCCACTCTCCTCGCAGTACTCGCGTCCGGTGAAGTCCTTCTCCAGGTACTCATCTCCCACGATCCGGACGTCGAGCTTGAACGACCGCAGAATGTCCTCCAGGTCCTGTTCCGTGGAGTACGGGACGATCTCATCGACGTACTGGCAGCCGCGGAGCTGGATGTAGCGCTCCACGACCGTCTGAGTGGGCGCGTTCTTCTCCGGGCGGTCCAGCGTGGGATCCATCTGCAGCCCGCAGATCAGGTAGTCGCACTGGCGCTTCGCCTCGGCGAGCATCATGATGTGCCCGGCGTGGAGCAGATCGAAGGTGGAGAAGGTGATACCGACCCGGGGTCCGGGGTTGTAGTCCTGGGTGCGGCCTTCGGCGGTGTTCGTCATGGGCTGTCCTCTCAGTACGGGTGAAGGAGGGCCGCCGATGGTGGGGCGGCCCTCCTCTCACGCTACCGCGCTGATGCGGGGTGACGGACCACCCCTGTCAGCCCGGAGGGCCACTCTCGCTCGTGGCGTTGGGCCGCGTCGACAGCGGCAGGGCTTAGGTCGAAGCCTCGCGGACCCCGGCTCTTGTCGGTACATCGGTAGGAAGCTGAGACCGTGCGTCCTTCGCGAGACTGAAGCCATCGCACAGGGCTCGAGGGTCTCGCATCAGGCTGATGAGCCACACGCAATACCAATCTGTCGCCGCCTGGGTCGAGGCCTTCGGCTCGTGAGGAGCGGCTGCTAACTCCGGATCCCTCCGGCGAAGGAAGGGGGCGGGGTGCGAGCGATCCTGAGATTCGCGTAGGTGGCGTTCTGGCTGTATCCGGGGTCTGCGGGACCCGCATAAATTCCATGATTGAAGGTGGGACCCGGTGGCTTGCCTGGTCTCGAGACGTTGTAACCCACGGGTCCGGCGTTCTTTGCGATCTGGGTGCCGTCCCGCCAGAGGTCGAGAGATCCGCCGCCCGTGGTGGAGAACCGGGTGCGGAGGACAATGAATGTCCATGTACCTGGCGCATAGGGAGCCGGGTCGGTGATGACCCCTGTCTGGATGTCGTCATCGGAGAGGACCGGGATTGGGCCGGAGCCGTCGATGAGTTGTGCGGTAACCGACCGGTAGGTGATGCTGAGCCTTGGGCTCTTGACGAACCCCAAGCTCACTACGGGATAGAGACCTGTCGCGCGATGTGCGTCACGCGCTTCAGTGGTCAGGTAACGCTGGACGTTTCCCCCAGGATGCCACTGCCCGAAGATTTCCCAGAAGTCGGCGGTGCCGCCCGAATCCAGTCTGAGCCAGTATGACACCCAATAGTCGATGTCGTACTGGGTGTAGGAGTTTGGATAGAAGGGGTCCCCGTCGAGGTATCCCTCGCTCCGGATCTTTTCAGCACCGAGAGATGCGGGAGCGCGTGTGACGGAAAAAGAATGGGTGGTGCTGCGATTCCAGGCCACACGCAGCGGCTTGGGATCGTCGCTCTGCTCTACTCGAACGGTGAGCGGCCGGTAGTCGCCACGGCGGACCGCGCCGGTACTGGTGGTCCATCCATCTGCTTGACCGCCGTAGATGTGCAATGCGCCGATCGAGGCGTGTCCGGCTACCGCGCCGAATGGGACCGCCCCACCGACCAGGGAATGTCCCGGAGGATCGAGTTTCGGCGGACAGATGTCCTCGGCGATGTCGTTCTTCTCCCGATCGGTGAGAGGCGCCGCGCAGGCGACGATCGCCGTGACGATCTTCCAGCCGGCAGGGACCATCGAGGTGGAGTCGTCGAGCGGTATGGTCGCTCGTCCCCCTGTCGCCACGACGTCGTACCACTTCGCAAAATACTGCCCGACGACGAAGACGCAATAGGCGCCGTCCACAGGTACGCTGATCCGAACTTGCGCCACCCCGGTCGCGTTGAACAAGTCGGTGATGTCGTCGTTTCCGCCGGCATCTTCGATTTGTGGATAGTTGAGCTCCACATCAACCGCGCAATTGCGTGCGCCGGCAAGGAAATTGACTCCGAGGCCCGCTGTGAGAGTAGTGCCGCTCGGAAGATCCGTCCAGGTGGTGGAGGTCGAATACTTATTGACGTCCATTCCGTTGATGACTGGTGCTCGTGGGATGAGAACATCCGTGCCGCCCGGCACCTTGCGGGTGACATCAAAGGAGATATGCCGAAGGAAGGCAGAGGGCGACACGGAACGCAGAATGATCTGAACCTTGACCGCGACGCCACCGCGGCTATTTGCTGGAAGCGTGGGCTTTGCGTCGCGAAAGCACATGAGCGAGACGCCGGCTCCGGAGGTGAGGGGCGAATTCGGCGAGGTCACACGAAGTTTGATGCGCCCAGGGGACGCCGACAAGACTTCGACGGAAAACCCATTGCCGTTGCGGATCCACCACCCGTTCGGCAACTTGCCGCTCCCCGCGGTCCCATCCTGGTTCTGGACGACTCCCACGGCGGCGCCGTCGTAGCGTGGGTTGGGGTAGAAGTTCGTGCTGGCCCGTTGATGCAGCAGTCCCATCGGATTGCCATTCAGAAACCGGGCTGCAATCGGTGAGCCAGACCTGTCGAGGGCGTCTACGGAGGACGCGTAGGCTACGGCGGGATGCGAGACCCACCCGCTGGAAGCAACTGCACCGGCCGAGCGCAATTTAGAGATTGTTGCAGACTTCAATCCTGTTTCCTTCAAAACGGATTGCCCCGCTGCGGATGCAGAAGTCGCTGGGAAACCCGTGACCGCCGCGCCAAGACCAACTCCTGTGGCGCGGAATAGACCGCGCCTTGATACCACAGGAGCTGACGCAGATGCCTCAGAAGGATTTAGCGACATGAATACATCATAATGCGCAGGATGTGTTCCGAAATATGCTTGTTTAACCTGGGAAGTTGTGCTAATTCGGACTTCTCTTTCCTTCCCCTGTGCGTAGGTGAAGGAAAAGCTCTGTTGATCATGCGGCCCTTCGAAGCATGTGGAGTCGCCGCTGTCCAGGACCACCCCTGCTGCCCCGCCCGCGTCACATCCCGCCCGGCCGAGCGCCGTCGCGCGTCGCCTGTCACAATGGTGTGAGCCCTCGCCCCCTCCTTCACCTGCGGGGTGGCGGCCATGCAGAAAGGACTGCTCCGTGGGTGCACCCAAACCCAAAGTCCCCGCGGCGGACAACACGCTGCGCATCCTCAGGCTTCTCAGCTCGCGGCGCGGTCCGCAGCCGGCCAGCGCCATCGCCACGGCTCTCGAGCTGCCCCGCTCCACCGTCTACCAGCTGCTCGCGGTGCTGGAGGACCACGGCCTGGTCATGCATCTCAAGGAGGAGAAGCGGTACGGCCTGGGGCTGGGAGCTTTCGAACTCAGCAGCGCCTACAGCCGCCAGGAACCGATCTCCCGTCTGGGCCGCCCGTTGCTCGCGGGTCTCGTGGACGCCCTGGGGGAGAGCGCCCACCTCGCCGTGCTGCACGGCCGCGACGTCCTCTACATCGTGGAAGAGCGCGCCAAGGGGCGCCCGTCCCTGGTGACCGACGTCGGCGTCCGCCTGCCGTCGCACCTCACCGCCAGCGGTCGCGCGATCCTCGCCGCGTTGCCGAAGCCGCAGGTCAGGGCGCTGTACCCGAACGCGGCCGCCTTCGTCTCCCGGCACGAGACCACGAGTCCGATCTCCGGTTACTCGGCCCTGTCCCGCCACCTCGACGACGTCCGCACGCGCGGATTCGCCACCGAACACGGGGAGGTGACGCCGGGCTTCGGTTCGGTCGCGGCCGCCGTGACGGACCACCTCGGATGGCCGACGGCGGCCATCGCCGTGACGTTCATCGAGGACCGGGTGCAGGCGGAGGAATGGCCCGCGCTCGCGGCCCGCATTCAGAAGGTCGCGAACGAGCTGACTACGCGCCTCTACGGCCGCCCGAAGGCCTGACAGGCGAGACGCCTCAGCCGCCGGCCGGCTCAGCGGCCGTCGAAGCCCGTGCCACGAGCCGGCTCGGCACCTCGACGTGCTCCGTCTCCGGTGACCCGCCCTCGATCAGGGCCCGCAGCGTCCTCCCGGCCGCGGCGCCGAGCTCGCCGGACGGCAGGCTCACGCTCGTCAGCGGCGGACTCGTGTGCCGCGAGTACGGCAGATCGTCGAAGCCCGCGACGGCGAGCCGCCCCGGCACCGCGACGCCGGCCTCGGCGGCTGCCCCGAGAACTCCGTAGGCGTGCGTGTCCGTGCACCCGACCACGGCGGTCACCCCGGCGGCGTCCCACCCGGGCCACGCCTCCGTGAAGGCCTCCGCGGCGGCGTCGATGTCGGTCAGGGAGGCGGCCCCGTCGAGCACCTCGAGCCCCAGTTCCGCGGCGGTGTCCCAGAAGGCGTCGCGGCGCACGCGGAACGTGGCGGCGTCGATGGTGCTGTCCAGATAGCCCACCCGGCGATGCCCCTGCTCGGCCAGGTGCCGGGCCAGCTGCGCAGCGCCGTCGGCCACGGCGAGGTTGACGCTCGGCAGGCCGCCGCGGAGCCCGGGGGCGTCCAGCAGCACGGCGCGCGTGCCGGACGGCAGCGCCTCGACGAGTTCGGCGTTCGGTGCGTCGATGAGGAACCCGGCCGGGCGGAGGGACAGGAGTTTCCGGATGCTGGCGGCGTCGATCTGACGCCCCGGCCCGCCGACCGAGAGCAGCAGCTCGTAGCGGTCCCCGAGCGCCGAGCGCGCCTCCGAGATGAGCTCGGCGTAGAACGGGTTGGCGATGTCCGTCGCCACGAGAACCACTACGGGGCTGAACCCCTTCGAGAGCGTGCTGCCCGCGGTGTCCACCACATAGCCGAGGCGCTCGACGGCGGCCTGCACCTTCTCGCGATTGGCGGCGGAGATGCGGCCCTGGGCCTTGCCGCTGACCACGAGCGACACCGTCGCGGTGGAGACCCCGGCTTCGCGGGCGACCATGGCGGCCGTGACCCGGCCGGCGCCCGCGGCAGGGGCTTCCGCGGCCCCGGCGGCACCCGCGCGGAGGCCGGGCAGGGGGTTCGCGGCGTCGTCGTCCATGCGGTCCATCTTAGGCGAGGCGAAGCCGTCCGGCCCGCGCGGGATCAAGCGCTTGACGTTAAGCGTTTGACGCCGCTCCGTGAACGGTGTCACACTCCTTGGTGTACTCTTGCCGCCACCCCTGGCGGCCCGCCCCCGACGACGTGGAGCAACCATGCCTCTTGTCACCGCAGACAACAGCCCCCGCAAGATCATCCTGGACTGCGACCCGGGCCATGACGACGCCGTCGCCATGCTCCTGGCGCACGGCAATCCGGACATCGACCTCCTGGCGGTGACCACCGTGGTGGGCAACCAGACCCTGGAGAAGGTGACCCGCAACGCCCTGTCGGTCGCGACGATCGCGGGCATCACGGGCGTCCCGTTCGCCGCCGGCTGTGCCCGCCCGCTGGTCCGCACCATCGAGACCGCGCCGGACATCCACGGCGAGAGCGGCCTGGACGGCCCCGCCCTGCCGGAGCCCGCCTTCGGCCTGGACGAGCGGCACGCGGTGGACCTCATCATCGACACGGTCATGGCCCACGAACCCGGCACCGTGACCCTGGTGCCGACGGCCGGTCTGACCAACATCGCCCTGGCGGCCCGCAAGGAACCCCGCATCGTGGAGCGCGTCCGCGAGGTCGTCCTCATGGGCGGCGGCTACCACGTCGGCAACTGGAGCGCCGTGGCCGAGTTCAACATCAAGATCGACCCCGAGGCCGCCCACATCGTCTTCAACGAGTCCTGGCCCGTCGTCATGGTCGGCCTCGACCTGACCCACCAGGCCCTGGCCACCCCGGACGTCGTCGAGCGCATCGCCGCGATCGGCACCAAGCCCGCGCAGTTCGTCGTCGAGCTGATGGACTTCTTCGCCGCCACCTACAAGGACGCGCAGGGCTTCGACTTCCCGCCCGTCCACGATCCGTGTGCCGTCGCCTACGTCATCGACCCGACCGTCATGACGACGCAGCGCGTCCCCGTGGACATCGAACTCAACGGCACGCTGACCCTCGGCATGACCGTCGCCGACTTCCGCGCCCCCGCGCCGGACGACTGCACGACCTCCGTGGCTGTGGACCTGGACCGCGAGAAGTTCTGGAACCTCGTCATCGACGCCATTCAGGCGATCGGTGAGCCCGAGCAGGCAGGAGCCGCGGCATGAGCACCACCACCGCCACCAAGTCCGGGCCCGGCGTCGGCGTCCTGACCGCCGCGCTGCTGACCGCCTGCATCGCCTTCCAGCTCAACGCCTCCATGCTCAGCCCCGCGCTGGTGTCCATGGAACACGAACTGCACACGGACCAGGCCACGATCGGTCTCAGCCAGACCTGGTTCTTCACCGCCGCGGCGCTGTTCTCCCTGTTCCTGCCGCGCCTCAGTGACATCGTGGGCCGCAAACGCGTCCTGGTGGGCATGATGGCCCTCATGGCGATCGGCTCGGTCATCGCCGCCGTCGCCCCGGACGTCAGCTGGGTCTTCGTGGGCCGCATCATCCAGGGCGTCTCCGGCCCCACGGTGCCGCTCTGCCTGCTCATGCTGCGCTCCGCCGTCGAGGACCCGCGCCGCTACGGCTCCCTCATGGGTCTCATCACGGCGGTCAACGGCGGCGTGGCCGGCGTCGACTCCTTCGTGGGCGGCTTCTTCACCGAGCATTACGGCTTCCGCAGCCTCTTCTGGATCATGACCGCGCTGGCCGTCGTGGCCGCCGTGCTCGTCCTCTTCCTGGCCCCGGAGTCCAAGCCCCAGGAGGGCACCCGCATGGACTGGGCCGGCGTGTTCTTCATCGTCGTGGCGGTCGGCGCCGTGCTGACGGCGCTCAACAGCGCCGCCGGACTGGTCTCCGCATTCGACGCCGGCACCCTCACCTTCTCGATCGTCCTTGCCCTGGTGGGCGTGGCCGCCTTCATCGGCTTCTGGACGGTGGAGAAGCGCACCGCCCAGCCGATGGTGGAGATCGCCCACCTGCGCCAGCGCTCCATGTGGGCCCTGCTGCTGACCACCACCCTGACCATGACCGGCATCTTCGCCGTCATCAATGGCATCGTCCCGGCGTTCGTCCAGGCCGCATCCCCGGGCTTCTCCGTCGGCCCGACCGAGATGTCCCTCATGATCCTCACGCCGTACGCCCTGCTCGGCTGGCTGGTCGGACCCTTCAGCGGCCGTCTCGCCCCGGTGATCGGCTACCGCCGCACACTGCACCTGGGCATGGGCGGCAGCCTCGTCGCCCTGGCCGTCATCGCGTTCTTCGGACTCGGCAGCCTGCCGGTCATGATCATCGCGACCGCGCTGCTCGGCATCGCCTACGCTGGCACCGTGAACATCATGCTCAACGGCCTCGGAGTCGTGCTCTCCCCGCAGAGCAACCCCGGCTTCCTGCCCGGCATGAACGCCGGCGCCTTCAACCTCGGCGCCGGTCTGAGCTTCCTGGTCCTGCCCGCCGTGCTTCAGGCGACGCAGTCCCTGGCCGACCCGAAGCTGTCCTACCTCACGGTGGTGCTCACGGGCCTGGTCATCACGGTGGCCGCGTTCGCCGTCTCCTTCCTCATCCCCCGTCCCGCAGAAGCAGAGGTGCAGCAGTGAGTCATGTGGTCGTGGTCGGGTCCCTCAACGCGGACCTGACCCTGTACGCCGAGCGGATGCCGCTGCCGGGGGAGACCGTGCTCGGCACGGACTTCGTCATCCAGCCGGGCGGCAAGAGCGCCAATCAGGCCGTCGCCGCGGCGCGCCTCGGGGCCGACGTCCGGCTGATCGGGGCCGTGGGTGACGACGCCAACGGCGCCATGCTCCTCGACTCCGCCCGGAACTCCGGCGTGGACGTCGCGGCGGTGCGCCGGATCGACGGCGTGCCGACCGGCGTCGCGGGGATCACCGTGGACGCGCAGGGCGAGAACAGCATCGTGATCGTGGCCGGCGCCAACGGAGAGCTGTCCCCGCAGGACGTCGAGCAGGCCTCCTCGGTGTTCGACGGCGCCGCGGCCGTCTGCCTGTGCCTCGAGGTCTCGCAGGAGACCGTCCTCGCGGCAGCGCAGGCGGGCCGCGCGGCAGGCGCCTCGGTCATCCTGAATCTGTCCCCGTTCGCCCCGATCCCCGCGGACCTCGTGGCGGCCACGGACATCCTGCTCGTCAACGCCCACGAGGCCGGTCAGCTCCTGGGCCGTGAGGCTCCCGCGGCCGAGGGGGAGGACTGGGCCGCCGTGGCCGCGGCCTTCGCCGAGGCCGGGTTCCGCCGGGTCCTGGTGACGCTGGGCGCGCAGGGCGTCGTGGTGCTGGACGGCGCAGGTTCCGGGGATGAGGCCGCGATCGAGCGGATCGCCGCCACGCGCATCGACCCGGTGGACACCACCGGTTCGGGCGACGCGTTCACCGGAGGACTCGCCACGCGGCTCGCCGCAGGGGACTCCCTCGTGGAGGCGGCCCGTTACGCCTCGGTCGCCGCGGCGCACGCCGCCACCGGCCGTGGCGCCCAGGCCTCCTACGGCACGGACGCCGACGTCGTCGCGCTCCGGGACCGCTGAGCGGCACCGGTTTCTGAACCGCGTCGGCTCCTGAACCGCACTGGCTTTCTGAACAGCACCGAAAGGCTCCTCATGGACACGATCCCCGTCTATCTCGACTGCGACACCGGCATCGACGACGCCCTGGCGATCGCGCATCTGCTCGCCTCGCCGCGGGCGGAGCTGCTGGGTGTCGGGACGGTGAGCGGCAACAGCGACGCCGCGCAGTGCGCCCGGAACACGCTGGATCTGCTCGCGCTGGCGGGCCGTCCGGACATCCCGGTCGCCGTCGGCTGCCACGATTTCCAGACGGTCGCCTACGGCGGGGGATCGCCGCACGTGCACGGGGACAACGGCCTCGGCGGGGTCGAGCTGCCGCGTGCGGACCGTGAGCCGGAGGCGGAATCCGCGGCGGACATGCTGATCCGGCTGGCGCGGGAGCAGGAGGGGAAGCTGCACGTCATCGCCGTCGCGCCCCTGACGAATCTTGCGGAGGCGCTCCGCCGGGAGCCGCGTCTGCCGGAGCTGGTGGCGCACGTGACCATCATGGGCGGTGCGGCGCTGGCCCCCGGCAACATTACCGCGGCGGCCGAGGCGAACATCTTCCACGACCCCGAGGCTGCCGCGGAGGTCCTCGCGGCGCCGTGGCCCGTGACGCTGGTGCCGCTCGACGTGACGATGACCGAGGTCATGGAGGAGGACCACCGGCGCCGGCTGCTCGAGTCCGGCAAGGCCGTCCCCGAAACCCTGGCCCGCATGCTCGAGCACTACTTCGAGTTCTACCGTGGGATCTTCGGACGCCCCTCGTCCGCCATGCACGACCCCCTTGCCGCGGCCATCGCCCTGGGCGAGGTGGCAGTGACGCTCGGTCCGGTGGTGCGGGTCGCCGTCGAGACCGGGCAGGGCCCCGCACGCGGCGCCACCGTCTGTGACCTGCGCGGACGCTACCGCGGCGACGGCGACCAGGACGGCGCCACGTGCCGCGTGGTGCTCGAGGCGGAGCCGGGCTTCCCCGACGCGCTGGTCGACGGGATCCTCCGGGCGTTCTGACGTCCCGGTTTCCCCGGTTGAACGGTCATTCTCCGGCGCTGCGGCGGCGGGGAATGACCGTTTAACGGGGGATCGCCACCCGGAGGCGCCGTGTCCGGAATCCCGGACAAGACCCCCGGAAAGCCTCTCGTGACAAGGCGCGGAGTGCGGTGTCATTGAAGGGAAGCACAGCACCGCACCCGGAACGGCAACGACGCCCCCCGGCGAGGTGCCCCGAACCACTGGCCACACAAGGAGTCACCATGGCACCCGCCGATTTCACCACCGGAACCCGCCCGGTCAAGGCGCCTCGCGGCACCGAGATCTCCGCCAAGAGCTGGCAGACCGAAGCGCCCCTGCGCATGCTCATGAACAACCTGGACCCGGAGGTCGCCGAGCACCCCGAGGACCTCGTGGTCTACGGCGGCACCGGCCGCGCCGCCCGTTCCTGGAAGGCGTTCGACGCCATCACGGAAACGCTCAAGGACATGGAAGAGGACGAGACCCTTCTGGTCCAGTCCGGCAAGCCGGTGGGCGTCTTCCGCACCAACAAGTGGGCCCCGCGCGTGCTCATCGCCAACTCCAACCTGGTGGGCGACTGGGCCACCTGGCCGGAGTTCCGCCGCCTCGAGGCCGAGGGCCTCATGATGTACGGCCAGATGACCGCCGGCTCCTGGATCTACATCGGCACCCAGGGCATCCTCCAGGGCACCTACGAGACCTTCGCCGCCCTCGGCAACAAGCTCATCGCCGAAGGCCGCGCCGACGGCGGCCAGGGCGAGGGCCGCGAGCACGAGGGTCCGCTGGCCGGCACCTTCACCCTGACCGGCGGCTGCGGCGGCATGGGCGGCGCTCAGCCGCTCGCCGTCACGCTGAACGACGGCGCCTGCCTGATCGTCGACGTCGACGAGTCCCGCCTGCGCCGCCGCGTCGGCAAGCGCTACCTCGACGAGGTGGAGACCGATCTGGACACCGCCATCGCCAAGGTCCTCAAGGCCAAGGAGGAGCGCCGCGGCTGGTCCGTCGGTTACGTGGGCAACGCCGCCGAGGTGTTCCCGGAGATCCTGCGCCGTCACCAGGCCGGCGAGTTCGTCGTCGACGTCGTGACCGACCAGACCTCCGCGCACGACCCGCTGTCCTACCTGCCCGAGGGCATCACCGTGGACGAGTGGAAGCGCGAGGCCGAGGGCGACCCCGAAGGCTTCACCAAGAAGGCCCAGGTCTCCATGGCCCGTCACGTCCAGGCGATGGTCGAGTTCCAGGACGCCGGCGCCGAGGTGTTCGACTACGGCAACTCCATCCGCGACGAGGCCCGCAAGGGCGGCTACGAGCGCGCCTTCGAGTTCCCCGGCTTCGTCCCGGCGTACATCCGCCCGCTCTTCTGCGAAGGCCTCGGCCCGTTCCGCTGGGTGGCTCTCTCCGGTGACCCCGAGGACATCCGCGTCACCGACGAGGCCATCAAGGAGCTCTTCCCGGAGAACAAGCACCTCCACAAGTGGATCGACGCCGCGCAGGAGCGGGTGGAGTTCGAAGGCCTCCCGGCCCGCATCTGCTGGCTCGGGTACGGCGAGCGTCACCAGGCCGGCCTGCTCTTCAACAAGCTGGTCGCCGAGGGCAAGGTCAAGGCCCCGATCGTCATCGGCCGTGACCACCTCGACTCGGGCTCGGTGGCCTCCCCGTACCGCGAGACCGAGGCCATGAAGGACGGTTCGGACGCGATCGCCGACTGGCCGCTCCTGAACGCCCTGACCGCCGCCTCCTCCGGCGCGACCTGGGTCTCCATCCACCACGGTGGCGGCGTGGGCATCGGCCGCTCCATCCACACCGGCCAGGTCTCCGTGGCCGACGGCACCGAGCTGGCCGCCGCCAAGCTGACCGCCCTCCTCACCAACGACCCGGGCATGGGCGTCATCCGCCACGTCGACGCCGGCTACGAGCGCGCCATCGAGGTCGCCGCCGAGCGTGGCGTCCGGATCCCGATGCAGGGCTGACGCCCAGGCCTGACCACTTCCCATCCATTGCTCCGTGGTTGTCGTTTTGAGGGTTCAAAACGACAACCACGGAGCAGTCGATTCTTCTAAGGAACAGAGACCTCCCATGACCCTCACCACTTCCGAGACCACCGTCGTCCTCAACTCCAGCGGCGTGACCGCCGAGGACGTGCTCGCCGTCGCGCGCCACGGCGCCCAGATCACCATTTCGCAGGAGGCCCTGGACAACGTCGCCAAGGTCCGCGCCCACATCGACGAGCTCGCCGTCAGCGAGACCCCCGCGTACGGCATCTCCACCGGCTTCGGCGCCCTGGCCAACCGCCACATCCCGAACGAGCTGCGCACCCAGCTGCAGAAGTCGCTGATCCGCAGCCACGCCGCCGGCATGGGCCCCGCCGTCGAGCGCGAAGTCATCCGCGCCATCATGTTCCTGCGCGCCAAGACCATGGCCTCCGGCCGCACCGGCGTCCGCGCCGAGGTCCTCGAGACCTTCGTGAAGGTCCTCAACGCCGGCATCACCCCGCTCGTGCGCGAGTTCGGCTCGCTTGGCTGCTCCGGCGACCTCGCCCCGCTCTCGCACTGCGCCCTCGTGGTCATGGGTGAAGGCGAGGCCTTCGGGCCCGACGGCGAGCTCTACGGCGTCGCCGGTCGCCCGACCGTCGCGGAACTGCTCGCGGAGCACGGCATCGAGCCGGTCACGCTCGCCGAGAAGGAGGGCCTGGCCCTCGTCAACGGTACCGAGGGCATGCTCGGCATGCTGCTCATGGCCATCGCCGACCTGCGCACTCTGATGACGACGGCGGACATCACCGCCGCGCTCAGCGTCGAGGCCCTGCTCGGCACGGACCAGGTGTTCCTGCCGGAGCTGCACGCCGCCCTGCGTCCTCACCCGGGCCAGGCCGCCAGCGCCGACAACATGCTGCGGGTCCTCTCCGATTCGCCGATCGTCGCCTCCCACAAGGTGGGCGACTCCCGCGTGCAGGACGCCTACTCGCTGCGCTGCGCCCCGCAGGTGGCCGGCGCCGTCCGCGACACCGTGACCCACGCCGAGCTGGTCGCCACCCGCGAGCTGGCCGCCGCGATCGACAACCCGGTCGTCCTGCCCGACGGCCGCGTCTCCTCGAACGGCAACTTCCACGGCGCTCCGGTGGCGTACGTGCTGGACTTCCTGTCCATCGCCGTGGCGGACCTGTCCTCCATCGCCGAGCGCCGCACCGATCGCATGCTGGACCCGGCCCGCTCCCACGGCCTGCCCGCTTTCCTGGCCGGTGACCCCGGGGTGGACTCCGGCCTCATGATCGCCCAGTACACCCAGGCCGGTCTGGTCTCGGACAACAAGCGCCTGGCCGTCCCGGCCTCGGTGGACTCCATCCCGAGCTCCGCCATGCAGGAGGACCACGTGTCCATGGGCTGGCACGCCGCCCGCAAGCTGCGCAAGGCCATCGAGAACCTCCGCCGCGTCCTGGCGATCGAACTGGTGACCAGCTGCCGCGCCCTCGACATCCGCACCCAGCTCTCCGACGGCGAGCTGACCCCCGGCCCGGCCGGCGCCGCCGTGCTCGAGGTGCTGCGCGCCGTCGTCGAGGGCCCGGGCACCGACCGCTTCCTCTCGCCGGAACTGGAAGCCGCGGACAAGCTCGTGGGCGCCGGCGCCGTGCGCGACGCCGCCGAGAAGGCCGTGGGCCCGCTCGCCTGATCCCGGGTCACCGGGGTCACCCGATCCGCCTGCTGAGACAGCGGGTTTCCGTCGAAACAGTGTGTTGTGCGCACTGTTTCGACGGAAACCCGCTGTTTCGGTGTTTAACGGGCCTTCGGATGGATCGCGTGGGCCCTCGGAACCCGTGATTGCGAAAAATATATAGACTGGTCTATTATTTTTCAATGCCATCCAAAGGAACCCTCACCAAGACCCGGCTCGCGGAGTCGATGCTCGAACTCATCCAGACCAGCGGCTACAGCGGCACGGGTCTGAACGCCGTCGCCGAACATGCCGCGGCGCCCAAGGGCTCGGTCTACTTCCACTTCCCCGACGGCAAGGAAGGCCTCGGCGTCGCTGCGATCGAACTCGCCGCGACGCAGTTCGGGACGCTCATCGCCGAAGCCGCCGCCACCGCGGGTGGCCCCGCCGACGCCGCCCGCACCGCGATCGAGGCTCTCGCCGCCATCGTCGGCGAGAGCGACTTCCGCCTGGGATGCCCCGTCTCCGTGGTGACCCTCGAAATGGGCGCGGACAGTGAACGGCTCCGCGAAGCGTGCGCCACCGCCTTCGAGTCGTGGATCGCCCCCACGGCCGCCCTCTTTGAATCCGGAGGTCTCAACGCCGAGGCGGCCCGCGCGCTCGCGACCGTCGTCGTCTCGACCACGGAGGGGGCGGTGATCGTCTCTCGCGCGACCCGGAGCGTTCAGCCCCTGCTCACGGCCGCCGACATCGTGGCCGAGCTCATCACCCAGCGTCTCCAGGCCGCAGGAGGTGCACGATGAGCTCGCATGGAGCATCCCGCCAGGCCCTCGTCTTCGGCGCCTCCGGCCTGATCGGCCGCCACCTGGTCCTCACCCTCGCGCAGGCCGGCGCCAACGTCACGGCTGCGGTCCGGAGCGAGGCGTCGGCGGAACGGGTCCGGCGGTGGCTCGCGGACCACGGTCTGACGCAGCAGGTCGGCACGGTGATCGCCGACTTCGACGCCCCGGGGATCATCGCCGGCGGACCGGCCGCGTTGCCCCACATCACCGAGATCCACTGCTGTGCCGGTGCATTCCGCTTCGGCATGTCCGCCGAGGAGGCCCGCAGCGCGAACGTCGGCATCGCCGAGAAGGTCGTCGACTTCGCCGCGGACCTTCCGAAGCTGCAGCGACTCGTCTACATCTCGGGGTACCGCGTCGGCGGTCAGGACCCCACGGCCGTTCCGTGGTCCGAGGAGCATCGCGTGGCGGTGTACAAGGAACTCGGCGGCTACGAGGCCTCCAAGGTGGAATCCGACGCCGTCTTCCAGGCCCGGGCGCTCGAGCGACGCGTGCCCTGGACGATCATCAACCCGGCCACCGTGATCGGCGACAGCTCGACCGGGGAGACCGAGCAGTACATCGGCATGACGAAGACCATCGAACAGATCTGGGACGGCACCGCGGCGGCACTCCCCGCCGGTGACTCGACGTTCCTCCCGGTCCTGACGGTCGATTACATGGCGTCCTTCATGGCGGCGGCCGCTGTCGATCCCGAGGCCGTGGACCGGGCCTTCTGGGTTCTCGACGACGCCACCCCGTCCCTGAGGGAACTGCTCACCCGTGCCGGCAGGCGGCTGGGCGCGAAAGTCCCGCGCCTGCAGGTCCCGGTCGGCGTCATCAAGCGGCTCCCGGCGTGGATCACCAAGGCTGACCCCGAGACGCTCGGCTTCCTGTCCTCGGACCGCTACCCGACCGGACCCGCCGTCGAACTCGCCGCGAGGCACGGCATTCCGATGCCCGACGTTCTGCTCTCCCTCGACCGGTGGGTCGACTACCTGGCAGCGCATCGCTTCGGCGCCGCGAAGGGCGGCGACCGGCGCTTCGTGGACGTCGCCGGCGTGCGCACCTTCGAGCTCGGTGACCCCGAGGCCTCCCGCGTGATCCTGCCCGGTCTGCCGGTCAACGCCGACACCTGGGCGGGAGTCGCCGCGGGCAGCGGCGCCCGGGCCGTCGACCTGCCCGGCCTCGGCCTCAGCGGTGGGACCGGCGTCCAGGACTGGGACGAGTGGCTGCCGGCACTGCTCTGCGGCGACGACGTCGACCTCGTCGGCCACTCGATCGGCGCGGGTGCCGCCGTGATCGCCGCAGCGCGGTTCCCCGAGCGGGTCCGGTCCCTCACGCTGGTCGCGCCGTTCTTCCTCCAGGCCCCGGGCGGCTTGCCGGGCATCCTGAGGCCATTCGTGAGCGCGTACCTGCGGCGGACCGACGCGGTGAAGCTGTCGCGCCGTCTGACCGGGGCGGATGCGAGTGCCGCGGCTCTGGAATCCAGTGTCAGCGACCTCAAGAGAGGCACGGCTCCGCACGTGGCCTCGCAGCTCGTCCGCGCCGGATCGAAGCGCTGGCGCACCGAACTCCGGGACGCGCTGGGACGGTACACGGGTCCGGTCCGCATCATCACGGGCAGCGAGGATCCGCTCGCTCCCGCGGCGGTGGAGGAACTCGAGGCGCGGGGCGACGTCGAGCTGATCACGATCCCGGGCGCCGGACACCACCCGCAGCTGACCCACGCGGACGTCCTGACCGGGCTGCTGCAGGGTGCGGTGGCACGGGGCACGAGGGTCTGACGACCGCCCGGCCCGCCCGCCATCGGACTCGACACCCTCCCTGGCTCCGCCGAAACAGTGGATTTCCGTCGAAACAGTGAGCAGAACACACGGTTTCGGCGGGAACCCACTGTTTCGGCGCAGCGGCGAGTCCGGCGGCCTACAGTTGCCCCATGGGATTTCCTGCGTTGTCGCTGGTGGTGCTCGTGGCCCTGCTCGGCCCGCTCCTCGCGCTGCCCCGGAAATGGCATCTGCCCCTCGTGCTCGGGGAGCTCGTGGCCGGCCTGGTGATCGGGCGGACGGGCTTCGGGCTGGTCGACGCCTCGGATGAGACCTTCACGTTCCTCGCGGATCTGGGATTCGCGCTCATCATGTTCGTGGCCGGCACGCATGTCCCGGTCCGGGACGCCCGGATCCGCAGCGCTCTGGGCCGGGGCGCCATCCGTTTCGGGGTGACGGTGGTGGTGTCGGTGCTCCTGGGGCTCGGCATCGCCGCGCTTTTCGGACTCGCCCACGCCCCGCTGTACGCCGTTCTGCTGGCCTCGAGTTCGGCGGCGCTGGTCCTGCCGATCGTGGACGGACTGCGGCTCGGAGGTCCCCAGGTGCTCCAGACGATCGCGGCCGTCGCCCTCGCGGACACGGCGGCCATCGTGGCGCTGCCGCTGGCCATCGACCCGGCTCACGCACCACGCGCGGCGCTGGGCGCGCTCGCGGTGGGGGCGTGCGCCGTCGTGCTGTTCTTCGTCCTGCGGCAGGGGGAGCGGAGCGGGATCCGGCGCCGCATCCACACGGTGTCCGAGGACCGGCTGTTCGCGGTCGAGCTGAGGGTGCAGCTGGCGGTGCTGTTCGCCCTCGCGGCCCTCGCCACGCTGACGCACGTCTCGATCATGCTCGCCGGGTTCAGTTTCGGCCTGGCGGTGTCCGCGGTGGGGGAGCCGCGGCGGCTGGCGCGGCAGCTCTTCGCGATCACCGAAGGATTCCTGGGCCCGCTGTTCTTCGTGTGGCTCGGGGCGTCGCTCAACATGCGGGAGCTGGCGGTGAATCCGGCGATGATCGGGCTGGGCGTCGCACTGGGCCTCGGGGCGGTCCTGAGCCATGCGGTCAGGCGGTTCCTCGGTGCGCCGCTGCCGCTCGCCGTCCTGGCCTGCGCGCAGCTCGGGGTTCCCGTGGCCGCCGCGACCATCGGCACGCAGAACCACCTGCTCGCGCCCGGAGAGGCGAGTGCCCTGATCCTCGGGGCGCTCCTGACCATTGCCGCCACGACGGTGTCCGGGGCGTTCGCGGCGAGGAACTTCACGGTGGCGGAGGACGACGCGAGCCGCCCCGCCACCACGTCGCCGTCGTCGCCACCGCAGGCGGGTGACGTCCCACCGCCGACGGGTGACGTCAGCCCTTGAGCGCGGCGCCCAGGATGGTGTCGAGGAGGCGTGCGGCGACCTTCGCGGTGCGGCCGTCGATGTCGAAACCGGGGTTCAGCTCGGCGACGTCCACATGCAGGAGCTTCCCGCTCGCCGCGACCTGACGGCAGACGGCGTTGATGATCTCCAGCGGCACCCCGTAGGCGGCGGGGGCGCTGACTCCGGGCGCGACGGCGGCGGGCAGCACGTCCAGGTCGATCGTCAGATAGACGACGTCCAGGCCGTCCACGAACTCACGGACGAAAGCCTCCGCCGCCTCCCGTGAGCAGTCCTCGTCGAGGAGGTACGTCACGCCGAGACTCTCGGCTTCGTCGAAGAGCACGCGGGTGTTGTTCGGCCGGCTGATGCCCAGCACGGCGTAGTGCAGTTCCCGGCCCAGGGCCTTCTCCTCGTGGGCCATCTGCAGGAACGGGGTGCCGGAGCTGGGGTTCTCCTCATCCCGGAGGTCGAAGTGCGCGTCCAGGTTCAGCACGCCCCAGCGCGCACCGCCGGTGACCTTCGCGCTCCCGGCGACGCCCCGGTAGCTGGCGTACGCGATCTCATGGCCACCGCCGAGGCCGACCGTCAGCGCGCCGTCGTCGATCAGCTGCGCGACCGCGGCGCCGAACCGCGCCTGCCCGTCCTCCAGCCGGTCGCCCTCCACGCGGACATCCCCGGCGTCGGCGAGCACGCGCTCGTCGTGCACGGCGAGCGGACCGAGCGCGGCGCGGATCGCGGCGGCCCCCGCGGCGGCTCCGACGCGGCCCTTGTTGCGGGCCACCCCGGCGTCACTCGCGAACCCGACGACGACGGCGGGTCGCCCCGTGCTCGCCGCCTCGCCGACCGCGGTGCCGGCCTCAGCCGTGGCGGACAGGGCCTGCACGCGCTGCCAATGGCGGGCGTGCTCGGGGCCGTCGCCATCGTGGCGGCCGGTCCAGGGCTGGGGCGGGACGTCGATGGAGGGTGCGCGCAGGGTCATGGTTCCATTCCACCTGTTTCGGGCCCGGAAGCCGAGAGGGTCCCGGCGGAGCCTGTCCGGGGTCCCGGACAAGGGGTGTGCCGGACGCGGGTGCCGGGCCCTGCGCCGCCCCCTCACCACTTGCGTGCTCAGTAGGTGCGGGTGTTCCGGCCGTGAACCCGCACCTACTGAGCACGCAAACCGTGAAGGGCGTCTCAGCGGTGCCGGGCCCGCAGCAGGGCGATCAGCTCGTTGAGGCCCAGCCCGGACTTCCGGCCGGCCTGGAGAAACGCATCCGCGGCGCGGTTCAGCCCGTCGTCGACGACCCGGTCCCGCGGCGCGACCCGGGTGCCCTGGCCACGCATCGTCACGATCATGCCCGCGGCCTCGAGGGCGGCGTAGCTGCGGGCCACGGTGCCGGGGGAGAGGGCCAGGTCGGAGGCGAGCTGCCGGATCGGAGGCAGGCGCTCGCCGACGGGCAGCGCCCCGAGCATGATCTGGGCCGCGATCTGCTCCCGGAGCTGCTCGAAGACGGGGAGGGGACTCGTGACATCGATGGTGATGAGCATTCAGCGCTCCCGGCTCGCGGGGATCGGCGCTGCGAAATCCCGGCCGTCCAGCATGCCCCGGAACCGGAACACGCGGACGACGGCGCGGATGAACAGCACGACCGCCCAGACGCCGAGGGCCAGGCCCGCCCCACGGATGGCGGCCTGAACGATGAAAAGAGGGACGGGATCCTGGCTGAGCGATGCCAGCGGGGTGAAGGCCGTGGCGAACCCGAACACCATGCCCGCCATCCCGCACAAGAGCGCGATCTCCACCGTGGAGAGCAGCACTTCGGCAAGGGAGGTGCGCCAGCGGGCGTCCCGCGCGGGGTCGGTCGTGATCGCCGGAAGGAGCCTGACCCGCCGCAGCGCCACCCAGATCCCGAGCGCGAGCACAGGCACGGTCAGGAGGAACGGAACGCCGTAGAACCAGCCGGGATAGGGACTCGCCGTGGCACTCTGGTCGGCGCTGTGCACGCTGAACGCGCGGTGGAAACCGGAATCGTCCGGGCTGGACGTGAGCCCTCCGATCAGCACGAGCACCACGACGCCGGCGGTCAGGAGCGCGAGTTTCCTCCGGGAGGAGCGGGAGAGATAGCTCCCGACAGTGCGGGTGGTGAGGTTCGCCGAGCGCACAGGCTGGATGGTGGGACGGCTCCCGTTACTGGCGATGCCGAAGACCACGAGGGCGATCGCGAGTCCCGCGCCGGGAGCGATGAAGAGGGGAAGCCCGAGCCATTCGGGGTGCTGGTTGTGGAATTCGAAGCCGGACGCCAGGATCAGAAGGAACTCGCCGAGCATGATCGTGAGCCGGCCGTACGTGGGACTCAGCGGGCTGGAGCGCAGTTGAAAGCTGCCGCTGAAGGACATTAGCAGGACCGCTCCGATGGCCAGAATCGCTGGCATGACATCCCCCTTGTATCCGCAGGCTGGTACAAGACCATTGTGGTTGTACCAGTCGGGAGATACAAGTGCCGTTCCGGCCCGTGCCGCCCTGCCTCACACGTTGCGTGCTCAGTAGTTGCGGGTTCCGCGCCCGAACACCCGCAACAACTGAGCACGCAACTCAGGTGGACGGCGTCAGCGCTCCGCGACGAACCTCCGGCTCACCGCGATGTCCTGGTCGCCCAGCCCGGATTCCACGATCTCGTCGAACGCCGCGCGCAGGGTCGGCAGGAGGACCGGGCGGGTCCCGGTCGCGTCGGCGATCTCGGCGGCGGAGGCGAGGTCCTTCACCATGTACTTCGCGACGCCGGAGGGGGAGTCGTCGCCGGTGACGAGCTTTTCGCGGCGGGAGTCGAGCAGTCGCGACCCCGCGTACCCTCCGGCGAGCAGCCCCCACATCTTGTCGAGGTCGATGCCCGAGCGGTCGGCCAGGACCGTCGCTTCGCCGAGCGCGAGGATCGTCGCGGAGACGACCATCTGATTGCACGCCTTGGCGACCTGTCCCGCGCCGAGCGGCCCCAGGTGCACCGGGTTGCCGCAGGGGGCGAGCAGCTCCGTGGCCAGGGTGGCGTCGTCGTCGGCGCCGCCGAGCATGATCGAGAGCGTGGCGGCCTTCGCGCCGTCCTCGCCGCCGGAGACGGGGCAGTCGACGACGCGGACGCGGCCCTCCGTCTCCGCGCTCAGGCGCTCGGCGAGGGCCCGGACGCCGGTCGCGGAGCTGGTGGAGCCGATCAGCAGCAGCAATCCGCTGTCCCGGACGCCGGCGAGGAGTCCGTCCTCGCCGGACAGGACTTTCTCCAGCTGGGGGAGATCTGGGAGCATGACCAGGAGGGCGTCGACCGAGGCCGCCAGGTCGCGCGGAGTCTCCGCCCACGTGGCGCCGGCCTCCACGAGGTCCGGCTGGGGGCGACGGGCGGTGATCGTCAGGCTTCCATGGCTGTCGAGCAGGTGCCGGGCCATGGGCGCCCCCATGGCGCCGAGCCCGATGATGCCGAGTGTCGTGTGGGTCATGAGGCCAGCTTAAGGCAAATCCAATATTTCGAACAGTGTTCAACTGGTTGAATTCGCGTTACCCTTGGAGAAGTTGTGTGCCCCGTCACGGGGCGACGTCCGGACTGCCGCAAAGAAGGGGACACCATGTCTGAGAAAGCCCGCGCCGTCGTCGCGGTCCCGCTCTCCGAAGAGCACTGCCAGCTGATCGAGCGTCTGGAGCCGCGTCTCGACGTGGTCCGGCAGCACGAGCTGTACCACCCCATGCGCGGCGCGGCCGACTGGTCCGGCGATCCCGATCACGTCCGCTCCGCCGAGGAGCAGCGCGCCTTCGAGCAGCTGGTCGACTCGGCCGAGTTCCTCTTCGGCATCCCCGATGTCGACGCCGCCGCCCTGGCGCGCACTGTCGCCGCCAACCCGGACCTCCGCTGGGTCCACACCACCGCGGCCGGCGGCGGCAGTCAGGTCAAGGCGGCCGACCTCCCGTCCGAGGCGCTCGAGCGGATCACCTTCACGACGTCGGCCGGCGTCCACGGCGGCCCCCTCGCCGAATTCGCGGTGTTCGGCGTCCTCGCGGGCGCCAAGTCGCTGCCCCGCCTCCAGGCGCAGCAGCGTGACCGCGAGTGGAGCGACCGCTGGGAGATGAAGCAGCTCGACGAGATGACCGTGCTCGTGGTCGGGCTCGGCGGGATCGGCGCCGAGTGCGCCCGCCGCTTCAAGGCCCTGGGCGCGACCGTCTGGGGGACCACCCGCAGCGGCGAGCCCGTCGAGGGCGTGGACCGTCTCATCCCGGTCGAGGAGCTGGCGCAGGCCGCGGCCGAGACGGACGCCCTGGTCGTCACCCTCCCCGGCACCGAACAGACGCATCACCTGGTGGGTCACGAGGTCCTGGGGAACATCAAGCCGGGCGCGATCGTCAGCAACGTCGGCCGTGGCACGGTCATCGACGAGGAGGCCCTGCTGGCCGCCCTCGACACTGGCCGGGTGTCCTTCGCGGCCCTGGACGTCTTCGAGGTGGAGCCCCTGCCGGCCGAATCCCCACTGTGGAGCCGCGACGATGTGCTCGTCAGCCCGCACACCGCGGCGCTGAACTCCAAGGAGGAGGAGCGGATCGCTCGCCTCTTCGCCGAGAACGCCACGCGGCTGCTGGACGGGCGGCCATTGCGTAATGTGGTCAACACCGTGGAGTTCTACTGAGGGTTCCCGCGGCATCAGCACCCCGACCATCGCGTCCTGACCACCGTTCAAGGGAGACCTCCATGGCCGAACCCGTCGCCGTCGACGTTCCGGACCGCGTGACGCGCGATCCCGCGCCGGCCGTCACCCGCAGCCTGAAGATCCTGGGCGTGCTCGCCGAGGCCGACGGTCCGCAGACGCTGACGGAGATCGCGACGGCTCTCGGGCTCGCCAAGTCCTCCACCATGAACCTGTGCCTCGCGCTGGAGGACGGCGGGATGATTCAGCGGGTTCCCGCGGGGTACCAGCTGGGCCGGCGCAATGCGGAGCTGGGCGGGGCTTTCGCGGCGCAGTTCAACCAGATCCGCGAGTTCTACGCGGTCTGCGAGGCCTCTCCAGTCCTGCGTCACGAGGTGGTGCAGGTGGCGATGCTGGACGACCACGACGCCCTCTACCTGGCCCGGCACGAGGGCTCCCGGACGGTCCGTTTCGGCACGCCGCTGGGTTCCCGGATCCACGCGGCCTTCAGTGCCACGGGCAATGCCCTGCTCATGGTCATGGACGACTCCCGCGTGGAGGAGATCATGGCCGATCAGGTGCCGTTCCCGCGCGCTTCCGAGAACAGCGTCCGGGAGATGCCGGAGCTCCTGGAGAAGCTTGCCGCCGCGCGGGCCCGGGGGTACGCCCTCGATCCGGGCGAGGGCATGCAGGGGCTGTATGGTGTCGCGGTGCCGCTCGAGGGCTGGGCTCCGGGTGATCCGCCCCTGGCTCTCGGCGTGGCGATCCAGGAGGCCCGGGCGACCCCGGAGCACATCGAACGCGTCGCGGAAGCCCTCCGGGACGCCGCCCGACGGCTGACCAACCCCCTGGGCGCCTCCGCCCGGAAGTAGGCGGATCCGCGGATCCGCGACTCGTGGGTTGCTCGCCGGCCGCTGACCTCGCTGTCGAAGGACCGATCTCGCTACCCGGCGTCGCGAGTTCGGCCGTTTCGTAGCGAGGTCGGCGCATCCGCCGGCGCATCCCCGCATCGACCGGCACGACGACGACGGCGCCCCCTCTGCCGCGCCGCTCCCCGCCCTGCCGCCCGCCGTCGTCGTGCTCACCGGCGCTCTGCCGCCGACGCGCGCCACCATCCCCTTTTCGAACGCCTCTGTGGCATCCACCACACAATTTCTGTTCAAAGTATTGAACCGGGTTCAAAGGGTTGGTAATCTCGATCACAGGCCGCAGCGCATCGACGCGCCGGCAACCACGTTTCAGCCAATCAAAGGAGATGGCAGTGACCACTCAGGACTCGGTCCAGCATCCTGGGTCTTCGGACCCGGAGTACGCCAAGAACCTCCAGCGCGCCACCCTGGCCTCCAGCGTCGGAAGCGCCCTCGAATACTTCGATTTCGCCCTCTACGGCCTGTCCACGGCCCTGATCTTCAACCTGCTGTTCTTCCCGCAGGGTGATCCGGCCATGGCGACCGTCGCGGCGTTCGCCACCTACGGCGTCGGCTTCCTGGCCCGCCCCTTCGGCGGCCTGTTCTTCGGTCGACTCGGCGACCGGCTCGGCCGCAAGTGGGTTCTCGTCGTGACGATCCTGCTCATGGGCGGCGCCTCCACGGCCATCGGTTTCCTGCCCACGTATAACGCCATCGGCATCTGGGCCCCGATCCTGCTGGTGACGCTCCGCCTGCTGCAGGGCTTCGGCGCCGGCGCCGAGCAGGCGGGTTCCACCGTCCTGATGGCCGAGTACGCGCCGGTCAAGCGCCGCGGCTTCTTCTCCGCCCTGCCGTTCATCGGCATCCAGGCGGGCACGCTGCTCGCCGGTCTGGTCTTCAGCGCCATCTCGCTGCTGCCCAAGGAACAGCTCATGACCTGGGGCTGGCGCGTGCCGTTCCTGATGTCCTTCGTGCTGATCATCGTCGCCATCCTCATCCGCACCAAGCTCCGTGAGACCCCCACCTTCGTCGAGCTGGAGAAGCACGAGCAGGTCCAGGACAAGCCCGTCAAGGAGATCTTCACCAAGGGTCTGCCCGGCGTGATCGTGGGCATCGGCCTGCGCATGGCCGAGAACGGCGGCTCCTACATGTTCCAGACGCTGGCCCTGAGCTTCTTCGTTTCCGTGGTCGGCAAGAACGCGGACAAAGGCCTCCTGGCCTGGGGCGTCACCCTCGGTTCGCTCATCGGCGTGTTCTCCGTGCCGTTCGCCGGCGTTCTCTCCGACCGCTTCGGACGCCGCACGGTCTACCGTTTCGGCGCCGTCTTCATGCTGCTGTACTCCTTCCCGGCCTGGTGGCTCCTGTCCCTCGGCAACCACGCACTCGCCGTGGCCGTCGTCGCGGTGGGCATCGGCGTGGCCGTGAACACCATGCTCGGCCCGCAGTGCGCCATGCTCCCTGAGCTGTTCGGCAACAAGCACCGCTACCTGGGTGTGGCCATGGCCCGCGAGATCTCCGCGGTCCTGGCCGGCGGCCTCGCCGGTGTGCTGGGCGCCTACATCATCGCCGTGAGCAACGGGAACTGGCTCCTGCTCGCCGTGTACATGGCGACCCTGGCCCTCATCACCACCTGCTCCACGTTCCTGGTCCCCGAGACGCTGCGCCGTGACCTCCTCCGCACCGACGACGCCGTCAAGGTCTCCCGCAACGAGGCCGGCGACGGTGTGGAAGCCACCACGCAGCGCCTGGTAAAGGTGGAGGCATGAGCACTCCCACAGGAATCTCCGCTTTCAGCCTGGAGGGCCGGACGGCCCTCGTGACCGGATCCAGCCAGGGCATCGGCCGGACCCTCGCGGAGGGGCTCGCCGCGGCGGGCGCCACCGTGGTCGTCCACGGACGCGACGCCGATAAGGCCGCCCGAGCCGCGCAGGAGATCGCCGCGGCCACCGGCGCCACGACGCGCAGCGTGACCTTCGACGTGACCGATGCCGCCGCCGTCGACGCCGGCATCGCCGCACTGGAAGCGGATCTCGGCACGCCGGACATCCTCGTGAACAACGCGGGCATCCAGCGCCGGTCCCCGATCGGCGAGTTCAGCGACGAGGACTGGGACGCCCTGCTGGCGACCAACCTCTCCAGCGCGTTCTACCTGTCCCGGCGCGTCAGCCGCGGCATGGTGGAGCGGGGGAGCGGCAAGCTCATCCAGATCGGCAGCGTGCAGAGTCAGTTGGCACGGCCGGGCATCGCGCCGTACTCGGCCACCAAGGGCGCCATCGTGATGCTGACCAAGGGTCTCTGTGCGGACCTCGCGCCGCTCGGCATCCAGGCCAACGCGATAGCCCCGGGCTACTTCGCCACCGAACTCACGCAGGCACTCGTCGACGACGAGCAGTTCTCCTCCTGGGTCCGTGGCCGCACGCCTGCGGGCCGCTGGGGCGACACGAAGGACCTCGTGGGCGCGCTCGTCTTCCTGGCGAGCTCCGCCAGCGACTTCGTCAACGGCCAGACGCTGTTCGTTGACGGCGGCATGACGGCGGTCGTCTGATGCGGCTCGCCCGCCTGGCCGCCCCGTCTTCGCCGCACGACGGCGCGGCCCGCTGGGTCCGCGCGGAGGGCGACACCTGGGTGCCGGTCGAGGACCCCTTCGCCGCCTTCGCACGCGGCGAGGCTCCCGCGGACCTTCCCGGTGGGACGGTGACCGGGGACTTCCTGCCCCCGTGCGAACCGCTCCTGGTGATCGGCATCGCCCAGAACGGCCCGGAGCACCACAGTCCGGTGCAGGCCTGGCTCAAGAGCCCTCGGACCGTCGTGGCGAGCGGCGCCCCGGTGGCACTGCGCCGCGACGCCGGGGTGCCTGCGATCGAAGGGGAGATCGCCGTCGTCATCGGCAAGGACACCGACGGCCTCACGGCGGGGAACGCCCACGAGTACGTGCTGGGCGTGACGGCCGTGAACGACGTGTCCAGCCCGGACCGCGCCGTCCTGGACCCCCGGAACTTCGAAGGCAAGGGCGGCGCCGGGTACACCCCGCTGGGTCCGTGGATCGACACCGAGGCCGGCATCGACGAGGTGCCGATGACGGTCCGGATCGACGGGGTGGAGAGGGTGTCCACGGGAACGTGGGACCTGCCCGCCTCGATCCGGGAGTGCCTCGTCTACGTGACCCACTGGCTGCGGCTCGGCCCGGGCGACGTGATCATGACGGGCGCCCCGCGTTCCAACTTCAGGGTGGAGCCGGGGGCGTTCGTGGAGATCGAGGTGGCGGGCATGGTCCTGACCACCCCGACCAGCTGAGTCCCTGCCGCCCAAAACACCGTGAGACCCAGCCGAAACACCCCCGGATCCGCCCGAAACACCCCGGGGCCCAGCCGAAACAGTGGGTTTCCGTCGAAACAGTGTGTTGTGCTCGCTGTTTCGACGGAAACCCACTGTTTCGGCAGAGGGGTGCCATCCTGATGATTGGAAAGAACATGACTGAGAACCTGGGAGTGGTGGCCCACGCCGCCGAGGACCTGCGCATCGAGGCGCTGCCGGAGCCCGTTCCCGCGGCGGACGAGGCCGTGGTCGAGATCGCTTTCGGCGGGGTCTGCGGATCCGATCTGCACTACTGGAAGCACGGCGCCGCCGGGGCGTCGATCCTGCGCGAACCCATGATCCTGGGCCACGAGGTGTCCGGGACGGTGGTGCAGGCCGCGGCGGACGGTTCGGGTCCGACGGCCGGAACCCGCGTGGCCGCTCACCCGCTGACCCCGCACGGCGACGGCGTCACCCCGTACCCGGAGGACCGCCCGAACCTCGCTCCCGCCTCCACCTACCTCGGCTCGGCCATGCACCTCCCGCACACGCAGGGCGCCTTCGCCCGACGCGTCGCCCTGCCGGCCCGCATGCTGCATGCCGTCCCGGATGGGCTGTCGCTCGAGGTGGCGGCCCTGGCCGAACCGGCGGCGGTCGCCTGGCACGGTCTGGAACGGGCCGGCGACGTCCGTGGGAAGCGGGTGGCCGTGATCGGTGCAGGGCCCATCGGGCAGCTCGTGATCGCCGCCGCGTTCCACCATGGCGCCTCCGAGGTCATCGCGACCGACCTGTTCGACGTCCCGCGGGCCATCGCGGAACAGCACGGGGCGCGGACCCTGGACGCGCGCGACGCCGAGGCCATCGCCCAGCTGCACGCCGACGTCGTGATCGAATCCAGCGGCACGGTGCCCGGTCTCTCCGCGGCGATCTCCGCGGCCGTGCGGGGCGGCACGGTGGTGATGCTCGGTCTGCAGCGTGCCGGGAACATCGAGGTCCCCATGGTGACGGCGATCACGCGGGAGCTCACGTTGACCGGTTCGTTCCGCTTCGCCGGCGAATTCGACGCGGTCCTCGAGGCCCTCGGCGATGGCAGCCTCCGGACGGATGGGATCGTGACCCACGTGGTTCCGGCGGCCGACGCGCTCGAGGGCTTCGCCACGGCGGCGGACGCCTCGGTGTCGTCCAAGGTGCTGCTCGCCTTCTGACCCCGAAACGCCAGTAGGTGCCCGTATCCGGTGTGGATACGGGCACCTACTGGCGTTTCGCGAGCAACCGAGCGTCGGGCCGTGGGCTCAGCGCCGGGACTCAGCGGTGCGGGCGGTGCGGAATGTAGCGGGGAATGTAGCGAGCGAGGATCCCGGCGCCCACGAGCGCGAGGACGCCGATCACGCCGCTCGCCAGCGACAACGACACCGTGGCGAGCGCCGCGATCAGCAGGGGCGACGCCGCCTGACCGGCGTCGCTGGAGAACCTCCAGGCACCGAGGAAGGCGGCGGGGTTGTCCTTCGGCGCGAGGTCCGCGCCCAGCGTCATGACGATCCCGCTGCCCATCCCGTTCGCGACGCCCAGCACGAACGCGACCGCGGTGAACCAGGCTTCGCGGCCGGGGACGTCGTGGAGGAAGGCCAGCGCCAGGAAGCCGATGCCCAGCCCGACCATGCACGGCATGACGCTCCACAGCCTGCCCCGCCGGTCCATGAGCTGCCCGCTCGTGTAGAACAGGGCGAACTCCAAGCCACCCGCGAGGCCGATGACCAGCGCCGTGTGGGCCTCGCTCATGCCGATGCTGAGGGCCCACAGGGGCAGGAGGGTGATCCGTGCGGCGCGGGTCGCGCCCACGAGCGCCACACCGGAGCCCATCCGGACCAGGATGGCCCGGTTCGCGTGGATCGTGCGGAAGAGGCCCGGCCGTGGCGCCGCTTCGGCGACCGACGGCGGCGGGCCGACCTGCTGCTCTGGGTCCGGCAGCACCAGCAGCGCGACGACGGCGGACGCGCAGCCGATCGCGAAGATCCAGAAAGCGGCCTGCGGGGTGCCCGTGCCCGCGATGACCGCCGCGGCGATGAGCGGGCCGATGAACCAGCCGGCCCGGAAGATGCCGCCCAGCGCGGAGAGGGCCCGGGCCCGGTACCGCAGGGGGACACGGGTGGTCATGAAGGCGTGCCGGGCCAGAGCGAACACCGATGTGGCGAGTCCGATCAGCAGCACGCCGATCATGAGCGTCCACGGCGCCGTCGCGAGCAGACTGAGGGCGATGCCGGTCAGGGCGAGCCCTGCCGCGCCGATCATCGAGGTGCGTTCCCCGAACCGCGCGACGAACCAGCCGGCCGGGATGTCTCCGAGGAGTTCGCCGACCACCACCATCGCGGCGATCACGCCGGCCAGTGGAATGGACGCGCCCAGCGCATGCGCCATGACGGGGATCATGGGCAGCACGGCGCCCTCACCTGTGGAGAACAGGATCGTGGGCAGGTAGACGGAGAGTGCGACGGACCGGAAGTTGAAGGGCTGTTCGGCAACTGTCATGGCTTTTCCACCCTACGCCCGCTGCGAGCCGGGCCCTGTCGCGGGCCGTACGCCCGGCTCTCGACGCCAACCCCGCAAACCATACCCCCAACCCATACCCCCAACACCGCGAGCCGCCAGTAAGTGCCCGAATCCGCGGCGGATAAGGGCACCTACTGGCGGCTCGCGTGGGGGAGGGGGAGGCGTGGGCCTACTTGACCCCGAGGACCTGCTCGATCACACCGATCCCGAAGAACAGGACGAAGGCGGCGGCGACCACCCAGAGGAGCGGGTGGACCTCCTTGGCGCGGCCCTGTGCGGAACGCAGCACCACGTAGGCGATGAAACCGGCGCCCAGGCCGTTCGCGATCGAGTACGTGAACGGCATGAGGGTGAAGGTCAAGAAGGCCGGGATCGCGATGCCCCAGTCGCTCCAGTCGATCCGGGACACCTGGGAGACCATCATGAAGCCGACGACCACGAGGGCGGGGGCCACGGCCTCGAACGGCACCAGGTTGATCAGCGGCGTCAGGAACATCGAGGCCAGGAGCAGCAGGCCCGTGACGATCGAGGCGAAGCCGGTCCGGGCGCCCTCGGCGATGCCGGCGCCGGATTCCACGAAGATCTGGTTCGAGGACACCGAGGAACCGCCACCGGCGATGGCGCCGAAGGCGTCCACGATCAGGACGCGGTCGACGTTCGGGATCTCGCCGTTCTCATCGACGTTCCCGGCCTCGTTGGCCAGGCCGACCATGGTGCCCATGGCGTCGAAGAAGATGGACAGGAGGATCACGAAGGCCATCAGCAGGGCGGCGATGGTGCCCATGTGCTGGAAGGCGCCGACGGGGTTCGCCTTGCCGATCAGGGAGAGATCCGGCAGGCCCCACTCGGTGAAGTGCGGGGCCACGAGGGACCAGCCTGCGGGGTTGTGGTTCTTGCCGTCGAAGCTCGGCCCGATGTGCAGGGTGTATTCGAGGATCACGGACAGGACGGTGGAGGCGATGATGCCGATCAGGATCGCGCCCTTGACCTTGCGGACCAGCAGCACGACGGTCAGCAGCAGACCGAAGACGAACACCAGGGTGGGCCAGCCGAGCAGCTTGCCGTCGAAGCCCAGACCCACGGGCACCGTAGTGCCGGCGACATCGGGGATGCGGCGCACGAACCCGGCGTTGACCAGGCCGATCAGGGCGATGAAGAGGCCGATGCCCACCACGATCGCCGTCTTGAGCCCTTCCGGGACGGCCTTGAACACGGCGGTCCGGAAGCCGGTGAGCACCAGCACCATCATGGTCAGACCGGAGAGCAGCACCAGACCCATGACGTCGGCCCAGGCCAGGCCCGGGGTGGTGGCGATGGTGACCGCCACGAAGGCGTTCACGCCCAGGCCGGTCGCGAGTGCGAAGGGATGTTTGGCCCAGGCGCCCATGAGGATGGTGAGGACACCCGCCACGAAGGCGGTGACGGCGGCGACGCTGGTGAAGCCCAGGATGTCGCCGTTGGCGTCCTTGCCGGACAGGATGAGCGGGTTGAGGACCACGATGTAACTCATGGCGAAGAAGGTGGCGAAGCCGCCGCGGATCTCGCGGGAGTAGCTGGAGCCACGCTCGGAGATCTTGAAGTAGCGGTCCAGTGCGGAACCGGCTTTGAACATGGGGATGCCTTCCAGGGAATTTGCTGGGGATTTCCGAGGAAATCATATTCCCCTCAGGGCAACACTTGAAAAGCGGCATAGGGTGGTGTAGGAATCTGCGGCATCTCGGCCGCCCGGACCGCACCCCTTCAGGAGACTCGTCATGCCCAGCCAGCCCCAGTTCACGACGGCGACGGCCACCCTGGCGAAGGCCCCCTCACCGGCCGCGCGGGGAGGCGTGGTGCGGCGGGCCGGGCTCGCCGTCGTCGCATTGCTCGGGGCAGTGCTGCTGACGCTGGGGTTCGCCGCACCCGCCTCGGCTCACGACGTCCTGGAAGGGACCACGCCGAAGAATGGACAGAAGTTGGGGGCCGCGCCGGAGAAGGTGACGCTGACGTTCTCCAACAACCCCATCGCGATCGGTTCCGAAATCGTCGTGAAGGACGCCTCCGGGACGAACTGGGCCGAGGGCGGTGTGGACATCCTGGACAATGTCGTCACTCAGAAGCTCAAGCCGGGTGCCCCTGCCGGGACCTACACCGTGCAGTGGCGCGTGGTCTCCTCGGACTCACACCCCATTGAGAACACCTTCTCCTACATCGTGACCACCGGCTCCGCGGCGACCGCTCCGGGCGCCTCCACGGCCGAGCCGCTGCAGACCAAGACCGAGGCCCCTCAGCAGCAGGCCGACGCCGAGCCGTTCCCGGTCATGATCGTGGTGTTCGGGGTCGTGGCCGTCATTCTGCTGGCGATCGTCGGCGTGCTGGCTCGCCGCAAGCTCCGCGGAGGCTCCGAAGAGTCCTGACGGCGCCGCCCTCATGAGGGGCGGCGCCCACCGCGGCAGGGATGCTACTGCTGCTCTGGTCGCTGCGTGGCCTCGGGTGCCTGCTGCGGTGCCGCTGCCGGCTGAGCCTGACCGGGCTGCTGGCCCTGGTCCGGCTGCGGAGCCTGGCCGGTCTGCTCACTCGGAGCGGACGGACGCGAGGCCTCCGGGGCGGCCTGCTGGGCTTCGGAGGGCTGCTGCCAGCCCTGACCGGCCTGCTGAGTCCATTCCTGGCCCTGCTGCTGGCTGTCCGGCTGTCCGTACTGCTGCTGTCCGTACTGCCCCGCCTGAGGGTATGCCTGCTGCTGCGCCTGCTGTGAGTAGGGGTCCTGGGGGTAACCCTGCTGAGGGTGGCCCGCCTGCGGGTAGGCGTTCTGCGGATACCCGGGCTGCGGGTACTCCTGCTGCCACTGCTGTGGGTAGGCCGCCGGCTGCCCCTGCTGAGGCTGCTGCGCGTAGCCGTTCCACTGAGGGGCCTGGGTCCACTGCTGCTGGGCGTACTCCTGCGGAGGAAGCTGGACTGCGGGCGGCTTCGGCTCGAAGGCCCGGAGCACCAGCGGGATGACCAGACCCACGATGGCGATCAGCGACGTCGCGCCCGCCGTGCGCCACCACCAGGACGGCCAGTCCATCGCGGGGAAGGCTGCCGGGAGGACGAGTTCCACCACGGTCAGCCATGCGAACACGAGGGTTGCCATCGAGGAGATCCGGACGCCGGTCTTGCTCGCGCCCGTGATGAACCGCGGGACGTAGAGCTGAGTCAGCAGCAAGGCCACCCGGACGAGCAGGATCATGGAGACGAACCGGGCGATCTGACCCGTCCAGACCGCGGCGCTGGCGGTGTCCGCCGGCTGGAGCCAGCCATTCCAGATCTTGAGGAGGCCGATCGCCAGGAGCACCACGTTGAGAATGGTCGAGACGGCCAGATACCAGCGATTGCGGCCTTCGGGCATGCTGCCGTCCAGCACCACCGCGCCGGCGAACAGTCCGACCAGGAGCAGGGTGAGCCAGGCGCGCCCGGCGACATTGGCCTGGTCACCCAGGATGATGAAGATCCCGCCCAGCACGGCCGCGGCCACGAGCATGGTGATCGAGAGGCCGAGGGCGATCGTGGCGGTGCGTGAGCGTTGGCGTGCCGGAGGGGCGGGGTGTGTCATGAGAGTCTCCTGGTGCTAGTCCCCGCCAGCTTATCTAAAGACGATGGCCTTTTGATAGTGGATTCGCGCCCTGTGTATGAGGAACCTGAGAGCCCTGTGGACAGGCGCGGTTCAGGCGGGCAGGCGCTGAGCCCCGCCGGCGATCGCGTTGCCGACCAGACGGGCCTGATGGAGCACTTCCCGGTGTCCCGCGGAGACCTGCTGTCCCACACCGACCAGGTAGATGCCCACATGGCGGAGCGCTGTGGCCATGTTGTCGCTCGTCTCCTGACCGACGGCCTTGAGGAACTGCCGCACACGACGCCGGCCGGAGACCCCCGTGATCACGACCGAATCGCAGACGATCAGGCCGCCCGGGGTCGGAAGCGCCCAGCGGCGGGCGGAAGCTTCGCCCGGCATCGCGGAGGACCAGGGCGTCCCGTGCGCCGGGGCAGCCGGGTTGAGGGCACCCGCCACCACGCCGCGTCGGACGTCCAGCTGATGGCACTTGGCGTACCCGTGGAGCTGGCGCAGGATGTCCCGGCGCTCGCGGTGGGAGGCCGGATCGCCGATGGCGACACGTTCGAGTTCTTCGGTGGTGGCGTGCCGCAGGGATCCTGCCGTGACAGGGTCCCCCTGCTGCAGGCCGTCGATCACCACGACCGCCATGCCCTTGCGGTGCAGCTGCGTCGCGACCGCCAGTCCGCCCATCCCGGTGCCGACCACCACCACATCGGTGACGGTGATGACGCCTTCCGGAGGCCCGCCGGACACTCTGCTGGCACTGCGTGGCATTCGATCCTCCTTCGGTGCGGCATGGGTGCCCGGCGTGACGCACAGGCGGGGAGTCCCGGACAGGGCAGAACGGTCAGCGCGCAGAAAAGACCCAGGGAATCAGCACGATTCACCATGGGTCCCCTCCCACTGTGCAACTGAGAATACTCCGCTCGAGGGCACCTGAACAGGGCGCTGGAAGGCTGATGTGAAGCAATTCGTGAACGGTACCGGATGACCCGTTTCGGTCCGCTCGAGCGGACCGTCCCGGGGTCCCAGGCGCGGCCCGCGGAACCGCGGTTCCGCGGGCGTTCCGCAGGTGCCTCACACGGCCCCCGGCATGGCCCCCGGCACGGCCCGTGGACGAGCGCCGGAATTCCCTCCGGCGTCGGCGTTTCTTGAAACGACCAGCACAAACGGCAATAGTGGGACATAAGCCAGCGTGGGTGGTAGGAGAGCTGCAGGGACCGTCTCCGCAGGCCGCCCACAGCGATGAGGAGGCGAGAGTCGTGAGCACGGATACGCCGGAGACAGCACCGCAGGGAATCCACGGCGGGGTGATCGTGGGAGTGGACGGGTCCGAACACGGACAGTGCGCTCTGAGCTGGGCCGCCCGGGAGGCGGAACGACGCCGGACCACCCTCCATCTGATCACCGCCTACTCGGTGCCCATCTACGCGGCCTCGGGCCTGGACGGCGGGTACGCCGCCGTCGACGACTCCGTCATCCGGCAGGGTGCGGAGAGCGTCCTGAAGGATGCGCTGGAGCGCATCAAGGACTACGACATCGACGTCGACGCGTCGGTCGAGAACGGCGACGCCTCGGGCGTCCTGCTGGAACTCGGGCGCGAGGCGGATCTGCTCGTGGTCGGCAGCCGCGGCCGGGGAGGGTTCGTCGGACGACTGCTCGGCTCGGTCAGTTCCGCCCTGCCGGCCCACGCGAGCTGCCCCACGGTCGTGGTGCCCATGATCTGCGCCGGCCGTTTCGGCCAGGACGTGACGGACAAGCATCTGAAGGCCGAGCTCGCCAAGAATCCCCTGGAACCCGTGAAGCCCCGCGTCGTGGTCGGCGCGGACGGTTCCGACCAGGCCCGGGTCGCCGTGCTGGAGGCCGCGGCACAGGCCCAGCGGCTCGGCGTCGAACTGCAGATCCTCTGCGCCGTGCCGCAGTACAGCGGAAGCCTGGCCTGGGTCCCCGCGGCGATGGACCGGGAGGCGATCTTCGCGGACATCCAGGTCCAGCTCGACGCCGGCGTCCTCTGGCTAAAGAGCCACTTCCCGGAACTCGAGATCACCACGCGCCTGGTGGACGGCTCACCCGTGGAGGTCCTCGTGGACGCCAGCCGCGATTCCGAGCTCGTGGTGGTGGGCACGCGCGGCCGCGGTGGATTCGCCGGCATGCTGCTGGGCTCGACGTCGGATGGCGTCCTGCATCACACACAGGGGCCGGTCATGGTGGTGCCGGACCGGGAGGATCCGCGGCTCGCCGACCGGGCCAGCTTCGGTCCGGTGCTGGGCGGCTGACCTCGCGGGCTCCGAGAACCGCAGACATGACGAAGGCCCGGCCGTTCCGTGGAGATCCACGGAACGGCCGGGCCTTCGTCGTCACTGCTGAGCGAGGACGCCGGTCAGACCGGGCCCGAGCCGGTCACCAGTAGCGGGCCGCCGTCGGCCAGAGCTGCATGCCGATCATCCAGTCGATGCGCGACACGGTGATGCCGGAGCCAGGGTTCAGGGCGTTGACCACCTGGCCACCGCCGATGTAAATGCCCACGTGGTAGAACGATCCGCCGTCACCCCAGAAGATGAGGTCGCCGGGCTGCCACTGACCCATGGGGATGTACCGCGGCGCGGAGAAGTACTGATCGGTGGCCGTGCGCGGCATGTAGACGCCGGCAGCGGCGAAGGCCGCGCTTGACAGGCCCGAGCAGTCGTAGCCCACCGGGCCGTTGCCGCCCCAGACGTACGGGCCGCCGACCTTGGACATCGCGAAGTTGATGGCCGTCTGCGCCGCGCTGCCACCGGGCGATGGGGCGGGCGGGGTGACCACAGGAGGCTTTGGCTGAGGAGCCGGCGGCTGGGGCGCCGGGGGCTGGGGTGCGGGAGGCTGCGGCGCGGGTGGCTGGACCACCGGCGGACGGGGAGCCGGCGGCTGAGGCGCCGGAGGCTGGACCACGGGAGGCTGCACGACCGGCGGCTGGGGCTGCGACGGCTGCCCGCCACCGGAATTCCCACCGGAGTTCCCGCCCTGGGCCGGGGGCTGCGGAGTCGGGAGCGGCTGCTGCGCCGCGCGGTCCTGGAGAGCCTTCAGCGCGGCCGCGGCCCGCTGCTGCTCCAGTCCCTGGACGCGCTGCGTCTCGAGGGCCACCGTGGTGTTGCGGAGCGACGCGAGCTGGGCGATGACCTTCTCGCGGTCCTTGGGCGCGCTCTGAAGAGCCTGGGTGGCGGAGGTCTGAGCCGACTCCGCGACGGCGCGGGCCTGGTCGGCGTCGCGCGCGGCGTCGTCGGCGGCTTTCTGCGCGGCGGCGGCATCGGCGGACAGGGCGGAGTTCGCCTGGCCGGATGCGATCGCCTTGTTGAAGGTCTCGCTCTGCTTCTGGCTGATGGCGTCGAGCGTGGTGGCGCGGCCGAGGAGGTCGCCGCCGTCGCCGTTGAGCACGCCTTCCACGGCCGGGTTCACGCCGCCGGTCTTGTAGATGGAGCTGGCGAGGGTGCCGAGATCCTTGCGGCTCTTGGCCGCCTGGTCCTGGGCCGCGGCGGCCTTGGCCTTGGCGGTCGCGGCGGCGTCCTGCTTGGCCTTGAGGGTCAGGAGAGCGTTGGTGTACGCGTCATTGGCGCGCATGCTGGCGGTGATGGCGCTGGACTGGCGATCCGCGAGGGTGCCGATGAGTCCTTCGAGCCGGGCCTGAGTCGCCTTCGCGCTGCTCTCGTTCTTCTTCGCGGCGGCGATCTCCGATTCGCTGGGGATGGAGTCGGACTGGTCGGCCGGGATGGTGACCGGCGACGCCGGGAGGGGCGCGGCCACGGCGCCCGGAATGCCGCCGGAGCCGAGCAGAACGCTCGCGCTCAGAGCGGAGGAGTAAAGGATCGCTGCGTATTTCCTGCGCTTCGCCACTGCCATGTACACCTGCCTCGAGACCGCTGGGAGAACACCCAGCCCTACCGAGAGTACGGCCTCAAAAGTAACATTGGCAACATTGGTCCCACTATCAACATAAACAACATCGCTGTCATTTCACTGCTGGTCACACGGCGTGTCGCGCGAAATCCCGGCGCCGCCGACGTTCCGGCCGACCGCTGTGCCGGGGCCTGCGATCTCAGGCGTGCTGATGAGCTTCGTGGGCCTGATGGGACGCGGGTTCCAGTTGGAAGGTGCAGTGTTCGGTGTCGAAGTGCGAGCCGAGGCAGCGCTGCATGCGGTCCAGGATGCGGTCCGCGGATTCGGGGCTGAGGGCCTGATCCTCCACCACCACATGGGCGGAGAACACCGGGACGCCGGACGTGATGGTCCAGATGTGGATGTCGTGGACGGACTGCACGCCCTCCACGGCGAGGATGTGCTCGCGGATCATGCCGACGTCCACACCCTTCGGAGTGGCCTCCAGCAGCACGTCCACCACATCCCTGAGCAGGCTCCAGGCCCTCGGCAGGATCATGGCGGCGATGAGGATCGACGCGATCGGGTCGGCCGCGGTGAATCCTGTGAACATGATGACGAGCGCCGCGGCGATGACGGCCAGGGAGCCGAGCAGATCGCCCAGCACCTCCAGATACGCGCCCCGGAGGTTCAGGCTCTCCTCCTGCCCGCCCCGCAGGATCAGGAGTGAGACGCCGTTGGCCACCGCGCCGATGATCGCGGCGATCAGCATGGTGTCCGTCCGGATCTCCGGTGTCTCGCCGAAGCGGCGGAAGGCTTCCAGGGCGATGATGACCGCGATCACGATCAGAATCAGGGCGTTGGCCAGAGCGGCCAGGATCTCGGCACGCTGGTACCCGTAGGTCCGCTGATCCGTGGCCGGTCGCGTGGCGATCCAGGACGCGAGCAGCGCGATGAACACCCCGGCCGCGTCGGAGAGCATGTGACCGGCGTCGGCCAGCAAGGCCAGCGAACCGGAGAGGGCCGCGCCGGCCACCTGGATGACGACGACGCTGAGCGTGATGCAGAGGACGATGATCAGGCGCTTCCGGTGCTTGCCGGTGCCGGTCATACCCTGAGTGTGATCGTGGTTGTGGCCCATGCTTTTCAGGCTAGCTTCGGAGGGCCCGGAATGCATGTCCGGAATGCGACTCATTCGCAGTGCTGGCGCGGATTTCGAGGGGTTCGGGGTGGCTTTGGAAGTCGGTCGTGGAGGGCGTGTGCGAGGCCGCCGGACCAAGCGCTCGACCAGGCGCGCGACGCCGGTCGGATCAGCCCCAGCCGAGCTCGTGAAGGCGGGCGTCGTCCACGCCGAAGTGGTGGGCGATCTCGTGGATGACCGTCACCTGGATCTCGAACAGGACCTCGGACCGGCTGGCACAGATCTCAAGGATGGGGCGGCGGTAGAGCGAGATGCGGTCGGGGAGGGAGCCCGCGGCCCAGCCCTCGCCGCGCTCCGTCAGGGGAGTGCCTTCATAGAGGCCGAGCAGAGGCTCGCCGGTGGCCGGATCCACGCCGTCGTCCTCGATGAAGAGCATGACGTTGTCCATGTGCCGCGAGATCTCGGGAGGGAGGTCTTCGAGAGCCTGCAGCGCGAGGGCCTGGAACTCGTCCAGGCTGAGGGTCGCGGCTTCCGTGCGCTCGAGGTATTCGAAGCCGGGCTCGCCGCGCAGCGTGCACCGCGGTCCGGGCGGCCAGATGCGGATGGGCAGGCCGCGGGGGAGTGGTCGCGAGGAGGCCGGTTCCGGTCTGCTGTCCATGCCTTCCACGGTAGCCGTCCGGGCCGGGTCGGTGGGGCCGGCCCGCATTTTGGAATTTCCCGGACCATGCTCTAAAGTTTTACTGGTCCACTTCGCGAGGAACGCGGCAGCAGCCGGGAACTGAGCAGGTGTGTCAAGGCCCCCATCGTCTAGCGGCCTAGGACACCGCCCTTTCACGGCGGCGGCACGGGTTCGAATCCCGTTGGGGGTACGCATGAGATGCGATTTGAAAGCGGATCGAAAGATCTGCTAAGATGAAATCTTGTGAGCCGGGAGCGATTCCGGTGAAAACAACGGTAGAAATACCACCAAGGCCCTGTAGCGCAGTTGGTTAGCGCGCCGCCCTGTCACGGCGGAGGTCGCGGGTTCAAGTCCCGTCAGGGTCGCTTTGATGGCTGGAGTTATCCGGCGATCATGGTGACAAGTCACCGAGGCTCTGTAGCTCAGTTGGTAGAGCGTTCGACTGAAAATCGAAAGGTCACCGGATCGACGCCGGTCGGAGCCACTGAATCCCTCGCCTAGCTTCTACATGGCGGGGGCTTCTTCAATTTGCGGCACGTTCACGATGCTGCGAGAACCGCCTTACGGGGCGGTTTTTCTGTTTAACGGCCCGCCCCCGGCCCCGCAACGTCGCTCTGCGCGCAGCCCGGCTCATCACGGCTAAAGTCGGACCGTCAGAACATTTTCAAGCAGCCGTGGGGGACCGCTGATGACCGCGCCCGTGCCGCCCGCCGTCCGGTGGGGCCGCGTCTATTTCGCCGTGCAGTCCGCGGCCGGCCTGCTCTGGTGGGTTCTCGTTCCGCTGTCCCCGCTGGTCCGGCGGATCACACTCGGTTCATTGGACCCGGCGCTCGTAGCGATCTTCGACCTTCCGCTCTTCGTGGCCGCCGCCGGGCTGGCCGCGGCGGGATCACGGGTGGCGGCGCTGGTGAACACCGCCTGGACCCTGCTGGTGACGGTGCTGATGGCGCTGTATGCCACGCTCACCACCGAGGCCGGCTGGGGTGTGGTCGCGATGGGCGCCGCGGCGCTCGGTTCGCTGCTCGCCCTGAGCCTGGTGCGGCTGGGCAGGATTCCTTTCGAGTGGGTCACCCGCGGACCGCTCGCCTTCCGGACGGCGGACCGGCAGCGCGCGACGGCGGGACACGTGGGCCGGACGTTCACGCAGCTCGTCGTGGTCTGGGGCCTCTTCCTCGGGGTCTTCCCGCTGATCATCCGGGCTCTGGAAGAGCGCTGGAAGGTGGACCTGGCGCTGCCGGAGGGCACCGCCGTCGTGGGCTGGACGGTCTTCGGCCTGGCCAGCCTGCTGGGGATCTGGTCGGCGGTCGTCATGTCCTCCCGGGGACATGGGACGCCGCTGCCGTCGGCGATGCCCAACGAACTGGTGATCGCCGGGCCGTACCGCTGGGTCCGCAACCCCATGGCCGTGGCGGGTGTGGCGCAGGCGGCGTCGGTGGGGCTGATCCTCGGGTCCTGGCTCGTGGTGGTGTACGCCGTGGGCGGGGCGCTGCTCTGGAACGTCGGCATCCGGCCCCTGGAGGAGCGTGACCTCGAGTCCCGGTTCGGCGAGCCGTACCGCCGGTACCGGGAGGCGGTCCGCTGCTGGATCCCCCGGTGGCCCGTGGCGTCTCGCAGCGTCCGCTGACCCCCTAGAGAAGCGCGGGCTCCAGCGGCTCGAAGTCGCAGGCCCCGGGCTCTGCGCTCGCATCGCGCGGGCGGAGCCGCTCGACCACCTCGTGCAGATCGTCGCCCACCCGCGACAGCGTGGTGAACCGGCTGGTGAGGTAGATCGCGAGCTCGCCCTCGGCGTCGCGGCTGCCGGTGTCCCAGGCGAGGTAATCGCCGTTCTCGCTCATGGCGAAGACCTCCAGCCGGGACGGCAGATCCCAAGAGCCATCCGGCTTGATCGCCCAGTCGTATCCTTCCCGCTGCCATTCGCCGAACTCCTCCCGCAGGCGCGTGGTGAGGGCACCGCCCCGGCCCAGCAGCCCGTCGGCCCGCCCGGAGGGGAGCGGCGTGTAGACGAGCCACAGTCCGAACAGGCGTCCCCACCCGAAGGTCCGGACGAACGACACGTACGACGGCGGGAGACCGCCTCCGTCTGCGAGCCGGTGAGCGTCCAGCACCTGCGGGTCGAGCAGCGGCTCCGGCGGGCGGGACGTGGACAGGTTCCAGGCGGCTTCGGCGGTCATGAGGTGATCGTAGCGGTCGCGAAGAATGACATATACTGCGTGAATTACAGCACACTAATTTGACGTAAAGGCAAGCCTAAGTAAGGCTTGGCTTGCCTAACGTTGCTTGCGGTCGTTGGGCATCCCCATCCCCGACGGAAAGTAGTGTCCTGTGACATCGTCCCGAGTCGAACTCTCCCCAGGCCAGGACTTCGGTTCCGGCGTCGAACTCGCGCTGGCGGCGAGCAACCAGCTCCTCAACGCCAGGAACTCCCCGAACTACGTGGCGCAGGTCCTTCAGGGCGTGAACGCCGTGGCCACCAAGATCCAGCGCACCTCGCATCCGTTCACCGGCGTCACGCCCGCCGGCCTGGAGCGCCAGGTCGCCGCCGTCGAACTCGATCAGCCGCTCCCGGATCTGACCGCGGCGCTCGAGGAACTCGACGAGCTGTATCTGAAGGACGCCGTCTACTTCCACGATTCCCGCTATGCCGCGCACCTCAACTGCCCGGTCGTGATCCCGGCGCTGGTCGGCGAGGCGATCCTGTCCGCGGTGAACTCGTCCCTGGACACGTGGGATCAGAGCGCGGGCGCCACGCTCATCGAGCGGCGGCTCATCGACTGGACCGCGGAACGGATCGGCCTCGGCCGGGACGCGGACGGCGTGTTCACCTCTGGCGGCAGCCAGTCCAACTTCCAGGCTTTGCTCATGGCCTGCAACCACGCCGTCGCGCGTCTCCGGGTCGAGTCCGCCGAGCACCGCGAGCTGCGGCTGCCGCTGCTCCTCGACCGCCTGAGGATCTTCACCTCCGCGGACAGCCACTTCAGCATCCAGAAGTCGGCCGCCATGCTGGGCCTCGGCTTCGACGCCGTGATCCCGGTGCCCACGACGCCGGACCACCGCCTGGACCCGGCCGCCCTCGGCGCCGCCCTCGCCGAGTCCCAGGAGGCGGGTCTGATCCCGATGGCCGTGGTGGCGACGGCCGGCACCACCGACTTCGGCGCGGTGGATCCGCTGCACGAGGTCTCCGCCCTCGCGAAGGCGTACGACGCCTGGATGCACGTCGACGCCGCGTACGGTGGCGGGCTGCTCGTCTCGCCGCGCCACGGCGGGCTGCTGAACGGCATCCACCTGGCGGACTCCGTGACGGTCGACTTCCACAAGACCTTCTTCCAGCCGGTCAGCTCCAGTGCCGTCCTGGTCCGGGACCGCGCGATGCTCCGCCACGTGACCTACTACGCGGACTACCTCAACCCGGAGAGTGCCGCCAAGGCTCAGATCCCCAATCAGGTGGACAAGAGCATCCAGACCACCCGCCGCTTCGACGCCCTCAAGCTGTGGCTCACGCTCCGCACCATGGGCGCGGATGCCGTCGGGGCGCTCTTCGACGAAGCCATCGACCTCACCGCCCGCGTGGGGACCCTCCTCGACGAGGATCCCGACTTCGAACTCGCGGCCGCGCCCCAGCTCAGCACCTTGGTGTTCCGTTACCGTCCCCTGCTGAACGGCGTCCCGCTGGACGAGGACCTCGCGGACCGCCTCAACCCCGCCATCCGCGCCGCCGTGTTTGCCTCCGGTGAGGCCGTGGTGGCCGGGACGACCGTGCACGGGCGTCACCATCTCAAGTTCACGCTCCTGAACGCCGAGACCCGCCTCAGCGACATCCAGGACATCATCGAGCTCCTGCGCCGCAACGGCGCGGACCTCCTCGGCGAGCTGACCGCCCCGCGAGACACCGCCATCTCCTCCCTCTCCTCCGACCAGAAGGACCTCTCCGCATGACCGCCACCGAGAACACCGCAGACGGCCGCATCCACGATCTGGTGGGCATCGGCCTCGGCCCGTTCAACCTGGGACTCGCCGCGCTGAGCGAGCCGCTGGACGGCCTGGACCACCTCTTCCTGGAACGCCGGGAGAGCTTCGACTGGCACCCCGGCATGATGCTCGAACCGGCCCACCTCCAGGTGCCGTTCATGGCGGATCTCGTCACGCTCGCTGACCCGACCTCGCCCTACTCCTTCCTGAACTTCCTCAAGCAGACCGGCCGCCTCTACCGCTTCTACATCCGGGAGAACTTCTACCCGCTGCGCGCCGAGTTCAACCAGTACTGCCAGTGGGTGGCCGGTCAGCTCGACTCCATCCGTTTCAGCACAGATGTGCTGAATACCAGCTACGACGACGGCGTCTACACCCTCACCGTCCAGGGTCCCCAGGGCACGGAGCAGGTCCGGACGCGGCGCCTCGTGCTGGGCACCGGCACCACCCCGGGCGTCCCGGAAGCCGGCCGCGGGGTGCTCGACGCCGGCGGGCCGGCCCTGCACAACGCGGAGTACCTCCAGCGGAAGGAGGAGCTCCAGGCACGTCGGAGCATCACCGTCGTCGGGAGCGGACAGAGCGCCGCCGAGGTGTATCTGGACTTGCTGCAGGAGATCGACGTCCACGATTACCAGCTCACCTGGGTGACGCGCAGCGGCCGCTTCTTCCCGCTCGAATACACCAAGCTGACCCTGGAGATGACCTCCCCCGAGTATGTCGACTACTTCCACGGGCTGCCCGCGGAACAGCGCGACCACCTGATCGTGCACCAGAAGAACCTCTACAAGGGCATCGATTCGGAGCTCATCAACGAGATCTACGACCTGCTCTACGCGAAGAGCCTCAACGGCATGGTGGACACCCGGCTTTTCACGCACTCTGAACTCACGAGCGCCGCGTGGGACGCGGACGCCGGAGCCCACACGCTCACCTTCCGCCACGCCGAACAGGGCGGGGAGTTCACCCTCGACTCCGAGGCTGTGGTCTTCGCGACGGGGTACTCCTACCAGGAACCCGCGTTCCTGGGCGGGATCGCGGACCGGATCCGGCGCGACGAGCTCGGACGCTTCGACGTGGACCGGCAGTACGGCATCGGCGTCGAGCCGGGGGAGATCTTCGTCCAGAACGCCGAGCTGCACACCCACGGCTTCGTGACCCCGGACCTCGGGATGGCCGCGTACCGCAACTCGTGCATCCTGCGGGAGATCCTCGGCACCGAGGTGTACCCGGTGGAGCGGAGCATCGCCTTCCAGCACTTCGGCGTCCCGGCGACGGAGCGCGCCGAGTCCGCGAAGTCCATCGAGTCTGCCGCGTCCACCGAGTCTGCCGCGTCCCTGGCGGTGACGGCATGAACCACACCTTCCGCCCCGTCGATCCCGCCGCCGACGCGGAGCTGCTGCACGGCTGGGTCACGCAGCCCTACGCCCGGTTCTGGGGGATGCTTGCGGCTTCCGTCCAGGACGTCCGGGAGGAGTACGACGGCCTGGCCGCGACCGATCACCACGAGGCGTTCCTCGGTCTCCGGGACGGCGTTCCGGAATTCCTGGTCGAGCGGTACCGGCCGGCCGAATCGCCGCTCAACGCGGTCTACCAGGTGCAGCCCGGCGACGTCGGCATGCACCTGCTGGTGGCGCCGCCGTCGTCGATCGGGACCATCCCCGGCTTCACTCTCGGCGTGATGCAGTCCGTCATGGCCTGGCTGTTCGAGCACACGGGGGCCGAGCGCGTCGTCGTCGAACCCGATGTGCGCAACCACAAGATCCACGTCCTCAACGAACGGGTCGGCTTCCACGCGCATTCCGTCGTGACGCTGCCCCCGGTCGACCCCGCCGAAAGCACCAAGGAGGCCCTGCTGAGCTTCTGCACGCGGGACGACTTCCTCGCCACCCTGACCCCGCTCTCCGCCCCCGCCACCGAAGGAGCCTCCGCATGACCTCCACCTCTCTTCACCAGGAAAGCCGCGCGCACGAGGCCCACGCCCAGGACGGCCTCCGTGAGCCCGCCGCACCGGGCCTGGAGGCCGGCGGAGTGGCCCACCTGGAGCCGGCCCGGTGGGCGGTGGCCAACCGGCACCTGATCCGGAAGGCGCTCGCCGAGTTCTCCCACGAGCGGCTCCTCGTCCCCGAGCGCACCGGTGACGGTGCGGACGGCCGCGGCGCCTACCGTCTCCTGAGCGACGACGGCGGCACCGAGTACCGCTTCGAGGCCACCCTCCGCGGGCTGGACCACTGGAGCATCCCGGCCGAGTCGATCACCCGCCACCGCGCGGGCCAGGATGAGGAGCTCCCGGCCGAGTCGATCACCCGCCACCGCGCGGGCCAGGATGAGGAGCTCCCGCTCGACGCGCTGGACTTCATCGCGGAGTTCCAGACCAGCCTGACGATCCGGCTGGAACAGCTGCCGGTCTATCTGGAGGAGATCAGCAGCACCCTCTCCGGCCACGCCTACAAGCAGGGTCACGGCGTCCCATCCGGACTGCTGGCGCGAGGGGTGACGGGCGGCGCCGACGTCGCCCAGGATTTCCAGGCCATCGAACGGGGGATGACGGAGGGGCACCCGTGCTTCGTCGCGAACAATGGGCGGCTGGGCTTCGGAATCTCGGACTATCACGCCTTCGCCCCGGAAACCGGCGCCCCGGTGCGGCTGCGCTGGATCGCCGTGCACCGCAGCCGCGCCGTGTTCAGCTCGGAGGAGGGACTGGACTATCGCCGGCATCTGACCGACGAACTCGGCTACGACGCCGTGGCGTTCTTCGACGCGGAGCTGTCCGCCGCGGGTCTGGATCCGGAGGACTACCTCTTCATGCCGGTGCATCCGTGGCAGTGGGAGCACAAGATCTCGGTGACGTTCGCCGCCGAGATCGCTCAGCAGAGGATCGTCTTGCTCGGCAGCGGCACTGATGCTTACCAGGCTCAGCAGTCCATCCGCACGTTCTTCAACGTCTCCGCCCCCGGGAAGAGCTACGTGAAGACGGCGATGTCCGTGGTGAACATGGGCTTCATGCGTGGCCTGTCCCCGCAGTACATGAAGGCCACCGCGGCCATCAACGACTGGCTGGAGGAACTGATCGGCCAGGACGCGGAACTCCAGCGCCACGGCATGGCCCTGATCAAGGAGAAGGCCGCGCTCGGCTATCACAATCACTACTACGAGGCGGCGTCCGCGAAGGGCTCGCCGTACCGGAAGATGCTGTCCGCGCTCTGGCGGGAGAGCCCGGTCCATCTCCTGCAGGACGGCCAGCAGCTGGCGACCATGGCGTCGCTGCTGCACGTGGACCAGGAGGGCAAGCCGTTCGTCTCGGCACTCATCGAGCGCTCGGGGCTGGCGCCGGAGGTCTGGCTGCGCCGGTACTTCGACGCCTATCTGGTGCCGCTGGCGCACTGCCTCTTCGCCTATGAGCTGGCCTTCATGCCGCACGGCGAGAACGTGATCCTGGTGCTCGAGGACGGCGTTCCCGTCCGGGCGATCATGAAGGACATCGCCGAGGAGATCGTCCTGATGGGCGATCGGGTGGAGGTTCCCGAGGACGTCGCCCGCATCAAAGCGCCCATCCCTGAGGAGGAGAAGGCCGCGGCCATCTTCACCGACGTCTTCGACTGCATCTTCCGGTTCCTGGCCGCATTGCTCGCGGAGGACGGAGTGCTGGAGGAGGACGCCTTCTGGCGGACCGCGGCCGAGGCCCTGCACGAGTACCAGGCCCGGCACCCGGAGCTGGCGGAGCAGTTCGCGGCGCACGACCTGTTCGTGGAGGAGTTCGAACTCTCCTGCCTGAACCGCCTCCAGCTGCGGAACAACCAGCACATGCTGGACTTGGACGACCCGTCCGGCGGCCTGCAGAAGGCCGGGATGCTCAGGAACCCGCTCGCGGTGTTCCGTGACCGCTGACGCGTGTGCGGTCGCCGTCCCTAGGGCGGGGCGGCGATCGCCCCGGCTCCGCGGGGGTCCGCGAGGGTTACCCTGGGGTCATGACGGCACGAGCGGACGCTTACACGGCCCTGGTCACGGGCGCCTCGGCGGGGCTGGGCGCGGAATTCGCGCGGCAGCTCGCCGAGGAGGGCCACCACCTCATCCTCGTGGCGCGCGACGCCGGGCGGCTCACCGAGGCCGCCGGCCGCCTGGAGCGGGACTACGGCGTGACCGTGGAGGTGCTGCCCGCGGACCTGACGGACGACGCCGGGGTGGCCGCCGTCGTCGCGCGTCTGCGGGATGCCTCCCGGCCCGTGGATGTGCTGGTGAACAACGCGGGGATCGGGCTGCAGAAGCCCTTCGACGAGAACCCGGTCGAGGACGAGCTGAACCACCTGCGGCTCCATGTGCAGACCACGCTGGAACTCTGCCACGCGGCCCTGCAGGAGATGCTGCCGCGCGGCACGGGCCGGATCATCAACGTGGCCAGCGTCGCGGCCTTCGCGACCCGTGGCACGTACGGCGCGGCCAAGGCCTGGGAGCTGAGCTTCAGCCGCTGGGCGAACGTGAACTACGGACCGTCCGGGCTGAAGGTCACCGCCCTGTGCCCGGGTTTCACTCATACCGAGTTCCATCAGCGCATGGGCATCGACAAGGCGGCCATGCCCCGCTGGATGTGGCTCGACGCCCGCCGCGTGGTGCGGGACGGGCTGGCCGACAACGCCCGCGGCAAGGCCGTGTCCATTCCGAGCCTCCGGTACAAGGCCGTGGTGGCCGCGACGAGGCTCCTGCCCGCGCGCTTCGCACGGGGCCCGGCGCGGAGGCCGGTGGAACAGCCCTGACGTCTCACCATCGAGTGCTCCCTACGATGCCGTTCCGACGCCCATTCCGAGCGTTTCAGGCATCGTATGGAGCAGTCGATGAGAGAGGTGGATGGAAGAATGGCCGGGTGAACAGCTCGGAACCAGTGCTTCGCCGTGAACAGCCCCTCGACCGTCCCTCGTCGGCGTTGCAGGACACGCCGTGGAATCGCTGGCTGGGGCTGAGCTCTCCGCGACGCCTGATGATCGCCGCTGTGGTCGTCCACGCCCTGGTCGTGCTGTTCGCCATCGTGTATTCGTGGCGGGGAAGCGCACTCGGCGACATCGCCATCTATCGTGGCTGGGCGGCGTCGGGATTCGTGCCCGTGGCGCCCGCGGACGGCCCGGCGCCGACGGTCTACCCCATCCTCGCGACGCTCCCGATGGCGCTGGCGCAGGTCCTGGGCGAGCGGTGGTTCTTCGCGGTCTGGGCGGTGGTCGTCGCCGTGCTGAACATCCTCGGGCTGGCGGCCCTGACACGGCGGAGCAACACGACGGCGGGCGTCGCCGCCGGCTGGTGGTGGCTCCTCTTCACCGGGGTCATGGGCGTGCTGGCCTTCTCCCGGATCGATGGGGTGACGGCCCCGCTGGTCCTGATGGCACTGGCTTTCGGCCTCTCATCGCCGGGGGCGTCCACCGCCCTGCTGGCCGTCGGCGCGTGGATCAAGGTCTGGCCCGTCGCGGTCGTCACGGCGCTGCTGATCGCGGTGCGCCGCCGAGCGACGGTGCTCGCGGCGGGCGTCGCCGTGTCGCTGGGCGCCGGGCTGCTCGCCGTCGTGCTGAACTGGGGACCTCATGTCCTGGATTTCCTCGGTTTCCAGGGGAACCGTGGGATGCAGGCCGAGGCGACGTTCAGTCTGCCGTGGATGTGGCTCGCCGCACTGGGTCTGAACGGAACCCGGGCCGTGCAGAACGTCGCGATCGGCTCGCTCGAGGTCCAGGGGCCCGGCACGGAAGTGATGGCGGGCCTGATGCAGCCATTGCTCGTGGTCGCGGTGGGGGCCGTGGCGGCGCTCGCGCTCGCGGGACTCCGGACGGTGGCCCGGCGCGACGGCGACCGCACGGCGTTGATGCTGTGGACGGCGCTCTCGCTCACTGCCGTGCTCATCGTCTTCAACAAGGTGGGATCGCCCCAGTTCGTGCTGTGGCTCGGACCTGTGGTGGCGGCGGGGCTGGCGCACGACTGGATCGCGTGGCGTCGGGCGGCCTGGCTGGTGATGGCGACCGCCGCCGTGACCCTGCTGGTGTTCCCGGTCCTCTTCCAGGCCATCGTCCATGCCCAGGTTCATGCGGTCCTGGTCCTGACCGTCCGCGATCTCCTGCTGCTCGCGGTTCTCGTCCTCGGAGTCTCCCGGCTCGTCCGGATCGCCCGGGGTCCGGCGCGGGAGCCGCTCACCCAGCCCTGACACCGCCTCGTTAAACACATCGACTGCTCCCTACGATGCCGTTTCCACCCCTTTTCCGGGTGTTTCTGGCATCGTAGGGAGCAGTCGATCAGAGCCGTGGGCTACTTCCCGGCGCCGGCCAGGGGGCGGTCCTCGAAGGGGAGGGAGTCCAGATCCAGCAGCGGGTTCTCCTCCTGGGTGGCCACGAGTTCGCGGGCCTCCTCTTCGGTCGCGACGCTCGGCATGGAGCCGGGCAGCGGGCGACGTGCCGATTCCGGCAGGAAGTAGATCGCGATGGCGCCGATCACCGAGGTGGCCATGAGGTAGTAGGCCGGCATCATGTCGTTGCCCGTGGCCTCGATCAGAGCCGCCACGATGAACGGGGTGGTGCCGCCGAAGAGTGCCATGGAGAAGTTGTAGGCGATGCCCATGCCGCCGTAACGGCTCGACGTCGGGAACAGGGCCGGGAGCGCCGACGCCAGGTTCGCCACGTAGAACGTCACGGGGAACGCGACCAGCGCGAGGCCCAGCAGGGTCGACCAGATTTCGCCGATTCCGATGATCATGAAGGCAGGGATCGAGAGCACGATGGTGCTGCCGGCGCCGACCCAGAGCACGGGGCGGCGGCCGACCCGGTCGGACAGACGCCCGGTCAGCGGGATGCAGGCCGCCATGACCACGAGAACCGGGATGGTCAGCAATGTGCCGTGAACGGCGTCGTATCCCATGGGACCCGTCAGGTAGGTCGGCATGTAGGACGTCAGGGCGTAGCCGACGGTGTTGGCAGCTGCAGCGAGGATCATCGCGAGGATGATCTGGCGCCAGTAGGTCTTCACCAGGGTGATGGGGCCCGTGTTGGTGGTGGGATCCTTCTCCGTGGCGCTGCTGACCTTGGCCTCCTGGGCATCCAGGGTGGCCTGGAACTGCGGGGATTCCTCGATCTTGCTCCGGAAGTACACCGCTACCGCACCCAGCGGACCGGCGAGCAGGAACGGGATGCGCCAGCCCCAGGCCTCCATGTCGGCGGGGCTCAGGGTGAGCTGAAGGACGGATACGAGGGCGGCACCGGCGGCGAAGCCCAGGTAAGAGCCCATGTCCAGGAAGCTGGCGAAGAAACCGCGCTTCTTGTCCGGGGCGTACTCGGACACGAAGGTGGTGGCGCCGGCGTACTCACCGCCGGTGGAGAATCCCTGCACCAGCTTCAGCGTGACCAGCAAGGCCGCAGCCCAACCGCCGATCTGCGCATAACCGGGAAGAAGCCCGATGGCGAAGGTGCTGGCGGCCATCATGGTGAGCGTCGCGGCGAGCACGCGCTGGCGTCCCACCTTGTCACCCAGCCAGCCGCAGACGATGCCGCCCAGCGGGCGGGCGACGAACGTGACCGCGAAGGTGCCCAGCATGAAGAGGGTACGGATGGCGGGGTCGGCGTCAGGAAGGAACACCGGACCCATGACCGTCACGAGATAGCCGAACACGCCGACGTCGTACCATTCCATGGTGTTGCCGACGATCGTGCCGCCGATGGCCTTCTTCAGCATCGGCTTGTTGACGACGTTGACGTCGGAGACCTTCAGCCGGTAGCTGGGAAGACGGAACTTGCGGGCGGGCCCCCCAGGGCGCCTCGGTGCGGCAGCGGGGACGACGGTGTCGGTGCCGCCGGCGAAGGCCGAGCGGGCGCCGCGGGCGTCCTCGATGGGTCGGTCACCAGGGGCCGTCACGGTCTTCTGTGAGTCTGGGTCTATGGGCATTTGGGCTTCTCCTTGAGGGAGGTCATTTGCTTGCGACTTGCACTTCTGTGCGGGGTCCTGCCCCGCGATGACGTTCAAGTTTAGTCCCGTTGACGCAATTTGATGGAATCGGAGGCGCTCAAGACGCCTTCTGTGATGCGGTATGACTGCCGGAGAAACCCTGGAATTCCGCGGTTTTTCCACGCTCCTGAAGAAATCCTGGGAGCCTCGTCACACGGTGCCGGAAACACCCGTTCCGCGGCCGCTCCGGCAGGGTGGGCTCCCCACGTTGTCTCCCTCCCGTACTAGCGCCTAGTACGCTCCCCGAACTCGCTTCGCTCGCCCGGGGCCCCTCGCGTACTAGGCTTGGGGCCAAGGGAAAGGGAGCACAGTGGACTCTGAATTCGAGCAGCACACAGCAGGCGGACGGACCGTGATCTCTGATTCAGCGGTGGCCAAGGTCGCCGGGCTCGCGGCACGCGCCGTCGCGGGTGTCCATGCCCTCGGCACCGGAAGCACGCCCCGCGCGCTGGGCGCCATCCGAGACGCCGTCGGCAATCCGGATCACGTCCCCGGCGTGCGCGCCGAGGTCGGTGAGACCCAGGTGGCGGTGGACCTCACCCTGGTGGCCGAGTTCGGCTACCGCTTCCACGACATCGCCAATGCCGTCCGCGCCGCCGTCTATCAGGCGGTCGAAGACCTTGTCGGCATGGACGTGATCGAGGTGAACATCGAGATCAACGATGTCCAGCTGCCCGGCGCCAAGCAGGAGAACCGCACCGCCCGTGGCTCAGCCGCCCCGACCCCGCAGGAGCTTGCGCAGGGGACCGGGCCGGACGCCGTCGTCGTCGAAGGAAAGCGAGTCCCATGAACCACACCCTGAGCGGTATCGCCATCGGAGCCTTCCTGGCCTTCATGTCCTTCCAGTTCGGCTGGTGGGGCTTCCTGGTCTCCCTCATCTTCATGGCCGTCGGCGCCATCCTGGGCCGCGCGGCCGAAGGCCGGATCGACCTCCGCCGGGTTCTGGACGCCCTGACGGGACGGCGCTCCTCCTCATGACCGACGCCGCCGTGGCACCGGCAGGGACCCCCGCACCGCAGGAGCGCGTCCTGGCCGGCCACAACCGATTCAGCACGCAGGCGCTCACCAGCCTGGCGAAAGCGGCCTGCGCCGAAGCCCTGGACGTCCCGGCACAGGACGTGCGCGTCGAATGGCGCGACGACGACGGCCTCCTCGCCTTGAGCGTCGTGAGCCCCGTGAGCATCCCCGGGCTGGGCGACGTGGTCAGGGATGCCTCGGTGCTGGCCGGCGGCAGTGTCTGGGACCGCGCCGTCAACGCCAAGTCGGCCATCCGGGCACGGGTGATGCAATTGAGCGGCTCCGAGCTGAGCCGCGTGGACGTCCGGATCTCCGGCGTGGTGCTCCGCACCGCGGGAAGGGTCAGGTGAGCGAGCGTGTCCACTGAACCGCTGTCCGCCGAAGAGGAACGCCGCTTCCTCGACGAGGTCACCCGCCGGGAGCTCACGCCGTCGCGGTCCGTCGCGGCCCTCCTGGCCGGGATCCTCGTCATCCTACTGTGCGTCTACCTCATGCTGGAGTCCGTGCTGGCGCTGTTCCGCCTGCCGGGCTGGCTGATCGATCCCGACCTCGCCCTCGACTGGATTGCGAGTCTCCCGGCCGGCGGGCCCGCCCCGGTCCTCGCCCTCGGCGGCGCCGTGCTGGCGATGGTCGGCCTGTTCTTCCTGCTCGTGGCCGTGTTCCCGGGCCGCCGGGCCCGGCACAGCATGCCCCATCCCGCGCTCGCGGTGGTGGTGGACGACGAAGTGGTGGCGTCCGCCCTGGCGCGGCGTGCCCGGCTCGCGGCGAATGTCTCCTCGGCCCAGGTCATGGTGACGGTGGCCCAGTCCCAGGTGGTCGTGAACGTCCGCCCCACCTCGGGACTGCGGGTGACGCCGGAGGCCGTGGAACGGGCGGTCACGGACGAACTCGGAAACATGGGCCTGGAACCGCGGCCCGGTGTCACGGTCAACATCGCGAGCACGGGAGTGGTGGGCGCATGAACGGCACACCGAGAAGGATCAACCGTTTCTTCACCGGGCTGGTGGGACTGCTGCTCCTGGCTGCCGGAGTCTTCCTGATGGTGGTCTCCGCCGTCCCCGCGGTGGCACAGGCGTGGCACTCCGCGGCGAAGGACTGGGTGGTGTGGTTCCATCGCAGTTACGAATCCACGCCGCTGCTCGCCAGCAGCTGGATCTACCTGGTGGCGGTCGCCGTGCTGCTGGTGATCGCACTTCTTGCGGTCCGCTGGATCTCGGTTCAGGGCCAGGGCCGGGTCAGTCTCCTGGTGGACCGTGCCGACGATTCCCCGACGCCGGGTGACGTCACCATCAGCGGCAATGTCGCCGAGCAGATGCTCCGCGCCGCGCTCGCGGGCCGCAGCGATCTGCTGGGCCTGTCAGTGGGAACGTATCAGTACCGCGGCGTCACGGGTCTCCGTGTCCGGCTCTACCCCCGCAAGGGAGCGTCGCCGCAGAAGCTGGTCCGGGAGGTCGGCGTGCTCCTGCAGGGGCTGGATGCCGCCATCGGCCAGCACACCCCGGTGCTGCTGCACCTGGGGACGGGGACCCGGGCTCTGTTCACTCGCGAGGAACGGGTGCTCTGAGTTTTTCGGCGGGTGCGGTACCTCGGGATGTGGTTCTTTGGCGGCGCGTCAGTGTGTCTCAGGAAGACGTCGCCCCGCCGGTGACCCTGTCAGATGCCGTATCGGCCTTGCTCCCGGGCGGTCCGCCGTCTAGCTTGAAGGTGGAGTCAGCCTGACACCGGGCAAGCAGCCGACCAGCGCTTGCACACCCACCGAGCATGCAGGAGTCATCATGAGTGAGAACATTCCGGGCGCCGAGGAAGTCAACAACGCGGCGGACAACGCAGGCGAAGCAGTGAAGAACGCGGCCGACACCGCCGCCGAGAACGCACCCGAGGGCACCCGCGAATTCGTGGACGGCGCCGTCGAGAACGTCAAGAACTTCACGGAAGATGCTGTGGGGAACGTCAAGGAATTCGCCGGCGACGCCACCGAGAACGTCAAGGAGTTCGCGGGCGAGGCCGTCGAAAACGTGAAGGAGTTCGCGGGCGACGCCGCCGAGAACGTCAAGGAATTCGCCGGGGACGCGGTGGAGAACGCCAAGGGTCTCGGCGCCAAGATCGCCGGCTTCTTCAAGGGCGACAAGTAAGAGTCACCGCCTGAAGCAGCACACCACGAAGGGCGGGTGCCGGATTGCTCCGGCGCCCGCCCCTCGTCATGTGGCCCGTCGTCGTCGTGCGCGGCGGGCGGTCCTCCCTCAGCTCGTGCTGGGGACCAGGTACACGGTGGTGTCCGACGGCACCTTGTCCTCGACCGGGCCGCTGGCGAGTGCCAGGGAGAATCCGGCAGGCAGCGCGACGGGGGAGTCGCCCATGTTGGTCAGCACCAGCACGCCCTTGTTCAAGAACGCCACGACGCCGTTCGCCGGGTCGTGCAGGGCGGACCAGACGTGGGCTCCCCGGCCGAGTTCATGCCGGCGGCGGAAGGCCAGTGCCGCGCGGTAGAGCTCGAGTGTGGAGCCGTCGACGCCGTGCTGGACGTCCGCGGCGTGCTGCGCGAAGGACTCGGGCTGGGGGAGCCAGGGCTGGGCGCCGTCTTGCGGCCCGTTCAGGCTGAAGCCGTATCCGGGGGCGTCCGCGGTCCACGGGAGGGGGACGCGGCAGCCGTCACGGCCTCGCTCCTCACCGTGGGTGCGGAAGAAGGACGGGTCCTGACGCGCCTCGGCCGGGAGGGTGGTGTGCTCCGGCAGACCCAGCTCCTCACCCTGGTAGAGGTACGCGGAACCCGGCAGGGCCAGTTCCACGAGGGTGGCGGCGCGGGCGCGCGCGAGGCCGAGAGCGGCGTCGGGCTGCTCGTCCTCGGCCGCGATGCCCTTGGGGAACGTGGTGGGATCGCTCAGGCCGAAACGGCTGGGGTGCCGCACGGTGTCGTGGTTGCTCAGCACCCAGGTGACAGGCGCCCCGACGGCGGCCACGGCCTCGATCGAGGCGTCGATCGAGGTGGCCAGGCGCTCGGCGTCCCAGCCGGCCAGGAGGAAGTCGAAGTTGAAGGCCTGCTGCATCTCATCGGGCCGGACATAACGGGCCAGCCGTTCGGCGGGCTCCACCCAGGCCTCGGCCACGAGCATCCGGTCGCCCGGGTATTCGGCGAGGAGGCGGTGCCAGTCGCGGTAGATCTCGTGCACGCCGTCCTGGTCGAAGAAGGGCGCCTTGGAGAGGTCCTGGCCACTGCCGGTGCCCTTCTCCTGGGTGGCTTCGCCTTCGGTGATCGAGCCTTCCACCATGGCGGCGGCGCCTTCCCAGTCCGGGAGCCCCTTGGCCTTGATCATGCCGTGGGCCACGTCCACCCGGAAGCCGTCCACGCCCTTGTCCAGCCAGAATCGGAGGACTGAACGCATCTCTTCGCGGACCTCTTCGTTATCCCAATTGAGATCAGGCTGCTTGGTGTCGAAGAGGTGGAGGTACCACTCGCCGGGGGTTCCGTCCGCGTTCGTGGTCCGGGTCCAGGCCGGTCCGCCGAAAATGGAATTCCAGTTGTTGGGCTCGATCTCACCGTTCTCGCCCTTGCCGGGACGGAACATGTAGCGGGCGCGCTCCGGGGAGCCGGGGCCTGCGGCGAGGGCCTCCTGGAACCAGACGTGCTCGTCCGAGGTGTGGTTGGGCACGAGGTCCACGATCACCTTCAGGCCCAGCTCATGGGCCTTGTCGAGCATGGCGTCGAAGTCCTCGTTGCTGCCGAAGAGCGGGTCGACCACACGGTAGTCGGCCACGTCGTAGCCCGCGTCCGCCTGCGGCGACTTGTAGAAGGGGCTCAGCCAGACGGCGTCGACCCCCAGCTCGGCCAGGTAAGGGAGCTGCTGTGAGACCCCCGGGATGTCTCCCATGCCATCGCCATTCCCATCGGCGAACGAGCGCGGATAGACCTGGTATACCACTGCGTCGGACCACCAGGTGCCGTGGCGTGCCTCGTGGGATTCGGGTGCGGTCTGCGGCACGGGAGAACCTTCCTAACGATTCTATGTAAACGCTTGCATCGGACGATGGAAGCTTACTAATGTGATCTACGCAACATCAACCCGACTGGGAAGACGTGCTTCGCTCACTGAGGAGTCATCTGCAATGAAACCACGTAAATTCCTTGTGCCGGCCGCAGCGGTCGCTGTTCTGGCTGTAACCCTCACCGCCTGTGGCGGCGGGAGTGGGTCTGGCAACGGAGGAGGCGGCAGCGACGCCGCATCACAGGGCCTCGACGGACGCGGCCCCATCACCTTCGTGACCGGCAAGGACAACTCGAACGTCTGGCGTCCCACGATCGACCGCTGGAACTCCGCGCACCCGGACCAGAAGGTCACGCTCAAGGAACAGACCGACAACGCTGACCAGCAGCACGACGACCTGGTCCAGCACTTCCAGGCCAACGACGCCAATTACGACGTCGTGACCGTGGACGTCGTCTGGTCCGCGGAATTCGCTGCCAAGGGCTGGCTCCAGCCGCTCAAGGACAAGATGGCGGTGGACACCGCCAAGCTGCTGCCCGCCACGGTCAAGGCAGCCACCTACAACGGCACCCTCTACGCCGTGCCGAACTCCTCGGACGGCGGCCTCCTGTACTACCGCAAGGACCTGGTCCCCACGCCTCCGAAGACGTGGGACGAGATGATGTCCATGTGCTCGATCGCGAAGCAGCACAACATGAGCTGCTACGCCGGTCAGTACCAGAAGTACGAAGGCCTGACGGTGAACGCGGCCGAGGCCATCAACACCTTCGGCGGCAAGATCGTCGATGACCAGGGCAAGGCCACCGTGAACTCGCCGGAGGCCAAGGCCGGTCTCTCCAAGCTCGTGGACGCCTACAAGAGCGGCAACATCCCGAAGGAAGGCATCACCTACCAGGAGGAACAGGGCCGCCAGGCGTTCGAGGACGGCAAGCTCCTCTTCCTGCGCAACTGGCCGTACGTCTACAACCTCGCCAAGAGCGATGGCGCCTCCAAGGTGAAGGACACCTTCGGCGTCGCACCGCTCCCGGGCAAGGACGGCCCCGGCGCCTCCTCGCTGGGCGGCCACAGCGCGGCCATCAGCGTGTACTCCAAGAACAAGGCCACCGCGCATGACTTCGCGACCTTCCTGATCCAGGACGAGCAGCAGAAGTTCTTCGCCACCCAGGGTTCCCTGGCCCCGGTGAGCTCCGAGCTGTACAAGGACCCGGCCATCGTGGCCAAGCTCCCGTACATGCCGACGCTGCTGACCTCGATCCAGAACGCGGTCCCGCGTCCGGTGACCCCCTTCTACCCGGCAGTCACCAAGGCGGTTCAGGACAACTCCTACGCCGCCCTGAAGGGTGAGAAGACCGTCGACCAGGCACTGAGCGACATGCAAGCCGCCATCGACGCGGCCAGCGCGTCCAAGTAGCCGACCAGGTGGGGGCCCGTCCACGGGCGGGCCCCCACCATCGCCCCGTGCGCGGGGCCATCGACCAGGGGAACACCACAGAGGAGTCACCATGTCCACAGATGCCCCCTCGCAGACGCGGGGCACCACCACCGGCGGCGGCGCGGGGAAAGGGTCCAAAGGCGGACCCGGCCTGGCCGGCGCGGAAAGCGCCGACCGGCGCGAAGTGACGCAGGGCCGCTGGGCCTACACGCTGCTCACGCCCACCTTGATCCTGCTGGCCGTGGTGATCGTCTACCCGATCATCAACGCCATCATCATGTCCTTCCAGAAGGACGCCGGCCTCGATCCGGCCACCGGCTTCTTCGTCCAGGGCGGCTTCGCCGGGGCCGACAACTACGTCCACTGGCTCCTGCAGCAGTGCAACGGCCAGGCCTGCCCTCCCGGCACCCTCGGTTCCCAGTTCTGGAACGCGATGGGCACCACCTTCTTCTTCACCATCATCACGGTGATCCTGGAGACCATCCTCGGTTTCTGGATGGCCGTCATCATGGCGCGCGCCTTCAAGGGCCGCAGCCTCATCCGCGCCGCCGTCCTCGTCCCGTGGGCCATCCCCACCGCCGTCACGGCCAAGCTGTTCTTCTTCATGTTCGCCTTCGACGGCATCATCAATCAGCTCTTCGGCACGCAGATCCTCTGGACCGGTTCAGAAGGGCCCGCCCGCTGGGCCATCATCATCTCCGACGTCTGGAAGACCACCCCGTTCATGGCGCTGCTGATCCTGGCCGGTCTCCAGCTCATCCCGGATGAGGTCTACGAGGCCGCGAAGGTGGACGGCGCCAGCGCCTGGCAGCGTTTCACCCAGATCACTCTTCCCCTGGTCCGGCCGGCCCTGATGGTCGCCATCCTGTTCCGCACCCTCGACGTGCTGCGCATGTACGACCTGCCCGCCATCATGACGGGCGGCGCCAACAACACCACCACGCTCTCCATCCTGGTGGTGCAGCAGGTCCGGCAGGGCCTCAACGGGGCGTCCGCGCTGTCCACCATCACCTTCCTGGTGATCTTCCTGGTGGCATTCATCTTTGTCCGCTTCCTCGGCGCCAACGCCGTGGAGTCCGCCGCACCGAAGAAGAAGTGACATGAGCAACGCAGTCAGCACCGCCTCCGCAACCACGCGCCGTCGTGCCTTCAGCTGGGCGCCCGCGCGCACGTACCTCCAGGCCGCCGTCATCCTCGTCTGGTGTCTCGCGCCCTTCTACTGGATGATCGTCACGGCCTTCCGCGATGTGGGCTTCACCTTCGATCCCACGCCGTTCTTCACCCACGTCACCTTCGACAACTTCCGGACCGTGTTCGACGAGAGCCTGGGCAATCACTTCGCCCAGAACCTCCTGAACAGCCTGATCGTCGCGGGCATCACCACCGTGATCTCCCTGGTGGTCGGCGTGTTCGCGGCCTACGCCCTGGCCCGCCTGAAGTTCCGTTTCAAGGAACTGGTCCTCGGGTTCATCCTGGGTGCGTCGATGTTCCCGGCCGTCGCCCTGATCACCCCGCTGTTCCAGTTCTTCACCGGGATCGGCTGGATGGGCACCTACCAGGCGCTGATCATCCCGAGCATCTCCTTCTCCCTGCCGCTCGCGGTCTACACCCTCACGTCCTTCTTCCGTGAGATGCCGTGGGAGCTGGAGGAGGCGGCCCGGATCGACGGCTGCACGCAGGGCCAGGCCTTCCGGAAGGTCATCCTTCCGCTGGCGGCGCCCGCGACGTTCACCACCGCGATCCTGACCTTCATCGGCGCGTGGAACGAGTTCCTGATCGCCAGCCAGCTCTCGGTGGATTCCACCAAGACCGTCACCGTGGCCATCGCCTCCTTCGCCGGCGCCCAGCCGCACCAGGAGCCGTACACGGCCGTCATGGCCGCCGGCACGGTGGTCACCATCCCGCTGGTCATCCTGGTGCTCGTGTTCCAGCGCAAGATCGTCGCCGGTCTGACCGCGGGCGCGGTCAAGTGAGCAAGCAGCAGTCCTCCGCGGACGACGACGGCCGGCGGGCCGCCGTCGCCCGCGGACGGACCGTGGGCGGCTGGGAAGGACCGGCGCAGGAGGAGCCGGAACGGAAGCCCAGCCGTCGCCTCCTCCGCAGCGCCGAGGATCTGGACATCGTCCTGGGGATGCTGGGGTTCTGGACCCTGGTCCTCTTCGGCACCACGGTCTGGATGGAGCTCACGGGACAGCCGGCCCTCGGCTGGGCCCTGGGGCTGCTCGCGGCCGTGCTCGCCGTCTGGGGGCTCATCAGGCTCCGGAGGCGGCTGCCGTCCCGAGCCATGGGCCGTCGCAACTGAGCGTCGGGCGTCATCGACTGTGACGTGACATGGCACGCGTGGTTCAATTCATGATTCGGGGAACCTGAGGAGTGTGACTTGCATGGCTGCGCGTGCCGCCCGTGGCGGGCATCATGGCGTGAGCATCGAGGATGTGGCCGCGGCGGCCGGCGTCTCGACGGCGACCGTCTCCCGGGCAGTCCGAGGCCTCCCGCGCGTGTCCGAACAGACCCGTCAGCGCATCCTGGACGTCGCCTCCGAGCTCGGATACGTCGCTTCGTCCGCGGCCTCCGGCCTGGCGACCGGCCGCACCCGCACCATCGGCGTCCTGGCGCCGTACGTGGACCGCTGGTTCTTCTACAAGGCGCTGGAAGGCGTGGAGCGCGAACTCCACGAGCAGGGCTACAATCTGTCCCTGTTCAGCCTCGACAGCCGCTCCGGGGAACGGCAGCGGACCTTCAGCAAGACGATGGTCGCCAAGCACATCGACGCCCTCCTGGTGCTCTGCATGGCGCTGTCCATGGACGAGATCCAGGAACTCCGCCGGCTCGACATCCCGCTGGTCGCGGTGGGCGGGCCGGTGGAGGGCTGCTCCAGCATCGGCATCAACGACGTGGAAGCGGCGGCCCTCGCCACCCGCCATCTGCTGGACCTCGGGCACCGCGACATCGGGGTCCTGCACGGCCAGGACGATGACGAGGACCTCAATTTCCAGGTCCCCGAGCTCCGCGTGAACGGCTTCCACGAAGAGCTCGCCCGTGCCGGGGTCGAGGACCACCCGGAATGGGAGGTGCGGGGGAACTTCACCCTCGCGAGCGGCGCCGAGGCGTTCGACGAGCTCTGGAACCGGCCCGGCCCCAAGCCGACGGCGCTCATGTGCGCCTCCGATGAGATGGCCATGGGTGTGATCCTGCAGGCGCAGCGCCGGGGGCTGCGGGTGCCGGAGGACCTCTCGGTGATCGGGATCGACGACCACGAGTTCTCCCCGGTCATGGGGCTGAGCACGGTGGCCCAGGACCCGGTGGCGCAGGCCCGGCTCGGGACGCGGATGCTGCTCGACGAGCTGGCCGGCAAGGCGGGGTCCGTCCACGATGTGCACGCGGACTTCGAACTGAAGAGCCGGACGTCGACGGCGCCGCTGACTTAGCTCTCTTACTCGGCGCGGGTCCGGCACGGGTCAGCTGGCGCGGGGCAGGTTCAGCTGGCGCGGCTCAGCTGGCGCGGCCGAGGTGCCGCAGCGGCACCCAGCGCGTGATGAGGCGCTGATACGCGGCCGCCGCGCCCGTCATATCGCCTTCCGCGAGGCATTCGATGCCCATGCGGACGTCGCTGGGGGAGTCGTCCGGGTACACCCGGTCCGCGAGGGCGCCGTAGTCCAGTTCCAGGACACTGCTGGTGTGGAAGCGCTCCAGCCAGGCGACGACGCGGGTCATCTCGTCCAGGAAATCCAGCTCCGGGGCGCCGAGGGACAGAGCGGCCACGAGGGTGCGGGAGCGCGAGATCGCCTCCGTCACCGGCGTGTAGAGGCGCAGGGTGGCGATGCTGCCGTCCCGGTTGTTGATCATCTCCTGGCGGTCCGTCTCGTGGAAGAAGATGAACCACGCGAACGGAACACCCCAGGTGGCGGTGCGGGTGAACAGCAGATCCGAGTCGATCAGACCGGAGTCCACCAGGGTCTTGAGCCGTTCCTGATGCCGTTCGGTGGCGTCCACGGGGACGATCCGTTCCAGGCTCTCCGAACTCGACCCGTCCGCCAGCTCCTCCGCGGCCAGTGCGGAACGGAGCACCGTCTGGTTCGGGCAGTACAGCAGAGAACCCCGCTCGCTGGGATCGGCGAGGGCGCGCGAGAGCTCGGCGCGGCTGCCCGGGTACGGGTCGTTGGGCTTCCGCAGGAGGCGGTGAAGGGTGCTGCGCAGCTCGCGGCGCTCGACGTCGTCGCGTATCTGCCGCAGCTCTGAGGCACTCAGGATGGCGCGCTCGGTCAGATCACCGTACTGCGCGACGATGGCCCGCCGCTGCGGGGCGCCGAAGGCGTCGAGCGGCTGGTAGACGCGCAGGGCGGAGATGTAGGGGAACCCCATGGGGGAGTCGTAGAAGGTCATCGGCTTCCCGGCCGCGCGCTGGGCATGGCTCAGTCCGCGAGTTCGACGATCACGGGGGCGTGGTCGCTGGCGCCCTTGCCCTTGCGCTCCTCACGGTCGATCACGGCGCCGGTCACGCGGGAGGCGAGGGCCGGGGACGCCATGACGAAGTCGATGCGCATGCCCTCCTTCTTCGGGAAGCGGAGCTGCTTGTAATCCCAGTAGGTGTAGACGCCGGGGCCCGGGTTGAGCGGACGCACGACATCCGCGAAGGAGGCCTCTTCGAAGGCGTGGAAGGCGGCGCGCTCCGGAGCGGAGACGTGCGTGAGGCCCTCCTCGATGAAGAAATCGATGTCCCAGACGTCGTCATCCTGGGGCGCGATGTTCCAGTCGCCCATGAGCGCGATCTGGGCGGCGGGGTCGGTGTCCAGCCAGGCCTCCGCGTTCGCTTTCAGGGTGTCCAGCCACTCGAGTTTGTACGGCATGTGCTCGTCATCCAGGGCACGGCCGTTGGGCACGTACAGGCTCCACACGCGGACGCCGTTGCACGTGGCGCCGATGGCACGGGCCTCCTGCTCCGGGTTCACCCCGCCCTTGCCGAACGTCGGCTGACCGGGGAACGTGCGCTCCACGTCCTCCAGTCCCACGCGGGAGGCGATGGCCACACCGTTCCACTGGCTGAACCCGAAATGCGCCACCTCATAGTCCATGCGCTCGAAAAGCTCCCAGGGGAAGTTCTCGTCCTTGCACTTGGTCTCCTGAATGGCCAGGACATCGCAGTCGCTGCGTTCCAGCCAGGCCTCCACACGGTCGGCGCGGGCACGGAGGGAATTGACGTTCCAGGTGGCGATCTTCACGCTCCCAAGCTATCAAAGCGGACTGACAGTTTGGTGACCCGCGGCGTCACCATCGGAATACGATCCGGACGCCTGGGGTTGCCCATCATCGTGAGCCAACTTTTCAGTGAAGCAGTCCTGTCAGCCCCGTCCGGCCAGCTCACGCTGCGCAACCGGACCTTCCTCGCCCCCATGTGCATGTACTCCGTGGAGGCGCGCGACGGCGTGCCGACCGCCTGGCATCAGGCGCACCTGGGCGCCCGCGCCGCCGGCGGCTTCGGCATGGTGATCACCGAGGCCACGGCCGTGGTGCCGGAGGGACGGATCTCCCCGGAGGACCTCGGCCTGTGGAACGACGAGCAGGTGGAGGCCTTCAAGCCCATCACCGCGTTCATCAAGAGCCAGGGCGCCGCGGCCGGCGTGCAGCTGGCGCATGCCGGCGGCAAGGCCTCCACGTACGGCTGGCTGCCCCGCTGGGTGGACCAGGGCCTGACCGGGTCGGTCCCGGTGGCCGACGGCGGCTGGGTCACGGTCGCGCCATCCGTCACCTCGATCCACGGCCTGGCCGAGTCGCATGAGCTGACCGTCGAGGAGATCCAGGAGTCCGTGGCGTCCTGGGCCGCGGCCGCCCGCCGCGCCGATGACGCCGGCTTCGACTTCATCCAGATCCACGCCGCCCACGGCTACCTGGTGCACCAGTTCCTGTCTCCGCTGAGCAACACGCGCACGGACTCCTACGGCGGCTCCTACGAAGGCCGGACCCGGTACCTGCGGGAGGTCGTGGCCGCGGTGCGTGAGGTCTGGCCGGCCGACAAGCCGCTGGGTGTGCGCTTCTCCGGTTCCGACTGGGTGGAGGGCGGCTGGACCATCGAGGAGACCGCCCGTCTCGCGGTGGAGCTCCGGGCCGAGGGTGTCACCGTCTTCGACCTGTCCAGCGGCGGCATCGGCGCGTACCACGGCCCCACCGGCCCGGGGTATCAGATCGCGCTGGCGGCCCAGGTGAAGAAGGCCCTGGCCGCGGATGCTCAGGAGCGTGGCGCGGAGAACGACGCCTTCGTCAGCGCCGTCGGCATGATCAACGAGGCGCAGCAGGCCGAGCAGGTCCTGGTGAACGGCCAGGCGGACGGCGTCTCGATCGCCCGCGCCGCCCTCAAGGAGCCGAACTGGCCCGCGCTGGCGGCCCGCTCCCTTGGCGAACCACTCGACAAGACCCCGTTCGCACCGCAGTACTGGCGCGCACACTGGTGAGATGAGTCCCGCGGGGCGCACCCGCCTTCCTCGGGTCTGGCCCGGTTGAATTCGTCCGTGCCCGCCCGGACCCGCTGAAACAGTGGATTCCCGTCGAAACAGTGTGTTTTGCACGCGGTTTCGGCGGGAATCCACTGTTTCGGGGTGGGTGCAGGACCCGGGAATTCCTGTTCAGCCCGGAGGGACCGAGGCCTGCACCGGCGTCGTCTCCCGTGCGTCCCGGACCTGCTGGCCCGACACCAGGCCCGGCAGGCCGCGGCCCTTCGCGCTGAACACCAGGGTTCCGAGGGACACGAGGACGAAGAGGGAACCCACCCAGCCGAGTTCCTCCGGAAGGAAACCGAGCAGCGCGTAGCCGCCGATGCCTCCGAGCAGACGCAGCGGCCGAGCGAGCGGTCGGGGGAGGGGGCCGCCGTCGTACTGGAGCTGGACCGCGTGATCGCCGACGGTGCGGCCGCTGACCAACGTGACCACCAGCCACAGCAGGAAGGCGACGCCGGTGCCGACCAGCGCGGAGTAGTCGTCCCGGTTGAGGGCCTCACGGTCGTTGAGGACGAACAGCAGGAATGCGCGGATGCCCACCGTGATGGCGACGCTGAGCAGGGTGAACGCGAGCCAGTCGCACAGCATGGCGAGGAAGCGCCGCGGTTTGGTGACCCGGCGCGCGACGGCGGCGGCCGGGGCAACGTGGCGGCGTCGCCCGAAGAACGGCAGCGCGAGGAACGAGCCGAGCAGCGCGCCGAGGGTGTTGGCCATCAGGTCGTCGACGTCGAACACCCGGTAGGCGCACGGGTAGATGCCCCAGACGCCGGTCAGCTGCGTGAACTCCACGAAGGCGGACACGGCCAGCCCGGTGACGGTGGAGATCAGGAAGCCCCGGGAACCGAGTGCCCGGACGAAGAAGCCGAGCGGGGCGAAGAGCAGGACGTTGAACGCGACTTGGAGGACCGCGGTGTCGGTGAGGGCGGCCCGCGGACCGGCGCCCGAGCGGGCGAGGGATTCCCGGATGTCCGCGATGAAGTGGAACGGTTCGAGATTGACGCCCGCACACCGCACCGTCTCCGGATCCGGCAAGGGCAGGAGGGTGTACGTCCAGATCGCCCAGAAGTACACGACCGCCGCCGCCCAGAGCAGCCCCCGGCCGAAGGTCAGGCTGCCGCGCCGCCGATAGCTGACCGCCACGAACGGCACGAACAACAGCACCCCGGTCACCAGCCCGAGCCCGATGGCGATGATCCCCGACATGAGTTGCTGATCTCCCATGCCCCGAGTATGTCATCGGCCGCGCGGCTCATCGGGGCCGGAAGCCGAGGACGTGGCAAGACTCACGCGCCGAGCCTCCGGCGTGTGCCCTGAACGGGTTCTGTCAGTCCAGCCAGTCGTCCGGCTCGAAGTCCTCGTCGACCCCTCCGCCGGACTCGAGCACATTTTCGATGACCTCGCGCACGACGTCGAGGGCCTCCCGCAGCGCGCCGGGATCGCTCAGCGTCTCGGCCCACTTCCGGTCGAAGGTGGCCGACGCCGTGCGCACCACCTTCCGGGCCGCCTCCGCCGCGTCAGGGGAGGCGAGGAGCGGCACCGCCCTCGGGGCCGCAGGTTCGAACGGCGTGGAGGGCGCGTCCCTCACGTGAACCGCCCGATCCGTCACGAGAAACCCGACGCTCTCCTGCCGCCGGGCGAACAGGCTCTTGGCGTGGAGCCCCGCGAACAGCAGGGGAGTCTCGCCCAGCAGCACGGCATCGCCGCCCAGGTCCTCGGCGGCCGCCGCGAACACCTCGTCCTGGTCGTCCAGAGGATGACCGGCCAGCCCGGGGGCGAACAGCAGGAACCGCACGGAGCCTTGTCTGCGGGACACGAGCTCCGCGACCTCGGCCGCCGGCACCGTCATCGCATCCCCTCGCGCCGCAGCGCCTTCGCGATGGCAGCGGCCCGGGAGTCCACGCCGAGCTTCGCGTAGATGTGCGCCAGGTGCGTCTTGACGGTCGCCTCGGAGATGAAGAGCTTCCGCCCGAGTTCCTTGTTGGAGAGGCCCTGGGTGAGCAGCGTCAGCAGTTCGGCCTCCCGGGGTGTCAGCGCCTCGTCGGGGTTCCGCATCTGCTGGAAGAGGCGGCTCGCGACGGGTGCGCTCATGTGGCTCTGCCCCCGGGACGCGCCCCGCACTGCCGCGAAGATCTCGTCCGGGGCGGCGTCCTTGAGGATATACCCCATGGCTCCGGCATCGACGGCACGCACGATGTCCGCGTCCGAATCGTAGGTGGTGAACACGAGGACGGCCTGTGCGGGACGTTCGGTGCGGAGTCTCCGGATCGCCTCGATGCCGTCGATGCCCGCGCCCATCGCCAGGTCCATGAGCACCACGTCCGGCGCCTGCTCGAGCGCCGTCGCCACACCGTCCTCGCCCGAAGAGGCTTCGGCGACCACCTCGATGTCCGGCTGGGTGCTGAGCAGCGCTCGCAGACCGCTCCGCACCACCAGATGGTCATCCACCAGCAGCACCGTGATCATGCCGTTCCTCCTTCCACCGCACCGGCGTCACCGGTCGGGATCTCCACGCCGATCACCGTGCCCTCGCCCGGAGCGGACTCCACCGCGAAGGTGCCGCCGAGCTGTTCGACCCGCTGTCGCATGGCACGCAGTCCGTACCCGCCGCCGGGCCCCGGCTCTGCGGCGGCCGTGGGCCGGAAGCCCACGCCGTCGTCGTAGACATCCAGTGTGACGGACCCCGGCAGAAAGCCGAGGGTGACGCTCGCCGCCTGGGCGGAGGCATGCCGCTCGACGTTGGCCGCGGCACTCTGGGCGATCCGCACGACGGCGTGCCGCACCTCGGGCGGCAGGGCCCGCGGGGTGCCGGTCACGTTGATCCGCATTCCCGGGACATGGCGCCGGACCGCGGCGGCCAGGGCGTCTTCCAGCGGCAGATCGGGTTCCGGGGCCGTCGCGAGATTGTGGACCAGTCCCCGGGTCTCGGCGAGGTTCACCCTGAGCTGTTCGGTGGCCTGACGGACCTCGGGGCTCAGCCCTTCCGTGCGGTCCGCCGCCTCCAGGAGCAGCACGGTGCTGGCGAGGCCCTGCGTCACGGTGTCGTGGATCTCGCGGGCCACGCGTTCCCGCTCCGCGAGCGTGCCGGCGGCCCGTTCCGCGGCGGCGGTCTGGGCCTGCGCGGTGCGCAGCTCCGCATTGAGCTGGGCCTGGCGGGACAGGGCGTCCTCCAGACGGTCGTAGACGAGCGTCAGGACGAGCGCCGCGGCGGCCGGGCCGAGGAGGGCCGCCACGTCCGTGTACCCACTGAGTTTGAACAGGCCGACGGACGTGCTCAGCGCGGTCAGCCCGGTCGCCAGCGCGGCGGCCCTTCCGGACACCGCGGACCGGCCGACGAAGAACACCGCGAACGCACACCAGGCGAAGCTCGGGGCGAGAATGACCAGTGCTGCCCAGACCGCCACGAGGATCCACAGGACCACGGGGCGGGCGGGCCCGCGCAGCCGGACCGCCGCCGCGTACAGCACGCAGAGCGCCGCGGCCAGCACCAGGACGAGGAGGTTCTCATCCGGTCCATGCCGCAGCACGTAACGGATCAGTGAGGCGGTCAGGAGCACCGTGAACCCACAGTGGACCGCCACGCCGAGATAGCGCTCGCGGCCTGCCGGGGGTGCGGTGATCATGGGGCCACTCTACGAGACGGGGCCGACAGGAAAAGCGCGTCTCATCCTTTTGGCTGAGGCCGCCACCCGAAGGCATGAGGAACCCCTGCTGGAACTGCCGATGTGGCCGGAACCGCGTCTCGGAAGGATGGATGTCAGGAGCTCACGGACCCGTCAGGAAGGCCGGGGAGACCCGGCACGCCGGGGTCCGTGGGCTCGCGCAGTGACCACCGAGTCCGATCCAGGCACGATCCATTCCCGAAGGGCAGGCACATCATGGCCATCAGCAAGAGCAACATCAAGGTCCTCTCCGCAGCGGCGGCGGCGCTCCTCCTGACCGGCGGCGTCACCGCGGCCGCCAATGCCGGGCAGGCGTCTCAGCCTGCGGCCGCGCCCGCCGCGGAGACCGCCAAGCGTCTTCCCACGGCGGACATCCCGGCCGGCGAGGGCACCACGGTCTCGCAGAACCGGATCTCCGCGACCGCCTCCGCCAAGGCCGTCCAGGCCGCTCTGGCAAAGTGCGTGGGGGACAAGCTCCCGTTCGTCTCCGTCACGGTCGTGGACCGTTTCGGCACCGTCCAGGCGGTCCTCCGTGGCGACAACGCCGCGCAGCACACCCTCGAGGCCTCGAAGCAGAAGGCCTACACCGCGGCGGCCTTCGGCGCCCCCACGAGTGAGCTGGCCGGACGGATCAGCGGCAACGGCAAGCCCTCCATCGCCGATCTGCCCGGCACCCTGTTCCTGGCCGGCGGCGTCCCGCTCAAGGTCAACGGCGTGTCCGTGGCGGGCATCGGCGTCGGCGGCGCGCCCGACGGCGCCCTGGACGAGGCGTGCGCCACGGCCGGCGCCGAGGCGATCCTGGGCCGCTAGGAGCGATGATGGAGGCCATGCCGACGCGTGGCGCAGTGCTGAAGGGGAGCCTGGCGGTCCTTGCCGCCGGGCTCCTCGCCGCCTGCGCGCCCGGTTCCGCTCCGGGTTCCGCTCAGCCGGGACCAGCTCAGCCGTCCGACGACGGCGCCGCACCCTCCGCGCGGACCTCGCCGCCGGCGTCGTCCCCGGCACAGCGCGGCTCACCCGCCGCGGAAAGCGGCAGCACGCCGTCGCCCACCGGACTGGACCCCCGGGCGCGAGCCGCCGCCCGGGCCCGCCTGACCGAGGCACAAAGGGCCCGGCTGGATCAGGACCTCATCCGCGCCGCGAAGCGGAACGACCCCGCCGAGGTGAAGCGGCTCATCGAGCAGGGCGGCGACGTCAACGCCAAGGATTCGATCCAGGATTCCGCCTTCCTCTACGCCGGGGCGGAAGGGTTCAACGACGTCCTGCGGCTCACGCTGGCAGCGGGCGCGGACGTGCGGAGCACCAACCGTTTCGGCGGGACCGCGCTCATCCCGGCTTGCGAGCACGGACACGTCGAGACGATCCGGATCCTGATCGCGGCCGGAGTTCCCGTGAACCACGTGAACCGTCTCGGCTGGACCGGGATGCAGGAGGCGATCCTCCTGAACGCCGGCGGCCCCCGCCAGCAGGAGGCGGTCCGGCTGCTCCTGGCCGCGGGTGCGGACCCCGGCATCCGGGACCCGCAGGGCCGCACGGCGCTCGACAACGCCCGACGGATGGGCTTCACGGAGATCGTGCGGATCCTCGAATCGCATCGTCCCTGACAGCGCCCCTCCAACGACCCCCGCCGCCGGATCGCCTGCCTCTCATCCACTGCTCCGTACGATGCCGGAATCCCCGGAATTCCGGGCGGAATGGCATCGTGTGGAGCAGTCGATCAGAGGGGATGGGGACCTACTCCTTCCTCGTCGACGCGCGCGGGCGAAGCCTGGCCCGCGTGAGGCGGGGACCCACGGTCTCGCCGGTCTTGAGCAGTTCCTGCAGCATGTCCAGGAGCAGGTCCGCGGTGCCGGCGGGGTTGAGTTCGAAGGCCGTGATGGCGGGGCGGCTCGAGCGGGCGTGCTCGGAATCCGACGCGGCGGCGATCATCACGTCGCCCGGCACGGTCAGCCCGGCCGCCAGGATCTCCTGCTGCACCCCCGCCGCGTGCCGCCCGGTCATGCAGAACACGGCCTCGGGGACGCCGTCCGCGAGAATGCGCAGCCCGGCGTCGCGGCCGCCGTCGAGCCCGGAGCGCTCCGACTGTTCGTAGACCCGTGGCGTGACCCCGTGGCGCTCGCACCACGCCAGGTACTCCTGGAGGAAGTCTGCGTTCCAGGCGTTCCGGTCCGTTCCGGAGACGAGCACCACCTCGCGGGCTCCTGCTGCTTCGAAGTGCGCAAGGATCTGCCGGGCGGCGAGGGGGTCGTCCTCCGAGGACCAGCGCGTGAAGTCCGGCTTGTCCAGGAGCTTGCCGTAGCAGACGTAGGGGATGCCGCGCCGGTCCAGGAGGTCGATCACGGGGTCCTGGGCATTGGGGCTCATGATGACGTACCCGTCCATCGAGAACGCCAGCGGCGGCACAGGACTGCGGGTCAGGTCCGGCACGAGCGTGAGACTGAGCCCGCGGGCCAGCGCCCGCGAGGACAGGATCCCCGCGAAGCGCTCGAACACGTCGACGCCGGCCGGGGTGTAATCGCCCAGGGCGTCCAGGGAGCGCATCACGAGGCCGATCGCGCCGATGCTGCCCTGGCGCATTCCGCGGGCGAAGGCGTCCGCCTGGTAGCCGAGTTCGTCCGCGGCCGCCTTCACCCGGGCCCGGGTCTCCTCGCTGATGGTCCCTTTGCCGTTCAGCGAGTGCGAGACGGCGGTGATGGACACCCCCGCGCGGCGCGCCACATCCCGGATCGTCGCTCCTTTGCCAAGCGCCACGGACCCTCCTGAAGTCGTTGTCACCCCCATTTCACCAGGGACGGAACCGCCCGCACACGGGTCGCGGAGGCCATGTGGAAAACCATCATTGCATAAAACGTTTTACTTTCCTAATGTGATCTGCACCTCAGAAAACGCCCCCACGAAGGAACCCCTCATGAAGCTCTTCACCGCCACTTCCACCACGCAGGACCCGGCTGTCCGCGGCCGTGAACTCGGGCTGGAATTCGGCGACCGTTTCGAGGACGTGGCCGGTCTGTACCTCGAGCACTTCGCGGCGCTGAAGATCCCTGCGGAGACCGTCCGGCGTATCGCCGAGACGAGCCACGCGGCACTGGCCGACTGGGCTCCGGGCCTGGCCGCGGAGGCGGAGGCCATCGCCGCGGCCGCCGGCCTCGAACTCTGGCAGCTCGCCGCCGTCGGCGCCCGCACCGAGATCCTTGCGGCCGCGCCGCCTCGTGCCGAGGGTGAATGCTCCACCGCGGTCCTCACCGGCGAGGACCGCGCCCCGGAGACCCTGCAGACGTGGGACTGGCACGAATTCCTGGTGCCGGACGGGCTGCTGCTGGACCTGACCAGCCCGGCCGGCCGCAGGGTCAAGCTGTTCACCGAGTTCGGCACCGCAGCGAAGATCGGGGTCAACGACGCCGGGCTCGGCCTGCACTTCAACATCCTGTCCCACCGCAGCGACTCCGATCAGGGCGGTGTTCCGGTCCACGCGATCGCCCGCCGCATCCTGGAGGAGGCCGCGACCTTGGAGGAGGCGCAAGACATCGCGGCGAGCGCCACTGTCAGCGCCTCCACCGTCTTCACCGTCTTCGACTTCCACGACGGCGACTCCCGCGCCGTGAGCCTCGAACTCGCCCCGGCAGGCCTCGGCGTCGTCCGGCCTGGCGAGGACGGCTGGCTCTTCCACACCAACCACTTCCTCGATCACGACCTCTTCCAGGGCGACACCATGCCCGCCGACTCCTCCACGGCCGAGCGCTATCAGCACCTCGACGCCGTCCGGGGAACCCTCGCAGGCCTGGCACCCGTCGAGCGCGCCCGCGCAGCCTGCGGAGGCGAAGGGTCCGCCGCTCCCATCTGCATGTCCCCGGACACCGCCAAGCCCGTCATCGATCAGTGGGGCACCCTGCTGACGATCGGCGTCGACGTCGAGCACTTCGCTCTCGACTACTTCGCAGGCCGCCCGGACGAAGCCGCCGTTCACGGCCTTGCGCGCTTCTGACCTCCCCTCCCTCCCCGCTCCATCTCCACAAGGAACCGCTCTCATGTCCCACACCCAGTCCTCGCCGGCCGTCGCCCCGGCGCCGCAGGATGCCCCGACGCTGGGCACCCAGGCCACCACTGCGCTGCGCACCTTCTTCATCTCCGGCTTCGGCACGGCACTGGAGTTCTACGACTTCATCGTCTACGGCCTCGCCGCCGCCCTCGTGTTCCCCACACTCTTCTTCCCGGCCGCGGACCGCCTGACGGGGACGCTGGTGGCCTTCGCCGCGTTCGGCGCCGGGTTCATCGTGCGGCCCCTCGGCGGCATCGTGGTGGGTCACTTCGGTGACCGCATCGGCCGCAAGTCCATGCTCGTCATGACCCTGCTCCTGATGGGCGGCAGCACCTTCCTCATCGGCTGCCTCCCGACGTACCAGAACGTCGGTCTGCTGGCTCCGGTGCTGCTGGTGATCCTGCGCCTGGTGCAGGGCTTCGCGGCCGGTGGTGAATGGGGTGGGGCATCACTCTTCGGCATCGAGAACTCGCCCGAGAACCGCCGCGGCCTCTGGGGCAGCTTCACGAGCACGGGCATCGGCATCGGCAGCCTCTTCGGCACGGGTGTCTTCACGGTGATGACGCTCCTGCCGGAGTCCGAGCTCACCGCCTGGGCCTGGCGTGTGCCGTTCTGGCTGGGCGGTCTCCTGGTGCTCGTGGGCCTGATCGCCCGCACCCGCATGCCGCACGAGACGGTGAACAAGGAGAGCGCTCCGCGCGTGCCGCTCCTGGCGGCCATCCGGAGGCACCCGAAGCAGATGCTCCTGGCGATCGGCGTCGCGTTCGGCTACAACACCATCGCGTACATCGGCTCCCTGTTCACCGTCACCTACACCGAGGAACGCGGTTACACGGACACCCAGTCACTGCTGTTCCAGGTGGCCGGCTCATTCGCCTTCATGCTCGCAGCTCCCTTCATGGGTCTGCTCTCGGACAGGATCGGACGCAAGAAGGTGATCGCCGGCGGCGCCGTGATCTACGCGGTGTTCTTCTTCCTCTTCTTCGGCATGGTGGACAGCCGCGTCGCGTTCCTCGCGACCGTGGCCTTCATCCTGGTGAACGTGTTCATGGCCATGCCGCAGGGCTGCATCCCGGCGTTCCTGGGTGAGCAGTTCTCCAAGGAGAGCCGTTACTCGTCCATCTCCGCGACGTACCAGACGGGCGCGGCGCTGGGCGGCGGCACGGCGGCGAGCATCGCCACGGCCCTGTTCATCGCGTTCAATCGCGGCTCCCTCGGCATCGCCCTGTACTCCGGCGCCGCGTGCCTGGTCCTGGCGCTGTGCGTGCTCGGCCTCCGGGAGACGTACAAGGTCCGGACCAAGGATCTCGGCGAGAAGCCGGAGGACGTCCGCGCCTGAGGCCTCGGCGCCCGGATACGGGCGGCAGTCCGTGCCCGCCTCAGCCCCCTCCTCCATCCACCGATGGAGGAGGGGGCTTTTCCACATCGGGAGCCGTTGCAGATGAAACTGGTCCGCCTTTCGGGCAAGCTAGAGCCATGGAGCCTTCCAGTACCAGCGCACCGTCCACCCTCTCAGCCTCCGCCCTCACGGCCGGGCCGTCTGCCGCTGAGGTGAAGTCAGCGGAGGTGACCTTCGAGCAGCGTGGTCATGCCGGTATGGTCATCCTCAACCGGCCGCGGGCGGTCAATGCGCTCAACCACGGGATGGTGGAGGCCGTGGACGCGCAGCTGCGGGCCTGGGCGGTCGATCCGTCGATCGAGCACGTCATCATCACCGGGGCGGGAGAGCGCGGCCTGTGCGCCGGCGGTGACGTCGTGGCGATGTACCGGGACATCGTGGCCGGGGAGCGGGCCTCCCATGACTTCTTCCGCGCCGAGTTCCGCATGAACTCCCTCCTCTTCGGCTACCCCAAGCCCGTGATCGCCGTGCAGGACGGTCTGGTGCTGGGTGGAGGCGTGGGCATCTCCGCCCACGCTTCGCACCGGGTGGTCACCGAGACCACCCGGATGGGCATGCCGGAGGTCACCATCGGCTACGTCCCGGACGTCGGGGGGACCTGGCTGCTGGGCCACGCCGGCGTCGCGGGCGTGCACGCCGCCATGACCGGCGACCACGTCGGCCCCGGGGACGCGATCCACCTCGGGCTCGCGGACGCCTTCGTGCCGGCCGCGAACCTCCCCGAATTCCTGACCTTCCTGGAGACTGACACCGCCGACGACGCCGTGGCCCGCTTCGCCGGCATGGCGCCGGAAGCGGTGCTCGCCGCAGCCGGTGATGCCGACGGCGCCGCCTCCTGGATCGAGGACTGCTACGCCGGAGCCCTGTCCGGCGACGCGTCCGCGGCCGTCATCCTGAGCCGCCTTGAGACCCACCCTGAGGCGCAGGCCCAGGCGGCAGCCGCCACCCTCCGGACCAAGAGTCCGCGTTCCGTGGCCGTGGCGCTCGAAGCCGTGCGCCGCCACTGCTCCGGAACGCTCGAGGAGGCTTTGCGGGACGAGTTCCGCGTCGCGGTCCGGTGCCTCGCCTCCCCGGACATGCGGGAGGGCATTCGCGCCCAGGTCATCGACAAGGACCGCACGCCGCACTGGGAGCACGCGGGGCTGACCGAGGTCAGTCCGGAGCTCGTCGCCTCCTACTTCGCCCCGTTCGAACCCGGGGAGACGGATGGCGGCGATCTGACACTCTGATTCCGGAGGCCCTGCCTCCGGCGCCCGACACCGCAGCACTCAGCCCGCATTCCCATTCCTCAGACGCCGATTGCGAAGGAGCAAGCACCCGTGCAGAACATCCTGGTGGAGCGCCGTGGGCGCGTCACGATCGTGACCCTCAACAGGCCGGAGGCGCTCAACGCGCTGAACCTGGCGACCATGACCGAGGTGGTGGACGCCATCCGGGCTGCGGACGTGGACCCCGGCACGGGCGCGGTCGTCCTCACGGGGTCGGCCAAGGCGTTCGCCGCCGGTGCGGACATCAAGGAGATGGCGTCCAAGGACCACCTCGAGATGTACCGGGCCGACTGGTTCCGCGGCTGGGAGGAGCTCACCCGGGTGCGGATCCCCGTGATCGCCGCGGTCTCCGGATACGCGCTGGGTGGCGGCTGCGAACTGGCGATGATGTGCGATCTGCTGATCGCCGCCGAGAACGCGAAGTTCGGTCAGCCCGAGATCAACCTCGGCGTCATCCCCGGCATGGGCGGCTCGCAGCGGCTCACGCGGGCCGTGGGGAAGGCGAAGGCGATGGACCTGGTCCTCACCGGCAGGATGATGGATGCCGCGGAGGCGGAGCGGTCCGGGCTGGTCTCCCGCGTGGTGCCCACGGAATCCCTCCTCGAAGAGGCGCTCGCGGTCGCCGAGACGATCGCCGGGAAGTCCAAGCCGGTGGCCATGATGGCCAAGGAGGCCGTCAACGCCGCGTTCGAAACCGGGCTCGCTCAGGGCGTGGTGTTCGAGCGCAGGCTGTTCCACTCCCTCTTCGGCACGCCCGACCAGGTGGAAGGCATGGCGGCATTCCAGGAGAAGCGTCCGGCCGAGTTCAACCGGGACTGACGGCGAGGTCCTGAGGTGTTGTGTGCTCAGTAGTTGCGGGTGTTCGGGGCCACGACCCGCGACTACTGAGCACACAAGTCGGTGGGGTCGGTTGAGGCGGTGCCGCTGATCGTCCGGGCAGTCCTCAGCCCAGGGACGCGATGACGGCCTCGCCGTTCGCCCAGGTGGCCACGAGCCGGGATCCACCCTGACTATGGCCAACACCCTGACCAGGCCCCGCACCCTGACCAGGCCCCGCACCCTGACCAGGCCCCGCACCCGGAGCGGACGGTCTGCGGGCCACGAGGAACCGCTCGTCTCCCGTGCCCACCGCGTCGAAGGCGTCCTCAACGGAGGTCAATGCCGGAGTTCCGGGGGTCGCGGTGTCGGCCACGACGAGCCTGACCCGGACGTCCGGTTCGGGCCGCTGGACGACGGTGCCGGCGTCGTCGTGGATCTCCAGGAGCGCCTGCCCCTGCTCACCGCGGAGGGCGCGGCGCAGCGCGTCTTGGCCGACCGGGTCCCCGATGCCGTCGTACACCCAGCGGGTGCCGAGAACCGAGTGTTCCATGGTGCCGATCAGCTGGTCGTCGGTGCCGGGCAGGGGCTCACCGCGATACGTGAGGAGGACGTGGAGGATGTCCGAGCCGCGGCGGAGCAGAAATCCTTCGATCCCGACCTCGCCCGCGGGGTCGTCGAAGCGGTAGCTGCCGATCCGCTCGAGTTCGCCGCCGCTGCCGGACCAGGACTGCTGGTCGAGCCAGGGCGCGAGCAGTTCGAGCTTCGTGGGCTTCAGCGTCGCCCGGTGGATGACGGCCACGAAATCAGCCCTGCTTCCACCACTCGTCGTGGATCGTGACCGGGGTGGTCCGCTTGTGGCGCGTCCGGAGGTACTTCTCCTCGATCGTCGCCGCCACGCCCTCGGGGACTTCGCGGCCCTCCAGGTAGTCGTCGATGTCGTCGTAGCTGATGCCCAGTTCGTCCTCGTCGGTCCGACCCGGCTTGCCGTCCAGAAGATCCGCGGTCGGGACCTTCTCCCAGACCTGGCGGGGCGCGCCCAAGTGCTCGAGCAGCTGACGGTTCTGGCGCTTGTTCAGCCCGAAGAGCGGCAGCACGTCGGCCCCGCCGTCGCCGAACTTGGTGAAGAACCCGGTGACCGATTCGGCGCCGTGGTCGGTCCCCACCACGAGGTAGTTGTGTTCGCCGGCCAGCGCGTACTGCGCCACCATGCGGATGCGGGCCTTCACATTGCCCTTGTTGAAATCGGAGATCTCAGAGCCCGTGGTCTTCAGGAACTCCTCCTCCACGCCGTCCACACCGGGGCCCACGTTGAAGGTCCATTCCGTGTGAGGGTTGATGAAGGCGAGCGCCGCCTGGGCGTCGTCCTCGTCGTGCTGGACGCGGTAGGGCAGCCGGACCGCGACGAAGGCGGCGTCCACCCCTTCGAAGGAGAGCTTCTCGACGGCGAGCTGGCAGAGCTTCCCGGCGAGCGACGAGTCGACACCGCCGGAGATGCCCAGCACGAAGCCGTTGGTCCGGGTCGCCCGCAGATAGGACGCCAGGAACTCCACCCGTGACGCGACCTCCGCCGCGGGGTCGATCTCGGGCTTGACGCCCATTTCCTCGATGATCTGGGCCTGAAGTGCGCGCATACGCCCAGGGTACTCGCACCACGTTTCGCGAGGGTTACATCGGCGCCACGCGCGTGCCGTGCAGCCGCAAGCTGTCCGGTGCCGGGGCCGGCCTCCCCGGGGCCGGCCTCTCCAGGGACCGCGCCCGGCGGGCGGTGCGAACCTACCGGGGCCGGCCTCCCCGGGACCGCCCTCCCCGGGCCACGCCGCCCGGACGGGCCAAGGGGGAGACCTCGAACGTTCCCGGGGGCAGAATGGAACGGTCGGCGCCCGCCGTCGTCCTCCCGGGCCCATCCCGACCGGGAGCAACGCGCTGCAGAACCGGAGTCCCTCGGCATGAAGACCGGCCCCGCCGCTCAGCGGCTCATTCTCTGGATCACCATCCTGGCGTCCTTCGTCTCGTTCCTGGACGGCAGTGTCATCAACGTCGCTCTCCCGGCCATCGACCGCGAATTCGGCGGGGGACTTGCGACGCAGCAGTGGGTGGTGGACGCGTACCTCATCACGCTCGGCGCCCTCATCCTGCTGGCGGGTTCACTGTCCGACGTGCTCGGCAGGATCCTCATCCTGAGGATCGGGCTGATCGGTTTCGGCGTGACGTCGCTCGTCTGCGCGTTCGCCCCGACGGCGGAGGTCCTGATCGTGGGCCGTGGCTTCCAGGGAGCGGCCGCCGCGCTCCTGGTGCCCAGTTCGCTGGCGCTCATCACCGCGAACTTCAGCGGACCTGAACGGTCCAAGGCCATCGGCCACTGGACCGCGGGCACCACGGTGGCCTTCATCGCGGGCCCGATCCTGGGCGGCGTCCTGGTGGACACGGTCGGCTGGCGCTCGGTGTTCTGGATCAACGTCCTGCCCATCGCCGTGACGCTCTACCTGCTCGCCGTCCTCGGGATGAAGGAAACCCGCGCGCAGGGTGTCCGGATCGACTACGCGGGAGCCGTCCTCTGCGTGCTCGGCCTCGGCGGCCCGGTGTACGCCCTGATCGAGCAGGGGAACCTGGGCTGGGGGAGCCCCGGCATCTGGGTCCCGTTCGTCGTGGGCGTGCTGTGTCTGGCGGGCTTCCTCTGGCGTCAGGCGACGGCGAAGCAGCCCCTCATGCCGCTGAGCCTGTTCACCGTGCGCAACTTCGGCGTCGGGAACATCGCCACCACCTTCATCTACGCGGCGCTCTCGATCGGCGGCCTGATCGTGGTGCTCTTCCTGCAGCAGGTGGCGGGGTTCCCGGCCACCTTCGCCGCCCTGGCCACGCTGCCCATCAGCATCCTGAACATCGCGCTCTCCAGCTGGTTCGGCTCCCTCGCGGGACGATACGGACCCCGGTGGTTCATGGCCCTCGGACCGATCCTGGGCGGCGCGGGGTATCTGCTCATGGTCACGACCCGCGTGCCGGTGGACTATTGGACCCAGTTGCTGCCGGGCATCCTGCTGTTCGGCATCGGCCTCTCGGTGACGGTGGCCCCGCTCACGGCGGCGATCCTCGGCTCGGTCTCGGAGGAGCAATCGGGCATCGGCTCGGCGGTGAACAACGCCGTCGCGCGGGTGGCGGGCCTGGTGGGCGTGGCCGTGCTCGGCCTCATCGTGGGGCCGACGCTGGACCTCGACGGCTTCCACCGGGTCCTCCTGGTCACGGCGGTCCTGCTCGTCGTGGGCGGTCTGGTCTCCGCGGTGGGCATCCGCAATCCACCCGTCCAGGAGCCGGCTGACGGCGCGGCCGCCGCCAGTCGATAAACTTCTCGTATGACTGCCCTCGACGCCGCCGCTGCCCGCGCCCGCCTGCTCGACCTCATCAAGGAACTCGCCGTGGTCCACGGCAAGGTCACCCTCTCCAGTGGCAAGGAGGCCGACTACTACGTCGACCTGCGCCGCATCACCCTGCACCACGAGGCCTCCCGCCTGGTGGGCCAGGTCATGCTTCAGCTGCTGGACGACGCCGGCATCGAGTTCGAGACCGCGGGCGGCCTGACCATGGGCGCCGACCCGGTGGGCACCGCGCTCATGCACGCCGCCGGTGACGCGGGCCGCTCCATCGACGCCTTCGTGGTCCGCAAGGCCCAGAAGTCCTACGGCATGGGCCGCCAGGTGGAAGGCCCGGGCGTCGACGGACGCGACGTCGTGGTCCTCGAAGACACCTCCACCACCGGCGGCTCCGCGCTGACCGCCATCGAGGGAGTCCGGAACGCGGGCGGCAACGTCAAGGCCGTGGCCGTGATCGTGGACCGCAACACCGGCGCCAAGGAAAAGATCGAAGCCGAGGCGGGCGTCCCCTACCTGTTCGCCTTCTCCAAGGATGAACTCGGACTCGACTGATCTCCCGCCCCCTGTGCCCGGGCCGGACGGTCCGGGCACAGGGCACGACGACGACGGCGCGGCCCGCCGTCGCCATCTCGCGTCCCTGCTGCGCACCGCCGGCCGCATGCGCCGGTTCTCGCGGCGGAGTTTCCTCTGGCTGGGCGGCGCCTCCGCGTTCCTCGCCGCGGATCTCGCCTACACGAGGGCCATCGCCGAGCAGCGACGGCAGACCACGATCCTGACCCTCGGTGACGACGCGCCCGGGGACGCCCCGGCCGACGCGGGCTGGTACCTCCTCCCCGGTTTCAAGACCAGCTGGGACGAGGCCCTGTTCATCCTGACGACCCTCAAGCCGGCGATCGGCCGCTGGGGGCGGATGGCGGCGGTCGGGTATTCGAATCTCGGCCTGTCCGTCAACGACGTGGTGGACGCCATCGCCGCGTCGACCCGGGTCCGCGGGATCCGCCACGTGTTCCTCTATGGACACAGTTTCGGCGGGATGCTCGCGGTGCAGACGGCGGTGCTCCTGTGGGAGCGGCATCAGATCCAGGTGCGCTTCATCCTGCTCGATTCGAGCCCCGCGAGCCGTTATGACGTGCTGGACCAGGACTCGTTCGGAGGTGTGGTCTACAGCTACGAACAGGGTGTGCCGATCCCGACGATCGTCCGCGGCGGGTACGAGCTGGGGGAGCGGATCGTCAACAAACACGAGCGGACCTGGCGGCAGATCCTGGAACAGACGGCCGAGCAGCTGAGTCCGCTGGCGCCGTCGTCATTCCTCATCCAGAGCGAGGCGGCCTACGTGTACGGCTTCGACGTGCGCTCGCTGGCCGAGCGGCTCTCGTACACGAGCCTCGTGTTCATCGGAAACCCCGGGGACGGCACGGTGGACTACTACACGGCCCGGCAGGGCTGGCGGAACGCGTTTCCGTCCCAGCTGCTCAGTTCCGACATCGAGACCCGGGGTGCGGTCCCGGCCCACGCGAGCCCGCAGTGGAGCCCACAGGTGTACCACCCGATCCTCGAGCAGATCATGAATCGCTACTTCCCGCTCTGACGTCCCCCTGATCGCCGTCCGGCGCACTGTCGCGTTCCGCCCCGACTACCCGCCGGAGCGGGCGCACCGGTAACTTTGGTACATGGCAAACAACCTTGATGATTCCGGGGTGGACGTCCTCCCCGAGCCCGAACGCGAAGTCCTCACCTGGGACACCTTCGGCGACGCGTCGCGCGAGCTGGCCCAGACCGTGGTGGACAGCGGGTTCCAGCCGGACGTGGTGGTCGCGATCGCCCGTGGCGGCCTGCTCCTGGCCGGGTCCATCGCCTACGCCCTCGGGGCCAAGGCCTGTGGCGCCCTGAACGTGGAGTTCTACACCGGAATCGGCACGGTGCTGCCCGAGCCCGTGGTCCTGCCGCCCATGCTGGACGAGGGCGCGCTGAGCGGGAAGAAGGTCCTCCTGGTGGACGATGTCTCCGACTCCGGCCGCACCCTGGCCAAGGTGGTGGATCTGATCGGCGACTGGGGCGCCGAGGTCAAGACCGTCTGCCTCTACACCAAGCCCCGCACCATCCTGGCGCCGGACTTCGAATGGCGCCGCACGGACAAGTGGATCACCTTCCCGTGGTCCTCGCTTCCCCCGGTCGAGCCGACGGTCTGACCCCTCGGTTTCGGTTTCTGAGCACTGAGCACTGAGCCTCTGAGCACTGAGCCTCAACGCGCGACGGCGGGCCGGCCTCCGGTCCGCCGTCGCGCACTCGCGAGCAAGTCCCCGACGAGCACATCCCTGAGGAGGGCGGTATGAGCGTTTCCGGGCAGCCCCTGCCGAACGGCGTCATCCCGTATGTCGAGTACCACCAGGGGGAGCGGCGCCTCCTCACCCTTCAGGTGACCACCCAGAACGTGATGGCCTCGGGACGGTTCCGGCCCGTGGTGAGCATCGACGGGCGCAGTTACGTGGTGTTCTGGGGGTACATGACCTTCGAGATCCCGGCCGACCGCTCCTGCCACATCGCGGTGTACGTCCAAGCCGACTACATGACGCAGACGGCCTCTCTGCTCCTGCCCCCGGGCCGTGACGTCACGCTCGTCTATGCGACCGACTTCGCCACGGGCCTGGGCAGGCTGGGTCCGGCGGCCTGAGCCGTCCCCGCCGGCCGGGACGGCCTGGCCTAGATCTGGTCGACGAGCGCCGCGACGCTCGTGAGGACCTGGTTGGGCCGGAAGGGGTACGAGCTGATCTCGTCGCTCCGGGTGATGCCGGAGAGCACGAGCACCGTGTGCAGGCCGGCTTCCATGCCCGCCACGATGTCCGTGTCCATGCGGTCGCCGATCATGGCCGTGGTCTCGGAGTGGGCGTCGATGCGGTTCATGGCCGAACGGAACATCATCGGATTGGGCTTGCCCACGATGTACGGTTCGCGGCCCGTGGCCTTGGTGATGAGCGCGGCGATCGCGCCCGTGGCCGGCATGGGGCCTTCCTTCGAGGGGCCGGTGGCGTCCGGGTTGGTCGCGATGAACCGCGCGCCCGCCAGGATGAGGCGGATGGCCATGGTGATCGCTTCGAAGGAGTAGGTCCGGGTCTCGCCGAGCACCACGAAGTCCGGGTCCTGATCGGTGAGGATGAAGCCCGCCTCGTGGAGCGCCGTCGTCAGTCCGGCCTCACCGATCGTGTAGGCGCGGTTGCCGCTGTCCGAGCTGTGCACCTGCTCCTTCAGGAACTGGGCGGTGGCCAGCGCGGAGGTCCAGATGTTCTCCTCGGGCACCTCCAGGCCGGAGGATGCCAGACGGGCGGCCAGGTCTCGCGGCGTGAAGATGGAGTTGTTGGTCAGGACGAGGAAGCGCTTGGAAGTGTCCACCCAGCGCTGGATCAGTTCCGCGGCTCCGGGGATGGCGTGATTCTCGTGAACCAGCACGCCGTCCATGTCGGTGAGCCAGCATTCGATCTCCTGACCGCTCCGGTGATTGCGCAAAGGACTGCGTTCGGCGTCGCTCATGATTCCTCCTCAGATGGGCCTGTCTCCACTCTACGTTCCGCCCCCGGTCTGAACAGAACGTGAAATCCGCGTCATGACTGGCGCGACAGCCCGGAATATGGCGAAATGGGAGGGAGTTTCCCAATGAATCCAACGTCTTGATTTAATAGGCCTCATCACTCCTCCTCCTGAAAAGACTTCCCATGGACCCGAACAACGAATCTGAACAGCCGCCCGCCGGCAGCACCCGTCCCCTGGACCCCCGGGATGTCCCCGGCCGACCCGGCCAGAATCCGCAGCAGTACCCGGGCGGCCAATACACGGGCGGCCAGTACCCGGGCGGCCAGTACCCGGGCGGCCCGAGCCAGGGCAACCCGTATCCCGGCCAGCAGAACCCCTATCCGGGAGCTTCCTATCCCGGTCAGAGCCCGACGCAGCCCTACCCCCAGCAGCCCGGCCAGCAGCAGTCCTTCCAGGTGCACATCCCCGAAGAGGAGGACCACACGGTCCTTCGCAACGGGCTGCCGCCGGTGCCGCCGCCCCCGGCGTCCGGCAACCGCAAGACCCTGGCGATCGTGCTCGGCAGCATCGCCGCGGCACTCGTCGTGGTGCTCGTGGTCGTGTTCGCCTGGCTCGTGCCGGCGCTGTCCGGCAACAAGGAGCCGCGCGCCGTCGACACCGCCTCCCAGCAGAGCACCCCGGAATCCACCCCCGAGGTGACCCCGTCGGAGCAGCCCTCCGAGGAGCCGTCTCCCGCGGACACGGCCGCCGCTGCGGTCACCCCGCCGGCCGGCGCCATCCCGCTCCCGGAGGAGTGGAAGGTCTACAAGAGCCCGGACAACGCTCCGGTGGACGGCGACACCAAGTTCAGCCGCTTCGTCACGGGAGAGTCGAGCTTCGCCCGCCTGAAGGAATGGTCCACGGACGTCAGCCTCGGCATCACCAAGGATCCGGAGAGCGGCCAGGAGATGCAGCGGGCCGCCGCGGGCACCAATCAGCTCGACTCGGACGGGTTGTCGGTCGCGTTCTCCTTCTTCGCGGAATCCGAATCGCAGAAGTACGGCTCCGATCCGGCCAAGATCAAGAGCCTCATCAAGCAGCTGGAGACCAAGCTCGCCGGGATGTCGCAGGATCAGCTGGCCTCCGTGGTCGTCGGCCACAAGTGCGCCTCCGATTTCCGCACCACCAAGCCGGAGATCCGGTCGTTCCTCCGCGGTCTGGCCGTGGTGGTCGGCTTCGAGTGCAAGACCTCCGGCGGCGACGCGATCCAGGGCGTCAACCTCTTCACCATCACCCCCTGGGGCACGCCGCAGCTGCTCGGTGTGAGCGGCCACCAGAGCTACTGGGAGCAGCACCCGGGTCTCATGGCGGAGCTGGCCAACTCCTTCCGCATCAACAAGTGGCGGATGCCGTAAGCGGCCCACCCGTCACGGCAGGTCCCGTCTGAGACCGGCACTCCACGCAGAGCCCGGGCCGTCGGTCCGGGCTCTGCGCGTCCCACTACAGTTGAAGGGTGACTGAACAGACCTCCGGCGACCACGGCCTGCCCGCCTCCCCTCAGGACACGGACGACGACGCCGGGGCGCGCGCCGTCGTCGGGCCGGCTGCCGAGGGCGCGCCGGAGGCCGTCGTGGCGCCGGAGGTGGGAGTGGGACCGTGGGAGGGGCCCTGGCCTGAGGAGGACCACTGGGACCCCGAGCTCCTGGAGCACGGGGACCGGCGCAATGTGCTGGATCAGTACCGCTACTGGAAGCACGACGCGATCGTGGCCGAGCTCGACACGCGGCGGCATGACTTCCACGTGGCGATCGAGAACTGGCAGCACGATCTGAACATCGGGACCGTGGTCCGCACCGCCAACGCCTTCCTGGCCAAGGAGGTCCACATCATCGGTCGCCGGCGCTGGAACCGTCGCGGGGCGATGGTGACCGACAAGTACCAGCACATCCGGCACCACCCCACGGTCGACGACTTCGTGGCCTGGGCCCAGGGCGAAGGACTCACGATCCTCGGGGTGGACATCTTCCCGGATTCCGTGCCGCTGGAGACCTATGAACTGCCGAAGAACTGCGTCCTGGTGTTCGGCCAGGAGGGTCCGGGCCTCTCGGAGGAGGTCCACCGGGCTGCGGAGGCCACCCTGTCGATCGAGCAGTTCGGCTCCACCCGGTCCATGAACGCCGCATCGGCCGCGGCGATCGCCATGCACGCGTGGGTGCGGCGCCATGTGTTCGGGCAGCACGTGTCCTGACCCGGCCGCCGTGCCCGGGCAGTGCCCCGCGTCATGATCCGGGCCACATTCCATGCCCGCGCGCTTGCTGGCTAGGATGGGTTCAGTCACGCGGAAATAGCGCGAATCGGTCGGCACCATCCCTGCTGTCCGGCCCATCCCGTTGCATCACCAGGAGTCAGCATGCCTATCGCAACCCCGGAAATCTACGCCGACATGATCGACCGTGCCAAGGCAGGCGGCTTCGCCTACCCGGCCGTGAATGTCACCTCCTCGCAGACCCTCAACGCGGCCCTCCGTGGTTTCGCCGAGGCCGGCTCTGACGGCATCATCCAGGTCTCCACCGGTGGCGCGGCCTACTGGTCCGGCGCCTCCGTCAAGGACATGGTGGCCGGTTCCCTCGCCTTCGCGGCCTTCGCCCGCGAAGTGGCCAAGAACTACGACATCAACATCGCCCTCCACACGGACCACTGCCCGAAGGACAAGCTGGACGGCTTCGTCCTGCCGCTGCTCGCAGCCTCCGAGGCCGAGGTCAAGGCCGGCCGCGACCCGCTCTTCAACTCGCACATGTGGGACGGCTCCCACGAGGAGCTCGGCGAGAACCTGCGCATCGCCCGTGAGCTCCTGGACCGCACCGCGGCCGCCAAGATGATCCTCGAGGTCGAGATCGGCACCGTCGGCGGCGAAGAGGACGGTGTGGAGAACGAGATCAACGAGAAGCTCTACACCACCACCGAGGACGCCCTGGCGACCATCGAGGCGCTGGGCTCCGGCGAGAACGGCCGCTACATCACGGCTCTGACCTTCGGCAATGTGCACGGCGTGTACAAGCCGGGCGGCGTGAAGCTTCGCCCCGAGCTGCTGAAGAAGATCCAGGAAGAGGTCGGCGCCAAGATCGGCAAGGCCAGCCCGTTCGACCTGGTCTTCCACGGCGGTTCCGGCTCCTCCGAGCAGGAGATCGCGGACGCCGTCTCCTACGGCGTCATCAAGATGAACGTGGACACAGACACCCAGTACGCCTTCACCCGCCCGGTGGCAGGCCACATGTTCAGCAACTACGACGGTGTGCTGAAGGTCGACGGCGAGATCGGCAACAAGAAGGCCTACGACCCGCGCGTCTGGGGCGCCTCCGCCGAAGCCGGCATGGCGGCCCGCATCGTCGAAGCCGCGCAGCAGCTCGGCTCCGCCGGCAAGAGCGGCAAGTAAGCATGTCCGACGAATTCCGTTCGAACCTCCTGGGGCCTGAGCCCACGAAGCTGCCGGCCGAGACCGAGGTGTACCAGCATCTCGCCCTCGGCGCGCACCCTCAGGATCTCGTGGCGAAGTACCCGGCCTCGTCCCTGCTCTGGGCCCTTGCGGCCGAGCAGGCGTGGACCGAAGGCCGGACCGTCGAGTCCTACGCGTTCGCCCGGGTCGGGTACCACCGCGGCCTGGACGCCCTGCGCCGCAACGGCTGGCGCGGCGCCGGTCCCATCCCGTGGGAGCACGAGCCGAACCAGGGTTTCCTCCGGGCGCTGTACGCCCTGGGACGCGCCTCCGCGGCGATCGGTGAACCCGACGAGCCCGAGCGGATCTCGACGTTCCTGAACGACTCGGACCCCACGGCGAAGGCGGCCATCGAGGCCCTCTGAGCTGCGGCTGGTTGTACGACGACGGCGGCCGGTCACCGGAAGGTGACCGGCCGCCGTCGTCGTGTGAGCGTCGCCCGGCGGCCGAGCTCGCTGTCGCCAGGCCGCCCGCTGCTGAACTCGCGATGTTCGGGCTGAGCTCGCTACGGCCTGTAGCGGGCTCAGCCCTGTTCCAGCGAGTTCAGCGCGGGGACGAAGCCGTCTCCCTCAGGCCTTGCGCAGTTCGCGTCGCAGGATCTTCCCGGACGCCGACTTCGGGATGGCGTCCAGGAACTCGACCTGCCGGACCTTCTTGTGCGGCGCGACGTGGGCCGCCACGAACTCCATGACCGCGGCGGCGTCGAGTTCCGAGCCGGGCTGCCGCACGACGAACGCCTTGGGCACCTCCTGGTGGTCCTCGTCGAAGGCGCCGACCACCGCGACGTCGGCCACCTCCGGGTGCGTGAGCAGCAGGGCCTCCAGCTCGGCCGGCGGGATCTGATAGCCCTTGTACTTGATGAGTTCCTTGAGCCGGTCGACGATGCTGACCACGCCGGTGGAGGAGACCGTGGCGATGTCGCCGGTGTGGAGGAAGCCGTCGGCGTCGAGGGTCTCCGCCGTGGCCTCGGGGAGATTCAGGTACCCCACCATGACGTTGGGTCCTCGGCAGAGCAGGTGGCCCGGTTCGCTCACGCCCTCGGCCGGCGGGTCGATGTCCTCCCCGGTGGCCAGGTCCACGATCCGGATGTCCATGTTCGGCACCGTGTAGCCGCAGCTGCCGAGCGGCACGCCGTCCGCCGAGCGGGGGATCAGGTGGGAGACCGGGCTCATCTCGCTCATGCCGTAGCCCTGCAGCATCGTGCAGCCGAGACGTTCCGCGACGGCGTGACCCAGCTCCTCGTCCAGCGGCGCGGCCCCGGACAGGGCGGTGTGGACGCTGGAGAGGTCGTAGTCCGCCACGAGGGGGTGCTTCGCGAGGGCGACGGCCACCGGAGGCGCGATGAAGAGGTACGTCACGCGGTGTTCCTGGATGATGCGCAGGAACTCGGTGAGGTCGAACTTGGGCATCGTGACGAGCTGTGCGCGTTCGGCGAGGGCCAGGTTCAGGAGCACCGTCATCCCGTAGATGTGGAAGAACGGGAGCAGCGCCAGCAGCACGTCGTCGCGGCTGACCTCCAGAAGCGCCCGGCTCTGCTGGACATTGGCCACCAGATTGCGGTGCGTGAGCATGACGCCCTTGGGCTTGCCGCTCGTGCCGGACGAGAAGGGGAGCGCCGCGATGTGGGTGGCCGGGTCGAGGTGCACCTCGGGCGCCGGGTGGCCGGCTGTCAGCACGTCCTTGAGCGACGGGTGTCCCGGGGCTCCGTCCAGGACCACGAGGCGCTCGGCGGGGATGCTCTGATGGGCCGCGGCCGCTTCAGCACGCTCGAGGAACGGCGAGATCGTGAAGAGCCAGCCGGCGCCGGCGTCCTCGAGCTGGTGCCCCACCTCGTCGGCGGTGTAGAGGGCGTTGATGGTGGTGGCGGCCGCGCCGGCGCGGAGAATCCCGTGGAAGACGGCGGCGAAGGCCGGGATGTTGGGGGCGAAGAGCCCCACCACATCGCCCGGCCGCACGCCGTGGGCGGCCAGATAGCCCGCGACCGCGTCGATCTGCGCCACGAGCGTCCCGTAGTCGGTCTCGGCTCCCGTGGTGCCGTCCACCAGGGCGATCCGCGCGCGGTCGGTGTCATCGAGGGAGCCGAAAAGGTAGTCGTAGACGCTCACCTCGGGGATGTCGACGTCGGGGAACGGGCTGCTGAACACGGTGCCTCCTGCGTGCCGGGACCAGGCGCCGTCAGGGCCGCGGCGCCTTGGTTACCGGTCAGTATGGGTGATCGCGGCGGAAATGGCGAGAGGTCCAGACCGGCCCGACGTGCGACTTGACAAGATGACGAATCGAGATCTGTGACCCGTTGACACGGTGTGCCTCCGATGATGCACTGAAATCAGCACTGCATGGCAGCACTAGGGGGCCGGGTGCTTTTTCATCACTCAACTGCTATGACAAGGCATCAACCATGGAGAATCAGTCCACCACTCGTCCATTCCGTTCCCGGAAAGTCCGCGCCATCCTGGCCGGAGGTCTCGTTCTGGGAGTAGGCGCGGTCTTCACGCTCGCCGCCTGGACCGACAACGAATGGGTCTTCGGCCAGAACGACGCCGGAACCGGCGGCCCGGGCACCAAGACCTACCAGATGGAGCAGAACACCTGGACCGGGACCGCGGGCGCCGCATCCTGGAGCGATCAGGGAAGCAAGAACGGCGGTGCTCTGACCTTCGCCGTCAATGCCGACAAGCTGGTCCCGGGCAGCACGGTCTACGCACCGATGCAGCTCCGCGCGGCCGCCGGCTCCGAGGCGCTGACCGCCACCCTCGCCGAAGGCGTGCAGGCCACCCCCGTGGTGGACCCCACGAACAACTCGGCGCTGTATGCGGCACTGACCTATTCGGCGAAGTCCGGCGTGACCAAGGCCCAGTGCAACGCGGCGGGCTTCAGCGCCAACGGCGCCGTCCTGGTCGCCGCCGGCCAGCCTTTGACCGCCACCTCGGCCACCCCGATCAGCCTGCCCGCCGGCCCGGACGCGGCCACGGCCGGCACCGGGGTGGACGTCTGCCTGGCGATCACGCTGCCGACCACCGCCGATCCGTCGCTCCAGGGCAAGAAGACCACCCCGCTCTGGCGCTTCACCAGCACCGTCGGTTCCTGATCGGTGCTGACGCGCAGCATCAGGACGGTCCGCGAAGTTCTCCTGAGCGTCGCGGCCGTCCTGGGCCTGTTGTGTCTGCTGTCCGTCCTGGCGGCCCTGCTGTTCGGCGCGGGATTCGTGGTGTTCCGGACCGGTTCCATGGAACCGGAGTATCCGGTCGGCGCCCTGTCCCTCACCGTTCGGGTTCCCGCTGACCAACTCAAGCCCGGGGAGGTGGCCTCCGTGACGCGTCAGGGCACGAAGACCCTGGTCACGCACCGCGTGGTCTCCGTGACGCCCGAGCCCGGCGCCGGGAAGGGCGCGGCGACCCTGGTGCTCAAGGGGGACGCGAACAGCTCCCAGGATCCCGTGCCGTACCAGGTGACGACCGCGCAGCGCGTCGTGTTCACGGTCCCCGTCCTGGGATCCTGGGTCATGGCCACCCGTGGCCCGTGGTTCCTGGGCGCCGCCACCCTGGTGATCGCTGCCTTGGTGACCTGGGCCTTCTGGCCGCACCGGGAGCCGCGGCACCGCGGAGGGCAGCAGGCGGGTCCTCAGGAGTCGTCATGAGACGGGCCGGCCGACGCGCCGCACTGCTCCTCGCCGGTCTCCTGCTCGCGGGCCCCGCCGTGGTCTGCTGGCAGGCAGGGGCGGCGAGCGGTGCGGGGCAGGATCCGGTCTTCACCCCGGTTCCCGAGACAGGCGGGCGGGGACACCTCCAGCTCGCCTCCTCGCCGTACCCGTTGACCTTCCCGTCGCTGCGGTCCGGGCAGCAGTACAGCTGGCAGCTGCGGCTGCGGGTCGCGGAGGGTGAGCCGGCCACGACCTCCCTGAAGCTCAGCGCCATGGGTGCCCTCGCGGCGAACGGGGGATACCTCGTCACAGTCCGCGAGTGCTCCGAACCCTGGAGCGGAGCGAGCGGCGTGGGCGCGGAACTTCGCTGCCCGGTACGTCCCGTGCTCCGTGTCGACCGTCAGGCGCTGAAAACGGTGGACTCGCAGACCAGCGTGGCCCTGGCCGGGCTGCCCCGTGGGAAGGATTCGTACCTGGCGGTCACCCTGGAGGCCCCGCGCGGAACTCAGGCTGCCCCGCGGGGCGGCCTGCGGCTCGGGCTCGGGATCACCGCGCACTCGGAGGACGACGCCGGGCCCACCCCGCCGACGGACGGTCACCTGGGCGAGACGGGCTTCGAGGGGAGCCGTTTCGCGCTGCTGGGCGGCGGCGCGCTGCTGGCCGGCGCCGCGCTGTGGGCGGCCTTCCGGCGGGTTCCGGCCGCGGTGAGCAGGGGAGAAGGGCACGACGACGAGAAGGACGGAGGAGGCTCGTGAGGAGGAAGGGCGGGATCGCCGCAGCGCTGGCCGCGTGCGCCGTCGTCGTCTCCGCCGTGCCCACCTCCGCCGCGTGGAGCGACCGCGAATGGACAGCGGGCGCCGGAATCGGGACGTACACCGTGCCGCCGGCCACATTCACCAGACCCTGTGCCTACAACGCCGGGGTGCTCGGGCTCGGCGCCAAGATCATCATCTACTGGAAGCCACCTGCCGGGTTCGCCCTCGCCAACGCCACCGTGTACGCCTCGCAGAGTGGTCTCGGGTCTGCGCTGGCGCCGCTGACAGGTTTCTCCATGACCGCGAACACCACCGGCACCACGTCCGAGTACACGACCGAGGTCCCGGTGAACCTCCTCGGGGGACTCCTGGGCCTGGGGACCGAACTGGAACTGGCGATCGTCATCAACAGCGGCACCTGGCCCTCCGTGCCGGTCAAGGTCCGCGCCAATCCGGGGCTCGTCGGCGGTCTGGGAGGGTCCTGCACGAACATCGGCTGACCGTCGTGAAGCGGCCCGATGCGGGCTGTCGGCCCCGGTCGACTAAGCTGGGTAGGTCAACGCCCCTGCCGAATCCTCGGGGAGGATCTAATGCCAGCAATCGTGATCGTCGGAGCCCAGTGGGGCGATGAAGGCAAGGGAAAGGCCACCGACCTCCTGGGCGGGCGCGTGGATTACGTGGTCAAGCCCAACGGCGGCAACAACGCCGGCCACACGGTCGTGGTGAACGGTGAGAAGTACGAGCTCAAGCTCCTTCCCGCCGGCATTCTCAGCCCCAACGCCATCCCGGTGATCGGCAACGGCTGCGTGGTGAACCTCGAGGCCCTCTTCCAGGAGATCGACGGTCTGGAAGCCCGCGGTGCGGACACCTCCCGTCTCCGCGTCTCCGCCAACGCCCACCTCGTGGCCCCGTACCACCAGGTGCTGGACAAGGTCACCGAGCGCTTCCTCGGCAAGCGCGCCATCGGCACCACGGGCCGCGGCATCGGTCCCGCCTACATGGACAAGGTGGCCCGTCTCGGCCTCCGCGTCCAGGATGTCTTCGACGAGTCGATCCTCCGCCAGAAGGTGGAAGGCTCCCTGCACCAGAAGAACCAGCTCCTGGTGAAGGTCTACAACCGCCGTGCCGTGGAGGTGGAGGAGATCGTCCAGTACTTCCTCTCGTTCGCCGAGCGCCTGCGCCCCCTCATGATCGACTCGACCTACGAGCTCAACAGGGCCCTGGACGAGGGCAAGGTGGTCCTCATGGAGGGCGGCCAGGCCACCTTCCTGGACGTGGACCACGGCACCTACCCGTTCGTGACCTCGTCCAACCCCACCGCGGGCGGCGCGTCCGTGGGTTCCGGCATCGGCCCCACCCGCATCTCCCGGTCGATCGGCATCATCAAGGCGTACACCACGCGCGTGGGCGCCGGGCCGTTCCCCACCGAGCTGTTCGACGACATGGGTCTCTACCTGCAGAAGACCGGCGGCGAGTTCGGCGTGAACACCGGCCGTCCGCGTCGCTGTGGCTGGTATGACGCCGTCCTGGCCCGTCACGCCTCCCGCGTCAACGGCTTCACGGACTACTTCCTCACCAAGCTGGACGTCCTCACGGGCATCGAGCAGATCCCGGTCTGCGTGGCCTACGACGTCGACGGCGTCCGCCACGACGAGATGCCGATGACCCAGACGGACTTCCACCACGCGAAGCCCATCTTCGAGTACTTCCCGGGCTGGACCGAGGACATCAGCGGCGCCAAGACCCTGGACGACCTCCCGGAGAACGCCCGCAACTACGTCCTCGCGCTGGAACGTCTCTCCGGCACCCGGTTCTCCGCCATCGGCGTGGGCCCGGACCGCGAGCAGACCATCGTCGTCCACGACCTGATCGAGGACTGACCTCCTCATTCCTTTCTCGAGGGCCGGTGGCGCGTTGGCGCCGCCGGCCCTCGGTGTTCGGGGCCGGGGGATGCATTCCCGAAAGCGGCGCATCGCGCGCCGCAGCGAGGAACGAGCGCAGGCGAGTAAGAGAGCAGGCAGGGGTCCCCGGCCGAGCTTGCGAGTGCCGGGGGGCCTGCGAACGCTAAGCCGCGTGGGAATGCATCCTCCAGGCGGAGGAATAGGCTTAGGGCATGGCACACGTCAACGATCCCGCCGTCATCGAGAAGCTCATCACCACGAAGGGCCGCTGGGCCGTGGTCGGGCTGAGCACCAACGAATGGCGCGCCGCCTATGACGTCTCCCTCACCGTGCGCGACCGCATGGGGATGGAGATCATCCCCATCAACCCCAAGGGCGAGGACGTCCACGGCGAGAAGGGCTACACGCTGCTGTCCGAGGTGCCGGGCCAGGTGGACGTGGTGGAGTGTTTCGTGAACTCCGAACGCGTCGGCGCGGTGGTGGATCAGGCCATCGAGGCGGGCGCCAAGGCGATCTGGATGCAGCTCGGCGTCGTGGATGAGGCCGCCGCCGAACGCGCGGAGGCCGCCGGGCTGGACGTCATCATGAACGAGTGCCCCGACCGTGTGCTGCACCGCTGGGCCCAGGAGGGCCGGCGTCTGGACACGGACGGCGCCGCGACGGCCTGAGCGCCCCGCACACGCACGCACGACGACGGCGGGCGACCCCGGCGTCGTCGCACACGGTTGAGAGCCGCACACGGCGGCCTGGCGAGGAGGAGCGGACATGGACGCCCGCGAGCTGCGCGAGTTCTGCCTGGAGTTCCCGGGTGCGGTGGAGGATTTCCCGTTCGACCCGGACACCTCCGTCTTCAAGGTCGCGTCCGAGGTGGAGGGCGCCCGGCATCCGGCGAAGATGTTCGCCCTGACGCGGCTGCGCGCCCTGCCGCTCTCCGTGAGCCTGAAGTGTGATCCCGTGGTGGCCCTGCAGTTGCGGGCGGGCTACCCGCAGATCACCGGGGCCTGGCACCTGAACAAGAAGCACTGGAACGGCGTGCTCCTGGAAGGACTGCCGGACGAACTGCTGCGGAACATGATCGAGGATTCGTACGACCTCGTGGTGTCCGGCCTGAGCCGTCGCCAGCAGGAACAGCTGAGCTGGAAGGGCCTGGTCGAGCGCGGCTGAGTGGGACTTCTACGCGGCCCTTGCAGGGGCCTTTGCGGGCTTCTCCGGCGGCGTGACGGGCAGGACTGTCGGACCGGACTGCCGGACCGGGTGGTGGGGCCGGGCCGGGCAACAGGGACGCCCTGGCCGGACCCCACCACTGTCCCCAGGACCAGGTCCTGGGCACCGGGTGACCGCCTCCTAAAACAGTCACCCTGCCACCCGCGGTGGGAATCCCCCGATTCCCGTCCACGGGCGCACCGCACGCGCCCCCGAGGGCTACCCCTGAGACCACCGTGCCGCGTACTGTGCAGGGTAGCGCCGGGTGCTGAGCCCACTCCCAAGTAGTGACTACTCGATTCTCGGGGGCTCGCGGACCGTCATCGGGCCGTGACCCGGTCCGAAAACCCGGTCCGCTCGTGGTCCGGTATGGGGGAACGCGGCGCTGAACTGCGACGATCCTCCCGGAGACCCGTGGCGCGCGGGAGCCTGAAACCTCCCGGACCTCTGGCGGTTATGAAATCGCAATGAAAGAAGTTGATCAAAACTCCCGGGAAATATTGCGTTTCGCTCAAAGATGGTGTTGCATATCACACAGACGCGGGTCTGCTTGGATCCAGGTCACGCTGGTCGAAGTCGCAGATGACCCGCCCAGTTCCTTTGAGTCATCGGAAGGTAACGATATGAAAATGCAGAATCAGCCGTTCGCGCGGCGTGGATTCCTCCGGGGGGCGCTCGCCACGGCCGCGGTCATCCCCATGGGTGGCGCATTGGCTTCCTGCGCATCCGGCGGCGACAGCGCCGCTCCGGCCGCCACGGGCAACGTCTCTGCAACGAACCCCTTCGGCCTGGCGGACAAGGCCACGGTCGACGCGGTGATCTTCAAGGGTGGCTACGGTGTGGACTACGTGGAGTTCGCCGCCAAGACCGCCGAGAAGAAGTTCTCCGGCAGCACCTTCAAGGTCTCGGCCTCCTCCGCGATCTCCGCGGAACTGCAGCCGCGTTTCGCCGGTGGCAACCCGCCGGACCTGATCGACAACTCGGGTGCGCAGTCCATCGGCATCTCCACCATCCTGGACCAGCTCGAGGACCTCAAGTCCGTCGTGGACGCCAACAACTACGAGGGCACCAAGATCTCCGACACCTTGTACGAAGGCGTGCTCGCTCCGGGCACCTTCGGCGACAAGGTCGCGGCGATCAACTACGTCCTCACCGTCTACGGTCTCTGGTACTCCGCCTCCCTCTTCAAGGAGAACGGCTGGACCGTGCCGAAGACCTGGGACGAGGCGTTCGAGCTCGGCGAGAAGGCCAAGGCCAAGGGCAAGTTCCTGTTCCTGTGGGGCAAGGAAGCCGCCACGTACTACCAGGAACTCGCTTTCGCCTCCGCGATCAAGGAAGGCGGCCAGGATGTCCGCCTGAACATCGAGAACCTGAAGCCGGGCGCCTGGAAGCAGGACGCCATCATGAAGGTGTTCAAGGCTCTCGAGAAGCACGTGAAGGCCGGGCACTTCAAGCCGGGTGGCTCGGGCACGCAGTTCACCGCGGCGCAGGCCCAGTGGTCGAACTCGCAAGAGGCGCTGCTGTACCCGTCCGGTTCCTGGATCGAAAACGAAATGAAGGACCAGACCAAGGCGGACTTCCAGATGACCGGCACCCCGGTGCCCACGGTCACCTCCGGCTCCAAGCTCCCGTTCGAGGCGCTGCACTCCGGCGCCGGTGAGCCCTTCATCGTCCCGTCCCAGGGCAAGAGCGTCGCCGGCGGCAAGGAACTGCTGCGGGCCATGCTCTCCAAGGAGGCCGCCACCAACTTCGCCAAGACGAAGCTCTCGCCGACCATCGTCAAGGGCACCGTTCCTGCGGACGGCTTCGGCTCCACGGCACTGGTCTCCCAGACGAAGATGCTCGACGCCGCCGGCAAGAACGTCTTCAACTGGCAGGTCTTCGATCTGTACGGCACCAACAAGGACCAGCTGGTCGTGTGGAACGCCTTCCTCGATGGCAAGAGCTCCGCTGACGAGCTGGCCGACGCACTGCAGAAGATCTCGGACAAGGTCGCTGCCGATACCTCCATCAAGAAGGTTGAAATCAAGTGACCCTGCCTGTTCCGGGCACCACCACGGGCGGCGGCCTCCCGGCCGCCGTCCCGCGGCGGCGGAAGGCGCTCACCTGGGACAAGGTCAGCTTCATGCTGGTGTTCCTGGGCGTGCCCCTCGTGATCTACATCCTCTTCGTGGTGTGGCCCTTCATTCAAGCGTTCTACTACAGCCTGACGGACTGGACGGGGTTCTCTCCGAAGGCCAACTTCGTCGGCCTCGCGAACTACGTCAAGATCTTCCAGGACGATCTGTTCCTGAAGGCACTGGGTAACAACATCCTGCTGCTGATCGTGGTCCCTCTCGTGACGATCGTCCTCTCGCTGGCACTCGCCGTCGTCGTCACCGTGGGCGGCAGCAGCAAGGGCCAGGTCAAGGGCCTGAAGGGGTCCAGCTTCTACCGCGTGGTCTCCTTCTTCCCGTACACCATCCCCGCGATCGCCATCGGCATCATGTGGGGGCAGATCTACGACCCGAGCGGCGGCCTGCTGAACGGCCTGCTCCGTGCCGTGGGGCTGCAGAACTTCAAAGACTTCGCCTGGCTGGGCAACTCGGACACCGCGATGTTCGCGTCCATGTTCGTGATCATCTGGGGCTTCGTGGGCTTCTACATGGTCCTGTTCATCGCCGGCATCAAGGGCATCCCCGCTGAGCTGTACGAGGCGGCGCGCATCGATGGCGCCGGGCGCTTCCGCACCGCGGTGAGCCTGACCATCCCGATGATCCGGGACAACATCCAGACCGCGTACGTGTACCTGGGCATCCTCGCCCTCGACGCCTTCGTCTACATGGCGGCCCTCTTCCCGAACGCCGGTGGACCGGAGAACACCACGCTGGTCATGTCCCAGCAGCTGTTCTTCACCGCGTTCCAGCGTGGCCAGTTCGGCACCGCGACCGCCATGGGTGTGGTCATGGCCGTGGCGACGCTCATCTTCTCAGGACTCGTTTTCCTGGTGAACCGGCTCACCGGTGGTAAGGATCAGGAACTCGTATGAGCATTCTCAACAAGACGCGGGCTCCCGAAGGGCATGTGGAGCGCAAAGCGGAGACGACGGCGAGCGACCGTGTGGTGGCCGGAAGCAGCCATGTGGTGCTGATCCTGTGGTCGGCCATCGTGGTCCTGCCCCTGCTCTGGACGTTCATGTCCTCGTTCAAATCGTCGGCGGAGATCTTCGCCTCCCCGTTCGCCCTGCCGAGCGTGTGGCACTTCGACAACTACACCCGGGCATGGACCGAGGCGGGCATCGGCCAGGCCTTCGGCAACTCGCTGATCCTGGTGGGTGCGTCCCTGGTCCTCGTGATGCTGCTGGGCGCCATGTCGGCCTACGTCCTGGCCCGCTTCAGGTTCTGGGGCAACCGCTTCATCTACATCCTGCTGCTGGCGGGCAACACCTTCCCGGTCTTCCTGGCCATGGTGCCCCTGTTCAAGATGCTCGAGAAGATGCACCTGCTGAACACCCTGTTCGGCCTGATCCTCACGTACGTGGGCTTCGCTCTGGCCTTCACCGTGTTCTTCCTGCACAGCTTCTTCAAGAACCTGCCGGGTGAGATCGCGGAAGCAGCCGCGATCGACGGCGCCGGTGAGTGGCGGACCTTCTTCCAGATCATGCTGCCGATGGCCAAGCCGGGCCTCGCATCCGTGGCGATCTTCAACTTCCTGGGTCTGTGGAACCAGTTCCTCATCCCGGTGACGATCAACGCCGCCGGTCCGAAGGTGCTCTCGCAGTCCCTGGCGGCCTTCGCCCAGCAGATGGGGTACGCCGTCGACTTCGGCGCACTGTTCGCCGCGGTCACCATCACGGTGATCCCGGTCCTGGTGGTCTACATCATCTTCCAGCGTCAGCTGCAGGGCTCGGTGTCGCAGGGCACGTCCCGCTAGATCTGAAAGCCCCGGCCCCCGTTCCTTGCTTACTGCGAGGAGCGGGGGCCTTTTGCTGTCCCTTTCATCGACTGCTCCGTGGTTGTCGTTTTGAGCGTTCAAAACGACAACCACGGAGCAGTCGATGAGGCTTGTGGATATCTTCTGCGGGGTGACTCCGTTCTCTGCTGAGATGGGCGAATGAAAACCCCGAGCCGGCTGCCCCAGGAGCTGGAGGACCGTCCGTTCACCGTCGAGGAGGCCCGCCGCCGCGGTGTGAGTCTGAGGCGGCTGCGGCACGGGTCCCTGGCACCTTTGGGGAAGGGGCTCCGAACTGCGGCTTCTCTGGAGCGGATCCCGCTCTCGGAGCGTGTCCGTCCGTTTCTAGACATCAACGATCGCTGCGCGGTTTCACACCTCACGGCGGCCGAGCTCGGCGGACTTCCGAGCCGAAGAAGGGTGAGCGAGACCATGACATTTCACGTGATCCGCCCCGAAGGGGCAGCGGATCTCAAACGGCCGCATGTGGTGGTGCACCGGGCGAAGCTCTACGACGATGAAATAACCACCTACCAAGGCATCAGGATCACCACGCCGGAGCGCACGTGGCTTGATCTGGCGGCGATGCTCACCGTCGATGAGCTGGTGGTCGCCGGCGATCATCTGGTCCGTGTCCCTCACCCGGATTTCGACAACAGAACCGCACCGCTGTGCACGGTGGAGGATCTTCAACGGATGATCGATCGACACAAGGGGAAGCGTGGGCTGCGGAAGGCGAAACTCGCCCTTCAGCTCGTCCGTGTGGGCTCTGATTCACCGCAAGAGACGCTGCTCAGGCTTGCAATAGGACGTGCTGGCCTGCCGGAACCGGAACTCAACGTCCCGGTCGACGACGGCCGGCCCGGCAGGCCGGTGCGGCCCGATCTCTCCTACCGTCAATACCGCATCGCCGTCGAATGCGAGGGTGACGGTCACGGCGAAGAATCCCAGATCGTCCGGGACATAGCGCGCTCGGAACGCTACCGCGAGCTGGGCTGGATCGAGGTGAGGATCTCGAAGCGGCACATGCAGAATGACGCCAGCTCCGCCGTGGCCAAGATCCGGGCGACTCTGATCCAGGCCGGATGGCGCCCGGGTCGCGGCTCGTGAAAACGACTGCTCCGTAAGTGTCGTTCTGAGGGTACAAAACGACACTTACGGAGCAGTCGATGGAGGGGGAGGGGTGGGTCAGCCGAAGTACTTCGGCAGGGTCCCCTCGTGGGCTTCGCGGAGGGCGTCGAGCGGGAGCGCGTCCACGCCGTTGATCTCCAGGGTGCCGGAGGCGGAGTCCACCACGCCGATGCGGGCGTGGGCGAAACCGCGGGCCGTGCACATGTCGTTGAAGCGGACTTCCTCGCTCCGCGGCACGGACACGATGGCCCGGGCCTGGGACTCGGAGAACAGCAGCGTGAACAGGTCCACGCCGTCGCGTTCCGCGACCTCGTCCAGGCCGATCCGGGCGCCGACGTTGTAGCGGAGGGCCGACTCCACGAGAGCCGCGGCGAGGCCGCCTTCGGAGAGGTCGTGCGCGGCGTCGATCATGCCGTCACGGGAGGCGTTGATCAGGATCTCACCCAGCGTGCGCTCGGCGGCGAGGTCCACGCGAGGCGGCAGGCCGCCCAGGTGACCGCGCAGCTTCGACCACTCGGAGCCGTCCAGTTCGGCCGCCGTCGTGCCCAGGAGGTAGATGGCCTGGCCATCCTCGCGCCAGCCGGACGGGGTGCGGCGCGCGACGTCGTCGAGCTTGCCGAGCACCGCGACCACGGGGGAGGGGTGGATCGGCGTGGTGCCGGTCTGGTTGTACAGGGAGACGTTGCCGCCCGTGACCGGGACACCCAGCTCCATGCAGGCGTCCGAGAGGCCGCGGATGGCCTCGGCGAGCTGCCACATGACGTCCGGGTCCTCGGGGGAGCCGAAGTTCAGGCAGTCGGAGACCGCCATCGGCACGGCGCCGCCGGTGGCCACGTTGCGGTAGGCCTCGGCCAGCGCCAGCTGGGCGCCCTGGTACGGATCCAGGTAGGTGTAGCGGCCGTTGGCGTCGGTGGAGAGCGCCACACCCAGGCCGGTCTCCTCGTCCACGCGGATCACGCCGGCGTCGTCCGGGAAGGCCAGGGCGGTGTTGCCGCCCACGTAGCGGTCGTACTGCTTGGTGATCCAGGACTTGTCGCACATGTTCGGCGACGCGACCAGCTCGGTCACGGCGGCGGCGAGCTCGCCGGAGGTGGTGGGGCGGCCGGCGTCCTGCACGGAACCGGTGAAGGTGTCAGCCTGCAGGGCGTCCTGCCAGGACGGGCGGGCGTAGGGGCGGTCGTAGACCGGACCGTCGTGCGCGACCGTCTTCGGGTCCACGTCCACGATCACTTCGCCGTCCCAGGTGATGATGAGGCGGCCGGTGTCGGTGACCTCACCGAGCCAGGAGTACTCCACGGCCCACTTGTCCATGACGGCCTCGAACGCCTCGACGTTCTCCGGCGTCACGACGGCCATCATGCGCTCCTGAGACTCGGACATGAGGATCTCGCCCGGGGTCAGGGTGGGGTCTCGCAGCAGGACGCTGGTCAGCTCGACCTGCATGCCGCCGTCGCCGTTGGAGGCCAGCTCCGAGGTGGCGCAGGAGATGCCCGCGGCGCCCAGGTCCTGGATGCCTTCCACGAGGGAGTGCTTGAACAGCTCGAGGCAGCACTCGATGAGGACCTTCTCGGCGAAGGGGTCGCCCACCTGGACGGCGGGGCGCTTGGACGGCTTGGTGTCGTCGAAGGACTCGGAGGCCAGCACGGAGGCGCCGCCGATGCCGTCGCCACCGGTGCGGGCGCCGAACAGGACGACCTTGTTGCCCTTGCCGGAGGCGTTCGCCAGGCGGATGTCCTCGTGGCGCATGACGCCCACGGCCAGAGCGTTCACCAGCGGGTTGCCTTGGTAGACGGCGTCGAACACCATCTCGCCGCCGATGTTCGGCAGGCCGAGCGAGTTGCCATAGCCACCGATGCCGGCCACGGCGCCGTGCATGACGCGCGCGGTGTCCGGGTGGTCGATCTCGCCGAAGCGGAGCGGGTCCATGACGGCGACGGGACGGGCGCCCATCGAGATGATGTCACGCACGATGCCGCCGATGCCGGTCGCGGCGCCCTGGTACGGCTCCACGAACGACGGCGAGTTGTGGGACTCGATCTTGAAGGTCACGGCCCAGCCGTCACCCAGGTTGGTGACGCCGGCGTTTTCGCCGATGCCCACCAGCATGTCCTTCTTCATCTCCTCGGTGACCTTCTGGCCGAACTGGCGCAGATGGTTCTTGGAGGACTTGTAGGAGCAGTGCTCGCTCCACATGACGGAGTACATGGCCAGCTCGGCGCCGGTGGGGCGGCGGCCCAGGAGCTTGACGATCTCCTCGAACTCGTTCTGCTTCAGGCCCAGCTCGGCCCACGGCAGTTCGACCTCGGGAGTGCCCGCCGCGTTGGCGACGGTGTCGATGTTGAACTTGGCGGTGGTTTCCTGGGTCATCACTTTCCTCCCACGATCTGGGTCAGCACGGAGGTGAAGAAGCCGAGGCCGTCCACCGAGTGGCCGCCGTCCTGCTCCGGGCCGAAACCGGCCTCCACGGCGTGCTCCGGGTGCGGCATGAGGCCCACCACGTTGCCGGCGGGGTTGGAGATGCCGGCGATGTCACGGCGCGAGCCGTTCGGGTTGAAGCCGACGTAGCGGAACACCACGCGGCCCTCCGCCTCGAGCGCGTCCAGCGTCTTCTCGTCGGCGATGTACTGGCCGTCCTGGTTCTTCAGCGGGACCGTGATCTCCTGGCCCTGCGTGTAATCCGCGGTCCAGGCGGTGTTCGCGTTCTCCACGCGGAGCACCTGGTCACGGCAGATGAACTTGAGGTGGTCGTTCTTGATCATGGAGCCCGGGAGCAGGTGGGACTCGGTCAGGATCTGGAAGCCGTTGCAGATGCCGAGGACCGGCAGCTTGGCGTCCGAGTTCGCGGCGTCCACGATCTTGCCCATGAGGGGAGCGAAGCGGGCGATGGCCCCGGCGCGCAGGTAGTCGCCGTAGGAGAAGCCGCCGGGGATCACCACGGCGTCCACGTCCGCGAGCTCGGTGTCCGCGTGCCACAGCGAAACGGCCTCGGCGCCGGCGAGGCGGACGGCACGTGCGGCGTCGCGGTCATCCAGCGTTCCGGGGAAGGTCACGACGCCGATCCGGGCGCCGGCGAGAGGGGCGATGGCCGCGGCCGCGACCTCGCCGATCAGGGGGATCTCGGTCATGATCAGGCCTCGACGACCTGGATGTTGACCACGTCTTCGATCACGGGGTTGGAGAGCAGGGTCTCGGCGGCGTCGCGGGCCTTGGCCAGGATCTCGTCCGTCACCTCACCCTCGACCTCGAGCTCAAAGCGCTTCCCCTGGCGGACCGACACGAAATCGGTGAAGCCGAGGCGGGGCAGCGCGCCCACGATGGCCTTGCCCTGGGGGTCAAGGATTTCGGGCTTGGGCATGACGTCGACGACGATCCGGGGCATCCGGCAACTCCTGTGTGCGTGCGTGCGTTGAACCTGGGCCGGGTGTCGCCCCAGGCCAGGGCCGTCACGGAAGTGTTGCCGTCTCACGCGCTTCCCGTTTCCACGCAGAGACTCCCGGAAGGAGTGGAGGGGCGGGGAAAACGGTGGCAGCGACGCTCCGCGAGCTTGCACCTCCCATTCTACCGGGTGCGCCCGGGCCTCCGCGCCGTGTTTAGGCTATGTGGATGAACGCCCGGAAGAGCCCCGTCCCTGGTCCCTGTCCCTGCCTCAGCGGGGAGTCCTACGCCGCGTGCTGCGGGCGCTTCCGCGCGGGTGAGGGCCGGCCCGCCACGGCCGAGGCGCTCATGCGGAGCCGGTACAGCGCCTTCGCCGTGCTGGACCAGGACTACCTGCTCGCCACCTGGCATCCGGACACCCGCCCGCGGGACCTGGAGCTGGACGAGGACATCCGCTGGCTCAGGCTCGACATCACCGCCACCACGGCGGGCGGCCCCTTCGACACCGAGGGGACCGTCACCTTCCGGGCGCACTACCGCGCCCCGGCCGACGACGGCGGTGCGGGGGCGCCGTCGTCGCGCACCGTGCGCGGGGTGCAGGAAGAGGTGAGCCGCTTCGTGCGGGAGGGCGGGCGCTGGTACTACGTCGATGCTGCTGGATGAGGGTCGACGCTGCCGAGTGAGCGCGTTCTGAGGCCGACCTGGGCTCATTAGCGAAAACACACATACGCATTTCCACCGGGTCAAACCGCGGCGGACGGTCGTACCGTGGAAGAAGCGGGGACCCCCGCCGCGAGGAACCAGCAGGAGGAATGATGAGCACTCACGTCACCGAAGTGTCCGCTTGCAGTGTGGATGCGTGTTCGTTCAACCACGACGGTTGCACGGCGTACGGCATCACGATCGGCGGCAGCGACCATCACGCCCAGTGCGCCACTTTCATCGACACGAGTTCCCTCGGCGGGCTGCCCAAGGTGCTGGCTCATGTCGGCGCCTGCCAGCGCAGCGAGTGCCGGCACAACGACCACCTCATGTGCGGCGCGCACGAGGTGAAGATCGGCCCCGGTGCGGAGCGCGCGGACTGCCTCACGTATGACCCGGCCGACTGACAGCGCGACTGATAACGCGACCGATAACGCAACTGATAACAAACTGTGAAATAACCCTGTCACAACTGGGTGCTGCTCCATTAGGGTAAGAGTCAACCTGAGTGTGAGCCGCGTAACAACGCGGCCGATCGGGCATGACCCCTCCGGTCAAGGGACTGGAGGACCTTCGTGAAAGGTTCACGCACCCATGAGAAGAACAGGGAAGGGCCTCCTGCGCGGCAGGGCGCTCACCAAGGCCCTCGCGGCCGGCGTCAGCATCCCCGTGCTCCTGAGCACGGCCGTCATGACGCCCGCCCAGGCCGCACCCACCGTGGCGCCCGGGCAGAGCAGCATCCAGCAGTTCCAGGCAGGCCGCTACATCGTGGTCCTCGCCGAAAAGCCCGCCGCGAGGTACGACGGCGGGACCCCGGGCCTCGCCGCCACCAAGCCGGAGGCGGGCCGGAAGCTCGATGCCCGAAACCAGAACGTCCAGCGGTACCGCCAGCACCTCCAGTCGGTCCAGAAGCAGGTGGCGGGTCAGGAGGGTGTGGCCATCAAGCGCAGCTTCTCCACGGCCCTGAACGCGTTCTCCGCCCAGCTCAGCGCCGAGCAGGCGAGCAAGCTCGCGAAGGACCCCAAGGTCCTGGCCGTGGCCCCGGACCGCCAGTACGCTCCGGACTACTCCAGCACGGACTACCTCAAGCTCCCCGGCAAGACCGGCCTCTGGCAGCAGCAGCTCGGCGGCGTGAACAACGCCGGCAAGGGCGTGGTGGTCGGCGTGATCGACTCGGGCTACACCCCGTCGAGCCCGTTCTTCGCCGGCGACGAGGTCAAGCCTCTCCAGGGCGCCCCGAAGGTCGGTGTCCCGTACCGCAATGAGGACGGCAAGATCGCCATGCTCAAGTCGGACGGCGACACCTTCGTGGGTGACTGCCAGGCGGGCGACGGCTTCGAAGGGACCGAGTGCAACTCCAAGGTGCTCTCGGCCCGGTACTTCGCCGATGACTTCCTCAACACCGTCCCGCCGGAGCACCGCGCGCCGGAGGAGCTGATCTCCCCGGTCGACGTCGGAAGCCACGGCACGCACACCGCGAGCACCGCGGCCGGCAACGCCAACGTCCACGCCAATCTGGGCGACCGGGACATGGGCATCACGAGCGGCGTCGCCCCGGCGGCCAAGCTCTCCATCTACAAGGTCTGCTGGGAGGACGACGACCCGGACACCGGCGGCTGCTACTCCTCCGCTTCGGTGGCGGCCATCGATCAGGCCATCCTGGATGGCGTGGATGTCCTGAACTACTCCATCTCCGGCAGTGCCACCAGCACCACCGACCCGGTCTCTCTGGCCTTCCTCTCCGCCGTCTCGGCGGGCATCTTCGTCTCAGTCTCGGCCGGCAACAGCGGTCCGACCGCGAGCACCGTCAACCACGGCGCTCCGTGGCTGACCACCGTGGCCGCCAGCTCCTTCACGAGCGAACTGCAGGGCACGGTCGAGTTCGAGGACGGCAGCAAGTTCCGCGGCGCCAGCCTCATGGCCACCGAGGTCCCGTACAGCAACCTGGTCCTTTCCGGGAACGCCGCATCCGGCACCGGCAACGCGAACCTCTGCGCCCCCAACAGCCTGGATCCCGCCAAGGTGAGCGGCAAGATCGTGGTCTGCGACCGTGGCGTGGTGGATCGCGTCGCGAAGAGCGCCGAGGTCAAGCGTGCCGGCGGCGTCGGCATGGTCCTGGTGAACCTGAGCGCCTCCAGCGAGGACGTGGACATGCACGCCGTGCCCACCGTCCACGTCAACCCGCCGGCGACCCAGCAGATCAAGGACAAGGTCACCGCGAACCCGGCCATCAAGGCCCGCCTGGTCAACCACGACACCACCGGCCTTCCGGTGGAGCCCCAGCCGCAGGTTGCAGGGTTCTCCTCGCGCGGTCCTCTGCTGGCTTCCGGTTCCGATCTGCTGAAGCCGGATGTCGCCGCTCCCGGCGTCGCCGTCCTCGCCGGTGTCTCCCCGATCGCGGAGCACGGCGCGCTGTTCGGCATGATGTCCGGCACCTCCATGGCCTCCCCGCACATCGCGGGCTTCGGCGCCCTGGCCCTCTCCAAGAACCCGAAGTGGTCGCCCGCCACCATCAAGTCGGCGCTCATGACCACCGCGACGGATCTGAAGAAGGCCGACGGCAGCAAGGACACGGATCTCTTCGCCACGGGCGCGGGCCAGGTGAACCCCGGTGGGTTCCTGAACCCGGGTCTCGTGTACGACGCCGGCCAGGACGACTACCTGCGGTACATCCAGGGCCTGGGCTTCGACCTCGGCATCCCGGGTCTCGGCTCCACCAAGACCCGTGACATGAACGTCCCGTCCTTCGCCCTCGGCAATCTGACGGGCCGCATCGAGGTCACCCGCACGCTCACCGCGCTGACCCCGGGCCTGTACCGCGCCGTGGTCAACGTCCCGGGCGTGAACGTCAAGGTCACCCCGTCGGTGCTGAACTTCAACGCCGCCGGTCAGAAGAAGACCTTCAAGGTCAGCTTCGAGAACGCCGGAGCTCCGCTGGGTCAGTTCGCCATGGGCCAGCTGAGCTGGCAGGGTCTGGGCAAGAGCGTCACCTCGCCGATCGCGGTCCGTCCGCAGTCGGCCGTGGCGGCCACCAACCTGTCCTTCACCACCGCCAAGGGCACGGATAAGGCCACCTTCCCGGTGACCTCCGGCAGCGACCGTCCGACCAAGCTGACCCTGGACGGCCTCTCCAAGGCGGATGCCACGCAGATCCAGCTGGTGCCCGGCCCGGCCGGCGACACGGCGGACGCCTCCAACGCCTCCAAGACCGTGACGGTTCCGGCCGGCACGCCGTTCGCCCGCTTCGCGGTGGTGTCCTCGCAGGACAACGCCGACTTCGACCTCGTGGTCCTGGGCCCGAACGGCAAGGTCTACACGGCGGCCACGGCTTCCGCGAGCGAGTCGGTCTCCCTGAGCAACCCCGCGCCGGGCCAGTACACCCTGCTGGCCAACCTCTACGCGAGCCCGGGTAACCAGCCCGTCAAGGCGAGCCTCGAGGCTTCGGTGCTCGGAGCCTCCGTGGGCAACGCCACGGTGACGCCGAACCCGCTCGTGCTGAAGAACGGCAAGACGGCGGACGTCACGCTCGCCTGGAAGGGCCTGACCCCGGGCTCTTACATCGGGCGCGTCAGCTACGCCGGTTCCTCGGTGCAGACCTTCGTCAACGTCGTGGTGACCGGAACCGGAGCCTCGGTGGCGGCCCCCGCGGCGGAGAGCCCGGATGCCGGGGTCCGCGCCAAGGCGGAGCAGGAACTGCAGAAGCGTCCCGACCTGAATCAGGAGGACGCTCCGGCGGCCGGTTGATCCACGCCGCTGAGTGAAACGGAAGGGCCGGTGGGACATGTCCCACCGGCCCTTCCGGTGTTTCCGGAGGTCACACCGGATTCGCTGAGTCTCCCTGGATGCGCTGCGTTGCCGGGGAGCGTCGCCCGGCGACGCCGCCTCTCAGGCCTCCGAGCCTCCCAGCAGTGGTGCCAGCGCATCCCAGCGGGCGGTCTCCCGCGAATCGGAGCGGCTGAACCGGCGGTCCACCGGCCGGCCCTCCAGGGTGCCCGTGACGTGCGCACGCTGCTCCCCGCCGAAGACCGGGCGGGTCTCGGAGACGGCCGCCCCCTGGCGCGGCAGGGCGGGCAGGAGCAGCCGCGCGCCGTGCCGCACGACGGCGTCGTACGCGGCGGCCGGATCCGGCACCGTCGATGCGGGGCCGGGGCCTTCCGGCCCGCCGACCAGACGGAAGGTCACCTCGGGCGCTCCGGGGGCTGGTGTGAGAGTGACGGTCAGGTCCATGGAGGTCATCGCGTCTCCTGAGGAGTGGGTGGCACGGTGCGGTCCAGCAGGTCCAGGAAGCGGGCGCGCAACTCCTGCGTCTCCTCGGCGAAACCCCGTTGCCGGGCGACGTACTCGGCTTTGCCCTCGGGGGTTTCGATCCGGATGGGGTCGTAGCCCCAGGCGGCGAGGTCGTACGGGGAGGCCTGCATGTCCATGGCGCGGATCCGGTAGGAGAGTTCGAAGCAGTCCATGAGGAACTCGCTCGGCAGCAGCGGTGTGAGCTTGTAGGCCCACTTGTAGACGTCCATGTTGGCGTGCAGGCAGCCGGGCTGTTCCAGGTCGCGCTGAGTCTCCCGGGTGGGCTGGAGCTCGTTCAGCGGGGTGGCGTCCGGGGTGTAGAAGCGGAAGGCGTCGAAGTGGCTGCACCGGATGCGATGTCCTTCGACCACCTGGTCCGTCACCTCGCCGCCGAGCCGGAGGGAGAGGTACTCGTGGCGCAGCTCGAACTTCTCCTGCCGGTACACCATGGCCCATTCGTGGAGACCGAAACAGCCGAACTGCGCCGGTCGGGCCTGCGTTCCGCCCAAGATGATGCGGGCGAAGTCGACGGCTTCACGCCGGTCCGCCAGGAATCCCTCGACGTCGACGGTGACCGCGGCCGTGTCGGGCGCCAGGCCGAGTGCGTCGCGTTCCTCCGTGGTCAGCGCCCGGTGGTGCTTCCAGGCCTGGCGCTCGCGGGCTTCCGGGCCGAGCAGAATGGTCCCGGCGCCAGGATGCCAGCGTCGCAACTGGCCTGGCTTATGGGTGTAGTAGGTGAAGAGGAAGTCTTCCACGGGGTGCTTGCGGCCGGTGTGACGCCGTTCCAGGAAGGGCGCCGCGTACCGGTCCACGCGGGCGGCATGGGCCTCGGCGCGGGGGAGCCACTCGTCCTGGGACAGGACATGATCGGTGGCTGGGACGGTGGCGGACACGCTTCCATTATCCCGCGTCACCGCGCGGGCGCAGACGACGACGCCCGCCGAACCCCTCAGACGTTCGCCCCGGCTTCGCCCAGCAAGGGCCCAAGAGTGGACCACTGACTGATCTTGCAGCCGTCGGTCCTGCTCAGGGAGAGGTCCACGGTCTTGCCGCGGACGGTGCCCTTGATGGTGGCCGTCGCGGGACCGCCGTACTGCTCGGTGCACGCCTGGGCGGTGTTCTTCGCCGTGGGGAACAGATAAGCCGGATGGGCTTCGACCAGGGCGCACGCCTCGTCCGCGATCGGGACCGTGGCCTCCGGCTTCGCGGTCTTGCCGGTGCACAGCAGCCTGGTCTCGGTGGGCTTGGCTCCGGGCTTGGCCAGGACCGTGATGGTCAGATCGGCCGTGGCGGAGGCGTCAGGAGCAGGGTGGTCGCTGGTGGCCGGAGGCGTGGTGGGAAGCCTGCTCGGCGATGGACTCGACGAGGCGCTCCTGGAACCGGTGGCGCCCGGCGTCGTGGTGTCCGGGGAGGGCGTGGCGGACGGAGTGCAGGCGGACAGCGCGATCAGGGAGGCGACGGCGGTCAGGCCCAGCAGACCGGCGCGCAGGCCGGAAGGTGTCCTGAACGAGATGTGCTGGGCCATGGCGTCTCCTTGCTCCGGATCGATGATCCCAGTGTAGGCGCGCAGGGCCCGGCGGGTCAGTCCTCCGCGGTGGCCGCTTCGATGAGGTTGTGCATGGCCTTGTTCAGCACCATGACCTCCTCGCGTGTGAGCTTGAGCCGGCGCATCATGGCGGGCGGGACGGCTCGGGCCTTCTCCTTGAGTGCGAGGCCCTCCGTGGTCAGTTCGACGTCGAGCGCGCGGGCGTCCTGGGCGTTCGGGGTGCGCCGTACGTAGCCCATGTCCTCCAGTCGACGCAGCAAGGGCGAGATGGTGGCGGGCTCGTGCAGGAGCTGTGCGCTGACCTCTTTGACGCTCAGGGGATTGTGGTCCCAGAGGGCCAGCATCACCAGGTACTGCGGGTGGGTCAGGCCGAGGGGTTCCAGCACCGGGCGGTACGCCTGGACGACCGTCCGAGAAGCGACCGTGAGTGCGAAACACAGCTGGTTCTCGAGCGAGAGATCTGTGTCTGCATTGGAATCCACAGGTCCATCCTATCGTTCGGGTTGTCAAGACCCCGTCGAGAGGGCCAAGGAGCGAGATTAGTTAGTGTACTAAATAATTTGCTATGCTGAAGGAGTCGAGGATGCCCTGAACCGAGGGAGAGAGATGAGCGACCAGACCTTCACCCAGCGCTTCATGCGGGCCACCGGGAAATTCCGGGCGGTCTTCGGTCCGGCGAACCGCAGTGCGCTGGATCATGAGATGACCGAGGAGAACAAGGTCCTCCTGGCTCAGCGTCAGGCCGAGACGCTCCAGTGGGAGACGATGACCCGGCCCGACGGCAGCACCTACGTCGTCTCCCGGAATCCGGACGATCACTCGCTCCGCTGAGCCTCCAGGCATCTGAGCCTCGGGGCCTCCGGGATTTCCTGATCCACCGGCTCCTTTCCCCCGCCGCGGACTTAAAATCGTCTTAAGCGCTCCGGGTGGAGAGGCCGCCCGGCGTGAGCAGGGAGGTGGCACGCATGACCACGATGACCGAGAAATTCATGCACCTGACCGAGAACGCCGCGAAGCTCTTCGGCCCGGCGGCGCGCGGTGACGCGGCGGCCCCGGTGGTCCACCGGCACGACGACTTCGAGAAGGCCTCGGAAGAGGACCTCAGTCACTTCGAGATCGAGACGGACTCGCAGGGCCACCATTACGCGACGCGGAAGCCCGGCCCGCAGGAGCCCCACCGCTGAGGTGAGGCGGCGCGCACCTGACAAGGCAGGCGCTTAACCAACACGACGACGGCGGTTCCCCGCCGTCGTCGTCTGCGTGATGCAGCCGGCGCCTCCGCCGTCAGCGGCCGGTGCCGCCGTACACGGTGGCGGTGGAGTCGCCGTCCAGTTCGAACGCCTTGTGGATTGCGCGCACGGCGTCATCCAGCAGGTCCGCGCGGGTGACCACGGAGATGCGGATCTCGGAGGTGGAGATCATGTCGATGTTGATCCCGGCGTCGGAGAGAGCCTTGAAGAAGGTCGCCGAGACGCCCGGGTGGGAGCGCATGCCGGCGCCGATGAGCGACAGCTTGCCGATCTCGGCGTTGTAGTCGATGCTCTCGAAACCGATCTCCGGCTGGGCCGCGCGGAGTGCCTCGAGCGCGTCGGCGCCCTCGACGATCGGCAGGGTGAAGGAGATGTCCGTGTGGCCGGTGCCCTTGGTGGACACGTTCTGCACGATCATGTCGATGTTCGAGTGCGCCTTGGCGATGACCTGGAAGATCGCGGCGGCCTTGCCGGGGATGTCCGGGACGCCCACCACGGTGACCTTGGCTTCGGAACGGTCGTGCGCGACGCCGGAGATGATTGGCTGCTCCAAGGCAACTCCCTCTTTGATGGTGATCTTGTCATCGGGGCTGGGCAGGACCCAGGTGCCCTCGTGCTGGCTGAAGGATGAGCGGACGTGCAGCGGCACGCCGAAGCGCCGGGCGTACTCGACGCAGCGCAGGTGGAGGATCTTCGCGCCGGACGCGGCGAGCTCCAGCATCTCCTCGCTCGAGATCGTGGTGATCTTCTGGGCGGAGCCGACCACGCGGGGGTCGGCCGTGAAGACGCCGTCCACATCCGTGTAGATCTCGCACACGTCGGCGTCGAGTGCTGCGGCGAGGGCGACGGCCGTGGTGTCCGAGCCGCCACGGCCGAGCGTCGTGACTTCCTTGGTGTCCTGGCTCATGCCCTGGAACCCGGCGACGATCGCGATGTGGCCCTTGTCCAGGGCGGTGCGGACCCGGTGCGGGTCGACGTCGATGATGCGGGCCTTGCCGTGGATCGCGTCCGTCAGCATGCCGGCCTGGGAGCCCGTGAAGGACTGCGCGACGGCGCCCTGCTTGTTGATGGCCATGGAGAGCAGGGCCATGGAGATGCGTTCGCCGGCCGAGAGGAGCATGTCCATCTCGCGGGCGGGGGCGCCGTCCGTGACCTGCGCGGCGAGATCCAGCAGCTCATCCGTGGTGTCACCCATCGCGGAGACCACCACGACGACGTCGTTGCCCGCGTTCCGGGCGGCCGCGACGCGAGCGGCCACGCGCTTGATGCCGTCCGCGTCGGCCACGGAGGAACCACCGAACTTCTGGACGATGAGCTGCTTGGCTTTGCCGGTGGCGGGCGTGGCGGCCCCGGGCTCGGTGGTCAGTTCCGCTGCGGGCAGCTCACTGGTGGGCAGACTCATGCATGGACCCTTACTGGTCGGGCGCCGGGCGGCGCCAGGTTCTGGGGGTGGCGGACCTCTGCGTCCGTGACGTGCGGCCCGGGCAGGGCACAGACCGCGTGCAGCCATTTTATCGCCGTCGTCTCGCAGTGCGGAAAATGTGACTCACATGCTGGACCGGAGTCAGGCCTGGTCCGGGCGGTCGAGGCGGAAGCGGGTGGACGGCAGGCCCTTGCCGCTCTGGTCCTGCTCGGCGCTGAACCAGAGGTCCGGGGTGAACCCGAGGCCTCGCAGCAGTGCCTGCGAGGCGACGTTCGGTTCGAAGACGCCGGCGAACGCGGTCCGGATGTCGCGCTGGGTGAAGAGCCACTCGACGAGGGCCCGGGCGGCCTCGCTGCCGTACCCCCGCCGGTGGAACGCCGGATCGAGCACGTATCCGAACGCGGCCTGACCTGGTTCGAGATGACCCGGCTCCGGAGGATTCCTGGTGGTCCAGGTGCTGGCCTCCCCGATCACCTGACCGGAATCCTGCAGCTGGATGGCCCAGGCGTGCCGGAAGACGGTGGCCGTGGACGAGGCCGCACGCGCCTGGTCGGAGGCGATCCGCTCGCGCACCTGGATGGGGTCCAGGGCCTCGTGCGACAGGTACCGCGTGGTCTCCTCGCTGCCGCGGATCTTCTCCAGGGCAGGAGCGTCGGTGAGCTCCGTGGGGCGGAGCACCAGCCGGTCGGTGGTGATGGGAGCGATCGGTGGCGTGGGCTGGGCGGCGAGAGGGGACCCGGAGATGACCATGAGGCCAATCTAGTACGGACGTCGGCCGGCCCTCCGTCGGCCGGCCCGGCTGACGCATGGTGGGCTCAGCGGTGGGCTCAGACCGCGAGGCGTCCGGCGAAGGCCCGTCCGAGGGTGGCTTCGTCCGCGTACTCCAGATCGCCGCCGACCGGGAGGCCCGAGGCCAGCCGGCTGACGTTGACGCCGATGGGCTTCAGGGTGCGGATGAGGTAGGTGGCCGTGGCCTCGCCTTCCACATTGGGGTCCGTGGCGATGATGATCTCCTGGACCGTGTCATCGGAGAGGCGGGTGAGGAGTTCCCGGACGCGCAGCTTCTCCGGACCGATGCCGTCGATGGGGCTGATGGCGCCGCCGAGCACGTGGTACCGGCCGCGGAAACTCCGGGTCCGCTCCACGGCCATGACGTCCTTGGACTCCTCCACGACGCAGATGATGCTCGCGTCCCGGCGCGGGTCACGGCAGATGCTGCACGTGTCCTGCTCGGAGACGTTGCCGCAGATGGTGCAGAACTTGACGCGGGTCTTCACCGCGGTGATCGCCTCGGACAGCTTGCGCATGTCCTCCGCGTCCGCCTCGAGGATGTGGAAGGCAAGCCGCTGCGCGGACTTGGGGCCGATCCCCGGCAGGCGTCCGAGCTCGTCGATCAGCTCTTGAACAGCGCCCTCGTACACGGCGTCCTCTTTTCCTACAGGTCAGTTCTTGCTTTGGGTCGGCTCTGGCGGCGGGCCGGTCGTTCGTGCGGTTCAGCGTGCGCGACGGTGCCTTCCCCGCGGTCAGCGCCGGATGATCGGGGTGCCGTCCAGGGTGGTCTCCTCGATGAGGGTCCCGTCCAGCAGACGTTCCACGGCCGCGCGCCCGAAGGTGCTTGATTCTTCGATGGTCTCATCATCGGCGCTGATCTCGTCCACCGCATACCCCGCCACGCTGCCGTCCGGGTTCCGTTCCTGCGGAGGGGCGGCCCGGCGGGCCTCCTCGCGGGCACGCTGCGCCTGCGGGCTGTTGGAGAGCCGCTGGTAGAGACTCTGGTTGCCGTCGCGAGCATCGTTCCCGGCGCCCCGCTCACCGGGTGCGGGAGCTTCCGCGGGGCGCGACGCCGGGGCGGCGGCGGGTGCCGGTGCTGTGGTTGCCTGGCCGGCGGCGTCCGTCCGCTCAGGGGCGTTCGCCGGTTCGGCGGGGAGACCCCACGGGTCACCGGCGGGAGCCCCAGCGGCTGCCGGAGCCGGGCCGGAGCCGGACAGGTCCTCGTCGGAAAGGTCCTCGTCCTCGAACTCGGGTTCCTGGAATCCTTGTCCGGGGATGGCCGTGGAAGCTGTGGAACCGCCGTTCCCGGTGCTCACATTGCTTTCGGTCCCGACCGTCCAGCGGCCGGGGGAGACCTCACGGGCCCGCGACCACGGATCGTCCTGGAGCGAGACCGAAGGGCCTCCGGCCGCGGCCGGCTCGGGTGCGGTGGGTGCGGCCGCCGTCGCCGGCCGCGCCGCTTGACGCGCCGAGGGCGCCGGGGACGACGGTGACGCGGGGGTCGCCGGCGCAACGGGAGCCGACGGGCGGCCCCAGTCGGAGGGACCGTCGTCGTACGGCGGTTCCTCATCCAGCGGCGGCTCGTCCTCGTCGCGCGGCTGATCCAGCGGGTGGAAATCCCCAGAGGGGACGGTCCGCTGAGGTGCTGACCTGCCGGGGCCGCTAGCCGGGGGGATGTTCTCCTGGCTAGCCGGTGCTTTTGGGCTGTCGCCCCAGCCCGGAGGTTCCTCCGCCGTGGCGGGACCGGCTGCGGGCGACGGCGTCGCGGGCTCTTCGGGTGCGCTCGGCCGGCTCGTCTGGAACGACGGCGGCGGTGCGGCCGCGTCTCCCGCGACGGCCTCGACGCGGCAGTCCAGGCCCAGGACCTCCTTGACCGCCGTCTGAAGGTGCGTCTTGTGGTCACCGCGGCCGAACGCCCCGGCCAGGCCGGGGGTGGAGAACGACAGGATCACGGCGTCGCCGTCCAGACGGGCCACGGTGGCGTTGGGTGCGACGAGCGCCCAGGTGCTGCGCTTGATCTTGCCCAGGCGGTCCAGGATCTGCGGCCAGGCGCGGCGCAGCGCCTCGACATCCCCGCCGCCCTGAGGCGCGGGTGCGGCCTCCTGCTGGGGCGCCGGGGGAGGCGTCTGGGCGGGTGCGGACGGGGCTGCGGCCGACGACGGCGCCGCCTCCCGGGCGCGGGACACCGGTTCCGCGGCGGGAGCCGCAGCCGGGGCCGGCGTGGGAGCGGCGTCGGCAGGGAGGTCGCGGGTCGGCGGTGTGGACGCCTGCTGATCCGGGAGGTCCGCGGCACGCGCCGGCTCAGGTGTCGGAGTAGCGGCCGGTGCAGCCGTCGGAGCAGCGGAGGGCCGCTGGGAGGCCGGTTCGGCGTCGTCGTTCCGGGTGACCGCCGGCGCGCTGGCCGGAGCGGACGCGGCAGGCTGCGCGGCTGGAGCCGGAGCCTGCGCGGGTGTGGGAGCCGTCTGCGCCGGAGCCCCGCCGAGGGCGAGGCGGCGCTCCAGGGCGTCCAGTCGTGCGGCGGCGCCGCGCTCGGTGCTGTCCGACGCCGGGAGCATCAGACGGGCGCAGAGCAGCTCGAGGTGCAGACGCGGCGAGGTGGCGCCGGTCATCTCGGAGAGCGCGGCGTTGGTGACGTCCGCCGAGCGGGACAGCTCCGCGGGGCCGAGCGTGACGGCCTGCTGCCGCATCCGGGCGATCTGGTCCTGGGGCATGCCGCGCAGGATGGTGGCGGCGCTGTCCGGCATGGCCTGGACGATGATCAGATCCCGGAAACGCTCCAGGAGGTCCTCGACGAAACGGCGCGGATCGTGGCCGGTCTGCAGCACCCGGTCCACGGCGCGGAACACCGTGGCGGAGTCATGGGCGGCGACAGCGTCCACCACGTCATCCAGGAGCGAGGCGTGCGTGTAGCCCAGGAGGGAGACGGCCAGTTCGTAGTCGAGACCCTGCGGGCCGGCGCCGGCCATGAGCTGATCCAGCACGGAGAGGGAGTCGCGCACGGAACCGCCGCCCGCGCGGATGACGAGCGACAGCACACCCGGGGCCACCGGGACGTTCTCCTGCTCGCACAGCTGTTCCAGGTAGGCCAGGAGCGGCTCCGGCGGAACCAGGCGGAAGGGGTAGTGATGGGTCCGCGAGCGGATGGTGCCGATCACCTTGTCCGGCTCCGTGGTGGCGAAGATGAACTTGATGTGCTCCGGCGGCTCCTCCACGATCTTCAGCAGGGCGTTGAAGCCTGCCGACGTGACCATGTGGGCCTCATCGATGATGAAGATCTTGTAGCGGTCCCGGGCCGGGGCGAAGGTGGCGCGCTCGCGCAGATCACGCGCGTCGTCGACGCCGCCGTGGCTGGCCGCGTCGATCTCGATGACATCCAGAGAACCGGCTCCGCCGCGGGCGAGTTCTACGCAGCTGGGGCAGACGCCGCACGGGGTGTCGGTGGGGCCCTGCTCGCAGTTCAGGCAACGGGCCAGGATGCGGGCCGAGGTGGTCTTGCCGCAGCCACGGGGGCCCGAGAAGAGGTAGGCGTGATTGACGCGGTTCTTCTTCAGGGCCGTCATCAGGGGGACCGTGACATGCTCCTGACCGATCACGTCCGCGAAAGTGTCGGGGCGGTATCTGCGGTAGAGAGCGCTGGCTTGGGTCACAGGGAAACCCTATCAATCGAGGCTGACAGGAGAAGCCGGAGTCCACGGCTCCGGACGGGCCGGGCCTTAACGTAGAAGACCCCTCGCGCACCCGCCAGAGCCCACTTACCCTTGCTACCTTCCGGTCCTGGGGGAGTTCGGCAGGATGACGCCACGCGAGGAGTCGCACACCAGCTTAGCGGCCCGGACGCGGACGGGGAAATCGGGGCGGTCCGAGGAGCCGGGCAGGCCTTGATTTGGCGCTCCCGGCGGAGGTCCGCTAAGCTGATACCTGCCCTTAGGGCAATGGAGAATTCGCCTAGCGGCCTATGGCGCACGCCTGGAACGCGTGTTGGGTTAACGCCCTCGGGGGTTCAAATCCCCCATTCTCCGCCAAGACGGCCCCGGAAACTCAGCTGAGTTTCCGGGGCCGTTGACGTTAACGCTGAAATCGTTGACACGAACGCGTCGGGGGATTCTCCGACGGGGGTTTCACATCCCCCACCGTCTCCCGCAGCACTCCGGGAGACGGCCTCCTTCACCTCACCCGAAGGTGAAGGAGTAGAGCTGCACGCCCGGCGTCGGCCGCAGCTCCAGGGTCCCGGCGCCGGAGGTGTCGCTCTGATGGACCACGTAGGACTTCGGCGGGCCGGAGATCTGGAGGGTCTTCTCGCCGTCGGGGCCCTTCACGGTGACGGAGCCGGTGCCGCCCAGCACCGCCTGGACCTGTCCGGCGTGGAAGTTCAGCCGCACCCCGGATCCCGGGGCGGGCGCATTCCGCGGGACCGAGATCCGCTGGGATTCGAGGGTCCAGGAGCCGGAGAGCGCGAAGCTGTCCGGAGCCTGCGACGCCGGGTAGGCGAAGAGGGACGTCCCGGAACGGTAGGTGGCCGCGCCCGAGTAGTTGACCTGTTTGGACACTCCCAGGAACGTCTCGCGGGTGGTGTTCTGCGGCAGGGCTCCGTCCTGTCCCGCCGAACCCGTCTCCACGGCGGCCGGCAGCTCCTTGCCCGGCTGGGCGGAACTCAGGAGGGACCGGATGAGCTTCTCGGTCAGCGCATAGCCGCCCTCGCCCTGCTGGATGTGCCGCACGTTGCCCTGGGCGTCGATGAGGTACTGCGCCGGCCAGAAGCGGTTCCGGTAGGCGGTCCAGGTGGCGTAGGAGTTGTCGAGGGCCACCGGGTACTGGATGCCGTGATCCTTGATGCCGGCGCTGACGTTGCGGGTCTCGCGTTCGAACGCGTACTCCGGTGTGTGGACGCCGATCACCTGGAGCCCGGCGTCACGGTAGGCCTTGTCGAGCGCGGTGATGTGGGGCAGGGACCGCTGGCAGTTGATGCAGGAGTAGGCCCAGAAGTCCAGGAGGACCACTTTGCCCTTGAGCTGCTTGAGCGTCAGCGGATCCGAGCCGAGCCAGGCGTTGATGCCGCGGAGCTCGGGTGCGGGCCCGCAGTCCTGCAGCTCGGTGGAGCCCTGGGTGCACTTGGAGAGGTCCTTGTTCTCGTCCGTGGCCACGCCGCCCAGATCCAGAGGGCTGCCCTGCGAGGGCGTCAGCTTCTCCTGGAAAGACGCGGTGTAGTCCGGGATGAGCCGCTGCACGGCGGCGGGCAGGTCGAAGGCCAGACCGGCCGCGAGGGCGATCATGAGCACGCCGGCGAGGATGCGGATGCCCTTCTGGCGGCGGCGGAACGCCTTGAGCCGTTCGGCCAGGCCGCGCCCCGCCAGTGCGAAGAACAGCAGGGGGATCGCGACGCCGACGGCGAACGACAGCGTGAGCGCCAGGGTCCCGGCGCCGATCCGGCCGGTGGCGCCGGAGACGGTGATGGCGGCCAGGACCGGACCGGCGCACGGGACGAAGACGGCCCCGAGTGCGAGGCCCAGGCTGAAGCCGCCCCGTTTCCGGGCGTCCACCTGACGTCGCGGGATCCAGGAGAAGGGCCGTTCGAGCCACTCCTCGAGGCGCGGGATGAGCATGCCCAGTCCCACCGCCGCCAGCACCGCGATGCCGGCCCAGCGGAAGATGTCCTGCGGCAGCCCCAGGAGGCTGAGCAGCAGCGAACCGAGCAGCGTGAAGACACTGAAACTGATCACCAGTCCCGCGATCACCTGGTACGGCCGCCACCGGGAGACGGCCCGGGCGGGCGCGTCGTCGTCGCCGGGAGCGGCGCCGGGATCGCGCCGTGCGCTGTCCAGACCTCCCGAGAAGAAGATGACCGGTAAGACGGGCAGGATGCAGGGCGATATTCCGGTCACCAGACCGCCCAGGAAGCCGATGATGATGTTCGTGTCCATGCCGGGTATTCGGTGCGCCGTGCCCCGGCGGATTGGACGGGCGGACCGGACGGGTGGAGGGAAGCGGCGGCTGGGAGCCGCCGTCGTCGTGCCGGAGGGGAGCAGCACCCCACTCTCACGCGGGGTCCCCTCGCGGCGCTCGCCGCAGCTCAGGAGAGCGGAAAATGCGCCATCGGAAAGTTTCCGGAAATTCCTCCAATCCGGCTGCGGACCCTGCTCCGAAGTACTGGCACCAACAGGTCAGCCCAGCTTCTGGATGCGGACCGCACACCTTTGAAGAGGAGCATCATCATGAAGAAGATCCAGCGTCTTTCCGTCCTGGCCGGTCTCGCAGCCGTCGTGCCCCTCGGGCTCGCGGCGTGCAGCGGTGGAATGAGCGGCGGCGCCGCCACCACCTCGTCCGAGCCGTCCCCGGCGATGACGTCCAGCAGTGCAGCAGCCAGCCCCAGCATGGATCCCGCCGCCAACCTGGTGGGCCCCGGCTGCCAGGCGTACGCCTCCGCCAACCCGAGCGGCCCCGGATCCGTCCAGGGCATGTCCACCGACCCGGTGGCGGTGGCGGCCTCCCACAACCCGCTGCTGAAGACCCTGGTCCAGGCCGTCTCCGGCAAGCTGAACCCGCAGGTGAACCTGGTCGACACGCTGAACGGCAGCCAGTTCACGGTGTTCGCGCCGGTGGACAGCGCCTTCGCGAAGATCGACGCGGCCACCATCGACAGCCTCAAGAAGGACGCCCCGGCCCTCAAGAAGATCCTGACCTACCACGTGGTGCCGGGCCAGATCGAGCCGGCGTCGATCGTCGGCACGCATGACACGGTCGAGGGCCAGAAGGTCACCGTCTCCGGTTCCGGCGACAACCTGAAGGTGAACGGCGCCAACGTGATCTGCGGTGGCGTCCGGACGGCCAACGCGACCGTCTACCTGGTGGACTCGGTCCTCCTGCCCCCGGCCAAGTAGTCGCTGCGGTGCAGGACCCCAGGTGAGACCCGGGTGGCGGGCCGTCAGGCCCGCCACCCTTCCACTTCCGGACGACAGGTGGCGGATGGACATGAGCGGCTATGAGACAGTGATGTACATGCATCCCCCTGGTTCGGGACCTCCCCCCTCCGCCTCCGCCGACATCGACGAGTTGATGGATCGGGTGGCGCAGGGCGACCAAGCAGCGTTCGGCAGTCTCTATGACGCACTCGCGCCGCACGTCCACGGTCTGGTGCTCCGGGTTCTGAGGGATCCGGCCCAGAGCGAGGAAGTCACCCAGGAGGTGTTCCTGGAGGTCTGGCAGCAGGCCAAGCGCTTCGACGCCGACCGGGGACGCGCCCGGGCCTGGATCACCGTGATGGCCCACCGCCGGGCGGTCGACCGGGTGCGAGCCGCGCAGGCCTCCCAGGAACGGGACCTGCGGGAAGGCATCAAGGAGTTCCGCGAGAGCTACGACGACGTCGAGCACCGCGTGCAGGTGGCCCTGGAGAGCGAGCGGGTCCACAAGGCGATGGAGTCGCTGACCGAGGTCCAGCGGCAGGCCATCAAACTCGCCTATTACGGCGGGTACAGCTACGGAGAAGTGGCCCAGGCGCTCGACCTGCCCCTGGGCACCGTGAAAACCAGAATTCGTGACGGCATGATCCGTCTGAGAGACACGTTAGGAGTTGGCCATGGATGATCAATTGCATCTGCTGACCGGCGCCTACGCGCTCAACGCCTTGGACGAGGACGAACGCCGCCACTTCGAGACGTCGCTGACCCCGGGCCACCCGGTCACGGAGGAAGCGCGCGAACTGAGTCAGGTGGCCGCCCTGCTGGCCGCCGGGACGACGCCGGTGGCGCCGCCCGCGGACCTGAAGGCTCGGCTCATGGCCCAGATCGCCATCACGCCCCAGGTCGAGGCGGTCGCCGGGCCGGAGGCGCTCGGATCCGAGCCTGCCGCCACCGAGCCTGCCACCACCGAGCGGCCGACACGGGAAACGCCCGCGCCGCAGGCTCAGCCGACACTCGTGCCGACACCCGCGCCGACGACGTCGGCCGACGGGGCTCCCGCGCAGGGCTCCGATTCGGCACAGGCAGCCGGGGCTGAGCCGGCCACCGCCGACGTCGTGCCGCTCCCGGTCCGCCGGGCGCCGTCGTCGACGCGCTGGCTGGCCGCGGTCGCGACCGTGCTCGCCGTGGCGGCTGCGGGAACGGCCGGCTGGGCGTTCCAGGCGCAGTCGCAGCGGGACGAGGCGCAGCGGCGGCTGGCCGCGGCGCAGGACTCCCCGGCCGAGGCGATGAACAGGATCATCGCCGCGCCGGACGCCAAGGTGAAGCAGTTCTCGGTCCCCGGTGGCGCGACCATGCTGGTCATGCACTCGGAGAAGGAAGGCCGCGGCGGCGTCATGACGCTCGGGATGTCGGCGCCGCCGCAGGGCAAGAGCTACGAGCTCTGGCTCATCGACCAGGCGGGTGCGGCGAAGCCGGCCGGTCTGCTGGAGAGTGGCGGTGGAGCGTCCACCTGGAACGAGCTGCCCGGCGGGATCGGCTCGGCGTCCTTCCTGGGGGTCACGGTCGAACCCGAAGGCGGTTCGGCCCAGCCGACCACCAAGCCGATCCTCGTGGAATCCATCACCTGAGGTCCGGCGGGAACACCTGAGAAAAGCCCGGGAGAAATTCTCCCGGGCTTTTCCAATCCGCCGGGCCATCCGCTCCGAATCCATGATGCGGGAAGTCCGCACCGGGGGCTGAAGTCACCGGACGGCGCATCGGGCGCCGTGGAACACGAGGTGAGGAGCACGAAATGTCCAGCAATGTCATCCAGGGCAAGAGCCCGGTACGTCTGACCGCGACCCTGGTGGGAGCAGTCTTCCTGCTCGTCGGAATCCTGGGATTCGTCCCCGGCATCACGTCGGGCGATATGGAGGCGGCGGGCCACCATTCGCACGCCATGCTCCTCGGGATCTTCCAGGTCTCCGTCCTGCACAACGTGGTCCATCTCCTGTTCGGCGTGGCCGGCCTGATCCTCGGGCGCAGCGCTGCCGGGGCCCGGAACTTCCTGGTCTGGGGCGGCGTGATCTACCTGGTGCTGTTCGTGTACGGCCTCTTCTTCGGCGAGGAGTCGGCGGGCAACTTCGTGCCCGTGAACATGGCGGACAACATCCTCCACTTCGCGCTCGGCGCCGCGATGCTCGCCCTCGGTCTGATCCTGGGACGCACGCCGGCCCTGCGGAGGGCATGACGTTTTCCGACGGCCGCAAGCGCCGGTGGGGCGCCCCGGAATCCGGGGCGCCCCACCGTGTCGTCCGGGGCCGTTCCGGGCGGCGGGTGGCGTTCCCGCACGCGGTTCTGAAACGGGGCGCGGGAACCCCTTGAATTCGCGACGGCGGCGGGCGCACACTGAGAAGTGATTGCCCGGTCGGGCGGTCTTCACAGACGACAACAGGGGATGTTCAGCGCTGTGCAGGTCTTGGGGATGGAAGCACTGTGAGGGGCCACCACGTGCCGCGTCATCGCGGCCGGGGGCCCATGGGAACATCGATGAGGGCGAGCCTGGTCATGGCCAGTGCCGTCCTCGTGTCACTGGCGCTCGGAACGCCTCCCGTCGTGGCACAGTTCACCGCGGTGGGGACGCCGCAGGCGCCGCCCGTGGCCACCGACCACGTCAGGGTCCCCGCGCTCGGCGCGCCGGTCACCGCGGAAGCCGAAGCCTTCATCGCCTTTGAGACCACCACCCTGCAGAGCCGTCCCAAGGGGGCGCGCGAACGTCTCAACGTGGCGGAGGCCGGACGCCACCGTCCTGCCGCAGGCCATCTGTCCTCGCCGCTGGAGGTTCTGATCCCGACCTCGCCGTTCGGCCCGCGGATCAACCCGCTCACGGGTGAAGTGGGCGAGATCCACTGGGGACAGGATTACGGCGCAGCGTGCGGCACCCTTGTCTACGCCGCCGACGCCGGTCGCGTGCGCAACGTCGGCTGGTCGCCGTATGGCGGGGGGAACAGGATCGAGATCGATCACGGCAACGGCCTGGTCACGACCTACAACCACCTCTCCGGCATCGCCGTGAACAAGGGCGAGAGCATCGAGGTGGGGCAGGTGATCGCGAAGGTGGGCACCACGGGCTCGTCCACGGGCTGCCATCTGCACTTCGAGACCATCAAGAACGGCAAGTACGTCAACCCGCTGCAATGGGTGCTCGACCCCATCAAGCAGGTGGACCGCCTGGACCGCATCGCCTTCACGGACTACTCGAGGTCCGGCGCCAAGTCGGCCTGGACCCTGCCCGGCGGATCCTCCGGCACGGAGGGGATCATCACGCCCGAAGCGGAGAAGGACGGCGGCAAGATCCCTCCGGGCACCAAGGTCCCCCCGGCCCGCCCGGAACCCACGCATCCCGAGCACCCGACGCCGCAACCCTCGACGCCGGGCCCCACGCCGCCCTCGACGCCGGGACCGACCGGCACTCCGACTCCCTCCCCGACGCCCACGGAACCTTCCCCGACCGGGCCGACGAGCCCGACGCCCACGCCGAGCAGCACGGAAACCGCGGGCCCCACGGCGCCGCCGAGTTCCGGAGCCCCGGCGGGGAGCGGTTCCCCCTCCACGCCCCAGGACTCGGGAAGCCCGGGTGTGGAGGGCACCGGCACGCCGGGACCGACATCCCTCCTGAGTCCGACGCTGCTGCCCAGCGTGCTGCGGTCGCTCCTCACCCCCTGATCCGGGCCCCCGCCAGAACTGACCGCACCAGAACCGCGCGCAACAGAGTTGTCAAGGTTGGCGTGGCGCATGTCACTGGGAGAGAATCGGTGACAACGGCTTTCAGGGGAGGGCCGCGCAAGGGGGATCACACGTGATGACTGAGTTCTGGGCTTTCGGCACCGTCGCCGGACAGCCCGGCCGTGTCCGGAAGCCGCTGCCGTGAGCGGCCGCCGCGTCGCGCCGCCGTCGGCCCGGACGGCTCGCAGCAGGGCCCGGAGCCGGGGCGCCCGCCGGGCCGACACCGGTGCTCTCGCCGCATGGGGCGTCGGCACCGCCCGGCACCGTCAGGCGGTGTCACTGGCCACGCTGAGCGCTGTGCTACTCGTCTCGACCGCTCTGGTCTCCGGCGGAACGTCCCAGCCTGAACTGGCCGCGGAGCACGACGCCGCGCCGCACGCTCAGGCGAACGGCTCGACGTCGGGGACCTCCGGCGTCGTCCTGTCACGTCCTGCCGACCGCCAGAGCGGTTCCCGGACGGCAGTCGCGAACGGACCCGCGAAGAAGTCCGGCGAGGCGACTGCCCCTCCGGCGGACGGTTCCGGACCCGCCGGCGAGGCAGGGGCCACCGAGGAGCAGGCCCACCTCACCTCGCAGTCCTCTGACGAGGGCACGTCGGGCACGGGATCCGGCACGGGCGCCGCTGCTGCGCAACCCGGTCAGCCCGGTTCCACGGCACCGGGTCCGGACGCCGGCGGCGGTGAGCCCGGCGGCGGCGGTGCGGAGCCATCCGCTCCCGGCACGCCGGCGGAGCCCGAGCCGTCCGCCCCGGCGAACCCCTCGGCGCCGCCCGTGGTTCCTCCTGTCGTCCAGCCGCCGGCCACCCAGCCTCCGGCCCCGAAGCCGCCCGCGCCGCAGCCCGGCACTCCGGCGCCCGGCATCCCGGCCCCGCAGCCGCCGCAGAACTCCGGGTGCACCATCACCATCCTCGGCATCAGGATCTGCCTGCCGCTCCTCGGCGGCTGACCGGGACCTTCGCGTCCGTCGGGGTCTCCCGACCGGCGTAGGCTCGTCAGGTGACCTCTCTTTATGACATCCCCCTGACCATGAACGACGGCGCCGGATCCAGCTTCGGGCGATTCCGGGGCAAGGCGGTCCTGGTGGTCAATGTGGCGTCCAAATGCGGCTTCACCTCGCAGTACGACGGCCTTCAGCGGCTCTATGAGCGTTTCCAGGATCAGGGTCTGGAGATCCTCGGGGTGCCGTGCAACCAGTTCGCCGGGCAGGAGCCGGGCGACGACGCCGAGATCGCCGAGTTCTGCCGGCTCAACTTCGGGGTGACCTTCCCCCTCACAGCCAAGGCGAAGGTGCGCGGCAAGGACCAGCACCCGCTGTACCAGGAGCTGACCCGCTTCAAGCACCCTCTGCTGCCGGGCCTGATCAAGTGGAACTTCGAGAAGTTCCTGATCAGCCGCGACGGCGAGGTGCTGGAACGCTTCGGGTCACGGACCGAGCCGGACGACGCCGAGCTGCTCGCCGCCGTCGAAGCAGCCCTCGCGGCGCCGGAAACCGGTTCCGCTCAGCCCGCCGCAAGCTGAGCGAGCGGGTCGGCCGCGCCGAGCGGGCTGATGTGCTGAACGGATTGATGGGCTGAGCGGTCCGGCTGAGGCAGCGAGGTCCGCTCAGCCGTCCAGACGCTCGTGCCAGGCGCGGAGGAAGGCAAGCCCCGCTTCGTCGTTCACCACGTCCGAGCCGAGTCCCACCTGGACCGCGGTCAGGACGTGGTACGGCTTCTCGGGAAGCTCCTCGGCGGGGCGGACATCCACGTGGGCCACGGCGTGCCCCTGCGCCTGCAGCCAGTCGGCCATGGCGTAATCCGTGCCCGAATCGCCCACCGTGCGCCACTGTTCGGGTTCCAGCCCGCGCTCCTGGAGCCAGGTGAGCGCACGCCACGCCCCGAGGTCCTTGCCCAGGCGCGCGTGCTCGATGTCGGTCGAGATGATCGTGGGGTCCACCAGGAAGTGGTTCGCCTGGGAGTCCTTGATGCCGCTCGTCTTCTCCGGCGCCGCGGAGCGGATGAGACCGCGCATGGCGTGAGCCGGCATGAGGGAGAGCGCGTCGGCGTCGAAGTGCGGCTGCTGCGCCAGGTAGTCCTCGCTGGGCGTTTCCACGTGCTGCTCCACGGACACCATGGCGAGCTTGGTCTCGTCGAAGAACATCCACTCCGCGTACTTGCGCCGCACGAGCTCGCGGATCGCCGCGGCGTAGCTGGCCGGGACCATGAACTGCTCGTCCACGTGGACCTCGCCTGCGCCGGTGCGGTCGAAGGTGAACCAGGTGGCGCCCTTCTCGCACACGGCCAGGAACTCGAGGCCTTCCGGGATGCCGGCCGCGAGCATGGGGCGGACCACCTGCTGGTCGATGAAGTCCGCGGAGCGGCCGGTGTTGAAGATGACGGGCACGCCGGCGGAGGCCAGCCAGAGCAGCTCCGCGATGACCGCGTCCGGAACGGAGCGGGTGACCGGGCTCGCGATGGGCCCGTCGACGTCGAGCAGCAGCGCCAGCGGGGGACGGGTGCCGTCGCCCGGCTCGACGGGGATGGTCGCCTGACGCGGGGCCCTCGGCTCCAGGCCGGCCGTCCCGTCCGGGGAGTGGGTGTCGGGGGCGGCGGGGGCACTGCTGTCGGTCATGCCCACCATTCAACACCCGGGTTCCGGCCGCCTTCAATCCGGCCCCGTCAAATGGTCACCGTTCCACTACGACTCGGGGTGCGGGCGGCGTGCCGATTCCCCGGAACCTGTTTCTTGCCTAGGCTTGCAGGGTGATCTTCAAAGCTGTCGGTGAAGGACGTCCGTACCCGGAACACGGGCACAACACGCCCAAGGACTGGGCCGCGCTGCCGCCCCGGCCCGTGCGGCTGGACGAACTGGTCACCACCAAGCGCACCCTGGACCTCGAGGCCCTTCTGGCGGAGGACTCCACCTTCTTCGGCGACCTGTTCCCGCACGTCGTCGAGTACAAGGGCGTGAAATACCTGGAGGACGGGCTGCACCGCGCGGTGCGCACGGCCCTGCACCAGCGGACCGCCATCCACGCCCGCGTGCTGGTCATCGAGGAGTGAGGCACGGTGGCGCGGGATCCTGAGCGCCTGCACGGGAGTCATGTGGTCTCCCGCCAGGAACTCGAGGCGGCCTTCTCCCCGGATCCGGACGACGACGGCGACGGGCGCCGCTTCCGCCTGCGCCTGCGTCACGGGGTGGTGCTGGTGGCCCTGCTCGTTCTGGTGGCCGGCGGCATCGGCGTCGCCTTCGCCCTCCAGAAGGGCTATCTGAACATCCCGCAGTCCGAGTCCACGCCTCAGCGGACCTCGGTCTGCCCGGCCGGGACGATCACGCCCCTCAAATACTCGGCCGTGAAGGTCAACGTCTTCAACGCCACGGACCGGCGTGGCCTGGCGGGCAATGTGGCTGCGCAGCTCAGGGAACGCAAGTTCCTGGTGGGCGCGGTGACCAACCGGGATCTCTCCCTGAACACGCCGGTGGCGGTGGTGTCCGGCAAGGACGGCCACGCCGCGGCGCTGTCCGTGCAGCGGCAGTTCGCGGGTTCGGACTATTACCAGGACGGCCGGACCGACGGCACCGTGGACGTCATCCTGTTCCAGGGGTTCACGGCCGTCACACCTGTCGCGAAGCTGGCGCAGGGACCGGGGACGCTTCTCTGCCCGCGCGAACGGACGGTGGCGAGCACTCCCGCCAAGTGACTCCGGCCCAGTGACTCCCGCCTAGTGACGCTGGCCAGGTGATGCCGGCGAGGTGGCTCCCGCGGGAGGTGACCCGCCCGCGGGGTGGGCCGGACTCAGGCCAGCGGCGTCAGCAGAGGCGCGACCACGACGGGACGGCCGTCGTCGTCGAACTCGGCGCCCGCACCGCTGGCGATGAACCGCACGGTGGCTGCGATCTGCAGTTCCAGTTCCGGGGAGCCGGGCTGGTGGGACTTGGCGCGGGAAGCGGTCGAGGAGAGGGTGCCCAGGATCAGGCGGGCGAGGGATTCGACGTCACCGTGGGGGAGGAAGCCCTGTTCCATGCCGTGCCGGAGGATCTGCTGCAGCAGGCCGTTGAGTTCGCCGACGTGATCGGCGAGGCGGGCGAAGGACTTGGGGGAGAGGACCGCCGCCATCGCGGGTCCCGGCGGCAGGTGGCGACGCGTGAGGTCCTCCACCTGGGCCCGGATGTAGAGGGAGAGCTGGTCGACGGGGTTGTCGAGCGATTCCAGGCCGGCCTTGAGCTCGGCCACGAACTTCTCGGTCTCGGTCAACGCGTAGGAGACCAGCAGCTCCTCCATGTCCGCGTAGTAGTTGTACACCGCGGTGCGGCCGATGCCGGCGTGGCGGGCCACGTCCGTCATGGTCAGCCCAGGCAGGCCCTGGGTGAAGAGGAGTTCGCCGAATGCGGTGAGGATCTTCCGCTGGGTCTCGGCGCGCTGGGCCACATTGTTGGCCGCGGAGATTTTGGGCATAGAGACACTTTACCGGATTGTGTCATCAAAAGGGAGATGCCGGCCTGGGAGAAGGCTGTGTGTTCGCGCACGCCTTCGCCCGGGCCGGCATCATCAGCCGAAGCAGCCGGTTCAGCAGCCGTCGGGGCCGCAGGCCTGACCGTTGAGATCGGCGTCGTCGCCGGATGCCTGGGCGCCCACCGCAGCGGGTGTCAGGAGGGGGTGGCTCTCCTGCCAGACCTCGTTGAGCACCTGGGAGAACGTGTCGCTGGACTGGGCGCCGGAGACGCCGTACTTCCGGTCGAACACGAAGAACGGAACGCCGCTCACGCCGATGGCGCGGGCCTCGGCGATGTCCTCGCGGACCGCGTCGGCGTACTTGTCCGTGGTGAACAGCTCTTCCACGTCCTGGGCGGGGAGGCCGAGCTCGGCGCCGAGACCGCGCAGGTACTCGTGGTTCCCGATGTCCTTGCCGTGCTCGAAGTGGTCGCTGAGCAGACGCTCCTTGGCCTCGTCGGCCTTGCCGGACTGCGCGGCCAGGTGGATGAGGCGGTGCGCGGTGAAGCTGTTGGCGACCACCACGGTGTCGAAGTCGTACGCGAGACCCTCGCCCGCGGCCTGCTCCGTGACATGACCGAACATCGTGCGAACCTGTTCGGGTGCCATGCCCTTGCGCTCGCTGAGGTATCCGAGTTCGGTACCGTCGTAGTGTTCGGGGATGCTCGGATCCAGCTGGTAGCTCCGCCACTGGACCTCCACCTCATCGCGATGGGGGAACTTCTCCAGGGCTTTTTCGAAACGGCGCTTGCCGATGAAGCACCAGGGGCACGCGACGTCGGACCAGATTTCAATCTTCACGTGAGGAATCAACCCGGGGGAGTGGACCGTTATTCCCGCGGTGGGTGTGGCGGGGGCGGGACCGGACGTGGGCGGGGCGGACGCCCTGGCGTCCGGAGGCTGGGGCAAGATGGTATACCATAGTGGTTTGTTTGAGACAGGGCGTCGAGGGCGCCCGGAGAGCGTGGCAGCATGACCCGTACCCCCACGACCGTGGCATCCAGGTCGACGCACTCCACCACCCATGGACAGCCGGCCTGGCTCCTCCTGCTCGCGATCATCGGCATCGCGCTCACCATGCGCGGACCGTTCATCGGGCTCGCGCCCCTCGCGCCGGTGTTCCGCAACGAGGTGGGGCTCAGTGAGGTCCAGTTCGGCATCCTCACCGGCATCCCGGTGCTGTGCTTCGCTTTCTTCTCGCCCGCTGCCTCCTGGCTGGGCCGCAAGGGGGGCGCCGAGATGGCGGTGTCCCTCACGGTCGCCGGCGTGGCCGTGGGAGCGGCGATCCGGTCGATCGGCCCGGAGTGGGCCCTCTACGCCGGAACGGCCGTGATCGGCGCGGCCATCACGATCGGCAACATCGTCATGCCGCTGATCGTCCGGCGGGACTTCCCCGTGGAGCGGCAGAGCCTCACCATGGGCGTCTACTCCGGCACCCTCAACTTCAGTGCGTTCCTCGCCTCGGTGGCCACGGCTCCGCTGGCGCAGTGGCTCGGGTGGCAGGGCGCCCTGGCGCTGTCCGGCGTCGTCGCGCTCGTGGTGCTGGGCTTCTGGATCTGGACCATGGGCGCGGCCGTGGCACTCAAGCCGGTGGCGATCGCCGGTCCCGGATCCGGGCAGGAAGGGCTCAGCGCCGCCGAGGAGAAGGCCGCCGGCAAGGCGGCGCGCAGGGCCGCGGCGCGGTTGCAGGGCGCCACGCTCTGGGTGACCATCGCCCTGGTGATCGGCTTCGCGGGCCAGTCCTCCAGCTACTTCGGCATCACGGCATGGCTGCCCAGCTATCTGCACGACACCATCGGGCTCGCCCCCACCGAGGCCGGCGCCGGCTCCTCGATCTTCCAGGTGATGGGCATCCTCGGCGCTCTCGGCACGCCGCTGCTGGTGCGGTGGCTCGGCGGGATCGCGGGGACGCTCGTCATCGGCGCGCTCTGGGTGACGGTTCCTCTCGGGCTTCTCCTGGCGCCGCAGCTGTGGTGGCTCTGGGCGTTCACTGGCGGCACCGCGCAGGGCGGCGGTTTCACGCTGGTGCTCTCGGCGATCATCAAGGCCGGCTCCACCCAGGCTCAGACCGCCCGGATCTCCGCGCTTGTGCAGGGCATCGGGTACATCTTCGCGGGCATCGCGCCGAGCGTGATCGGCTCGGTCCACGTGAGCGCCGGCAGCTGGCAGCTCGCGCTCCTGGTGCCGCTGCTGACCACCATGGCGTTCCTCGTCTGCACCACGTGGGGCGTGTCCCGCGCGAACAAGCTGGCCGCGGCGCGGCAGCAGGGCTAGGGGAGGCGAGGAGCCGCAGCAGGCCTAGGAGCGGCGGCCGCTCCGGACCGCGTCGAGCACTTCCGGGTCGGCGCAGCCGGCGGCGAAGCCGTCGAGGCGGGCTCTGATCTCCCGCTGCAGGATCCTGGCGCCGATCCACTCCGCAAGTGGCGCGAGCCACGCCGGCCGGCACGCGAAGCTGTAGCGCCAGCTCACGAGCGTGCCGCCGTCGTCCGCGGCCTTGAACCGCCAGCCCCCGGCGAACCGCTCGAAGAACCAGGGCCCCTCCACCATGTGCATCCCGGTGTGCGACGGCGGGTGGAAGGACACGCACTCGCTCACCATCGGCATCCCCCAGCGGTGCCGCGTCCACGTCCGGACGCCCTTGCCCTGGGAGGTCGCGCCGTCCAGGAGCCGTTCGGCGCGGATGAACCGGTCCCAGCGGAGCCGCAGCTCGCCATGGGTCTGGGACACCGCGAACGCGAGTTCCGGATCGATGGCGACGGTCGTGGTGGCCTCAAGGGTCGGCATGGAGCCAGTCTAGGGTGTGCCGGGCGACGCGTTGCGTGCTCAGTTGTTGCGGGTTCGAAGCGTCGGAACCCACAACAACTGAGCACGCAACGAGGGGCGGGGGACAAAAAGCCGGCCCAGCACGACGACGGCGGCGCACCTTCCGGTGCGCCGCCGTCGTCGTCGGGGCGGATGTTCCCTGTCGGCCGGGCCGCCCCCGGCCTTCGGGGTACGTGTTGCGAGTCCGTCGCGGCGCCGGCGCCGACAGGTGGTCTCAGGCGGCCACCAGCCGTCGTTCCCTCGCATCCTCCGCTGAGGTGGAGAGGAACCGGGCGTAGGCCGGGATGGTCAGGAAGGTCGGGAAGAAGGAGGCCAGAGCCACTTCCTCGAAGAGCTCGCGGGCGTCGCGGAAGCGGTCACCCTCGAAGCGCTCCAGTCCGCTGTAGACCTCCTCGAAGATCTCCGTCACCCATTCGCGGGTGATGACCTCGCCCTGGTCCGTGATCGCCTGGTTGTGGATCCACTGCCAGAGCTGCGACCGGGAGATCTCCGCCGTCGACGCGTCCTCCATGTTGCGGCGGATCGTCACGGCGCCGTTGCCCCGCAGCCAGGATTCGATGTACCGGATGCCGATCTCCACGTTGGAGCGGATCCCGGCCTCCGTGATGGTGCCGGTGGTCTGCGAGAGGTCGATCAGGGCGCGGGCGTCCGGGACCACGTCCAGGCGCTGCCGGTCCATCTGGTGCGGACGCTGGCCGAGGGCGGCGTCGAACACTTCACGGGCGGAGGACACCAGATCCGGATGCGCCACCCAGGTGCCGTCGAATCCGTCCACGGCGAAGCGCGTGGTGTCCGCGCGGACCGCGGCGGTCGCACGGGCGTTCTGTGCGGCGTCGCGCCGGCTGGGGACTTCGGCGGACATGCCGCCGATCGCCATGGCGCCCCGCTTGTGGCAGATGTGCACCAGCTGTTCCGAGTAGGCCCGGATGAACGGCTGCTCCATGGTGATCTGGGAGCGGTCCGGGAGGACGAAGCGCGGACCTCGGGTCCGGAACGTCTTGATGAGGGAGAAGATGTAGTCCCAGTGCCCGGCGGCCAGGCCGGAGGCGTGATCCCGCAGTTCGTACAGGATCTCCTCCATCTCGAAGGCCGCCGAGATGGTCTCGATCAGGACCGTGGCGCGGATGGTGCCCTGGGGCAGTCCCAGCAGATCCTGGGCCAGGATGAACAGGTCATTCCACCACCGGGCCTCCTGGTGGGTCTCCACCTTCGGCAGGTAGAAGTACGGACCGCGGCCCTGGGCCAGCAGGCGACGGGCGTTGTGGAAGAAGTACAGCCCGAAATCCACGATCGACCCGGAGACCGGCTGACCGCCCGAGAGAAGGTGCTTCTCCGGCAGGTGCAGGCCGCGGGGGCGCATCACGATGGTGGGCAGCGTGCCCTCGGTCAGACGCAGCTCCGAGCCGTCCGGCGCCGTGAAATCGATGCGCCGTTCCAGGGCGTCCATCAGGTTCAGCTGGCCGGAGATGATGTTGCGCCAGCTCGGGGTCAGGGAGTCCTCGAAGTCGGCGACCCAGACCGAGGCGCCCGAGTTGAGCGCGCTGATGGTGGTGCGGCGGTCGGTGGGGCCTGCCAGCTCCACGCGGCGTTCGTTCAGGCCCGGAGCCGGCGGGGCGACCCGCCAGCTGCGGTCCTCGCGGATGTGTTCGGTGCCGTGCGGGAACTGCGGATCCTCGCCGCCGGCGATCCGGGCCCGGCGGCCGTGACGGGCGTCGAGCAGTTCGGTGCGGCGCTCGCCGAGCGCACGGTGCAGCCGTTCGATGAATTCCAGGGCCTCCGGGGTCAGGATCTCTCCCTGCCTCCGGATCGGCTGAGCGGTGAGCTCGAAGGTGGTGGTCATGTCACTGTCCTTAGAAAATTCGTGCGGGGAACCTCAGTGGAACTGGCCTTCTTCGGTGGATCCCACCAGGGCCAGGGTGCTGCCGTTCGGGTTCAGGGCAGTGGAGACCAGATCGAAGTAGCCGGTGCCCACTTCGCGCTGGTGCTTGGTTGCGGTGTATCCGCGGTCTTCGGCGGCGAACTCGCGCTCCTGGAGCTCCACGTAGGCGCTCATGCCGTCACGGGCGTAGCCGTGGGCGAGATCGAACATGGAGTAGTTCAGGGCGTGGAAGCCGGCCAGGGTGATGAACTGGAAGGTGAAGCCCATGGCGCCGAGCTCGCGCTGGAACTTGGCGATCGTGGCGTCGTCCAGGTGCTTCTTCCAGTTGAAGGACGGGGAGCAGTTGTAGGCGAGCATCTGGTCCGGGAACTCGGACTTGACGGCCTCTGCGAACTTCCGGGCCAGCTCGAGGTCCGGGGTGCCGGTCTCCATCCAGATGAGGTCCGAGTACGGCGCGTAGGCCTTGGCACGGGCGATGCAGGGCTCGATCCCGTTGCGGACCTTGTAGAAGCCCTCCGCCGTGCGCTCGCCGGTGATGAACTCCTGGTCCCGCTCGTCCACGTCACTTGTGATGAGCGTGGCGGCTTCGGCGTCGGTCCGGGCGATGATGACGCTCGGGACGCCGGAGACGTCGGCGGCCAGGCGGGCCGCGTTGAGGGTGCGGATGTGCTGCTGGGTGGGGATCAGCACCTTGCCGCCCAGGTGGCCGCACTTCTTCTCGCTGGCCAGCTGGTCCTCCCAGTGAACTCCCGAGGCGCCGGAGGCGATCATGGACTTCATGAGCTCGTAGGCGTTCAGCGGACCGCCGAAACCGGCCTCGGCGTCGGCCACGATCGGGACCAGCCAGTCCTCCACGGACTGCTTGCCTTCGGAGAACTCGATCTGGTCCGCGCGAAGGAGGGCGTTGTTGATGCGGCGGACCACCTGCGGCACGGAGTTGGCCGGGTACAGGGACTGGTCCGGGTAGGTCTGTGCGGCGTTGTTGCCGTCCGCTGCGACCTGCCAGCCGGAGAGGTAGATGGCCTTGAGTCCGGCCTTGACCTGCTGCACGGCCTGGTTGCCGGTGAGGGCGCCGAGGGCATGGGTGTGCTCGCCCTTGCTCTGCTGCTCCTTGAGCTGGGCCCAGAGCTTCTCGGATCCGCGGCGGGCGAGCGTGTGTTCTTCGCTGACACGACCGCGGAGGCGGACGACGTCGGCAGCCGAGTAGTCGCGCTGGATGCCCTCCCAACGCGGGTTGGCAGACCATTCCAGCTCCAGGGCCGCCGCCGACTCTTCGGGGGTGCTCGGGGAAGTGGTGAATTCTGCGGTCATGTCCGTCTCCTCAAGTAGGGCTCTTCGCTGAGCTCTTGATGCCGGCTGTTCTTTGCCGTGCTTTAAGATTTCCGCAGTTTCACACCCCTTTCCAGAGGTTTTCCCTGGAAAGAAATGCACTTCTTCCCGTATTCTCAAAAAATGGCGCGTTCGGAGCAGCAAGCGGTCCGTGGCAACTGGCATGCCGGCCTCGAGAGGCCCGCACCCCTGGGCGACAGCGGCGGGGTGGATGTCATCGCGCTCGGCCGCCGGGTCCGGCACCTGCGCAAGAAGGCGGGCCTGACGCTCGAGGCGCTCTCCGGCGTCGTCGGCATGGCGCCGAGCCAGCTCAGCCTGCTGGAGAACGGCAAGCGCGAGCCGCGCCTGGGCGCCTTACAACAGCTGGCCGGAGCGCTCGACGTCGGGCTGGACGATCTGCTCGGCACGGAACCGCCCAGCCGCCGCGCCGCCATGGAGATCGAGCTGGAGCGCTACCAGCGCAGTGCTCTCTACGAGTCCCTCAACCTGCCCGCGATCCGGGTGGGGCCGCGGCTGCCCAACGACGTGCTCGAAGCACAGCTCGGCCTGCTCAAGGAACTGGAACGGCGCCTCAACGAGCAGCTCGCCACCCCGGAGGAGGCTCGCCGGGCGAACAGCGAGCTGCGCGTGATGATGCGCCAGCGGGGCAACTACTTCCCGGAGTACGAGGCGGAGGCCAAGAAGGTCCTGGCCGGCGTCGGGTACAGCGGCGGGCCGCTCAGCCAGTTCGTCATCTCGGACATCGCCGCCCACCTGGGCTTCACCCTGCACCACGTGAGCGACCTCCCGCACTCCACCCGGAGCGTGACGGACCTGAAGAACCGGCGGATCTACCTCACGCAGGGCTCGTCCGGCGATCACGATCCGCGCTCAGTGCTGCTCCAGGCGCTGGGCCACTATGTGCTGGGGCATGAGACACCGCGGAACTACGGGGACTTCCTGCACCAGCGCGTCGCCACGAACTACTTCGCCGCCGCGCTCATGCTGCCCGAGGATGCGACGGTCGAGTTCCTGCAGCACGCCAAGGCGGCCAAGGAGATCGCCATCGAGGACCTGCGGGACCACTTCGCCGTGTCCTATGAGACGGCCGCCCACCGCTTCACCAACCTGGCCACGCACCACCTCGGCATCACGACGCATTTCCAGAAGACGCACCAGAGCGGCATCATCTACAAGGCCTACGAGAACGACGGCGTGATCTTTCCGAAGGATCACACGGGGTCGATCGAGGGTCAGCCGAGCTGCAAGAACTGGACGAGCCGGGTGGTTTTCGGGGTGGCCGACAAGTTCAGTCCCTACAGCCAGTACACGGACACCAAGGCCGGGACGTTCTGGTGCACGGCCCGTACCGAGCGCTCCGCGGGCGGGCAGTTCTCCCTGTCCGTCGGGGTGCCGTACGCCCATGTGAAGTGGTTCCGCGGCCGTGAGACGACGGTGCGGTCGGTGTCGAACTGCCCGGATCCGAGCTGTTGCCGGCAACCGCCGGCGGAGCTGTCCGATGCCTGGGCCGGGAACGCCTGGCCCTCGGCGCGGGCGCACTCGCACCTTCTGGCGGCCATGCCCCCGGGCGCCTTCCCCGGCGTGGACGAGACCGAGGTCTACAGCTTCCTGGCGGCGCACGAGTAGGCGAGCGCGGCGAGGGGCGGGTCCGTGTGGGGAGGTCCCGCCGATTCCTCCGAGTGCCCCGCCCGAGTGCCCTGCTGAACGACTCTCCGCGATGCCCGAGCCCCGCGCTGAAACAGTGGGTTTGCGCTGAAACAGTGATCAAACATCACTGTTTCAGCGCAAACCCACTGTTTCGGCAGGTTCGGCGGGGGTGCGCCCGGGTTCGGGGGTGCGCCCGGGTTCGGGGGTGCGGCCAGGTTAGGGAATGGAGTACGAGTTCGGCCGGGTGCGGTGCTGGTTCAACCGGGTGCAGCCGGACGGGGCGTGGTCCCGGGGCGGGGCATGACGTGAAAAGCCGGTCCATTGTGGCGTAGGATTCCGGGTGCCCTCGGGCGCATCGCACCACCTTCTGCAGAAATGAGGCTCCATGTCCCAGGACAGCCCGCACCCCGAGGGGAAGAAACTCCGTTCCCGTCACGTCACGATGATCACGCTGGGCGGGATCATCGGTTCCAGCCTGTTCGTCGGGTCGGCCAATGTGATCAAGGCCGTCGGTCCGGCCGCCGTGATCTCCTACCTCATCGGCGGTCTGCTGGTCTTCCTGGCCATGCGGATGCTGGGCGAGATGGCCGCGGCGCGTCCCGCCGTCGGCTCCTTCATGGAGTACGCCCGGGTGGGCCTGGGTGACTGGGCCGCATACTTCGTGGGGTGGCTCTACTGGTACTTCTGGGTGGGCGTGATCGCCTACGAGGCCGTGGTGGGCGGCTCCATCCTGAACGGCTGGGTGCCCGGGGTGCCGCAGTGGGTCTTCTCGATCCTGCTGCTCCTCGTGTTCACCGGGGCGAACCTGGTGTCCCTGCGCTCCTTCGGTGAGACCGAGTTCTGGCTGGCCAGCATCAAGGTGGCCGCGATCGTGGTCTTCCTCGTGGTCGGCATCCTGTTCGCCTTCGGTCTGTGGCCGAACGCGCACTTCTCCCTTCCGAACCTCTGGGAGCACGGCGGCTTCATGCCGAAGGGCATCGACGCCGTGGTCGGCGGCGTGGCCATCGTGATCTTCTCCTACTTCGGCACCGAGATCGCCGTCATGGCGGCCTCCGAGTCGGAGGACCCGGCCAAGGGCGTCCGGCAGGCCACCAGCACCGTCATCTGGCGCATCCTGATCTTCTTCGTCGGAGCGGTCCTCCTGATCGTCACGATCGTGCCGTGGAACCAGCTGCCGGACCCGAAGGAGAAGGCGCCGTTCGCCTACCTCTTCAGCCTGTACGGCCTGCCGGGCGCCGACGTCGTCATGAGCGCCGTGATCCTGACCGCCGTCTGCTCCGTGCTGAACTCCGGCCTGTATTCCGCCGCGCGCATGTTCTCGTCCATTGCGGAGCAGGGGTACGCGCCGAAGCTGATCGCGCGGAAGTCCTCGTCCGGTGTGCCCGTGGCTGCCGTCATCGCCTCGACTCTGGGTGGCTACGCCGCGGTGATCATCAACTTCACCGCACCGGATTCCGGCATCTTCGACTTCATCATGAACTCTGCCGGCCTCGTGGCGCTCTTCGTGTACGCGTTCATCGCCCTGACCCAGCTGCGCACCCGTGCGGCACTGAGCCCGGAGGAGGAGTCGCAGCTGAAGCTCAAGATGTGGCTGCACCCGTGGCTCGGGATCCTGGTGATCGTGGCGGTGCTCGGCATCGTGGTGGTCATGCTGCTCTCCGGCGAGTCCGGTCAGACGCAGGTCTGGACGTCTCTCGTCTCCGTCGCGGTCCTGGCCGTCTGCTGGCCGTTCGTGCGCAAGCGGCTGAAGGCGCGCCGCGCCGCCGGGCTCGAGGAGCATGGGGTGCCCGCGGAGATCCCGGGACACTAGAGATTCAGTGCACCATATTGCAACAAGCAGGGCCGTCGGATTCCTTCCGGCGGCCCTTGCCGTTGCCGCCCGGAAATAGTGTCGGAGGGCGGGCGTAGGCTCCGGTCATGACCGGAGGATCACTTGCCGCTGTTCTCCAGGACCAGGTCGATCAGCTCTTTGGGATCGATCCGGTAGACGCGCGCGAGTTCCAGGAGGGTGGCGATGGTGGGGTTCGACGTCGAGCGGTCGCCGTAGTCACGGTGCCCCAGCTCGAGCGTCCGGTAGTGGCCGCGGGACAATCCGATGAGTCCGGCGACCTCCGCCTGCGTCCAGCCGAAGTCCGCGCGGAGCGCCTGCAAGCGCAGACCGAGGGCCTTGGAGGCCTCCGGAGTGAGCTTGGCATGACTGGACACCCATCAATGACAGAGTAGAAAGCCCCTGTTCGTGACATGTATAACTGTCATAGTGTGCGAAATCGATCACTGTGACTGTTTGCAACGGTCCAGCAGGGAGGAGAACGGGATGCCGGACGGAATCCGGACGGTCGAGGAGCTTGCGGGGGAGCACCGCCCGGACCGCGTCGCGGACCTGAGAGAGCTCTTCCCGGAGGCCTTCGCGGACGGCGCCGTGGACCTCGCGCGGCTGCGCGTCCTGCTCGGCGACGCCGTCCCCACCCTGGGAGCCGACGAGCCTCAGGAGCGGTACGGGCTCAGCTGGCCCGGCAAGCGCGAGGCCGTCCGGCTGGCGCAGCGGCCGTCCACGGGCACCCTCGACCCCGTGCACCACGAGTCCGTCGGCTGGGCCGGCACCCGGAACGCCGTCGTCGAGGGGGAGAATCTCGAAGTCCTCAAGCTCTTGCAGAAGCCGTACTACGGCAGCGTCAAGCTCATCTATCTGGATCCGCCGTACAACACCGGCCACGACTTCATCTACGAAGACGACTTCACCGAGCCCACCGCGGCCTACCTCCGGCGCTCCGGGCAGGTGGACGGCCAGGGGTTCCGCACCTCGGCCAACCGGGAGACGTCGGGCCGGTTCCACTCGGACTGGCTGAGCATGATGTACCCGCGGCTCGTGCTGGCGCGGAGCCTGCTGGCCGAGGACGGCGCGCTGATCGTCTCCATCGACGACGGCGAGCTGGCCTCCCTGCGCCACCTGGTGGACGAGATCTTCGGCTCGGAGAACTTCGTGGTCACCCTGATCCATCAGCGGGCCAAGGGCGGGGGCAACGCCCGGCACGTGGTGCGCGGCCACGACTACGCGCTCGTCGTGGCCAAGTCCCTGCGGAGCCTGCCGCCGCTGCGCCGCGACAAGGTGGTCCAGGGCCGCGTCGAGGAGATCGACGGCGTGCGGTACCTGGTCGATGACGACGTGATCCGCAAGACGTTCGGCAAGTACGAGCCGGGGGTGGAGCGCCGCTGCCTGTACGAGGAGCTCGTCGAGTACAAGGGCGAGGCGAAGAAGCGCGAGGTGGACGAGCGGATCGCCCGCGGGGAGCTCTTCCTCCTGCCGTGGGGCGACGGCAAGCACGCCGTCGCGAAGCGCACCCCCGTCCGGGAGGCCTCGTCCAAGCTCTACTCGATCGTGAAGGTCCTCTCCGAACAGGGCCGCAAGGACCTGGAACGGCTCGGCCTGGACGGCGCCTTCGACTACCCGAAGCCCGTGGAGTTCGTGCAGCAGCTCGTCCGGGCGGCCACCTCGCCGAACGGGGGCGACCTGGTGCTGGACTTCTTCGCCGGCTCCGGCACGACGGCCGAAGCGGTCCTCCGGCAGAATGCCGACGACGGCGGCGACCGCCGCTTCCTGCTCGTCCAGCTTCCCGAGGAGTCCGGTCAGCCCGGATTCCCCACCCTGGCCGCCGTCACCCGGGAGCGTGTGCGGCGCGCTGGACGCCTGCTGAGATCGGAGACCGAGGCGGAGCCAGTCCGGGAGCCCGGCTCGGAGGCCGAGGCCCACCCCACCCACGCCCTGCCCGGCGGCGAACCCGGCTCCCGCACCGCATCCACCGACACTGGTTTCCGGGCCTTCCGGCTGAGCGCGTCCCACTTCCGGGAATGGCCTCCGGACGCCGGCACCCTGCTCGGCGAGGATCTGGAGGTGTTCGTGGACAACGTCGAGGCGTCGGCCACGGACGAACAGATCGTGCACGAGATCCTCCTCAAGGCGGGCGTCCGCCTGGACACGTCCCTGGAGGTGCTGCCGCTGGCCGGGGAAACGCTGGTCCTCGCCGAGGGCGGAACGGTGGCCGTGAGCGCGGCCCGGAGGATCACTCCGGAGTTCATCGCAGCACTCCTGGACCTCGAGCCGGCCCCGCGCCGGATCTTCCTGCTGGACTCGGCCTTCGGCGAGGACGACTCGCTCAAGCTCAACGCACGGCTCCGCCTCGCCGCCCGCCACGGGGAGACCGACCCGGACCGGGACCACGCGTTGCGGACGGTGTAGGGGGCGCAGGCGGGCCGGGACGTTTCGGGGCGGCGTCCACCGGGCGGCCCCGGCCCGGCCCTGGCCGCACCGCCAGCCAGTGGGGCCACCGGCGCCACCGGCGCTACCCCCCAGCCACCCCGCCCCCACGGTTTCACCCGGGAGCCGCATCAGCCGCCCCGCACCCGCCCGACGTGTCAGAAAGAGGCCCATGGAACTCACCTTCGACGCCACCCAGCCGCACCAGCTCGCGGCGGTGGACGCCGTCGTCGAGCTGTTCAGCGGGCAGCCGCTCGCCCAGGGGTCCTTCGGCACCGCGCTCGAGGAGGAAGGGGTGCTGTTCTCCGGCGGCGGGGTGGGGAACCGGCTGGCGATCCCGCCGGAGCAGATCCTGGCGAACCTCCGCACGGTGCAGGGCCGGGCGGAGAACTTCGTCCCGGAGGAGGCCCGGGACGAGTCGCTGAGGTCGCTCGATTTCAGCGTGGAGATGGAGACCGGGACGGGCAAGACGTACGTCTACCTCCGCACCATCCGGCAGCTCCGGGAGCGGTACGGCTGGCGGAAGTTCATCGTCGTGGTGCCGTCCGTCGCGATCCGTGAGGGGGTCCTCCAGAGCCTTCGCGCGATGGAAGGGCATTTCGCGGAGCTCTTCGAGCACCAGAGCCTGGACGCCTGGGTCTATGACTCGAAGGACGTCAGCAGGATCCGCAGCTTCAACCGGGACAGCGACCTCAAGGTGCTCATCATGACCCTGGCGTCCTTCAACAAGGCCGGGAACGTCCTCTACAAGGATCTCGAAGGACTGGGCCAGGGCATCAGTCTGCTCGCGGACACGCGGCCGATCGTCATTCTGGACGAGCCGCAGAAGATGGAGAGCCGGAAGAGCAAGGAGGCGCTGCACCAGCTGAGGCCGCTCTTCACCCTTCGCTACTCGGCAACCCACAAGGACCGCCACCATCAGCTCTACACGCTGGACCCGGTGCGCGCGTACGACCTGGGGCTCGTGAAACAGATCGTGGTCCGGTCCGTGCTCCAGGAGCACGATCCCAACCGGGCCGGGATCCTGCTGCGTGCCGTCGACGCGGAGCGGGGCGGGGTGAGTGCCACGGTCGAGATCGACGTCCGGGCGGGGGATGGGGTGGCGCGGAGGGCCGTGCGGCTGGACCGGGCCGGCCAGGATCTCCAGGAACTCTCGGGAGGCCTGGAACGGTACGGCTCCTGGGTGGTGGAGGACATCCGTGCGGACACCGGTGAGGTGGTCTTCGCCAACGACCGGATCCTCCGCGTCGGCGAACGGACCGGGGTGGACCGGGAATCGCTCATGAAAGCCCAGCTCAGAGCCACCGTGGAGAGCCATCTGCAACATGAGGTGCTGCTGCGCCGTAAGTTCCCGGAGCCGGGCCGCCGGGTCAAAGTGCTGTCGGTGGTGTTCATCGACCGGGTCGCGAACTACACCGGCACCGGCGAGCAGGAGCCGAAGATCCGGCGCTGGTTCGAAGAGGCGTACCGGGAAATCTCCGCCCAGCCACGGTTCGCCGAGCTGGGCCTTCCGGAGGTCGACGACGTCCACACCGGGTACTTCGCCGCGGACCGCGCCGGGAGGCCCCGGGACACCTCGGGGACCACCGCGGATGACCGGGCGGCGTACGACGAGATCATGCGGGACAAGACGAAGCTCCTGGAGCACGGCAACCCACGACGGTTCATCTTCAGTCACTCGGCGCTGCGGGAGGGGTGGGACAACCCCAATGTCTTCCAGATCTGCACGCTCAACGAATCGGTGTCTCCGGACCGGAAGCGGCAGGAGATCGGACGCGGCCTCCGCCTCCCGGTGCACGAGAACGGCGAGCGCTGCTTCGACCCCGCGGCCAACCGGCTCACGGTCATCGCCAACGAGCACTACGACGACTTCGCCCGCGCTCTGCAGGCGGAGATCGAGGAGGAGACCGGCGTGACGTTCGACGGCGGCCGCATCCGCGACCAGCGGACCCTGCTGCGCGTCGAAGTCCCCGAGCTCGCCGCGCTCGCGGACGACCCCGCCGTCCGCGCGCTGTGGCGGAGCATCAACCCGCGGACCCGGTACGAGGTGAGCCTGGACGCCGGAGCGCTCCGGGCCGACGTCGTCGACCGGCTGCGGCGGGAGCCCGCCGTGCAGGCGCCGCGCCTCATGGTCGGTGACGCGATGCTCGCCCTGCGCCGTGGGGAGGCCGCTGCGGCGGGTGGGGTGGACGCCCGGATGGTTCATGGCTTCCAGGACGCCGGAGCGGTGGACGCGGCGCCGAGGATCCCGGACGTCCTGGGGCATCTGCAGCGTGAGACCGGCCTCACCCGGGCCACGCTGGCCGGCATCGTCCGGGCGTCGGGGCGGACGGAAGAGCTGACGGTCAACCCGCAGGCGGTCCTGGATCTGCTGGTGCGGGTCATCAACGAGTCCCGTCGGGCGCTCATGGTCGACGGCATCAGGTACCACCGGGTCGAGGACCCGGAGAACGCCGAGTGGCCGCTCGAGATCCTGCGGGATCTGGACTGCGAGGTCGACGCGCGGCATCTGGTGGGCGTGGACGGGTCGATCGTGAGCCATGTCCGGGTGGACTCCGCGGTGGAGCGGGACTTCGCCCGCGGGCTGGACGACCGCTTCGCCGATGGGGACGCGGACGGGGACGTCAAGCTGTTCCTCAAACTCCCGCCGCGGTTCCGGATCCCGACCCCGATGGGCGGGTACAACCCCGACTGGGCCGTTCTCAAGATGGAGCTCAGGGACGGACGGATGCGGGACGTCGCCGTGGTGGCCGAGACCAAGTCCACGCACCGTCAGGACGCCCTCCGTCCCGAGGAGCAGCGGAAGATGGCCTGCGGGCGGGCGCACTTCGCGGCCCTCGGGGTGCGGTACCAGGCGCCGGTGGTCGACGCCTCGGAGATCTGAGAGGGGGAGCGGTGGATCCGTTCAGGAGTGTTCCGTCCGGCAGTGCGAGCTGGCCCGGGCTGCCGACCGGGGACCGGGCCGGTGGTGGAGGTTCGCCGTGGCCGCCGCCCGTCCCGGAACAGCCGGACGCGGGAATCCCGGCCCTGCTCTGGCCGTTGCGCTGACGCCGCAGCAGGTGCTCCGGCTGAGGCGCCGGCGGGCAGCGGCGGCGGACGACGGCGGTGCGCGCGCCGCCGTCGCGGGCCCTGACAGTCACGGGGCGACAACACCCGTGACGGCGCCCGCCCCGGGGCTTAAGCTGATCGCATGAGCACCTTCGCCGTCACCCGCAGCGCCTTCATCCAGGCCGCGCCCCAGGATGTCTTCGCCCATGTCAACAACTTCCACCTCTGGGGCGCCTGGTCGCCCTGGGAAAAGCTCGATCCCGCGATGACCAAGAACTACAGCGGTCCGGAGTCCGGCCGTGGCGCGGCGTACTCGTGGGAGGGGAAGAAGGCCGGGGCAGGCGCCATGCTGATCGAGGCCGTGACCGAACCGGCCAGCAGCACCGACGGGTCCGGGTCCATCGACATCCGCCTCAACTTCCTCAAGCCCTTCAAGAACGAGAACCACACGCTCTTCACGTTCGTCCCGGAGGGCGACGGCACCAAGGTCACCTGGACCATGAGCGGTGAGAACAAGACCCTGTTCTCCAAGATCTTCGCCAAGGTGTTCAACATGGACAAGATGGTCGGCAAGGACTTCGAATCCGGTCTCGCAAGCCTCAACGAGGTCGTGACCAGCTCCTAGACGGCTCCTCCCCACGCGAGAGAACAGATGGCGCCCCTACCCGGCCTGGGTAGGGGCGCCATCTGTTCTCTCGCGGAGGGGTGGGCCGGGGTCAGGCGCCGGCGCCGCCCTGCCACAGTGCGGTGAAGGGGGCTCCGGAGGTCACGCGGTTCTCGATGCCACGGGTCACGAACGCCTTGGCGGTGCGCGCGGCTTCCAGCGGGGTGGCGCCCTTGGCCAGCTCGGCCGTCACGGCGGCGGCCAGCGAGCAGCCGGCGCCGGAGACGGCGACCTCGCCCACCTTGGGCTCGGACAGGATCTCCAGGGTCTCGCCGTCGTAGAAGACGTCGACGGCGGCGTCACCGGCCAGGCGCACGCCGCCCTTGGCCAGCACGGCCGCGCCGCTGAGGGCGTGGATCTTCTTCGCGGCCTCCACGAGGTCATCGACCGTGGAGATCGTCATGCCGGAGAGTGATTCGGACTCGAAGTGGTTCGGGGTGACGAACGTGGCCAGGGGCAGGATCTGGGCCTTGAGCGCCTGGTCGGTGTCCAGGGCGTGGCCCGGTTCCTGGCCCTTGCAGATCAGCACGGGGTCCAGCACGATGTTCCGGAATCCGCCGCCCTGGAGCGCCGTCTCGACCGTGGAGATCGTGGCGGGGCTGCCCAGCATGCCGATCTTGACGGTGTCCAGCACACTCCCGGCGCCCGACTCCGGACCGTAGGCCGCCGTCGTCGCCTCAAGCTGGTCGGCGATGACCTGCTGATCCACGGGCACGAAGCGGTGGTTCCAGTTGTCCTTCGGGTCGAAGGAGACGATGCAGGTCAGGTTCACGATGCCGAAGACGCCCAGTTCCTGGAAGGTCTTCAGATCGGCCTGAGCGCCCGCGCCGCCGGTCGCCTCGGAACCGGCGATGGTCAGCGCGATGGCGGGGGATTCGGAATGCAGTTCGGTGGACGTCATGGCACCATCCTCCCACTGCGCGCGGCCCCCGCGCGTTGTGCGGGTGGACAGCGGACGACGACGGCGGTGGGGCCGGCGGGCAGTCCCTCGCCCTGGCGCCACGTCAGCCCGCGGAGGACAGGTCCGGGTGCGCCCTAAGGAAGTCGCGATAGCTGGTGAGGGTGTTCCCTCCCGAGTAGCCGAGTGCTGTCGGGGACAGCGAGCCCGAGCCGTCCGCCGCGGTGACCAGGATGGTCAGCGACGCTTCGGGATCACCGTCCGCGGCTTTCACGATGGCCGGGAAGGCCTGGCGCAGCAGCGCCTTCAGCGCGGCGTCGTCGCTGGTGTCCGCTGTGATGTCCACAGTGCCCGTCCGGCCCATGCCGGCGTTCGACGTGAAAGTGCTGCTGACGCTGGAGACATGGGGGAGTGAGGCCACCGCGTCGTGGAGCTTCCTGGCCGCCGCGGCGTCGTCGTTCTTCGTCGCGCCGGCGCAGGCGGTGAGCGCGGCGACAAGGGCGATGACCACCGCGATCAGCTTCAGGCGGTGCATGACTCTCCTTGCCTCCGGTGTGGTCTGGTTGCCTCTGGCGTGCTGTGGCCGGTGCGGAATCGTGGGTTCACCCGGCTCGGCCTGCAGGGTGTGAAGTCACCGTACTACGGTGTCGCCCGGTGGGACAGGGGAGCCCTGCCCTTCGCCGCGCGTCGTGGGAGAATACCGAGGGGTTCCGCCGAGCCGGAATCCCTCTGAGTGCTAATACAGCGGGGCCCAGGCCCTGGCGAACCACTTTCCGGGTCCGACCCCGACGCTGCCGCGCACGTCGTGGGGATGACGGCCCTTCACTGAATTGAGAATCACATGAATGCCGAGAACGCCGCCGCGCCTGCGTCCCAGCCGGGCGCCGCCACCAGTTCGCCCGCGAACAAAGCCAGTTATGCCTCCATCGGCAGCCCTTTCTTCGGGATCCTGCTCGCGATCATGGCGGTGATCGTCATCCTGTCCAACATCGGCGCCTCGAAGGGCGTCGTCATCGGCCCGATCGTGACCGACGGCGGCTTCTTCCTCTTCCCGCTCGCATACGTCCTGGGTGATGTGATCTCCGAGGTGTACGGCTTCAAGGTGGCCCGGAAGGCCATCATCACCACGTTCGCGATCTCGGTGTTCGCGTCCTTGTCCTACTGGGTCATCATCGCGCTGCCCGGCTTCGACGACGACTACGGCCGCGCCAAGCAGGCCGCCCTCGAGGGTGCCCTCGGCCCGGTCCCGCAGATCGTGCTGGCCTCCCTCGTGGCCTTCCTGGCGGGCCAGACCATCAACTCGTGGATCCTCGTGAAGATGAAGGCCCGCACGGGCGAGAAGACCCTGTGGGCGCGCCTCATGGGGTCGTCCGGCGTCGGCGAGTTCGTGGACACCCTGATCTTCTGCTCCATCGCGGCGCCGGTGATCGGCATCGCCGACGCCCCCACGTTCATCAACTACGTCCTGGTCGGCTTCCTTTACAAGACCCTGGTCGAGTACGCCCTGGTGCCGGTCACCGCTCTGGTGATCCGCGCGATCAAGCGCCGCGAACCGAGCTACGGGGCCTGAGCCGGGGCGGCGTCGTAGCGTCGGCGGGCTTGCTGCTCGCCACGCGGACGACGACGGCGCGAACCGGCTGCACTTCACGTCCCGGATCGTAGAATGACAGTCGTCGTCCCGACAGGCCGGGACCGCAATCCTCTGGCCTGTCGGTCTGTGATGGGGGAGGTAGGGCACATGTCGTGTGCGTTCCGGCAGGTGCCCTGGGCATCGAGTGACCAGGTGGGACATCGCGCCGCTGAGGTGACTCGTTGACGGCCACACTGACCACCTCGGTCGTGGCCCGGCACCTGAGACGGGCCGGAACCCCGGGGGCGCGCCGCACCGACATCCAGGGCCTTCGAGCGTTCGCAGTCCTCGTCGTCGTCCTGTCCCATGCCCGGATACCGGGCATGACCGGCGGCTACATCGGCGTCGACGTCTTCTTCGTCATCTCCGGGTTCCTGATCACCTCCCTGCTCCTCCGCGAAATCGACAGGACCGGGCGGATCAGCATCCGGCGCTTCTACGAGAGGCGTGCCCTGCGCATCCTCCCGGCCGGGACGGTGGTCCTGGTCGCCACCGTCCTGTACGCAGCGATGCTGTTGCCGATGGGCCGGCTCGATGCGGTGGCGACGGATGCGATCTGGTCAGCGTTCTTCCTGGCCAATGTGCATTTCGCCCTGGAGGGCACCGACTATTTCGCGGGGACCACCGTGTCCCCGTTGCAGCACTTCTGGTCCCTGGCGGTCGAAGAACAGTTCTACCTCGTCTGGCCGCTGGTGCTGTTGGGGATCGCGGCTCTGATCGCCCGCCGTCGCCGTCGGCCCCCGATCACACGGCTCGCCTGCCTGGCAGTGGGCGTGATCATCGCCGGATCGATGATCGCCTCCGGCATCGAGACCGCGCTCTCTCCGACCACCGCGTATTTCTCCACGGTGGACCGGGCCTATGAGCTCGCCGGGGGCGCGTTGCTGGCGATTCTCACAGCCGCCGGAACCCGCCTGCCGCGGTGGTATGCAGGCCGGTTGCAAGCGGTCGCCGGATGGCTTGGCCTGGCCGCGTTGCTCGTCATGGTGGTCGCGTGGAACGAGGCCACTCCGATCCCCGGGATCCTCGGCGGCCTCGTGGTCCTCGCGACGGCAGCAGTTCTCGCTTCCGGCATCGGCGGGCTCGGTGGCCCCGGCCGTTTGCTGTCCCTTCGCCCGATGCAGTTCTTCGGGGACATCTCGTACTCGCTCTACCTCTGGCACTGGCCGTTGCTCACGCTGGGGCTCCTGCCCGGTCTGACACCGCACGTGCGCGTGCCGCTGCTGATCGCGACGGCGGTCGCCCTCGCCGCGTTGAGTTTCCGGTATGTCGAGCAGCCGTTCCTGCGGGGGTCGGTCCGTCTGCCGCGCAAGACCGGGGCCCTGCTGCTCTGGCCCGTCGCGGCGTCGCTGGTGGTGGTCAGCTGTGTCGCCTCGCTCGGCTATGTGGGGCAGGCCGCCGCGCAGGAGCAGGCCGCCGCCGCGCAGTGGTACCAGGACCATCCGGCAGGCGCCCAGAAGCCGGATCCGGCGGCCAAGGACGCGCCGGAGGTGGCGCCCGTCGATCAGATCCGCGAGCGGATCACGCAGGCACTCGGCGCAGCCGATGCCGGCGCCCCGGTTCCGCCGTCCATCAACTGGGCGGCCCACAAGAGGGACATCTTCCAGGAGGTCTACCCCTGCGTGGCGTGGTGGGAGGCTTCCACGCTGAAGCTGTGCCCGGTCGGGGACAAGACGTCCTCGCGCACGGTGGTGATCGTCGGGGATTCCCATGCGGGTCAGTGGATCTCGGCCCTGGACGAACTCGGGAAGAAGAACCGGTTCAAGCTGGTCCCGATCATCAAGCCGGCCTGCAACGCGTATGACGTGGAACAGCGCTTCGTGCCGGCGGAGATCACGGCCTGCAACGAGTTCAAGACGTGGGCACGGCGGACGATCGCCGGCCTGAAACCGGAAGCGGTGGTCGTGAGCGCCCGGGGCTTCGATGGAATGCGGGTGTCCGGTCCGGATCGCGACTCCGTCTGGCGTGCCGGGGCGGAGTCCGGCATCCGGGCGCTGAAGGCCACGGCGCCCCAGGTGATCGTGCTCTCCGATGTGCCCTCGCGCTCCTCGAAGTCCGACGAATGCCTCACCGTGCGCGGCGCGACACTCGAACAGTGCGTGGGGGCGGAGACCGGCCTCGAGATCGACAGCAATGCGCTCACCAAGGAGGCCACCCTCGCGGCGGGCGCCCAATGGGTCGACACCAGCCCCCTGGTCTGCCGGAACGGCCGTTGCCCGGCGGTGGTCGATCAGCGCGTCGTCTACTACGACGACAATCACCTCACGGTGTCCTGGGGGCGCGTGGTGGCCGCAGGACTGGGACAGCTGACGGGTCTCACGTCTGCCGCGCAGCGCGGCTGACGTCCCCGCGAAGTCCACCCCAGGAAGCAGCTTCCAGAGGCACCGACGTCGTCGTTGTTAAACGTTTTCCTCCCGTTCATTCCCGGTGAATACCGTTCAGAGCAATGACCGGATGTACGGAGGATCGACATGTGTGACCAACTCTCCTCGCCTGTGGCGCCGTTCGACGCCGACGCCGAACTTCGCTCTCTCGGCTTCTCCCGCCGGGAGATGCTTCGTACGGCAGCGATCGCTCTGGCTGCGGGGGGCTTGACGGCGGTCGGTGGGGTGGGAACGGCACTGGCCGGCGTTCCGGCGGCGCGATCTGGCGCCGAACCACAGCTGAAGTGGCTCGTGGGCGACCACCACATCCATACCCAGTTCAGCCATGACGCGAAGTACCGGATGGCACAGCAGCTGGACGCCGCGCAGCGCTTTGGTGTCGACTGGCTTGCCTTCACCGAGCACAGCAACTTCGCTCATGCGGATCGGGGCCTGCCGACGGCACGGCGTCTGCTCGACCAGGAGCGAGGCTCCCGGAACATGCTCATCTTCCAGGGCCTCGAGTGGTACATCCCCGGCGCTGAGCACGCGACTGTTCTGATCACTCCAGGACCTCGAGACACGGAGGTGATCCGCGCCTTCGAACTGGCGTTTGATGGCAAGCTCAACGGGTGGGACAAGCCTGCGGACGCTGCTCAGGCGGCGGAGTTCACGCGTCGGGCCACAGAGGCGATCGCCTGGCTGGGCGCCCAGAAGAGGGCGGGCAAGGTCGGCGACGCCGTCATGCTCGCCAATCATCCGATGCGTCTCGGGATCGACTCCCCGCATGAAATCCGCGCGTGGCGCGACGCGAACCCCGACATCTTCATCGGCATGGAGGGCGCGCCTGGAGCTCAGGGTTCGGCCATCAGCAGGAACGCCGGACCCGGCGACCAACGCGGGGAGTACATCAATTCCCCACGCCCGGACAGCTGGTCCGGATACCCTGTCGACGCCTACCGTCCGTATGGCGGCTTCGACTGGATCACGGCCACGGTCGGGGGTCTGTGGGATGCGATGCTCGCCGAGGGCAAACCGTTCTTCATCACGTCGAACTCCGATAACCATTTGACGGTCAAGGACACGTGGCGGATCGGCGACTACCCGGCAGGGGAACCGTACGCGAGCCTGCCGAACGAGTTCGACCGATGGGCGGTGCGTGGCATGCGACCGGATCCCATCGACACGGGGCTTCCGCAGGGCGGCAGTGACTTCTGGCCTGGCGAGTTCTCGCGCTTGCACACGGGTGTCGCCGAACGCAGCTACGCAGGCGTTCTGGAGGCCATGCGTCGAGGACGCATGTGGGTCGATCATGGCCATCTCCTGAACGGTCTCGATGTGCGGGTGCGGGCGACGATGCCCGGCAAGGGGAAGGGCCGTGGAAACGGCAATGGCAACGGCTGGGGCAACCAGGCCGGCTCTTCCGCCACGCTAGGCGGCCGCCTCACCGCGAAGCGCGGGCAGGACGTCGAGGTGTCGATCACCATCACGACCACTGACTACGTGAACGCTGCGGGGATCATCCCGCACCTGGCACACGTTGATGTGATTTCCGGTCCGGTGACCGGTCCGGCATCAGACCCGGACGTGATCAGGGCGCCGGGAACCCGCGTAGTGCGCCAATTCGATACCACCGGCCGTCGTGGCACCTTCACCGTCACTCATGTTTTCCGGGGCGTGGATCGTCCGTTCTACGTCCGCTTCCGCGGAAGCGACGGCAACCGCAACGGCACCGGTTTCCATGGTTCCGCCGTGGACCCGGCAGGTCCGTTGCGTCATGGCGCCGGTGAAGGGGATCCGTGGCTGGACACCTGGTTCTATGCCAACCCGATCTTCATCGACGTCCGCTGATGCACGGCGATCACAGGAGGGAGTCCATGGCCGCGGAAACCTCGCGGCGTGCGGTGATCATCGGTTCCCTGGCCGGCGCCGCGTCCCTGACCATCCCCACAGCGGCATCGGCCGCTGCGGTATCCGAGGCCGAAAACCTGGCCACCGGTCGACGTGCCGATGAGCGTGGGACGAGCGGCGGACGGACCTTCACCCTGGCGGTGATTCCGGACACGCAGTACCTCTTCGACGGCGACTCCCTGCACCCGGAGCCCCTCGAGGCGACCGTCGCGTGGCTCTCCAGGCTTGACGATCTCGCATTCGTAGCCCACTTGGGTGACGTCACGCAGAACGGTCGGCAACAGGAGTTCGCCGCCGCTGTGGGCCCGTTCAACACCTTGAAATCCCGCAGGATTCCGTTCTCCGTGCTGGCGGGAAATCATGACGTTGATTCGCGCACGGACGATCGTCGCGGACCGACCCCGTTCCTCGGCACCTTCTCCGACCTTGCCGTCCGGAATCGGATCAGCCGTGACGACGGCGGATACAACACCGCCTACACCTTCTCCGCATGCGGTCACGACCTCCTGCTGATCGCTCTGGACTGGCGGGTCTCCGACCAGGGCCTTACGTGGGCCCGCGAAGTTCTTCTGACCCACGCGCACCTTCCCACGATCGTCACCGTCCATGACGCCGTCACCGCCGACGGAGCAACGGCGGACCTCTCCGAGCATGGCCAGAGGATCTGGGACAGCCTCATCAAGGACAATCCTCAGGTCTTCCTCTCTATCAATGGTCACTTCTGGCCTTCCGGGCGGATGACCAAGCCCAACACGGCTGGCCAGCCCGTTGAACTCCACCTCGCCAACTACCAGGAGACCTACTACGGGGGCGCAGCGGCCGTCCGGCTCTACCGGTTCGATCTGGACCGTGGCGTGGTCGACGTGTCCACCGAGGTTCCCTTCTCCCGTCAGCATGGCCTCAACCAACTGGAACGCGAGGAACTGAGGATCACCGGCGCGGCCGACCGATTCTCCTTTCAGGTCCCGCCAAGCCTCCGCGGCGGGCCGAGCCGACCGACCCGGCCCGCAGCAGCGCTGTTGGTGCGCGGTACCGAGGCCTACTGGAGGTTCGACGGTCAGGGATCGCTGGCCAGAGGATCCCGGATCGAGGACCACTCGGGTCGTGGCAATCACCTGGAAGTGGTCGGTGATGGAAGTCCGACCTTGAGCCGCGTGACCGAGCGTCATCCCTCACAACCGGCCGGCGAGTCACTGCGATTCGCCGGGTCGGGCAAGACCGGCGGCTATCTCCTGACCGTGGACAAAGCGCCATTGAACACGGCATCGCTCGATCGCGGCTATACCGTCGAGGCGTTCTTCAAACTGCCCGAACCGTTCACCGGGGGCGCTGCATGGACCGCCTTGTTGTCCCGCTGGGGATCGGCGGCGTCGGCCGGACGCTTCGGCGGTGACCAGGATGAGCCTGTGGCCACGCTGTCGGTCTCGGGAGGCCGCGAACTGCAATGGTGCGTCTACCCGACGAACCTGGATCGCTCTGTCACGAACTGGGGACATGAGCTGCGGACGGACAGTTGGTGGCACGTTGCGGTCGTCAACAACAGACGCCATACCACCATGTACATCGATGGGTGCCCGGTGGTTCGCAATCCCTCGACCGTCAACGCTGGTCTCCTCGGCGGTTCGACGCGCGCGGGGATGAAATGGGCTGTGGGCGGGTACTCGTGGAAGGGCGAGCTCGACAAGACGTGGATGGGCGCCATCGGAGACATCCGGGTCGTTTCAAGGCCCTTGGAGGTCCGCGAATTCATGATCAGCTGAGGAAGATGACGCCGCCAGCCTGAAGCTGGCGGCATGCCTGGGCCAGGTCAGCAAGAGGGGAGCGCGGCGTGAACGCGACATCCGAGGCTCTCGGTGCAGCGGCGTTTGGGCTGGCGCCGGTGTGCCCGGAGTCGTCATCGGCGCACTCACCGGGGCTATCATCTCCGGAGTCCAGAGCGCCACCAGCTGCTAGGAGACTGCCATGAAGAAAACTCCCCGTAACCCGCTATCCCGGACACTGCTCTGGCTTCTTTTTGGGCTGGCGATCGGCGTTGCGACCGCCGTGATTCGCAACCTGCTCGGTGAACACCAAAGCGGTCTGAGCATCTTCTTCACTGTGCTGGCGCCGACTGCTGCAGCCGGCATCGCCGCAGGAATCAAGAGTTCCCAGAAGTAGACGCACCGCGACCCATAGACGATCTGGAGCTTCCGCCTGGCGCAGGTGGGAGCTTCAGATCGTATCGCCCGCATGCACAATTCCCACGGCGACCTGGCCAAAGGTGGGGACCGGCGTCGTCAGCGTCCGAGGCCCGCTTGCATGAGGCCGGCGCCGGCTGCCCAGACCAGGATCGCGAGGAAGGCGCCGGCAAGGGTGATCCACCAAGCGGTCTTGCGGCGGGCGAGGCGGATGATGGTCCAGATGATCGCGCCGATGAAGACGGCGGGCGGTACAGCGAGAGCTATCAGCCAACCGACCGACATCAGGCCGGTATTGCAGTGATTCGCGTAGCAGCCGTCAGACATCATCGAGAGGAACAGGGTCAGGAATCCGAGGAATGCGAATCCGACGACGCCGATGATGATCAGGATGATCGAGACGATCAGGTCTGCGATCTGGGCACCTGATCTGGCCGGCTGGGGAGCGCCCGGCCAAGCCCCTGGGCCCGCGGGGCCGGAGAACTCCGGTGGTGGCTGTTCCGTCATGGCGACTGTATTGCATGGCACCGCCCGCCCGTCAGGGAATGCGCCGGCACGACCTCGTCATCCGGTTCGGGGTGACAAACGATGAGTCAGAAACGGTCGTTTTTGACTCATCGGTCAGAATTGGTGCGCGCCGCGGCCGAGAGCTCAGGGCCGAAGTCACCGGCATTGCATTCGAGTGATGCTGAGGCACCCCGGAACCTGTGCCTTTTCATCCTTGCTGATTTGTCCAACGGGCCCACGGGCCGGCCGGTGACTTGTCGGCTCGTGTCCGGAGATGGTCCGTACTTTCGCCCTGGGCACTTCTGAGGTGGACCCGGCGACCCCGATAGAAGAGCCCAAAGCTAAACTCGAGGACTTCATTGACTGCACGCGGCGCAAGAGATCGTTGCCGTGTCGCGGCAGACCTCTAGATTGGGTTTGGCCCCGGGCCGGCCGCCCGCGCGATGCTTCAACGCCTCGTCCGGCGTTCTTGCTGTTCCAGACCGCCTCTGTTTGCTCTTCTATCGATCTGGGTCGAGCCAGCCACCATCGACGGGAGTAGACTCGAAGTATGTCGGGTGGTCCAGACCGTGACGGAAAAGACACACCCCCGAAGGTTCAGCATGATTCCGCGCAATTGGAGTCCGATCCAGAAGATCGGGCCGATCGTCGTAGTGACGAGAACGCGACCGAAGGCTGGGACAACGAGGGCGGGCATGACGACGCCCACCCGGTGAACAAATAGCACCTCGCCTGCTCAGCTGAGCCCGCGATCATCACGCCGCCATCCACCCCCGTGGAATCGACAGCGCAGCGATACGAAACGGCGGAATCCGTCATGACAACTGAACATCCCAGGGAACCTCTTGCACTCAATGGGGTCCTCGCCTCCGCTCTTCCCCCCGAACTCGGCACCTACCGCGCACCGTCTCGTTACACCGTGGCAGCAGTGTTCACGCGACGCCCCGAAGCCCGCGAACTCTTTCTGCTCGGTGCGCCAGAAACGCGGCGGACACTGGACGAGGCCGGATACACGGCGGTGGAACTGCAAGTCGCTGACCGGCGATTGTTCATCACCAACACGAGTCTTGAGGAACTCAAACAAGGACTCGCCGTGGTCATTGCTGACCTCCTCGCTCAGATCTCCTCCGAAGTCCAAGAAGAGTGGGCGCTGCAGACCGAGCGCCTGAGCGTTCTGGCAGACGAGGAGGGGCGGAGACTGCGCGACGTCGAAGCTGCCGCCGCCGAGATCTCGTTCGTCAGCAGTGCTTGGTCCCGGCTTTAGTCGCCCGCATCCCCTGCGTGCGACCAATCGGTCTACGCCCCTCCGATCAGTGCCGAGGAGCATCATGATCAGGAAATACGGACGGATGACATCCACCACCAAGGTCGAGGACCCCATGGTATGGCCGGACTTCAGTCAGCAAGAGGCCTCCAGCCAGTTCCGGGCCGGGCCCAACCTGGTCGTGGTGGAGGATCCTGGCGAACAGAGCTGGACCATTACGGGAGGCGTCTCGGGATCTGGCGATCGGAAACCTCTGCCACCTGAACGGCACGTTCCGTGAGGCGGCTTCGACCACCGGTACGCGACCTCTTCCAACGTGACCACGGGAGGAACATTTCAATGACGACCACAAGCGACAGCCGTTCAACTTCCCTGGAGCCACTACGTCTCCAAGGAGTTCTGTTCTCCGGCATCCGGGACGGGGTCGAGGAAGACCCGCGGGTGGAAAAGTACACAGTTCCAGCGATTCTGTCCCGCCGCCCTACCCCCGCGGAGAGGCGGTTGATGGCCCAAGTCGCCAGCGCCGGGCACCTCGCCGCAGCTGGATACCCCGACGTTGAACTCATCCTGAGCGACCGTCGACTGGACATCACGAACACCTCGTTGGAAGAACTCAAGAGTGGTCTCGCTCTACTGCTCGGGGCACTGGTTCGAGACCTCGCCGAGCGTGCACGTGAAGCAGTCGACTCAGACGCTGACTTCTCATCGCGCCCGGCGGAATCTAAGCGCGAGCGCCTGAGACGGGCCGCCGCTGAGATCCAGTTCTACTAGGAGACCATTCGCGGTTTCCGACCGCCGGCATTCGTGTGCAGGTCCCGAGATGCGCCGACGTCGAACTCGCTGTAGCGAGTGAAGGTGACCAGTACTCTGCAAGGTCGACCACCACCGACTCTCGGCCCACAGCGGTGAGCAGATCAGCGCTCAGGCGTGAGAGCACTCTGGCGCGATTGCCCGGCTCCAGGCTGCAGGAGAACACCGGACCGATCACGTACCACGACGCCGGCAACGGTCCTGGAGACACTTCACCTTGCGCCACGTGGAGGCTACGGCAACGGACGGGAAAGGTTGTCCGAGACGCTCGCGGAAATATCGTGAGAACTGCGTGAGCAGGGTCGGACCCACTTCCGATGCTCACCCTGCGGCTGGTCCTCTTGAGAGGTGGGGACCGGCGTCGTCAGCGTCCGAGGCCCGCTTGCATGAGGCCGGCGCCGGCAGCCCAGACCAGGATCGCGAGGAAGGCGCCGGCAAGGGTGATCCACCAGGCGGTCTTGCGGCGGGCGAGGCGGATGATGGTCCAGATGATCGCGCCGATGAAGACGGCGGGCGGTACAGCGAGAGCTATCAGCCAACCGACCGACATCAGGCCGGTATTGCACTGGTTCGCATAGCAGCCGTCAGACATCATCGAGAGAAACAGGGTCAGGAATCCGAGGAATGCGAATCCGACGACGCCTATGATCATCAGGATGATCGAGACGATCAGGTCTGTGATCTGGCCACCTGATCTGGCCGGCCTAGGAGCGCCCGGCCAAGACCCTGGGTCCACGGGGCCGGAGAACTCCGGTGGTGGCTGTACCGTCATGGCGACAGTATTGCATGGCACGTCCCGCCGGTCAGGGAATGCGCCGGCACGACCTCGTCATCCGGTTCGGGGCGACAAACGATGAGTCAGAATCGGTCGTTTCTGGCGCACTGATCGACTCTGCGGTGGTGGATGTTCTCAGCGACTGCCCGCGGCGCCAGAAACGTGAGTCGTGAGGTGGACTGCGCCGAAACCTCTCGCGGGGCGTTTCTGACTCGTCGAACGTCTGGGCATCAAGGCGTTACAACAGTGGGGTTTTGAGAAGCAACGAGACTGACGGCCGTCGACTATCGCGGACATCGTTCTCGTCACCGTCCCGGACACGACGATCCGTGATGGGGGCGTCGCCACCTGGGCTACGGGGCCGACGCTTCGGCTGGCGTCACCTCGACGAGCTTCCAGATCGCCAGGCGCCCGACGACGGCGCACAGCGCCCCCGCGCCTCCGAACAGGACCAAGGAGGCGAATCCTGGCCTAGTTCCTCCCAGCCCCATGAGCAGCACCGCGGGCATCGGTGTGAGGAACCCCGCAACAGCGAACCCGAGGACATGCAGCCCCTGGTTTCTCACGGTGCGGAGCGCCCGCGCCACGCCGGCTGCGAGCGGCCCGCCCACCAGGATGACCGGCAGCAGAGCGAACAGCATGAGATAGCCCACGGCGGTCACGCTTCCGAGGAACCTGTTCCACAGGCCTGCGGACAGTCCCTGATGGCGTGAGCTGTCGGGTGCCACCGGAAATCCCGGGCCCAGGAGGAAAACGGTCTCGAACAGGATCCCGAGCATCGCGTAGGCCGCGATCAATCCGAGGATGACAGCCTCAAACGGGTACCGCACCGTTGCGGGCCGGCCGTGGCGTTCCTCCGGCCGGTCATCGCGCGGGGCCGACGACCCATACCGCGCCGTCAGCAACTCCTGAGTCTCCGGATGCAGTCCCGGAATGACCGGCGGCTGAGCCGCGGCGCTGCCGGGTGCCGCGTTCCCGGCGGATGCCGCCGCGCCGCCGTCGTACGCCGCATTGCCCTCACCCGCCGTGTTCCCCATGCGTGTAGCCTACTGGCCCGGGCCGCGGCCCCGAGGCCCGGGCCGCTCCGCCACCGCGCCCCGCCGCCCCACCGCGCCGCCCCACCCCTTCCAGTCGCAGCCGTGACCAATATGACCAATACGCCGTGACCGGGGCCACGCGGGGGTAGCGTGGCCCGCGGCTGTGGCGCACCGGCGCGTTGCGGCGGAAAGGTGCAACGGTATGTCAGGAACACGTCTTGCCCCACCGGCGAAACAGCCCACGATGGGCAGGGCCGTCGCCAACATCCTGAAAGGCTCGGCCGGCAACCTCATCGAGTGGTACGACCTCTACGTCTACGCCGCCTTCTCCTCCTACTTCGCGAGCTCCTTCTTCAACGGCAAGGACCCGGCGCAGGCCCAGATCGACGCGTACCTGACGTTCGCCCTGACGTTCCTGATGCGCCCCGTGGGCTCGTGGTTCTTCGGGCGCTTCGCGGACCGCCGCGGACGCCGTGCCGCGCTGACGCTGTCCGTCAGCCTCATGGGCCTCGGCTCACTCCTGGTCGCCGTGCTGCCGACGGCCGCGCAGATCGGCGTCTGGGCGACTGTCCTCATGTACGCGTCGCGGCTGCTGCAGGGCTTCTCCGTGGGCGGTGAATACGGCACGAGCGCCACCTACATGAGTGAGGCGGCGGTGAGCGGCAAGCGTGGGTTCTTCTCGAGCTTCCAGTACGTGACCCTCGTCGGCGGCCAGGTCCTGGCTCTCCTGACCCTCGTGATCCTCCAGCAGACGCTGGGCGAGCAGGCCATCCACGACTGGGGCTGGCGCATCCCGTTCGCCATCGGCGCGGTGGCATCCCTGCTGGTGCTGTGGCTGCGGCGGACCATGGACGAGACCATCACCACCGAACAGCGCGAAGCGGTCCGCTCGGACGGCGCCCAGCCCGGCACCCTCAAGCTCCTCTTCACGAAGCACTGGAAGCAGTTCCTGGTGGTGGTGTTCTTCACCATGGGCGGCACGTGCGCGTTCTACCTCTACACGACGTACATCCTCAGCTACATGAACAACGTCTCCCACATCCCGAAGTCGCAGACCTCGGTCATCAACTTCTGGGCGCTGCTGCTGTTCATGCTGATCCAGCCGCTGTTCGGCCTGCTCTCCGACCGGATCGGGCGCCGGACCCTGCTGATCGTCTTCGGTGTGCTGGGCACCGTGTTCACGTGGCCGATCATGTCGACCCTGGCCACCGTGCACGACCCCCTCCCGGCGTTCCTTCTCATGGTCGCCGCGCTGCTGATCGTGGTGAACTACACGTCCGTCAACGCGATCATGAAGGCGGAGCTGTTCCCGTCGTCGGTGCGCGCACTCGGCGTGGGCTTGGGCTACGCGGTGGCGAATTCGCTCTTCGGCGGGACGACTCCGCTCATCGGCGAGTGGCTGTCCGCTCAGGGCCACAAGGAATGGCTCTTCACCTACGTCACCATCACGATCGCGCTCTCGCTCGTGGTGTACATCTTCTTCCTGCCGAAGGACCGGCCGGAAGACCTCGACTGACGCTGCGATCCCCCCCACGCGGCGTCTAGCGTACGACGGCGCGCGGCACCCGGCTGAGCGGACCATCCCCCCACGGTCCAACGGCGGCCGGGCGGCCGCGCGCCGTCGTCGTCTCCGCACGCTGTGCGGTGGGGGAGAGGACGCCGTCAGGCCGAGTAGTACCGGCCCAGCGTCTCCGCCTTGTACGCGGCGAAGTCGCCGGACTCCATGGCGAGACGGGCGTCGTCCACGAGCTTCACCACGAAGCGCTCGTTGTGGATGGAGACGAGGGTCGCCGCCACCATCTCCTTGGCCTTGAAGAGGTGGTGGATGTAGGCGCGCGTGTAGTTGGCGCAGGCGTAGCAGTCGCAGCCGTCGTAGAGCGGGCCGAAGTCCGCCTTGTACTTGCGGCCGGAGAGGTTGAACCGGCCGTCCGGCGTGTAGAACGCGGAGTTCCTCGCGACGCGCGTGGGCGAGACGCAGTCGAAGGTGTCCGCCCCGTTCTCGATGGCCGTGAAGATGTCGTCCGGCTCGGAGATGCCGAGCAGGTGCCGGGGCTTGTCCTCCGGCAGTTCCTCGGCGCACCAGCCGACGATCGTCCCGAGATTCTCCTTCTCGAGGGCTCCGCCAAGCCCGAAGCCGTCGAAGTTCATGGCGCCGAGGTCACGGCACGCCTTGCGGCGCAGATCCTCATAGTGGGCGCCCTGGATGACGCCGAACAGCGCCTGATACGGCTTGCCGACGCGCTCCTCGGTGAGGCGGAAGTGCTCCGTGACGCAGCGTTCCGCCCAGCGGCGTGTGCGCTCGAGGGATTCCTCCTGGTAGGCACGGGAGTTCTGGAGGGTGGTCAGCTCGTCGAAAGCGAACATGATGTCCGCGCCGATCTGATGCTGCACCTGCATCGAGATCTCGGGGGTGAAGCGGTGCTTGTCGCCGTTGAGGTGGCTCTTGAACCAGACGCCGTCCTCGTCCACATGGGCCAGGCGCTCTTTGCCGGGAGCGACCGCGTCGTCCGGACCGGAATTGTCCACGACGTCCATGTTGATGACCTTCTTGAAGCCCGACCCCAGGCTCATGACCTGGAACCCGCCGGAGTCGGTGAAGGTCGGTCCCTCCCAGTTCATGAACCGTCCGAGCCCGCCCGCGGCGTCCAGGATCTCCGGACCCGGCTGGAGGTACAGGTGGTACGCGTTGGACAGCAGTGCCTGCGCGCCGAGCTCCTTCATCGACTCGGGCAGCACCGCTTTCACCGTGGCTTTGGTGCCGACGGCGATGAACGCAGGCGTCTGGATCTCACCGTGAGGCGTCCTGATGGTTCCCGTGCGGCCCTGTTTGCCGGGCTCGGACTCCGCCAGGCGGGTCCCGACCGTGAAGCCGAACTCCTCCTGGCGGGCAGGCTCGCGCTCGGGGACGACGGGATCGATCAGGGATTCAGCGGTGGAAGACACCCTGCCATTCTGCCAAAGGTTGCTCCGGAGAGGTTCGGGCAGGGTCCGCAGGGGGAGAGGTCCGTGGCGCCGAACCCGCTCAGCCAGGTTCCTCAGCCGCGGATGAGGTCCAGTTCCAGGCGCACGCGGCGCTCCACCTCGTCCGGCGCGAGCGTCTGGGACCCGCCATGTGCCATGAGGTGCAGCAGGGATTCGAGCCGCAGGATGCGCCATTCGCGCTCCGCCTCGTGATTCCCGCTGTCCATGGCGCGGAAGACTTCCTTGTCGTACAGATTGGGTTCGTTCAGCCGTCGCTGGCGGATCTTCGCCTCCAGGCGGGAGCGGAACGGGTCCAGGCTCTGTCCTTCCGGCGCCCTGAGCAGCAGCCGGTAGCGCTCCGCACGGTCCCGGTCGCCGAGCAGCTCGGCGATGTAGCTGGACAGCGCGAGGCTGGCCTCGGTGTGGGTCCAGCGGGCCGGGTTCCCGTCGAAGGGCAGCACGTTCAGCAGATCCGCGACCGCGAGAGCACCGTCGGCGTCCTGGTGCTCCAGGAAGAGGTCCTGGGAGAACGCCCGCAGATCGGCCAGGCAGCTGCCCGATTTCACGTTGATACCCTTGGCCAGCCGTTCGGCCAGGTTCTGCAGCCCGGCGCGCCCGGGGTACTGCTCGGCGAGGTCCTGGATGAGCTGCTCCGGAGTGACTTCCGGCGCCGGGATCTTCTCCCGGGCCTCGCGGACCGCGGCGTCCTCCTCCGGAGCGGGGAGCGGCGCGGGCGGCGGTGGGACCACCAGGCCGGAGCCGGTCTCCGTGACTCCGGGGCCGGGTGTGCCGCCATCTGCGGCGGCGGAGCCCTCGCCCTGGGAGGCGTCGGCAGCGGAGGCGTCAGCAGCGGCATCCTCGGCGCGGGCGACGGGAAGCGCCGCCCCGGCGCCCGCCACCACACGCACCGTGGCGGTGAGCGCCACGCGGAGGCTGGCGCCGTCGTCGAACATCAGGCGGTTCAGGAGGGGGTGGCCCAGATCGTCATCCTCGGTGACCACGGCCTCCACCTGGGGGCTCAGCGTGCCATCGGGCAGCACCACGCGGACCCCTTTGGTGATCAGGCCGGCTGCGAGCTCGACGCGCAGCGCTTCGTGATGTTCCATCAGTGGGTTACCTCCCGGTGTCCGGTCCAGTTCGCCGCACAGTCTACAAACCGCGCCTGACAATTCGGCGGGAGGTGAGGACACGCCGGAGCGCCGGACCGGTCGTCAAGCCACCTAGAAGGCTGCGATCCCGGAGAACGCCAGGGCCTGCCGCACCAGCTGTCCGCGGCCGCCGTCGAACTCCTGCTGGACCGCGGGGCTGAGCACTTCATCCGGCGACATCCAGGTCAGTTCCAGCGCGTCCTGGCGCGGGCTGCACTCGCCGGTGACGGGCACCAGGTAGACGAGCGAGACGGCGTGCTGCCGGTCGTCGGTGAAGCCGGTGTGGGACGGCGCCGGGAAGTACTCCGCCACGGTGAACGGCACCGGGCTCGGCGGGAGCTGCGGCAGCGCGAGGGCGCCCAGGTCCTTCTCGAGGTGGCGCAGCAGTGCGGCGCGGATGGTCTCGCGGTACAGGACGCGCCCGGACACCAGGGAGCGCACCATATTGCCTTCGGCGTCGCCCTGCAGAAGAGAACCGACCTCGATCACGAGTCCCAGCGGGTCCAGCCGCACGGGGACCGCCTCCACGTAGACCATCGGGAGGCGGTTCCTGGCCTCGTAAAGGTCCTCATCGGACAGCCAGCCGGGGTAGGGGTCCGGGGTGCGTACGCTCATGAACCCATTATGACCGGCGGGCGGGCCTCAGCCCGCGAAGCCGGCGGCCCACTCGTTCACGCGCCGCTTGCTCTCCTCCGGGGAGAGGTCCTCGACGCGCGTCATCACGGCCCAGCGGACGCCGAACGGATCGACGATGGAGGCGTACCGGTCGCCCGAGACGAAGTTCGCGGGCGCTTCGCGGATCGTGGCCCCGGCGGCCTCGGCCTTCGCGGTGACGGCGTCCACATCGGGGACGTAGAGGGCCAGGGACATGCTGATCCCGCCCGGCTGGGGCGCCACGAGGCCGTACTCGGGCAGGGGGTCGCCGATGGTGATGCTCCCGGAGGCGAACCGCAGCTCGGCTTCGCCGATCGCGTCGCCCATGCGCGTGTCGGAGACGACGACGGCGCCGAACACATCGCGGTAGAACTCGAGTGCCGCGGCGGCCGGGGAGACCACGACGTGCGGCGTGATGGAGGTGCGGCCGTGGGGAAGGCCGTCGGTGGTGAACTCACCCGTGACGGGTGCGGTGGGCTGATCGTGTGCTGGTGTTTCGCTCATGACACCACTCTGGCGCGGAGCACGGGCCGTGTCTTGAAGAAATCGGCCAGGGAGGGCCGCGTGGGCGACGGTCGTGTCGGCCGGAGGGCCGCCCCGGGGCTCAGTGCCCCTGCGCCACCTCGGCCAGGACCTTGATCATGGCCAGGAGATCCTCGGCCGACGGCCGGTCCTCGATCCCGGCGTGGCTGCTGTCCGAATGCAGGAACAGCGCCGCGAACACCAGGGAGGTGGCGGCGCGGGCCCGCAGCGGAGTGGTCTTCTGCTCGGCCAGGGCGATGATCTCCGCCCGCAGCCCCGACATCCAGTGGTGCACGGCGGCCATGAGCTCGGGTTCGTTGTCCACGAGTTTCTTCAGGCGCGGGACACTGTCCGGGCCGGTGGAGAGACTGCCGATGAGGTGGCAGAGGTCGTCGATGATCGGCCCGTCGCTGTCCAGGAACAGGCGCGTGCGGGCCTCGGAGAGCGGCTTGCTCGGCAGGCCCAGGGAAGCGGCCGCCTTGGACGGGAAGTAGTTGAAGAAGGTCCGTTCCGAGATCCCCGCCCGGGCGCAGATGTCCGCGATCGTCACCTGCGCCAGCCCCTCTTCGAGCACCAGCGCCCGCGCGGCATCATGGATCGCCTGCCGGGTCTGCTGCTTCTTGCGTTCCCGCAGGGAACCGTGGACGGTGTCTGTTCCGGACGTCATGGGGGTCATGGATGCTTCCTCTGGTCTGCCCGTGCTCCGGCCCCGGGTGGTCCCGGGGCCGGAGCACGGTTCAGTCCTGGCGCCGCTCAGCTCTCGGCGAGCTGGGCGGCCGTGTTCTTATCGGCCTGTTCCTGCAGAGCCGAACGCTGGCGCAGCGGCGGCACCTTGAAGAACCAGCTGAGGATGAACGCCAGGAGGATCACTCCCAGGCCCACCCAGTAGATGCTGACCGCGGAGGTGTTGAACCCGGTCATGAACTGACGGGTCAGGCGCGGATCGGCACCCTTGAGGTACGAGGTGTCCGAGGTCGACGCGCTGCCGCCGTTCTCCGACTTCTGTTCCTTCAGCTTATCGATCATGGTCGGCGCCAGCTTGTCCACCACGGCCTGCCGCTGGCCGGCGTCGCTGAAGTCGATGGCGAGCTTGCCGTTCACGACGGCGGCGTTCGCCTGCCGTGCCGCGGCCTCCAGGGCCTTCTGCTCGGCGGCCGGCTTCGCGGCGGCGACCTGCTGATCGATGATGGCCGGCGCGGCCTCCGCGGGAAGCTGACCCGCCGTGACCTTGGCCTGAACGGCGGCGGTCACCTGCTGGGTCACTGCGTCGTCCGCGGCCTTCTTCGCGGCGGCCGTGCCCTGGTCGAGGCCCTTCTGGAGCTCGTCCTTGACCGGGTTCACGATCGGGTTCCACAGCTGATCCATGACGCCCTTGTTCGCCGGGGCGGTCGCCACGGACGGGGTGAGCGCGGCGTCCAGGGAGGCCTTCAGATCGTTTTCGTTCTGCATGGCCGTGGTGATGTTGTTCGGCATCACGGCGAACAGCACCGAGAGCAGCACCGCGGTGCCCAAGGTGCCACCGATCTGGCGGAAGAAGGTGGACGAGCTGGTCGCCACACCCATGTCCCGGGGCTCCACCGAGTTCTGCGACGCGAGCGTCAGGGTCTGCATGAGCTGGCCGAGGCCGAGACCGATCAGGAACATGCCGATCATGAGGAACCAGAGCGGCTTGTCGATGGTCATGAACGTCAGCACCAGGTAGCCGCACGCGGTGGCGAAGGTGCCGGTGATCGGGAAGATACGGTACTTGCCGGTCTTCGCGATCAGCTGGCCGGACACGATCGACGCGATCATGAGGCCCGCGACCATGGGCAGCGTGGCGAAGCCGGATTCGGTGGGCGTCAGGCCCGTGACCAGCTGGAGGTACAGCGGGAGGGTCAGCATGGCGCCGAACATCGCGAAGCCCACCAGGAAACCGAGGACCGTGGCCATGGAGAATGTGCCGGAGCGGAAGAGCCGCAGCGGGATGATCGCGTCCGACTTCATGATCGATTCGATGATGATGAAGGCCGCGAGACCCACGGCGCCGATCACGTAGCAGGCGATGGAGCCCGCGGAGCCCCAGCCCCATTCGCGGCCCTGTTCGGCCACGAGGAGGAGCGGGACCAAGGTGACGATGACCGCCGTCGCGCCCCACCAGTCGATCCTGACCTTGCCGTGCTCATGGAACTTGGGCAGGTGCAGGAAGGCGAGGACCATGGCGAGGGCCGCGAGGCCGATCGGGACGTTGATGAGGAACACCCAGCGCCAGCCGGCGATCCACAGGATCTGGTCGGCGTCGGCGAACACGCCGCCGATCAGCGGGCCGACCACGGAGGAGACGGCGAAGACGGCCAGGAAGTACCCCTGGTACTTGGCGCGCTCGCGGGGAGCCAGGATGTCACCCATGATGGCCAGCGGGATCGACATGAGGGCGCCGGCGCCGATGCCCTGGAAGCCGCGGAAGGCGGCCAGCATGAGCATGGAGTCCGAGAACGAGGAGAGCAGCGAGCCGACCAGGAAGACGCCCAGACCGAAGAGGTAGAGCGGGCGGCGGCCGAAGATGTCCGAGAGCTTGCCGTAGATCGGCGTCGAGATGGTGGAGGTGATCAGGTAGGCCGTGGTCACCCAGGCCTGCTGGTCCAGCCCGTGGAGGTCATCGCCGATGGTGCGGATGGCCGTGCCGACGATCGTCTGGTCCAGGGAGGAGAGGAACATTCCGGCCATGAGCGCGTAGATGACCAGAAGGATCTGGCGGTGCGTCATGACGGGATTGCCTGAGCCGGGTTGCTGGGCCTCGGCAGATGCTGCGTGAGCAGTGCTTGTGGACATGAAAGAGACCAGGACTTTCGGTGAAGGGTTCTGGGGAAGTGTGTGCCGGATTCGGCGACAAGTTTGCAGACTCTGCAACTTTACATACTCTGCAATAATTCCGGCAAGGGTCTGTGATCCGCGACACGGGGAGAATGGAACAGTGATCTCTTCCAAAGGACATCTCAACCCCGGGGCGGCAGGCGTCCGCCTGGACCGCTTCGCCCCGCCTGCCGGCACGGAGGACGTGGTGCGGCACCTCTGGCGCGTCCGGTGGTCCCTCCCGGACGGCGCAGTCCAGCGGCAGCGCGTGCTGAGCTACCCGGCGTCGAACGTGGTCTTCGGGCCGGACGGCGCGGTGCTGTCGGGGCTCGGGACGGCCGTCGCGACGCAGGATCTCGAGGGCGAGTCCTGGGCGCTCGGCCTGCTCCTCCGCCCCGCCGCGACACGGCTTTTCAGCGCTGGGTCACCGGCCGCCCTGGTGGGCCGCGTGGTGCCTCTCGCCGGCGCTCCGGTGGACGCGGTCCGCGCCGCGATGGAGGACGACGACGCCGGCCCCGCCCCGCTCCACGCGGCGCTCGCGGAGTGGCTGGCCCCGTTCGCGGAGCGCGTCGACGAGCGGATGCGGCTCTGCAACGAGGTGTGCCGCCTGGCGGAGGAGGACCCGGACATGCTCCGGGTCGACGAGCTCGCCCGGGCCGCGGGCCTGCCGGTCCGGTCCCTCGATCGGCTCGTCAAGGATCACGTGGGGGTGGCGCCGAAGTGGCTCATCAACTGCCGCCGCCTGCAGGAGGCGGCCACGGTGCTCTACGCCGATGCCGCGGCCTCCCTGCCGGACCTGGCGCACCGGCTCGGGTTCTCCGACCAGGCGCATTTCAGTCGCAGTTACCGCAAGGTGATCGGGGAGACCCCGGCCCAGACCCGGGCGGCGGGGGAGCGGGCGCGGTCTGTGGGGAACGTGCCGCCCCGGCTGCGCTGAGGAAGCGGGTGCGCCGAGGGAGCGACTGCGCCAAGCGGGCGGGGTGCATTGACGAAGCGGGTGGCGCCGGTGGTGGGGTTCGTTCCGGGTGTTCCCCCAGGTGGGATCGCTAGCTTGGTCGGATGACCAGTCTCCGCCTGCGCCCCAGTCCGCCCCTGACGGTCCGTCCCGAACGGGTCCGGTGGCTCGCCGCGGCATTCGCGGTGTTCGGTGCGGCCTGGTTCGTCCTGATGATGGTCAGTTACCTGGACCACGTCTTCGTGGGCACCGCGGATGTGCCTGTGCATGACTGGGCGATCTCGCTCAGGACCCCGGTGGCCACGGCCGTCCTCGCGTTCATCACCACGCTGACCGGACCGAGCTGGATGACCGTCATCACGGCGATCACCGGATTCGGCTGGATGATCCTCTTCCGGGAGTGGCGCCGGCCGGTCCTCCTGATGGGTGCGATGACCCTCGCGGTGCTGGCGTCGACACTCATCAAGCACGAATTGAGCCGGGCCCGCCCGGACCCGCTCCAGATGATGCTGACCATCGACCAGTCCTACTCGTTCCCCTCGGGTCACACCCTGGGGACGGCCGTCTTCGCCGGGTCCCTGGCGTATCTCCTGGCCGCTCATTCCGCGCGCCGGAACGCCTTCGCGCTCGGAGCGGTCCTCGCGGTGGCGTTCACGGCCCTGGTGGCGTTCACCCGCCTGTATCTCGGATACCACTGGCTCACGGATGTGCTGGCTTCGGCCGGGCTCTCCCTGGTGTTCATCGCCGCGGTCATGGTGGGGGACCTGCTGCTCAGCCGGAGGCCGGCGGTGAAAGCCGAAGCGCCCGAGGAGCCTACGAACGGACCTGTCGGGCAGGCGTGAGACTCGCGGCGGCTTCGAGGGTCATCCAGGCCTGAAGCTGCGCGGCGAATTCCACCGTGCCGTTCAGAAGCGAGGCGCCGTCCGGGGGTGAGGCGCCGTCCAGCCGGTCGGGGTCATGCGCCCCGGCGGTCTCCCGCGGGAAGACCCAGCCCTCGCCCGAGTCCTGCCGGCCCGCCCAGAACGCGTCCGCCGTCGTCGTGACGAGTGCCGAAGCGGTGGAACGTGCCGTGGGGGCCAAGCGTTCGTCCCGGGCCGCCAGGGCGAGGTAGCGCGCGAGGATCCCGGTGAAGAGCGCGCCGTCGCCGGGGCCGTGGGTCTGCAGAGCGCCGCCGGGGTGCGTGAGCCGGTCCGCCACGGCCTGGATCAGCTCCTCGGCATGGCGCAGGTCATCCGGGGTTCCGAGCTCCAGATAGGACCCCAGGACCGGCCCCTGATTGTAGGAGTACACCTCCCGGGCCACGGTGGTGCTCCCGTCCGGCTGGAGGTGGATGCCGTCGAGGAACAGGCCCGTGTCCGGATCCAGCAGGCGCTCGCGGAGCCATTCGACCAGGGCCCGGGCGCGGACCGTGTCGCCGCTTCGGGCGAAGTACAGGGAGACGGGCGCGGTGGCCGGGGTGTTCTTGAAGTCCCGGGCCGAACTCCAGAAGCTGCCGCCGCCCAGCTCGTCCGTGCTGGCCAGCACCAGCCGGCGGTTCAGCGTCCGCTGGAGCGCGTCGAGGCCGCGGGCGTGGCGCGCCCCGGGATCGAGGGCCTGGAGCCGCTGAGCGGCCAGGGCGAGCCAGGCCATGTCATCGGTGTACGAGTTCACGTAGCGGAAGACGTTGTGGAGGCGGATGGAGCGGATGACGCGCCGGGCGAGGGCCGCCTTCCGGCCGTCCGGATCCTGTTCACGCAGGGCTGCGTCGACCAGAGCGTCCACGTAATGCGCCTGCCACCAGTAGTGCCAGACGCCGAGTTCGCTGAAGGCACGGCTGGGCGCCTTGATCCGTCCCAGATGGGTCCCGGGAAGGCCTGCGAGGCGTCGGCCGTGGCGGGCGATCACGGAGCGGGCCGCCTCCGCCGCGCGTTGCTGTGCGTCCATGTCCCGAGCCTAGCGGCTGGCCCGGCAAGGAGTCCGTCCAGGCCGTTTCATACCCGGCCCGGAATGTGATGTAGTTAACATGCATTAACGCAATGGCCTCATTCGGCCGGACGTCGATGCGGTTGATCACCAGCTTGCCGGGCCCGCATCAAGGTCCCGGCACCGGCACAGGCGCCCGGTTGACCACGGGGCGTCGGGAAGGCTGTCCCATGACCCTGGAACTGCCCACCGCCGATTTCTACGGCGTCGAAGACCTACTGAGTGACAAAGAGCGGGCCAAGCTCGCCGAGGTGCGTGATTTCCTGGACGCCGAGGTGAAGCCCTACGCCGCCGCCTGGTGGGACGCCGCCGAGTTCCCTTTCGAACTCCTGCCCAAACTCGCCGCCCTGGAGATCAACACCCCCACGCGCCGCGGGTACAGTCACCTCTTCATGGGCCTGCTCATCGCGGAGCTGAGCCGGGCGGATGTCTCCCTCGGCACCTTCTTCATGGTCCACCACGACCTCTTCGTCGAGTCCCTGCACCGCTTCGGGTCCCGGGACCAGAAGGACCGCCTGCTCGACGACGCCGCTTCCCTCCGCACCACCGGCGCCTTCGCGCTCACGGAGCCGGAGCATGGCTCGGACATCGCCCGCGGGCTGTCCACGACGGCGGTGCGGCACGGTGGCGAATGGGTGCTGAACGGATCCAAGCGCTGGATTGGCAACGGTACGTTCTGTGACCACATGCTGCTCTGGGCGCGGGACCGGACGCCCGGCGCTGACGGGGCGGTCCGGGGATTCATCGTGGCCGGGGACCTCCCGGGCCTGACCCGCACCCGGATCGAGGGCAAGACGGCCCTCCGGACGGTGCAGAACGCGGACATCGAGCTGCGGGACGTCCGCGTGTCCGAAGCGGACCGCTTCGCCGGGATCTCGAGCTTCGCCGACACCAATGAGCTCCTCCGCGGCTCCCGCGTGCTGGTCGCGTGGCAGGCTGTGGGGCAGCAGCTCGCCGCCTTCGACGTCGCCCGTTCCTACGCTGTCCGCCGGGAACAGTTCGGCAAGCCGATCGCCTCGTTCCAGATGGTGCAGGACCGTCTGGTGAAGATCCTCGGGAACGCCGTCTCCGGCGCCACCATGATGACGCGGATCGCCCAGCTCGACGAGCAGGGCCTCGCGGGCATGCCCCAGGTGTCGCTCGCGAAGGCCCACGTCACCACGGCCATGCGGGAGTCCGTCGCTCATGCCCGGGCGGTGCTGGGCGGCAACGGGATCGTCACCGGTTACGGCGCCGCCAAGGTCTTCGCCGATGCGGAGGCCATCTACACCTACGAGGGCAGCTACGAAGTGAACACCCTGATCGTGGGCCGGGAGATCACCGGGGTCTCGGCCATCCACTGAGAGCGGCGCACAGCGCGCCGGCCCTCGGCTGGTTTTCCCTCGGCCGGCCGTCTGTCAGCGAGCCTTCCGCTCCCCGGCCTCCACGGCCGAGGTGATCGCGTTGCCGGGGACCGGGGCCGGGCACGTGCCGAAGTCGGTGAAGGCGCTCGGGTAGTTGATGGCGCGGTTGAAGTCGATCACCACGGTGCCGTCCGGCCGCGGCCGGGCCGTGGAGACCTTGCGCCACTCGTCGGTGGTGTCCCCGTTGCTCGCGTCATGGAAGGTGATGGTCAGAGCGCCGAGCTTCTCCTCCTCGGCCTGGAGGCGGTGTTCCGTGTCCGAACCGGGCAGCGTGAAGACGACCTCGCCCACCGAGTGGTGCACGCTCGTCACGTGCGGGTTGGCGGTGGCGATCGGCACGGCACGCGGTTCGGGGTACGGTTCGAACCGCGCGGTCACCACGAGTTCGGGACGGTAGTCGAACACCGGGACGCCCTGGAAGCCGGTGTAGACGGGGGAGGCGTCGTCGCGGGTGCGGATCGCATACCGCCCGCCCCGGACCGTCAGCTCCACGAGCACACGGGTGCCGTCCGGTCCTCCGAAGCCCACCCAGTCGAGCGACTCCTCATCGTTCAGCCGCGCGCTCAGCGTGCCGACGACGACGCCGTCCTCCCGCTCACCGTCAGCGCCCGGGGCGCCGGACTCGCCGTCGTCGGGGGAGAGGGCTCGCAGGCCGTCCTCCTCGGTGGCGCGCAGCCAGGCGGTGGTCCCGTCGGTCCACCACAGCCCGGGGACGCCGTCCAGCGCGGTCGGGGTGTCCGGAAGCCACTGCAGCGACGTGAGCGTGAGCCAGCCGTGGGAGGTGGCCAGGGCGGCGTTGCGGTTGTCCCGGAAGCGGAGCCAGCGGGCTTCCTGAGGGTCGACGGCGGCCTGCTGTGTGGCGGTGCCGGTCGGTGACGGGGTGGCTGCGGGGTTCATGGTTCCTCCTGGTCGAGAACTCACTCCACCTAACCATGCCGTGCCACGGCTCATTCCCGGGCGCCGCCGCCGGGCCCGACCGCCAGGAACAGGGCACATCGATTAAAAGAGGAGGGCGCCGTGGCGTGAACCACGGCGCCCGGCCCCGAGACGATGGGGGGCGTGCCTCGGGACCTCCCGACTACTGAGTGGGGTCAGCCCTCGAATCGTGACGCGATGCCGGAGATTTTTTTCACCGTGATTCCGGGAGCCCCGGCGAAGGCGCTCCGCGACGCCTCCTCCTGGGACACGGACACCGGCATCAGGGCGCCGTCGCGCAGGGACTCCAGGGCCTGACGGCACTCCTGGAGGCGGTGCAGCGAGTTCTCGTCGTCGCGGCCGGCGACCATCACGGTGCCGGAGATGTGGGCCGCGCAGAATCCCGGGCCGAGCGCCTGGCTCACCGCATCGCCGAGCTCCGCGAGCAGGGTCCAGCTCAGCGGGGCCGCCGGGCAGTTGTGGCGCAGGGCGAACGAGGTCACCAGCACCGGGCCGGACTCGGCGGCGAGCATCTCGCCCACGGTGTGCCGGAAGTGGGCGGGCGTGTAAAGGCCGGTGGCGACGTCCAGGCATCCGAGTTCAGCGGTGTCGTGACTGGTCTCGGCCCAGGCGTCGATGGCGCAGGCCGTCGCGTCCAGATCGAGCTCCTGGCCCATGGAGGTGTAGAGCGCCTTGAGATCCAACAGGACCTCACGGGCGCCGACGCCGGCCCAGGCCCGGGCGACTCCCAGGCTGGCGCTGGATTCGGAGGACAGCCGTGCATCCGTCAGCAGCTGCTGGGCGATGGACTCCACCGGAGCCAGATCCCAGTCCCCGGTATGTCGCCAGCCGGCGCCGAGGCTGGCGGCGCGCCAGGTCTCCACCAGCTCGCGCCAGGACAGGTGGTCCTGGTTCTCCATACCCGGCGTCGGGTGCATGATGGCCCCACCTTCCCGTCCAGTGCTGATCGTGCATGTCTAACGTAAAATTGAGTGTGCACATCTGGCACATCGTGACGCGACTTCCCACTTTCGTGTGAAGTGTCACAATTTAAAAAAGTCAGAAGATCCGGCGTCACGATCTGCACTCCAAGACTACTTCTCTTCTATGGGGAGCGTTTCGGAGGGGAACGCGGTGCAACGGAGGGGGTATGGCGTGTCAGACGACACCCAGTTGAGTGACGGGGACCTGTGTCTCCGGGTCCGCGAAGGGGACCAGGATGCTTTCGGCGTGCTCTATGAGCGTCACGCCCCTCTGGCACTCTCCATCGCCCGCCAGTCCGTCGACAACTACGCCGACGCGGAAGACGTCGTCGCCGACTCCTTCCATGCGGTCCTGGACAAGCTCCGTTCAGGTGACGGCCCGGACACCTTCTTCCGTGCCTACCTGCTCCAGGTGGTCCGCCGGACCGCCTATGCCCGCAATCGCAGTGCAGGGCGCGCCATCCCCACGGCCGACGAGCAGCAGCTGGACCGCCTGGAGACCCCTGACGACCCCACGCTGATGGAATTCGAGAGCCACGCCGCGGCCACCGCCTTTCGCGCTCTCCCGGAGCGCTGGCAGGAGGTCATCTGGTACCTCGACGTCGAGGGGCAGAAGCCTGCCGCCGTCGCGCCGATCATGGGCCTGGCCCCCAACGCCGTCTCCGCCCTGGGTGTCCGCGCCCGGGACGCGCTCCGCCGTGAATATCTGCAGGCCCACGTCACGGGCGACGTCCCGGAGGAGTGCAAGCCGTACCGTGACAAGCTGGGCGGTTACGTCCGGGGCAGCCTGCCGCGTGGCGCCGAACGCAAGGTCCGCGATCACCTGGAGACGTGTGCCAAGTGCACCGCCATCATGGTCGAGCTCGGTGATGTGCGCGCTACCATCAAGGCCGTCCTGCTGCCGCTGATCATCGGTGTGGGCCCCGCCGCGTGGTGGCTCACCGCGGCGGGTCAGACCGCCGTCCTGGGATCCCTCGTCGGCGCCACCGGTGGTGTGGGCGCCGGTGTGCTCAGTGGAACCGCGGCCGCAGGCGGAGCCGGCGGAGCCGCGAGTGGTGGCGCGAGCGGAGGTGCTGCCAGCGGTGGAGCCGCGGGTGGCGGCGCCGCGGGCGGTGCGCTGGCCGGCGCGGGCGCACTCGGCATCGGCGCGGCCGTGGCGGGGATCGCGGTCGTCGCGGTCGGACTCGTGATGGCTCCTTCCGTGCTGGCCGCCTGGCAGTCTCCGGCGACCCAGCAGTCCGCGCCTCAGGGCCAGCCCGCCGGGCCTGCCGGGTCGCAGGCGCCTGTGGCGCAGCCTCCCGTGAAGCCGCCGGTGTCCAAGAAGTCCGCGGCGACGAAGTCGACGGAAGCGAAACCGGCGGCTCCAGCACCGAACGCGGAGCCGAGCCCCTCGGACTTCCCGCAGCTCCTCGCGCCGCTGCTCCCCGCTCCTCCCGCGCTCACGCCCACTCCCACGCCCTCCGCGACCGGCAGCACCTCGCCGTCGCCGAGCAAGAGCGCAACGCCGAGTGCCACCACGACGCCCAGCAGTTCCACGACGCCGACGGGCACCGCCACTCCGACCGGGACTGCCACGCCGACGGAGACCTCGGGTCCGACGACCGTGTCGACGCCGACGGAAACGACGACGACCCCGGTCCCGACGGATTCGGTGACGACGCCGGTTCCCACGGACTCGACGACCTCGACTGCTCCGGTGTCCCCGGAACCGTCGTCGACGACGAGCACACCTTCCCCGACGACCACGCCGTGCCCTCTGTTCCCCTGGTGGCAGTGCCCCGTGATCGGCACGTTCTGAGCATCACCGCACTCTGACGCCCGCCCGGCCGGCGCCGGTAACACCCTGACGATCCAGGCCGAACCGGCCCGCGCCCTCGCGTCCTCCGCGGCGTAGAGTGAGCGCATGCGAACGCGGACGAAGGCCCTGATCTGGACGGTCCTCGGCGCGCTCGTGATCGCGTTCATCGTCTTCGCGCCGGTGGCCGGTGCGGGCATCTGCGTCGACGCGCAGGACACCTCGAAGTCGTATTGCCGCGACTGGCAGGTCTCTCTTCTCGGTCTCGAGACCACCCTCTGGTGGTGGCTCGGGGCGAGTGGAGTTCTGGTCGCGGTCGCGTTGCTGGTCGTCGGGCTCGCAGGCCGCCGCTCCGCGTCGCACGGGCGGCGGTCCGGGGACGGCCGCAGCCCCGGCGACAGACCCGGCCCCGTCTGAACCGTCGGCCTCCGCGCCCCGGCCCTTTCACGGCCGTCATGTTTCCTCCCGTGACGTCGTCGCGTCACGATTCCGTCCGACGGTGCTCTCCATAGGTGTCGGGGACCACGGTCTGGTCGTGGTCCCCGATGCAGGTCTCGTTCTGCTCCTGGACCGAGACTTCCGTGCGCTGAGCTGATGCGGCTCGGAGCATGGGATGCGGGTGCCGGCGTTCCCTAAGATCGCCGCTGCGGCGGCATAGCCGGCACCCGCATTTTTCGTGTCCGCAGACCGTCGTCGCAGACGCCCCTTCCTGCGGATTCCGGCCGGTGTCCGGCTCACTGCTCCCGCTGCCGCAGCCCCTTCCTGGCGGTCCTTTTCGCGCTCCCCGCCCGCCGTCGTCGTGCTGTCGGCCGTCCGGGGATCTTCCACCGACCCCTGGAGCGGCACGGGCCGTGGTGACCCGCTGAACAGTTCCTGGGGACGCCAGCGGCGACGCGCGTGCAAGCGCATTAAGTGGGCCGAACCTGCGGATCGTGTCGCGAAAACGGCGATATTTTTCGCCATTCTTTTATGTGACTTGCACGACACGAAAATTTGTGCTGAAAGTCTGCATTTTTCTCGTCACGAATCCGTCAGACCCCTCACTAGGACCATGAACAGGCGAAAGGGGCGGCCGCCCTGGGCTCGGTGGAGCGCTGATGCCACAGGGAAGGACGGGCGTGATCTGGATCTTGCGTGCACTGCGCGAGGCCCTCACCACGGGGCGTCGTGCTTCGCGTCCGCGCTCCGACCGAGCAGGGACCGCAGCCGGGCTGCCGAAGTACATGACCTTCGACTGCCGGGACGGGATGCACGACGCCTGCCTGGTCTGCCGCTGCGAATGCCACAGGGAACTCCCGCTTGAGGAGATCTTCCTGGCTGAAGCCGCGCCGGAAACCCAGCCGGAACCCGAGATCCCCCTGTCGCCCGACGCTGTACCCGCCCTAAGGAGAGTCTGATGTTCGTGCCGTTTCGGCCTGGAAACCCACCAGCCGGGAGAAGACGTCCACTGATCGTGCGCCTGGCGCTGCTGTGTGCGCTGATCGCAGGCGCCGTGGTGAGCGGAGCCGCGCCCGCGCAGGCTCTCACTGCCCCGGCGCCTCGTTCCGTGCCCGCCGCACCCACCGCTTCGCTCATCCAGTGCACCGCCGGGGTCGTGTACGGCGTCTCGGCGAACGGCCAGCTCCAGCAGGTCACCGCCGGCACCGTGACCTCGATCGGCTCCCGTGCCAGCGGCGTCTCCAGCTTCAACGGCCTCGGCATCGGCACAGGCGGTTCCCCCGTCCTGGCGTACGAGCGCACGAACGGCGGCCGCACCGCCACCATGTTCTCCTTCGACCCGGTCGGCCTGACCTGGACCAACACGGGTGACGCCTACAACACCTCGCTGGACGGTTACAACGGCCAGCTCGTGGCCGGAGCCGTGGACCTCAAGACGGGCTCGTACTACTTCGGCGGCTTCTCCGGCAACGGCACGCAGTACTACCTCTGGCGGTACAACCCGGGCAGCTCGCCCCGCTTCACCTTCATGGGCACGCTGGACACCTCCACCAACGCGGCCTCCGCTTCCAACGGTGACATGGCGTTCGACGCCGCCGGCAACCTTTTCGTGGTGCGCGGCGTCGGTAGCACCACCACCGTCTTCTCCGTGACCGCCGCCAACCTCGCGGCCGGCACGGGCGGCACCATCCCGTCGTCGACGTCGAACTCCTTCACGACGAACGCGAACGTGAACGGTGTGGCCTTCGACGCCTCCGGCAAGGCCTACCTCGGCACCGGCAACACGGTCACGTCCTACGACATGCCGAACTGGACCAACGCCACGGTCGTGGCGTCCTCGACCTCCGGCTACTCCGGCACCGACCTGGCCTCCTGCTCCTCCCCGGCGACCATCACGCTGGAGAAGGACGTGCAGGGGCGTGTGAATGACACCGACCAGTTCGCTCTGAGCCTGACCCAGGGCTCCACCACTCTGGGCACCGCGACCACCACGGGCACAGCCACGGGTGTCCAGTCCCAGCGGGTGGGCCCGCTGCCCGCCGTCCGCGGCACCACCGTGAACTTCGCCGAGACCGGCGCCGGCGGCACGAACCTCTCCGGCTACACCAGCAGTTACCAGTGCACCGTCGACGGCCAGCCGATGACCCCCGCGGTCTCCGGCACCGGGACCTCCGGCTCCGTCACCATCCCGGTCACCGGCCAGGAGATCCTGTGCCGGATCGTCAACTCGCCGCGCTCCGCCGCGGTGACGGTCAACAAGACCTGGGTCGTGGACGGCAAGAGCTACGCCGACGGCCAGCAGCCCGCCGGGATCTCGGCGACGCCGTCGCTCACCCCCGGTGGCACCGGCACCGGCTCCGTCACGTGGGGCCAGCGCCGCACCGGCTTCACGATCGGCCAGAGCGTCGGCATCGGTGAGACCACCGTCATCGACCCGAACGCGTTCCCCGGCTGCACGCTCAGTTCCGCCACCATCTCCGGGCCGGGTGTCAACGGCACCCAGGCCATCGGGCAGCCCACCACCGTGAAGCTCCCGGGCACGGAGAACGTCTACCAGGTGACCAACACCGTCACCTGCCAGACGCTGACCGTGATCAAGAACGTCCAGAACACGCACGGCGGAACCCGCACCGCGACGGACTGGAACGGTCACCTCAAGGCGACCCAGGGCCAGAACGTGCTGAGCTACAACACCGGCCAGAAGCGCTACGTGGCCACCGGCTCCTACGTCATCTCCGAGGACCTCCTCGCGGGCTACGCGCAGGCCGGCATCACCTGCCAGGGCGGCACGCTCGCGGCCGACGGCAAGACGGTCTCTGTCGCGGCCGGCGCGAACGTCACCTGCACCATCACCAACCAGGACCAGGCCGGTTCCGTGACCTGGAAGAAGGCCGATGAATCCGGTCGCGCCCTCGCCGGTTCCGTCTGGACCCTGACCGGTCCGGGCGGCGCCACCCAGGAGATCACCGACTGCGTCGCCGCCTCCGCGGCGTCCTGCACCGGCGCCGACAAGGACCCGGCCGCAGGCGCATTCAACCTGGCCGGCCTCAACCTGGGCGACTACACGCTCGTGGAGAAGTCCGCGCCGGCCGGCTACGTCCTGGACACGACCCCGCACCGCTTCACGCTCACCTCCGACCGCAAGGATTTCGCGTTCACCACGGCGTTCAAGAACGTGCAGCGAGCGGCCGTGACGCTGCCGCTCACGGGTGGCACCGGGTCGGACCTCTTCACCCTCGGCGGGCTCGCCGTCCTGCTGGGAGCCGGCGTCACCGCCGTCGTCCTGCACCGTCGCCGGGCAGCCACGTCATGATCTTCCACCACCTTCGACACCTCATCCCCGCATCTCCGGCGAACGCCGCCGGTGACCTCCGAAAGGACAACAACACCATGGGCCACTCCACGTTTGGTCTGGGACGGCGCTTCGCCGCACTGGCCGGCGCCGTAGCGCTCGCACTGGTCGGCGGCGCCGCCGCAGCCCAGGCGGACACCCCGGCGCCGTCCGCAGGCAACATCAACGAGTCCACGCCGACGTCGCTGACGATCCACAAGTACGACGGCACGCCCGGCGCGGCCGGTGACGGCACCCAGAAGACCGACACCTCGCAGCTCGGCAACGCCCTGGCCGGTGTGACCTTCAAGATCACCCCGGTGACCTCGAAGAACGGCCAGGCCCTGGACCTGCACACGCAGGCCGGCTGGGACCTCCTGCAGGGTGTCAAGGCCTCCGACGTGACGGCGGCCAACGGCTACGCGTTCGGCACCCCGGTCAGCGTGACCACCGGCGCCGACGGCTCCGTGACCCAGTCCCTGCCGCAGGCCGTGTACCTGGTCACCGAAACCGACCCGGGCACCAACAACGTCATCTCCCCGGCTCAGCCGTTCCTGGTGACGCTGCCCCTGCCGCAGAGCAACGGCAACTGGCTCTACGACGTGCACGTGTACCCGAAGAACAAGATCAACACCACCACCCCCACCAAGGAGGTGGCCGATCCGGTCGCTCCGGTCCTGGGCTCCTCGGTCACCTGGACCATCAACGCCCCGGTGCCGGCCCTGGCAGCCGGTGACACCTACAAGTCCTTCGTCATCACCGACCAGCTGGACTCCCGCCTGAGCTACACCTCCGCCACCGTGGACGGCTTCACCTCGGGCACTGATTACACCGTCACCGAGTCCAACGGCCTCGTCACCATCACCTTCACCCCGGCCGGCGTGGCCAAGCTCTCCTCGGGCCAGACGGTCGTCGCCAAGGTGACCACCAAGGTCACCTCCCTGGGCGACAACGGCGTCATCACCAACACCGCGACCGTGAACACCAACGGCTCCAAGGTCGACACCAACAAGCCGAGCACCAACTGGGGCCCGCTGCAGATCCTCAAGTACGCCCAGCAGGACGAGAGCAAGACCCTCTCCGGCGCTCACTTCGAGATCTACACCGCCAAGGACGCCGCTCAGCCCGTAGGCACCCTCGTGACCGACGCCAACGGCAAGGCCTCCATCAGCCTCTGGGTCGGCAACAACGACGTCACCAGCAAGACCTACTGGGTCAAGGAGACCCAGGCTCCGGCCGGTTACACCCTGCCCCAGGATCCGTGGACCCAGGTCACGGTCAAGGCCAACGGTGACACCGCCCCGGTCGTGCTGAAGATCGCCAACACGCAGCAGCCCGCCGTGACCCTGCCGTTCACCGGCGCCGAGGGTCAGCTCCTGCTGACCGTCACCGGCATCGCCCTGCTCCTGCTCGCCGTCGGCGCCGCGCTGGTCGTCAGCCGCCGTCGCGCAGCACAGCGCTGAGACCGGTGACCACCACCAACGGGTGAGTTCATGAACACTCCCAGCACAGCGCCGGCCCCGGGCACCGCCCGGGGCCGGCGCGTTGCCCGCCCCGCCCGCACCTGGCGTCTCCCGGTGGCCGCCGTGGTGGTCGCCGTCATCGCCCTGGCCGGGATGGCGGTGCTCCTGTACCCCACCGCGGCCTCCTGGTTCTCCCAGCTTGAGCAGTCCCGCGTGATCGCCAACAGCGCGACCTCCGTGGACGCCGACCGTGCCCGCGAGAACGAACAGCTCCGCCTCGCCCACGCCTACAACAAAGCCCTCGCCTCCGGCGCCGTCCTCGACGCCAATCAGCGCCTGCCCACCGGCGAAGGCAAGAGCAGCGACAGCTCGCTGAACTACGACTCGATCCTCAAGGACCCCGCCACCGGCGTCATGGCACGTCTCATGGTCCCGTCCATCGGGGTCGACCTGCCGATCTATCACGGGACGTCGGACGAGACCCTGCTCAAGGGCCTGGGCCACCTGGAGGGCACTTCGCTGCCTGTCGGCGGTTCCGGCACGCACTCCGTCATCACGGGTCACCGCGGCCTGGCGAACGCCACCATGTTCACCGACCTGGACCGGGTCAAGGAGGGGGACATGTTCAGCCTCTCCGTGGGCGGCGAAGTGATCAGCTACCGGGTGATCAACACCCAAGTCGTGGATCCCGACCAGACCAAGCCGTTGCAGGCGGTCCCTGGGAAAGACCTGGTCACCCTGGTGACCTGCACCCCGCTCGGCATCAACTCCCAGCGCATCCTCGTCACCGGTGAACGGGTCACCCCGACGCCGCCCGCGGACCTGGAAGCGGCCGCCGCTCTTCCGACCATCCCGGGCTTCCCCTGGTGGGCCGTGATCCTCGCCGGCGGAGTGCTGCTCGCGATCGTCTATGTCTGGCGCAGCGGCTACGCGCCCCGCGTCAAGGCTCCGCAGACCGCCTCCTGAACGGTCCGCACGGCGGCCGACGGTTCCCCTGAGGGGCGGCTTGCGGCTAAGATCACATGCTCAGCAGCCAGCCGATCTGGCTCTCAGTATCCAGCGACGTGTACTGGCCATCCCCTGTCCCGAGGAAGCGCCCATGCCGTTGAACAACCCCCTGCCCTCCGCCGTCCCGAACCCGGCCGACCCCAGCGAGGAACTGGCCGCGGAGCTGCGCGCCGACGTGCGCCGGGTCTCCACCCTCCTGGGACAGTCCCTGGTGCGCCAGCATGGGCCCGAGCTCCTCAAGCTGGTCGAGCAGGTGCGCCTGCTGACCAAGGAGTCCAAGGAAGCCGCGCGCGGCGTCGGTGACGCCACCGGGCCGTGGAGCGCCGACGACGTCGCGCAGCAGGTCCGCGAACTGCTCTCCTCCCTGCCGCTCGAGGAGGCCACGCGCCTGGTCCGTGCCTTCGCCTTCTACTTCCACCTGGTGAATGCGGCCGAGCAGGTGCACCGCGTCCGCGTCCTGCGCTCCCGGGCCGAGAAGGACGGCTGGCTCGCGCGGGCCGTCACCGAGATCGCCGAACACGCCGGCACCGAGGCCCTCCAGGACCTGGTCAACGAACTCGACGTCCGCCCGGTGTTCACCGCCCACCCCACGGAGGCCTCGCGCCGCTCCGTGCTGGACAAGCTCCGCGCCCTCTCCGATGTCCTGTCCGAGCCCACCGAGGACGGCACCGCGGCACGCAGCCGCCAGGACCGGCGACTGGCCGAGATCATCGACCAGATGTGGCAGACCGACGAACTGCGCCAGGTCCGCCCCACCCCGATCGACGAGGCCCGCAACGCCATCTACTATCTCGGCAACATCCTCACGGGCGCCATGCCGGAAGTCATGACCGAACTCGGCGAGCTCCTGGCCGAACACGGCGTCACCCTGCCCGCCGAGAAGGCCCCGATCCGTTTCGGTTCCTGGATCGGCGGTGACCGGGACGGCAACCCCAATGTGACGGCCGAAGTCACCCGGGAGATCCTCCAGCTCCAGAACCAGAACGCGATCCGGATCGCCATCTCCCTCCTGGACGAGCTCATCTCCGTCCTCTCCAACTCCACGGCCCTGGCCGGCTCCAGCGAGGCGCTTCAGGAATCGCTCCGGGAGGACCTGGCGAAGCTGCCCGGTCTCGACAAGCGCGTCCTCGAGCTGAACGCCCAGGAGCCGTACCGCCTCAAGCTGACCTGCATCAAGGCCCGGCTGCTCAACACGGGCCGCCGGATCGCCAACGGCGGCCCCCACGAACCGGGCCGTGACTACGTCAGCACCGAGGCGATCCTGGCGGATCTGCGCCTCGTGGAAGACTCCCTGCGCGAGCACTCCGCGTCCCTGGCCGCCGACGGCGCCCTGGCCCGGGTGCAGCGCGCGGTCGCCTCGATCGGGCTGCAGCTCGCCACGCTGGACATCCGCGAACACGCGGACCACCACCACGACGCCGTCGGGCAGTTGTTCGACCGCATCGGCGAGCTGAGCGGCCCGTACGCCGAGCTCTCCCGCGAAGAGCGCTGGGAGGTGCTGCGGGCCGAACTGGCGTCGCACCGCCCGCTCTCGGGCCACCCGATCGTGCTGGACGGCGCCGCGGACAACACGTACAACGTCTTCCGCGTCATCCGGCAGGCGCTCAAGGCGTACGGCCCTGACGTGATCGAGACGTACATCATCTCGATGACACGTGGCGCGGACGACGTCCTAGCCCCCGCGGTCCTGGCCCGCGAGGCGGGACTGGTCCAGCTGCACGGCGAGACCCGGTACGCCAAGATCGGCTTCGCGCCACTTCTGGAGACCGTGGACGAGCTGCGGGCCTCGGAGCAGATCGTGGACCAGCTGCTCTCCGACCCGTCCTACCGCGAACTCGTGCGGCTGCGCGGCGACGTGCAGGAGATCATGCTCGGCTACTCGGATTCCAACAAGGAGTCCGGCGTGATGACCAGTCAGTGGGAGATCCACAAGACGCAGCGCAAGCTCCGCGATGTGGCCCTCAAGCACGGCGTGCGGCTGCGCCTCTTCCACGGTCGCGGCGGTTCCGTGGGCCGTGGCGGCGGACCCACCTATGACGCCATCCTGGCCCAGCCGAACGGCGTCCTGGAAGGCGAGATCAAGTTCACCGAGCAGGGCGAGGTCATCAGCGACAAGTACTCGCTGCCCGAGCTGGCCCGGGAGAACCTGGAGCTCTCGCTGGCCGCCGTCATGCAGGGCTCGGCCCTGCACCGCGCCCCGCGGACCACGGAGGAGGAGCGCGAACGGTACGGCCAGGTCATGGACGTCATCTCCGACGCAGCCTTCGCCCGCTACCGCTCGCTGATCGACGATCCCGATCTGCCCGCGTACTTCCTCGCCTCCACCCCGGTGGAGCAGCTGGGGCAGCTCAACATCGGATCCCGTCCGTCCAAGCGACCCGATTCCGGGGCCGGTCTGGGTGGGCTGCGGGCCATCCCGTGGGTGTTCGGCTGGACCCAGTCCCGTCAGATCGTGCCCGGCTGGTTCGGTGTGGGCTCAGGCCTGAAGGCGGCCCGGGAAGCCGGTCTGGAGGACGAGCTCCGGGAGATGGCCGAGCGCTGGAACTTCTTCGCCTCGGTGCTGTCCAACGTCGAGATGACCCTGGCCAAGACGGACATGGACATCGCGAGCCACTATGTCGGCACCCTGGTGCCGGAGGAACTGCACCGCCTCTTCGACGCCATCCGTGCCGAGCACGCGCTGACGGTCGAGGAAGTGGAGCGCCTGACGGGTGAGTCGGAGCTTCTCGAGGCCCAGCCCACGCTGCAGCGGTCCCTGCGCGTCCGCGATCAGTACCTGGACCCGATCAGCTACCTCCAGGTCGAGCTGCTGCGCCGCGTCCGGGAGGAGGCGGGCTCCGGGGAGTCGGAGATCGCCGAGACCCTGCAGCGCGCCATGCTCATCACGATCAACGGCGTGGCCGCCGGCCTGCGCAACACGGGCTGAGTCCGCACCGCGCCGGGCGGCGCGGGGACCGGGAGACCGGGCCCCGCGCCGTCGTCGTGTCGGCCGTCGTCGTACTGCGCCGTCGTCGTGTCCGTGCCAGTCAGGAAGCGCGACGACGGCGGCGGGTGACCACGATGCCCAGCACCCCGCCCACCAGCACACCCACCGCGAGGCCCAGCAGTGAGCTGACCCAGAACGGCAGGCGGGTGGTCTGCCCGGTGACGAAGCCGAGGCCGATGGTCCACGTCGCCCACAGCACACTGCCCAGCAGCGAACACGCCACGAACGTGCGGGTGGGGATGTCCGCGATCCCGGAGCCGGCGGACAGGACCAGTCGGCCGCCCGGCAGGAATCGCAGCCCGATGATCACGCCGTACGTGGGGGTCCTGCCGGCGCGTTCCAGCGCGCGGCGGATGCCCGCATGGATTCTCGAGGTGAGGCTCCACCGGTCCATGAGGTGCGCGAGCCGTCGTTTGAACAGCAGGAACACCGCGAGCTCGCCCAGGAATGACCCGAGCGTGGCGAGGGCCAGCGCGAGCGGCAGTGAGCAGTGCCCCTCGGCCGCGAGAGCACCCGCCGCCACCACGAGGGCCTCGGACGGCAGCGGCGGGAAGACGGTGTCCGCCATCACCAGGGGGACGATCCACCAGTAGAGCGCGGTGCTCCACGTGGCGGGATCGGAGAAGTCCATGGCAACAAGGTACGTCACGCGGACCCGGGGTGGGGCCGGAGTGGGGCCGGGACGCCGTGGCGAAGGGCCGGTACAGTGGGCACGTCCGCTGGTGCGGATCATTCGTACGGAGATCTTTGGGGGTATTTCCATGGGAAGACTGTTCGACGGGCCATGGCCGGTTCTGCTCATCATCGTCCTGACGCTGGCGGTGGTGGCCGCGCTCGTCATCCTGGCGGTGGTCGCGGGCTCGCGGCCCAACCAGGACGCGGCGTATCTGGATCGTCTGCGGGACGGGCAGCTGACGGTCGAGAGTCAGACGGCGTATCTGCAGGGCGTCGGGCACCGCACACAGGCCACGGTGTTCGGGGTGGTGGGCCTGTTCGTCCTGGGGATCGTCTTCGGGGCGGTGGCGATCGTACAGGCCGGCCGGGCCGAGGCGCTCGGCGTGACGGCGACGGCGGGCAAGGTCCTCGGCTGGATCGGTGTCGGGTTCGGCGTGCTCTGGGTGCTGGGGATCGGCATGGGCGTGGCCGGCCGATTCGCGAACTACTGAGCTGAGGCTGGCCGGACCGAACCTGCCGGACCGTAGAATCCCGGTAAGGGGTCAGATCCGGCCGGCATTCGGCCCGCGGTGAGGAGGGACGGCATGTTCGGTTCGCGGAAGAGGAAGCTTGAAGACCTGGTCGAGGCGCTCAGGCCTGATCTGAGCCGGGAAGCTCTCGGCGTCGGTCCGGCATTCCCGGGTGTCGCGCCGAACCCCTATCTGAGCGGCGAGGCACGGAAACGCACCGCCGAACTGCGCAGCGGTCCGCTCGCCCTCGGTGTCCTGGTCGATTGGCGCGAAGTGGGCGGCGAGGGCCGGCCCCGCGTCGTGCTCCTGTTCGACGTGGAGACAGCTGACGGGCTCGCGTTCCGCGGCATCGCCGATGAAGACCTGAGCATCACGGAGCTCACCCGGCTGGCCCCGGGGCAGACGATGCCCGTGCGCTACCGGCCTACCGTGATGGACCACTACGTCGCTCTCGCCCGCGACGCCGACCCTGGCCAGGTGCAGGCGCTCGCCGAGGAGATCGCGCGCCGTCGGCGGGGTTGAGGTGCGGCGCGTTCGTCCTGCTCAGTGAGGGCCGCGGGGCGTCAGCCCCGCCGCGCCTCCGACAGCGTCAGCTCGCTCCGGTACTCCACGGGCTTGCCGGACAGCGGATCGACGAAGCGGATCCCGCGGGCCAGGAGCTGGAGCGGACGGTCGTAGTCGTCCGGGGCATTGTCCAGGAGGACCGGATAGAAGGGGTCGTTCAGGATCCCCAGCCCCAGCGACGCCATGTGCACGCGGAGCTGATGCGTCTTCCCGGTGTGCGGCTCCAGGCGGTAGAGGGCGCGCCCGCGGGGGTGGACGGCGTCGTCGTGCGCTGCCGTCCGGTGTGGCGGCTCGATGATCTCCACCCGTTCGATGCGCGTCTCCGTGTTCGGCTCACCGTCGACGACCTGGGCCAGCAGGTAATCGCGGGACTTCGTCATGCGGTTGCGGACGAGAGCCGGGAATTCCGGGTCCGCGAAGCCGTTTTCGGGGACGACGGCGGACACGCACTCGTACTCCTTCTGCACCTTCCGCTTCTCGAAGAGGACCTGATACTTCCCGCGCGTCTCCGGATTGGTGGAGAACAGCAGCACGCCCGCCGTCATGCGGTCGAGGCGGTGCATGGGGATGAGGTCCGGGATGTCGAGCAGTTTCCGCAGCCTGACCAGGGCTGACTCCTGGATGTAGGTGCCGCCGGGCGTCGTGGGCAGGAAGTGCGGCTTGTCGACGACGAGCAGATCGCCGTCCTGGTGCAGGATCGAGAGCTCGACCGGCAGCCGCTCCTCGGGTGGCAGCGTGCGGTAGTACCAGATGAAGGTGTGGTCGCGGAGGGGAGTGGTGCGGTCCAGGGGAGCGCCGGTCTCGCCGACGATCTCCCCGGCGTCGAAGCGGTCCAGGATCCCCTGCGGATCGATGTGACCCCAGCGGTGCTGCATGTAGTCCAGCGCGGTCTCCCACGGGCCGTCGTGCGGCAGACGCAGGCGGGTGGCGTTGACGCCGTCGCGGACCGGCAAGGGGGATTTCATCACCGGGACAGTTTAGTCGGCCCGTTGCTCGGCTCGGCCGGTCCGGCTGTCGCGTGACCTTGCACTTTCTCGGGCTTCCGGGGCGCGGAACCCCGAGAAAGTGCACTCTCGACCCTCACGGGTGGCTCATTCCGGGGGGGTCCCCGACGCGCGGCCCCGGGCGTAGGCTGGCGCCATGACCACTTTCAGGCTGGACCATGTCGGTGTGACCGTGCGGGATCTGGAAGGCGCCATCGCATTCTTCGAGGCGCTGGGATTCGAGGTGGAGGGCCGTGCCGAGGTCGGCGGCCCCTGGGCGGACCGGGTCAACGGGCTCGACGGGACCCAGGTGGAGATGGCGATGGTCCGGCCGCCCGGCGGCGGTGAGGGGAAGCTCGAACTCACCCGGTTCATCACGCCGCCCGCCGAAGGCGACTCGGACGGCCGCCCGGTGAACACCTACGGCTTCAGCCATATCTGCTATCAGGTGGGTGACGTGCGCGACGTCGTGGCGCGCGCCGAGGCCGCGGGCTACGGTCTGGTGCGCGAACTGGTCAATTACCAGGACGTCTTCCTGCTGGCCTACCTCCGCGGCCCCGAGGGACTCCTGGTCGAGGTCGCCGAAGCGCTCTGAGCCCTGCGTCTTCCCCGGCCGCCCTCCCCTCTGATCGACTGCTCCACAGGATGCCGCTTTCCGCCGATTCCGGCCCGGAAACGCATCCTATGGAGCAGTCGATGGTTGGAGGGAAAAATGTCCTTGACAATAAAATTTGTCGGTGAGATCCTGGAGTCATGAAGGACATCGAAGTGATCGAGGATCCCCAGGTCGCGGAGGTCTCGCTGGACCCGATGCGCTCGCGGATCCTGGAAGCGCTCGTGGAACCCGCCTCGGCGGCCACGGTCGCCGGGCGGATCGGAGCGCCTCGGCAGAAGGTGAACTACCACCTGAAGGCGCTCGAATCGGCCGGTCTCGTGGAGCTGGTGGAGGAGCGGCGCAAGGGCAACATGACCGAGCGGGTCATGCAGGCCAGTGCCGGCTCGTACCTGATCTCGCCACTGGCCCTGGCGTCCATGGCGCCGAAGCCCGAGAAGTACACCGACCGCTTCTCCGCCTTCTGGATGCTGGCCCTCGCGGGCCGGCTCGTCCAGGAGGTGGGCAAGCTGATCGCGGGAGCCGTCGCGGCGCGGAAGCCGTTGGCGACCTTCGCGATCGACGCCGAGCTCAGCTTCGCCAGCGCCCGCGACCGTGCGGAGTTCGCGCAGGAGCTCTCCGCCGTCGTCGACTCCCTCGTGGAGAAGTATCACGACGCCGGCGCCCCCGGCGCGCGCAGGCACCGCCTGGTGCTCGCGCTGCACCCCGAACTGAAGGCCGGCGGGCAGGTCGCCACGCCGGAGCATGACATCACCGACACCCCGGACAAGGAGTAGGACCATGAGTGAGAACCGCGAATTCCGCATCGAAGCCACCACCGAGGTGGAGGCCACGCCGGAGCGGGTGTGGGAGGCGATCAATGACGCCACCGCCGCCTGGATGTTCCCGACGGACCAGTGGCCCGCCGAGTACCCCGTCAAGGAGTACCCCACGCATGTGATCTCGAGGATGGACGGCCCGGACGGGTGGTTCAATCAGCTGGAGAACACCATCGAGGCGCTGCCGGGCGGCAAGTCCCGGATCCGCTATGTGCACAGCGGCGTCTTCACGGACGACTGGGACCAGCAGTACGACGGCGCGTCCAAGCACACGCTCTTCTACCAGCACACCCTGGGGCAGTACCTCAAGTACTTCGACGGTCAGCCCGTGGTGTTCACCGACGTTCAGGGCCCTGCCGCCTCCGGAGCCCCCGACGCGTTCGACAAGCTCAAGGAGTCCTTCGGGATCGCCGACGCGCAGGCCGGGGACAAGGTCGCCGTGTCGGTGCCCGGGGTCGGCGAGCTGAAGGGTGAGCTCGACTATGCCAATGAATGGTTCTTCGGCATCCGCACGGGCGACGCTCTGTACCGCTTCTTCGGCCGGAACCATTTCGGTTCGGTGGTCGGCCTGACGGTCCACGACTTCTCCGGGTCGGGGGATTCCGAAGCCACCGCCGCCGCGTGGGGCCGTTACCTCGAGGGTCTCTACGCCTGACCCGCTCTTTGCCCCGTATCTCCAGATCGACTGCTCCAGAGGATGTCGTTTTCCGCCGATTCCGGCGTGGAAACGCATCCTCTGGAGCAGTCGATCTTTGTGGGGGTGGGTCGGGGCGGTGGGCAGTCTCGGGGTGGGGCCGGATGGCCCGGGGGGGCGGGGCGGGCGACGAGGGGGCGTCAGGCCGCCCAGGCGCGTTCGATCGCGTCGAGCGCGGCCAGATACTGGGCGTCCCGGTCGGCGGTGGGTGATCCGAGGCCGGCCATCTCGAGGCTGACCATCCCGTGGACCTGGGCCCAGATGACGGCGGCTACCTCCTGAGGCGAAGCGTCGCGCAGGGTTCCCCGGTCCTGACCTGCCCGGATGGCGGAGAGCAAGGGCTGCAAGGTGATCTCGGATTCCGGCTCGGGTGGGTCCTGCTGGCCTTCTTTGAGATTCAGGAGGCCGCCGAACATGAGCCGGTAGAGGGCGGGGTGGTCCAGCGCCCACTGGCGGTAGGCGATGCCCAGGGCGCGGAGACCGCCGTCGGCGGCCGCTTCCTGTGCGGCGCCGAAGGAGGCGAAGCCGTGGTTCACGACAGCCTGCAGAAGCTGCGCCTTGCCGCCGAACAATGAGTAGATCGCGGTGGTCGAGGTGCCCGCGGCTGCGGCGAGGTCGCGGAGCGTCACCCCGGCCGGGCCGCGGTCGGCGACCAGGGCGGCCGTGGTGTCCAGAAGGGTGCGCCGGAGCTGATCGTCATGAATCACGGGTCTTGCCATGTCTGACATTGTTTCATAACCTTGTTTTGTAACAGTGTTACCAAACGGAGGCACCATGAGTTCCACAGTTTTCCCGGGTCGGTACACGGCGGCCCTGAAGGATCCGGCCGGGCAGAGCGTTCAGACTGGGCGGGACGTCGGCTCGCGCGATGAGGTGACGGTGTTCCTCATCGGGATGAGAGCGAATCGGTGGTGGAAACTGGGCCGCATCGCGCAGGTCACGTCCGCCATGCCGAAGATGCTCGCACATCTGGCGCGCACCCCCGAAGCCGGCATGCTCGGGTTCCACACCTGGTTCGGGCGGACCACGATCATCCTCAGCTACTGGGAGAGTCCGGAGCATCTCAATCGCTTCGCGGCGGACCGGGAGGCACCCCACCTCGAACCGTGGCGCCGCTTCATGAAGGAACTGGCGGGAAGCGGCGATGTCGGAGTCTGGCATGAGACATACCGGGTCCGTCCGGGTGATTTCGAGACCGTCTACAGCGACATGCCCCGGTTCGGCCTGGCCGCCGCAGCGCAGCACGTTCCGGTGGGGCGGGGGACCGGGACCGCCCGCGAGCGGATCCAGCGCGGCGCCCCCCGATCGACTGCTCCCTAGGATGTCATTCCGGGCCCGAATCGGTGGGAAACGGCATCGTATGGAGCAGTCGATGTGGGGGCGGGGTCAGGCGATCGCGACGGCGGGCGGATCCGGCAGTCGACGGCGGAGCCCGGGGGTGCGGAGCAGCTGAGCCTGGGCTTCCTTGAGGGCCAGGACGCCGCGTTCGAGATCGTTCGCCGGCAGTGTGAACGGCAGCCGGAGGAAGTGCTCGAACGCCCCGCCGACGCCGAACCGCGGCCCCGCGGCCAGGCGCACCCCGCGCTGGGCCGCCAGGAGGGTGAGCGCCGCGCTGCTCACGGCCTCGCCGTGGGCGCCCTGCCGCGGGAGCCGGCACCACACGGACAGTCCGCCGTCGGGGATTTCGGTCCGCCATTCGGGCAGGTGTTCCTCCAGGAGCGCGAGCAGCACGTCCCGCTGGGCCCGCAGTTCGGTCAATCGGGGTCCGAGGCCCGGCAGGTCGTGCTGCAGGATGTGCCGACCCGCCAGTTGTTCGGCCACGGGTCCGCCGAGATCCAGAGGGGTCCTGGCCCGGGCCATCCGCTGGATGTTCTCGGCCGAGGACCGGGCCCAGCCGATACGCAGGCCACCCCAGTGAGTCTTGCTGAGGGAGCCGATCGTGACGACGCCGGGAGCGTAGGACCCCAGGTGCGGGGGAGCGATGCCGTCGAAGTCGATGTCCCGCAGCGTCTCATCGGCGATCAGCACGGTGCCCGACGCCGCGGCGGCCCGGGCCACCCGGCGTCGCTGTTCGGCGGGCATGAGCCGGCCGGTGGGGTTCTGGAAATCCGGGATGAGGTACGCGGCGGCCGGCCGGTGCCGTGCCAGGGCCGCCTCGAAGCCGTCGACGTCCCAGCCCTCCGCGAGGGGGAACGCGAGTGGGATGGCTTTGCACTGGCGGGCGCCGATCGCGTCCAGCGCATGAGGGTAGCTGGGGTGTTCCACAAGGACGCGGCTGCCCGGGGCGACGAATGCCGCCAGAGCGAGGGCCATGGCCTGCTGTGCCCCGCCGGTGACCATGACCTGGTCCACGGTGGTGGGCAGCCCTTCGGCGGTGAATTTCGCGGCGATCGCCTCCCGGAGCTCGGGCAGGCCGTACGAGTCGTAGCCGAAACCGGGAAGGAGCGCGGGGAGTTCGCTGAGCGCCGCGGTGTAGGCCTGGTGGACGGCCGCGCCGTTCGCCGGGAGGCAGGCGTACGCGAAGTCGACCACGCCGTGCGGTGCGCGGAGCCCCGGCGCATAGTCCGTGCGGGCCGCCCAGGGATCCTCCTCGCCGGTGCGGCTCGGGATCGAGGTTCGGGCGCGCGTGCCCTGCCCAGCCGAGAGGAATCCCTCTTCCCGCAGCGCGTTGTAGGCGGCGGTGACGGTGGTCCGGCTGACGCCGAGGGACAGCGCGAGCGTGCGTTCGCTGGGCAGCGGGGAGTCGAGCGGAAGCCTGCCGTCCATGATGAGAAGGCGGACGACGTCGGCCAGCTCGCGGTACGCCGGTGACGAGCCGCGGCGCCACTCGCCGAGCAGCCTGACGAAGACGGTGCTGGATGTGGCCTGATGCATGAAGCCAGTATTCCAAAGTGGCTATGTTTTTCATAGCCAGTTCCTGGGAGAGTGGAGCCATGATGTTCCGAAGGATTTCTCAGCTCATTGCCGGACTGGCCTTGTACGGCTTCTCCATCGCCCTCTTCGTCCGCGCCGGACTGGGCACCGCACCCTGGGATGTCCTGCACCGCGGGGTTTCACACTTGACCGGCATCAGCACGGGTGTGGTGATCATCGTGCTGAGCTTCCTGATCCTGCTGCTCTGGATCCCCCTGCGACAGAAGCCGGGCTGGGGAACCCTCGCCAATGCCGTCCTGGTGGGGTTGTTCGTGGACTTGTCGATGCCGTTCATCCCCCAAGCGGACGGGCTGATCTGGCAGCTGGTCTTCCTGCTCGGGGCCCTCGTCCTCAACGCTGTGGCCACGGCGTGCTACATCAGTGCGAACTTCGGCCCCGGTGCCCGGGATGGCCTCATGACCGGTCTGGCGCGGCGCACGGGATGGCCGCTCTGGCGGTGCCGCACGCTGATCGAGGTGACGGTCGTGGCCATCGGCTGGGCCCTGGGCGGCGTCCTCGGTGTGGGAACGGTCGCGTACGCCTTCGGCATCGGGCCCCTGGTGCAGTGGCTCATGCCGGTCTTCGCCATCCCGGGCGTGCGCCGCACATCCGTGGAGACCGATGAAGCACCCGTAGCCGAGGCCGTGGCAGTGCCGGTGGAGGCTGCAGCGTCGGTGCCTGCGGAAGCAGCACGGCCGGTGGACCGAACGCGGCCCCTGGACGCCGGAGAGGCCGTGGAAGCAGCCGCCGTCGAGCGCTTCCCGTCGACTGCTCCGTAGGAGTCCCTTTCGGGCAGACGTCCCCTTCGGGCCTGGAACGGCATCCTCCGGAGCAGTCGACGGGGGTACGGGGGTCAGTGGCCCCGGGCGATCCATTCCTGCAGATGCGGAGCTTCGGCTCCGATGCTGGTCGAATCGCCGTGGCCGGTGTGGACCACCGTCTCGGCAGGGAGCGACAGGAGGCGCTCCTGGATCGATTCGATGATGGTCGGGAAGTCGCTGTAGGACCGGCCCGTGGCTCCGGGGCCACCGGAGAACAGCGTGTCCCCGGTGAAGACCGCGCCGAGCCCGGGTGCGTGGAAGCTCACGGACCCAGGCGAGTGCCCCGGGGTGTGCAGGGCGACGAGTTCAGTGCCGCCGACCTTGAACCGCTGCCCGTCCGCGATCTCCGCGTCCGGGGCCGTTCCCGGGTACACGGCTTCCCAGAGCATCTGATCCTCCGGGTTCAGGAGCACCGGTGCGTTCACCAGGTCGGCGAACTCGCGGGCATGCCGGATGTGGTCGTCGTGGCCGTGGGTGAGCAGGACGGCCTGGACGTTCCGGCCCGCCACGGCGGCGGCGACCGCCGCGGCGTCGTGCGCGGGATCGATGACCAGCACCTCGGCGTCGTCCCCCACGATCCAGACGTTGTTGTCCACGTCCCAGGTGCCGCCGTCCAGGGAGAAGGTTCCGGACGTGACCAGGTGGTCGATGCGGGCGGTCACAGCTCCACCACCGAACGCAGCACTTCGCCGCGGTGCATCTTGTCGAAGGCGGCTTCGACATCGCCCAGGCCGATGCGCTCGGTCACGAAGGCGTCGAGCGGCAGGCGGCCCAGCCGGTACTGATCCACGAGCATGGGGAAGTCTCGGCTGGGCAGGCAGTCGCCGTACCAGGAGGACTTGAGGGAGCCACCGCGGCCGAACACATCGAGCAGCGGCAGGTCGAGGGTCATCTCCGGGGTGGGGACGCCGACCAGCACCACGCGCCCAGCCAGGTCACGGGCGTAGAAGGCCTGCTTGTACGTCTCAGGACGGCCGACCGCGTCGATCACGACGTCGGCGCCGAAGCCCCCGGTCAGCTCACGGATGCCCTCGACGGGGTCCGTGTCACCGGAGACGATGCCGTGCGTGGCGCCCAGCGTCTTCGCGAGCTCCACCTTGGCGGGATCCAGGTCGACGGCGATGATCGTCGTCGCGCCGGCCAGCTTCGCGCCCGCGATGGCGGCGATGCCCACGCCGCCGCAGCCGATCACGGCCACCGATTCCCCGCGCTTGACCTCGCCGGTGTTCATGGCGGCGCCGATTCCGGCCATGATGCCGCAGCCGAGGAGGCCGACGGCGGCGGGGTCCACATCATCATCGATCTTGGTGCACTGACCGGCGGCGACCAGGGTCTTTTCCGCGAACGAGCCGATTCCGAGGGCCGGTGAGAGCGGGGTGCCGTCCTGAAGGGTCATCTTCTGGGTGGCGTTGTGCGTGGCGAAACAGTACTGCGGCTGGCCCTTGGCACAGGCACGGCACGTGCCGCAGACGGCACGCCAGTTGAGGATGACACGGTCACCCGGCTTCAGATCGGTGACATCCGGGCCGACGGCGCTCACGACGGCCGTGGACTCGTGACCCAGGAGGTACGGGTAGTCGTCTCCGATGCCGCCGAGCTTGTAGTGCAGGTCCGTGTGGCAGACGCCGCAGCTCAGGACGTCGACGAGCGCCTCCCCGGGACCCGGGTCCGGCACCAGGATGGTCTCGATGCTCGCGGGAGCACCCTTCTCCCGGACGACGACTGCCTTGACTTCGTGGACGGCTGCGGCCATGAAACACCTCCGGTGCTGTGGGTTGAGCTGTGGGTCGTTCAATGCTGATCCGAGCCTAGCGAGATCTGTGGTCGCCTGTCGCCACGTGACCGTCCTTGTGGACATCCGGCCCTGTGCCCACAATGGCCCCCGCCGGGAGCTCAGCTGGTCTGACGGTCGAGACCGGCCAGGTACTCGGCGTTGCCGCGGAGCGCCGCCTCGTACCGGCTGAGTTCCGGGGAATCGACGTGGTCCGCGAAGAGCGTCAGTGCCGAGGACAGCGCCGCATGATCACGGCCCTGGGCATGCAGGGTCAGCAGCTCGAAGACACCCAGCGAGAGCGATGACGGGAACCGCTCGCGGCCCGCACGGAACATCTCGGCGGACCGCTCCAGTTCGCCCAGATTCCGGAGGGTGCTCCCGTACTGGAGGTAGCACTTGCGGAGGCTCTCGCCGTCGAGCCCGGCGTCCATGGCCCGCTGGTAGTACCCTTCGGCGACCGACTCCTGGCCATCGGTGTCGTAGGCGCCGCCCACCTGATAGAGCACCTCGGGGTGGTCGGGATGCTCGGCGAGGACCTCGAGGAACGCATCGATGGTGGGCCGCATGTTCTCGCGGTCGCGTGCCGAGAAGATGGATTCGAGACGGTCTTCCAGGCTGGTCATGGGGTCCTCCGGGGTGTGGGATCGGGCGGGACCGGCTGGCACCGCGGGCAGAAGTAGATGACACGGTCCTGTGTCACGCGTGCAGGTCCCCGGGACGGGCCGCCTGTCCGGCGGGCGGACACACCTCCGGCCTCGGCCCCGGTCCAGGTGCCGGGCTCGCCGAGCGAGGCTTCCCGGATGGGCGTCCGGCACCGCAGACAGGGTTGTCGGGTCCGCCCGTACACGTGGTACCGGGGCCAGGAGCCTCCGCCGGCCGGCCGGATCCCCTGGGGCAGCGACGTAGTCTGCCGGGCGGGGGTGTCGCGGTTCATGTCCAGGAGCCGATGGGCCTCCGCCACGACGCCGCTCAGATCCAGCATGCCGTCCGGCGCTCCCTCGCGGTCCAGGAGAGCCTGCACGGGCGCCGCGGGGTGGAGGCCCGCCAGGAAGCAGAGCTCGTTCCGGTAGATGTTCCCGACGCCCGCCATCACCCGTTGGTCCAGCAGAGCGAGGCCCAGCGGCCGGGCGGGGTCGGCCCGGAGGTTCTCCTCCGCCGTCGCGGGGTCCCAGTCCGGTCCCAGCAGATCGGGACCGAGATGACCCACGGCGCTCGACTCGGCGGACGTCTTCAGCACTTCGAGGATGCCGAGGGAGAACCCGACCGCGGAGCCCCGCTCGGTGCGCAGGACCACCCTGGCGGTGTGGCCGGGTTTCCGCCAGCGCTCGCCCGGTCCGTAACACTGCCACGCACCCTCCATCTTGAGGTGCGAGTGGATCGTCAGACCCTCACGGGCGGCACCTTCCGGCGGGGAGAGCCGGTGCAGGAGGTGTTTGCCGCGGGCCACGACCTCGTCGGTGTGCCACCCGCTCAGGTCCAGCGTGGCGAAGCGGGGCACGCGGAAATCGCTCGCGAGCAGCGTGGTGCCGCGCAGGAAGGCATCCAGCAGGGACGCGGCGCGCCAGACGGAATCCCCCTCAGGCACGGATCCTCACTCCCCGGGGCGTCGAGTACGCACCCGCCGCGAGGAAGGCGGCGGCCAGCGGGGTGTCCAGGAGGTCCCGGCCGTTGACCTTCTCCATCGCGAGCCGGTCCACCGCCCCGCGCCGGACCGTCGTGACCAGCGAAGACGCGGCCTCGGTCAGCAGTGCTTCCTCCTCCGTGAAGCTGAGGAGGGTCTTCCCGCCCCGCTCGACGTACAGGATCAGGCGCCCGTCCACGAGGACCACGAGGGCGCCGGCCTTCCGTCCGGGGCGGTGCCCGCTGGCCGCGCCGTCGAGCGTCGGCCAGGGCAGGGCCGCGCCGTAGGGGTTGGCCGGGTCCGTGGCGGCGAGTGTCACCGCGGTGTGGGGACGGTCCTCCGCGGCCAGGATGGTGCCGTCCTCGGAGAACGACCGCAGCCGGTCCACCGTGGCGGGGACGGAGAACTGGGCGGCCCCGAGCTTCTCGATGAAGTAGCCCCTGCGGGTCCGGCCGCCCTCCTCGAGTTTGCTCAGGATGCGGTAGAGAAGGGCGAATCCGCCGGGCACCTGTTCGGAGACGACGGAACCGCGGGTCAGGACGCCGTAGCGGTCCAGCAGCAGCTCCGCCAGTGCGTGGGCGCGGACCGTGGGATCGAGCGGCTGCGGCATGACCGCGGACCAGCGTCCCGCGCCGAGGGGAGGCACCGTCGCCATGCCGGGGCCGTCCAGTCCGGCGCCGGGGAATCCGCCCGCCCCGCCGAGGCGCGAGCGGCGGAGAGGCCGGGCACGGGACGGCCGGGGCGCCTGCTTGTGCGCGGTCCCGCCTCCCGCGAGGAGCGCGCGGACGGGGGCGAACGTGTCACCGGTGACGCGACCGGCCCACACCAGACCCCAGAGCTCGGCGATCATCTCCTCATCCGTGAGCACGGCATCGAGGCCTCCCGCGCTCTCCTTGAGGGGACGGAAGAAGTAAGCGCCACCGCCGGCCAGGTGTTCGAGGAGGCGTTCCTGGGGTGCTGTCGGGTCGAACTCGAGCGCAGGATTCACGGTCAGCGCCGCGGATTCCGCGAGGTGCAGGCTGATCCAGCCGTCGTTGCCGGGCAGCGACGCGGTGCCGGTCCAGAGCACTTCGCCACTCGCCATGAGCTCGTCCAGGAGGGTGGGGGCGTAGTCGCGGATGCGGGCAGGGAGCACCAGGGTCTCCCAGGCGGAGGCCGGGATGGGGACTCCGGCGAGCTGGTCCACCACGGTCAGGACGCCGTCGAGACCCCGGAGGGCCGCGGGGCTGCGGGACGTGCCGACGTGCTGCCAGGACGGGAGGAACCGGCCGAACGCCTGGGCGTCCACCGGTTCCACTTCGGCGCGCAAGGCGGCGAGCGAACGACGGCGGAGCCTCCGGAGCACCTCGGCGTCACACCACTCCTGCCCACCGACCAGGCGGGCCGTCTCGCCGGTGGACGCGCCGCCGGGAAGGCTCGGGTCCGGGAACGCCTCGTGGCGGCTGACATCCGTGGCATCGGCTGCGGGTGCCACGTCGTCCGAGGGCACTGCATCGGGTGCCGCCCCGGGCCCGGAGACCAGTTCGGGATGCGGCCGGAATTCGCCCTCCACCACGCGGCCGTCCGCGGACAGCCGTTTCAGGACGGAGAGCACCACGGCGGTGCCGAGGCCGAGGTGCGTGGCGAGCTCCGCCGTCGTGAAGGGTCCGTGCGTGCGCGCGTAGCGGCCCACCAGGTCGCCGAGCGGATCGGCCACCGGTTCGAGGAAGGCGAGGGGGACACCCATCGGGAGCGGCACGCCGAGGCCGTCACGCAGCCGGGCGGAGTCCTCCACCGCGGCCAGATGTTCCCGGCCCCGGAGGCTGAATCGGAGCGCCCGGCCCGCCGCGACCAGCTGCCGCGCATGCTCCCCGGCGTCCTGCGGATCCTGCAGACGTTCCGCGATCTCCGGCACGGTGAGCGGGCCGACGAGGCGGAGCAGATCGGCCGTCCCCTCGACGCCCCTCAGGCGGCGGTCCGGCAGGAGCCGCTGCAGTTCCAGCCCGGTCTGTTCGACCACGGCCGGGTCGAGCAGTTCGCGCAGTTCGACGCGCCCCAGAAGCTCATTCAGCAGACCGGAGTCCAGGGACAGGGCCGCGGCCCGGCGCTCCGCGAGCGGGGAGTCGCCTTCGTACAGGAACTGTGCCACGTAGCCGAAGAGCAGGCTGCGGGCGAACGGGGACGGCTGCGAGGTGGTGGTCTCGGAGATCTGGATCTCGCGGCGTTCGATGCGCCCGGCCACGTCCTGGAGGGCAGGCAGGTCGTAGACGTCCTGCAGGCACTCCCGCACGGTTTCCAGGACGATGGGGAACTGCGGGTACTTCTTCGCCACGTCCAGCAGTTGCGCGGCGCGCTGGCGCTGCTGCCAGAGGGGCTGGCGCTTGCCGGGTGTCTGCCGCGGGAGCAGGAGCGCCCGCGCGGCGCACTCCCGGAACCGCGAGGCGAAGAGGGCGCTGCCGCCCACCTCCTCCGTGACGATCCGTTCGAGTTCCTCGGGTTCGAAGAGGAACAGCTCCGCCCCCGGCGGCTCGTCCTCCATGAGGGGCACCCGCAGCACGATGCCGTCGTCGGCGGCCATGACCGAGCCGTCCAGCCCGTACCGCTCCTGCAGCCGGCGGCCCACGGCCAGGGCCCACGGCGCGTGGACGGGCATGCCGAACGGGCTGTGCAGGACCACGCGCCAATCGCCCAGTTCGTCATGGAAGCGCTCCACGAGAAGTGCGCGATCATTCGGCACCACCGTGGTGGACTGCTGCTGTTCGGTCAGATAGGCCACGAGATTGCCCGCGGCGTAGGAGTCCAGACCGATGCCTTCGCAGCGCGCGACGGCGGCCGATTCGTCCGCGCCGGACACCTCACGGATGAATTCGCCGAGCGCCTGCCCCAGCTCCAGGGGGCGGCCCAGGGAGTCGCCCTTCCAGAACGGGAGCTTGCCCGGCTGTCCGAAGGCCGGCGTGACGAGGACGCGGTCGAAGGTGATGTCCTCGATCCGCCAGCTCGTGGCGCCGAGCGCGAAGACGTCCCCCACGCGGGACTCGTAGACCATCTCCTCGTCCAGCTCGCCGACGCGTTTGCTGGACTTCGAATCCTCTTCGCCCACCAGGTAGACGCCGAACAGGCCGCGGTCCGGGATGGTCCCGCCGGACACCACGGCCAGACGCTGGGCGCCGGGCCGGCCCTCGATGGTCCCGGCGTTCCGGTCCCAGATGATGCGGGGCCTGAGCTCGGAGAACTCATCGCTCGGGTACCGGCCGGCGAGCAGATCCAGCGTCGCGTTGAAGGCCCCGCGGGGCAGCGCCGAGAAGGGCGCGGAGCGGCGGACGACCGAGAACCACTGCTCGACGTCGATCGGCCCCAGCGCGGTCGCCGCGACCGTCTGCTGGGCCAGGATGTCCAGGGGATTCTGAGGGATGCTGAGCCGCTCGATCTTGCCCGCGGTCATGCGTTCCACGGTCACGGCGGTGTGCACCAGATCGGCGCGGTGTTTGGGGAACAGGACGCCCTGGCTCACCTCGCCTACCTGGTGCCCCGCACGGCCGACGCGTTGAAGGGCGCTCGCGACCGACGGCGGCGACTCGACCTGGATCACCAGGTCCACGGCGCCCATGTCGATGCCGAGTTCCAGGCTGGACGTCGCCACGACGCAGCGGAGCCGTCCGGATTTCAGATCGTCCTCGATCTGCGCCCGCTGCTCCTTCGACACCGAGCCGTGGTGCGCGCGGGCCAGGATCGGTTCGGCTCCGGAGGTCTGTCCGGACTGGGCCATCATGTGGGCCGGTGTCGCGGTCGACGCAGGCGCCCCGTTTCGTGGATTCTCGCCGTCCCGCAGACGTTCGACGGCGGCCGCGACCGCTTCCGCCGCCGGGCGGGGCAGGCCGTCGTCCGGCAGCCCGCCGTCGAGCCCGTCCTCGTTTGCGCCGTCCACCCAGGCGCTTTCGACCTGGCGCTCCGCATAGATCTCATTGAGCCGCGCGGTGAGCCGTTCGGCGAGACGCCGGGAGTTCGCGAAGACGATCGTGGACCGGCGGGCCAGCACGTGATCCACGATCTTCTCTTCGACATGGGGCCAGATCGAAGCCTGCGGCTGGAGTCCCGACGCCGGCCCGAGGTCGTGCGCCGAGGCCGCCGCCGGGAGGTCCGACATGTCCTCCACCGGCACGCTCACGGTCAGCTCCCACGTCTTCGACGCCGGAGGGGCCACCACGGATACGGGGGATTCCCCGCCGAGGAACCGCGCCACGAGGTCCCGGGGCTCCACGGTGGCGGACAGGCCGATCCGCTGGGCGGGCCGGTCCAGCAGGGCATCGAGCCGTTCGAGCGACACCGCCAGATGGGCCCCGCGCTTGGTGCCGGCCACCGCGTGGACCTCGTCCAGGATGACGGTGTCCACGCCCGTGAGCGTCTCCCGCGCGCTGGAGGTCAGCATGAGGAAGAGGGATTCGGGGGTGGTGATGAGGATGTCCGGCGGATGGCTCAGCAGCTTGCGCCGTTCATTGGCGGGGGTGTCACCGGAGCGGACGCCCACACTCACGTTCGGCGCGGGCAGACCGAGGCCCTTGGCCGTCTGAGTGATGCCGATCAGCGGGGCGCGGAGGTTGCGTTCCACATCCACGCCGAGCGCCTTGAGCGGGGAGATGTAGAGGACTTTGGTGCGGGACTTGGCCTTCCCTTTCGCGGCCGGCTTCCTCGTCGCTGACAGCGCCGGCGCTGACAGAACCGGAGCCGTCAGGTCCGGGATGTCCAAGGTGTCCTCCAGCGGAGGCGCGGGCGCAGTCGTGTCCTCGTCGCCTGAGAGCGGACCGTGGATCAGCCGGTCCAGGGCCCACAGGAACGCTGCGAGGGTCTTGCCGGAACCGGTGGGCGCGACCACCAGAGCATGGTGACCCTGGGAGATGGCGTGCCAAGCCTCCTCCTGCACCCGGGTCGGGGCGGCGAACGCCCCCAGGAACCACTGCCGGGTGGCCTGCCCGAAGCGCGACAGGACCTCCGCGGGGGCCTTCCCGGTGGCGTCCTTCAGGGCTTCGTCTGACATGGGACCATCTTGCCGTAGGGGTCTGACAGGAATTGCACGCCGCCTCCCCGGGCCGCTGGGCGGCGGTCCGGACAGGTGGCGTCGTGGGAATAGGCTGTGCGGTTCAGGCGGCCTTGAGCGCCTGGACGGTGAGAAGCTTCACCGCCGCGTTGGAGCAGCCGTCCACCGTGACCGGGATGAACAGCGGATCGCTCGAACCAGGCGCGTAAACACGGTACTGGTGCGCCGCCACGTGGACGCAGTCCGGGTGCAGGCCTGCCTGGCTGTACCGCAGCTGAGCGCCCGCGGCCTGGCCGGGGGCGAGGGTGACGGTGGTCGCCGGCACGGACGCGTCCTGCTCGGCCGGAGCGCCGATCGCGGGAGCGGCCGTGCCCGGCACCAGCTCGACCTTGGGGAATCCGGTCACGGTGCACGTGACGCCACCGGTGTTCTTCAGCGTCAGAACGCCGTAGACGCTGCCCGCCGCGCCACCGCCTGCCGTGTTCAGGGACGCGGCGAGCGAGGAGGCCGTGCAGGGCTTGGGCGCCGCGACGGGCGGAGTGGTGGTGGCGGGCGGCGGGGTGGCCGTGGCCGACGGCGAGCTGGACGGCGTGGTGGCGCTCGGTTCAGGCGTCGTCATGGCGGGCGACGGCGAGTCGCTGGACGGGGAGGGGCTGCTGCCGCTTCCCGGGGTGCTGCAGGCGGCCATCCCCAGCACGAGGACCGTCGCTGCGGCCCCGAGAGGGAGGGTTCGTGACGTCAGGAACTTCCTCGGAGTGCTCATGGAACCCACCCTAGTCCTGTGACGCCTGAGCTGGGGAAACAAAAAGGCCACGGCCGGCCCGGGGCGGGCCCACCGGCTGATGCGGTGGACCGGCGCCCGGGCCGGCGAGGCCTCAGAAACCCTTCCGGGGGCGTCTACTTCGCGGCCGCGCGCCGCGTGCGGACGAGCGCCACGCCGCCCAGCACGAGGCCCGCGACGCCGGCACCCAGGCCCACCCAGGAGCGGGCGGCGGAGGCGCCGTCGTCGCTCGTGGAGGAGGCCGGAGCGGCGGCCTCGGGGGTCGCGGCGCCGTGGCCGCCGTGCTCACCGGGCGCGGAGGCGGCGGTGACCTTGAAGGACGGGGCGGGGGACTTCACGGACTCCTCGTCCTGGCCGGCGGCCGGGATCTGGTTCCAATTGGTCGAGCCCGTGCTGCACTCCTGGAGGGTGGGGAAGTAGAGCGTGGTGTCCGGGGTGCTGGGGACCTTCACGGACAGGACCAGGGCGTCGCGCTGGTGCGGATCGAGCGGGGTCTTGGCCGTGTAGACGATCGCCTTGGTGCGCGTGGTGATCGAGTTGCCGGTCTCGAGCTTCTTGGGCTCGGGGAGCTTCTCGGTGACCTTCTGGATGGTCCAGTTCGGGTTCACCGTGGGGGTGGCGTCGTCCAGTTCCTTCGGAAGGCTGATGGTGACCTTCGTGGTGGGCTGGGTGTCGCAGCCGTGGGGGATGCCGAAGGTCAGGAGGGCGTAGGAGCCGGCTCCGGTCTTGTCCGGCGTGACCCCGACGTGGGCGCTCGCGGCGGCGGCGCTTCCCAGGAGGAGGGCTGCGGCGCCGGCGACGGACAGAGTGGACTTCAGGATGCGTGACATGGTGGCCTTTCGCGGCGCACTCGAGGGCGCGCCAAAAATGTGTTCTCCGGCGTATATACCGGTAAGGGCATGCTGGCGGTCGTCAGAGGACGACGACGCGCGGCGGCCCGCGGAGCCTGTCACGGCGGAGGGTCCGCCACGGAAGCCGCGGCGGCTCGGGCACGAAGGGAGCCCTGAGTGCCCGCCCGGCGACCGGGAGGACCGGGGTCTTCGCGATCCGGAAGAGCGGCCGCAGCCACGCGGCGAGGGCCCAGAGGGCGGCCTCACCCCGGGCCAGCAGGAGTGCCGTCAGGAGGGTGGCCACGACGTGAGCGAAGAGCATCCCCGGGTCGTGCGCCAGGGGGCCATGCGCCGCGGAGTGTCCGAGCGATGGAGTCAGATGCTGCAGCGCGCCGGCCAGGGCGGCGCCGTCGTCGTGCTGATGGGCGGTCGGCAGGGCGATCGGCGGCACTCCCGAGCCGGCCAGGCCCGTGAACGCCTCGTGGAGCAGCACCTGGCCCGCGCCGAGCACGGCGGTCATGGCCGGGAGTCCGAGGCGGATCTTGGTCGCCAGGACCGAGGCCAGGAGGGTCAGCGCGAGCAGGGCTGCGAGGATCGGCGGTGCGGGAAGGGCGCTGCCGGCCAGCGTGTGGGCTCCTGCCGCGAGCGTGAGGATGCCGGTGCTCAGCAGGCCGGTCCGCAGCAGGTGGAACGGCGCGGGACGCCGGGTCCGTGCCGCGGCGGCCGGTGCCGCACCGTGGCCGGGACGCCGGAGGAGTCGGTGCGATGAGGGCACGGCTCCTCCTTCTGCGGGCGCGTTGCGTTCCACCGGGCATGGCTCGGGGACGCGAAGATCGGGGTGGATGGCGAGTGCCATCCGGCTCATTCTACCGGGCGGCCGGCGCCTCTCCGGGTCTGTTGCGGAGGCGGTCGAGCGAGCTGGAGAGCCCGGCGAGGAAGGCGTCCAGGCCGAGGTCGAACGCCTGGTCGGCCACGGCCGTCGCATAGGAGGCGTCGTCCTTCCGTCCGAGAACCCGTTCCCGGACGGCGAGGGCCTGCGTGAAGACGGGGACCTGCTCGGCGAAGTCCCCGGTGTCGAAGATGTCGGCAGGCGCCACGGCGTCCAGGGCCGAGCCGAGGATGAAGCTCTCCAGGGACACGATCGCGCTGACCACGAGTTCCTCGGGCCATCCTTCGTCGAGGAAGCCCCGGGTGACGGCCTCGTACATGCTCAGGGTGGGGTTGGCTCCGGTGACGGGGGTGGTGGCCAGGAGGGCGATCGCGTGCGGATGGGCGGCGAAGGCGGTGCGGTAGGAGCGGGCCCAGCGGCGCGTGGCGTCGAGCCAGGGGAGGGTTCCGAAGCCGGAGTGGTCGATCCCGGATGTGATGAGTTCGCGCATGGAGCTGAGGACCTCGGTCTTATTGCCCACATGGTGATACAGCGCCGGGGTCTTGACGCCGAGCTCGCCGGCCAGCGCGGCCATGGTGAAGTCCTCGGGCCCGGTGCGTCGGAGCACGTCAAAGGCGGTCCGGACGATCAGGTCCCGGTCCAGCACACTTCTTTTCGGCCGTCCCGCCCGTCGTGGCGCGGTTGACATCATGACTGTCCCCTCTTGCGTGTTGCGTACATCACAGACTACTGTGATCCACAATTATTTAATCCCATTAAATATTTGGAGTTCGAATGGTCCTGACAGTCTTCCACGGCGGCGTGGTCGCGGCCGATCCCCGCATCCCCGGACAGGGCGGGAGCACAGCACAGGGGGACGTCACCGCCCTCGCGGTCCGCGACGGCGTCATCGAGGCCGTCGGTCCGGAGGCGGAGGCGCTGCTCGGCCAGGCTGACCACGTCGTGGACCTGGACGGCGCCTTCCTGGGTCCCGCGTTCGCGGACGGCCACGCGCATCCGCTCTTCGGCGGCATGGAGGACCTCGGCCCCCAGATCCGTTCGTGCGGGTCCGTCGAGGAGATCGTGGCCGCCGTCGCCGCGTATGCGGAGGAGAACCCGGACCAGGAATGGATCCTCGGCGCGAGCTACGACGCCACGCTCGCCCCGGGCGGCCTCTTCGACGCCGCCTGGCTCGACGAGGCGGTGCCGGACCGTCCCGTGGTGCTCAAGGCCTGGGATTACCACACGCTGTGGGTCAACTCGGCGGCGCTCCGTGCGGCCGGGATCGATGCCGGGACCCCGGACCCGGACCGTGGCCGGATCGTCCGCCGCGAGGACGGCAGCCCCCTCGGGACCCTGCAGGAGTACGGTGCGCTGGAACTCGTGGAGCGCGTCGCGCCGGGATACTCGCTGAGCCGGCGCGTGTCCGCCCTGGAAAGCGCCACGTGGACGCTCGCCGCCTCCGGGATCACCTGGGTGCAGGACGCCTGGGCCGCCCTGGAGCACCTGGACGTGTACCTTGAGACCGCGCGGCAGGGCCGCCTCAACACCCGCCTCAACCTCGCGTTCCTCGCCGAGCCCGGCCGGTGGCGGGAGAACCTGGACACCTTCGTCGCGGCGCGCGAGGCCGTCCAGGCGGTCGGGTCCGATCTGCTGACCGCGCAGACCATCAAGTTCTTCGCCGACGGGATCATCGAAAGCCACACCGCCTGCATGCTGAGCCCCTACGCGGACTCCCCGGAGGACACGGGACTGCCCAACTGGAGCCAGGACGAGCTGAACGACGCGCTCGCCGCCGTCGACCGTCTCGGTTTCCAGGCCCACATCCACGCGATCGGAGACGGCGCCATCCGCATGGCACTGGACGGCATCGAGGAGACGACGCGGCGCAACGGCCCCCGCGACCGCCGTCCCGTGCTGGCGCACCTGCAGGTCATCGACCCCGAGGACGTCCCGCGCTTCGCGGAGCTGGGGGTCGTGGCCAACTTCGAACCGCTCTGGGCCCGCGAGGACGACGTCATGAACCTCCTCACCATCCCGCGCCTCGGCAGCCCGCGCTCCGAACGCCAGTACCCCATCGGCAGCCTCGTGGAGCGGGGCGTCGCGGTGTCCTTCGGCAGCGACTGGCCCGTCACCTGCCACGAGCCGGTGCCCGGACTCGCGACGGCGGTCACCCGCCAGACCCCCGACCACCTGCCGGCGGGCGGCTGGCTGCCTGCCGAACGCGTCGACGTCGACGCCGCCCTCGCCGCGTACACCTCGGGCGTCGCCCATCAGGCGTTCGCCGAAGACCGCTGGGGTTCGCTGCGCCCCGGCCTGAGCGCCGACCTGGTGCTGCTCTCCCACGACCCCCGGGACGTGGCCCAGGAAGAGATCCAGGACATCCAGGTGAAAGGCACCTGGCTGGCCGGACGCCGCACCCACACCGCGCTGCTCCCCGCCGCGCGCTGAGCCGCACGCCGAGCAGACCCCGCGTGCCTCCCCGACAGAAAGACCTCCCCATGGCATCCACCCCTCTCGAACCCCCGGCGCAGGCCGGCCTGGTTCCCGGCGACCGTCCCCGTCAGCTCCGCCGCGTCCTCGGCCTGGCCGCCCTGGTCATGTTCGGCCTGAGCTACATGGCCCCCGTGACCGTGTTCACGACGTTCGGCACCGTCACCCAGATCACCGACGGTCACCTGGCCGCCGCCTATGTGGTCGCCCTGGCGACCATGTTCTTCACCGCCCTCAGTTACGCCCGCATCTCCGGGGTCATCCCGGCCGCGGGCAGCGCCTACTCCTACACGACCCAGACGTTCGGCGGCCATCTCGGCTTCGTGACCGGCTGGACCCTCATGCTGGACTATCTGTTCCTGCCGATGATCAACTTCCTGCTCGTGGGCCTCTACCTGAACTCGGCGTTCCCCGCCGTGCCGGGCTGGGTGTTCTCGCTGGTGAGCGTGGTCGTCGTGCTGGCGTTCATCGCGCTGGGCGTGAAGTTCGTGGGCAAGTTCAGCGGAGTGATCGTGGCGATGGCCGTGGCGATCATCGTGGTGTTCATCGCCCTGGCCGTCTCGTACCTCTCCGGCAACCCCGCGCCCTCGGTGCTCGCCCCGTTCGAGACCGGTTCCGGCGGTGTGGGCCCGATCTTCGCCGGAGCGGCCGTGCTGGCCCTGTCCTTCCTCGGATTCGACGCCGTCTCCACCCTCTCCGAAGACGCCCGGGACGCGCAGCGGAACATCCCGCGCGCCATCGTCATCACCACGGTGCTGGGCGGGGTCATCTTCATCGCCGTCGCCTGGGCCGGCGGCCTCGTCTTCCCGGACTGGCACGCCTTCGGCTCCCTGGACACCGCGGGTATCGAACTGATCGAGAAGGTCGGCGGCCCCGTGCTGAGCGCCATCTTCATCGCGGTGTTCGTGGCGGGCTGCATCGGCTCCGCCATGACCAGCCAGGTGAGCGTCAGCCGCATCATCTACGCCATGGGCCGCGACGGGCTCCTGCCCCGCGCCTTCGGCAAGCTGCACCCGCGCTTCGGCACCCCCGTGCTCGCCGCCGTCTCGGTCTCCGTGGTGTCGCTGCTCTCCCTGGTCCTCTCGCTGGAGATCGCGGCCACGATGATCAGTTTCGGCGCGCTGTTCGCCTTCTCGATGGTCAACCTGTCCGTGGTGAAGTACTTCATCTGGGACCGTAAGGGCCGCACCCCGCGGGATCTGCTGATCCACCTGGTCCTGCCGCTCATCGGCTTCGCCCTGACGATCTGGCTGTGGACCTCCCTCGCGCCGACGTCCTTCACGGTGGGCGTGTGCTGGATGGTGGTGGGCGTGATCTTCCTGGCCGTCCGCACGAAGGGATTCCGCCAGGCGCCCCCGAAGCTCACGTTCGAGTAGCGCGGCGGCGGGCACGGCTCCCGCACCACGACGACGGCGGTGGGCCGGGCAGCGCGCCCGGCCCACCGCCGTCGTCGTTCAGAGAGCCGTGGTCGGCACGGTCACGACGCGAACGCCGCGCGGACCTCCTCGTGGGGGAGCGCATGGCTCCTGTGGCCCTCGCGGCCGACCATGTCCCGGGCCGCGACGAGGGCGTTGAGGACGGCCTCCTCGGTGGCCTCGACCACAGCCTCGTAGAAGGGGTCCATGCTGCCCCAGGCCACATGGGAGAGCTGTTCGACCACCACGCCGCCCGCGCCCATGCGCGAGCCGAGGCCGCCCTCGTTCGCCGTGGAGAAGGCGAGGAAGATGTCGCCGGAGAAGTGGCTTCCCGTGGTGCCCGTGCGTGCCAGTCCCAGGCTCACCCGGCGGGCGAGCGCGCGGCACTGGTCCGGGAGCATCGGCGCGTCCGTGGCCACGATCACGATCACGCTCCCGGCACCGGCCACCGCGTGGGCCGGGGACGCGGTGTCGCGCTCGAACCAATCGGTGGTCGTCATGGGATCGGGGGCCTGGGAGTCCCTCCCGAGCCGTCGCCCGGCCACGCGCAGTTCCTTCCGGGAGCCGAAGTTGGCCTGCAGGAGCACGCCCACGGTCCAGGAGTCGCCGCCCGAACGGACCACCCGGGAGGCTGTGCCCGTCCCGCCCTTGAAGCCGTAGCAGTTCATGCCGGTCCCGCCGCCCACATTGCCTTCGGCGATCGGCCCGGTGCGGGCGTCGTCGAGGGCGGCCGCGGCGTGCTCGGGACGGACGGTGTCCGCATTGATCGAGTTCAGGTAGCCGTCCCAGGTCTCGCCGACCACGGGCAGCATCCACTGCGCCGCGACCGCGGGGTGATGCTCAGCCATCCACCGATCGACCCCGCGGTGCACGGCTCCCACCGCATGGGAGTTGGTGAGCGCGATGGGCGTCTGGAACTGTCCGGATTCCTCGATCCAGGTGCTCCCGGTCAGTTCCCCGTTGCCGTTCAGGACGGCGAGGCCGGCCGCGCAGGGCGACCCGGCGGCCGCCTTGCCCCGCGGCAGGATCGCGGTGACGCCGGTGCGGGCCACCACGGGCCCGTTGTCGATCAGCGTCACGTAGCCGACCTCCAGGCCCGGCACATCGGTGATCGCGTTCCACGGCCCGGGTTCGCCGTCGAACGGGACGCCGAGATCCCGGGCCCGCGGCGCGGCGCCGAGCGGAGCGGTCCCGGAGGGGCGGCTCGTGCTCGGATCGGAAAGGGGTGCGGTCACTGCTGCTCCTCGGAGGTGGGTGATGGTGAAGATGCGGATGCGGACGGGCCAGGCGTGATGAGCGTGCAGTCCAGGGCGAGCTCGGCGAAGAGGAGGGTGTTCCGCAGATAGCGGTCACGCTGCCAGTCGTCGGGGTCGATGAGGTAGAGGTCGTAGGCGTCCTCGAGGGCCACCAGGTTCTCCGCGATCGCGTGGATCTCCATGCGGGGCCGGAACGCTCCGAGGGCCGTGCCGACTTCGAGCACGATCTCGTACAGGGCGACCTGCCGTTCCACCACGAGCGCCAGATTGCGCCGGTAGTGCGGGTTGTCCTGTGCCGCGGACACCACTTGGTACACGATCCGCAGTTCGTCGCTGATGTGTTCGGGGATCCCCGCCTCGATCATGAGGCGGAGCCTTTCGACCGGGTCGGCGACGCCGTCGATCAGCCGCCGTCGCTGTTCGCTGAACTCGTCGATGACGCCCTTCACGGCCTCCATGACCAGTTGGTCGAAACTCTCGAAGTGGTACAGGACGCTGCCCGTGCTGACCTCGGCGCGCTCGGCGACCGCGCGCACGCTGGCGTTGGCGATGCCGTGTTCGGCGATCACGCTGCTGGCGGCCGCGATGAGGTCCTGGCGGCGCTGTCTGCTCTTGGCCCTCATGCCACCGGCTCCTCGGCCGCTGCCGGCTCGGACGCGGCGGCGCGCTCGTCCGGTGCCGTGACCACCACGGAGGAATTGAGGGCGGCGTAGCGTTCGGGGGAGCGCCGCTGCATCACGAGGCCGGCGATCACGCCGCCCACGAAGACGAGCGGCACGACGCCGATCAGCAGGAGATTCACAGGGCCGGTCATGCCGGACACGATATCGAAGTGCGAGACGATGATGGCGAACGCGGCGATGAGTCCCAGAGCGCCGAGCACCGGTGCGATCACCACACGCCACATCCCATGGCCCCGGCGGTCCTTCCGAAAGAAGCCGATCACCGAGACCGCGGCCACGCCCTGGGCGAAGACCAGACCCGCCACGCCCACGGCATACGTCCACAGACTCAGCCCGAGATAGGGGTCCGTGCCGGAGAGCGCCCCGGCGATCATGACCACCAGGCTGAGGCCCGTCAGCGCCAGGCTCGCGACATGCGGCGACCGCATCCGGTGGTGCGTGCGGGAGAACACCGTCGGCAGTAGGCGCTCGCGGCCGAGGGAGAACACGTACCGCGCACAGGCGTTATGGAAGGCGAGCGCGCAGGCGAAGAAGCTGGTGATGACCAGGATCTGGAGCACGACGCCGGCCCACGCTCCCAGCGACTGCTCGCCGGCGATGAACATCATCTCCTCGAGCTTGTCCGAGTTGGCGAGCGCCAGCACGCCGTCCGCCCCGAAGGCGACGGTGAGGGCCCAGAACGTGAAGGCGTAGAAGACGGCGAGGAACGCGATGGCCAGGTAGGTCGCGCGGGGGACCGTGCGGTCGGCCTGCTTCGCCTCCTCCGCGTAGATGACGGTCCCCTCGAAACCGAGGAACGCCCCGAAACCGAAGACGAACAGGACGCTGGCGCCCGGGACGAAGAAGATGTTGACGGGATTGAAGGAGGCGGCCGTGGCGTCGGCGATGTGTCCGCCGTTCTCCACGATCGCCGCGATCGAGACGATGAGGAGGATGAGGACCTCCGCTGTGAGCAGCACCGCGAGGACCTTCGCCCCGACGTCGATGCGCCGGTAGCCGAGCAGCCCGATCAGGAGCACCGAGAGCGCCGACCAGACGCCCCAGTGCAGATGGATGCCGAACAGGTTCCCGAACGTCAGGTCCGCGAAAAATCCGAGCAGGGCGTAGAAGCCGATGAGGAGGAACGCGTACGCCATCACGGTGACGAAGGCGACGCCGATGCCCACCGGCTTGCCCAGCCCGGCGGCCGCGTAGGCGTAGAAGGCGCCCGTGTTGCGGACGAACCGGGACATGGCCGTGAAGCCGATGGCGAAGAGGATCAGGACCGCGCCGCTCGCGAGCATGGCGCCCGGCGCTCCGATCCCGCCCAGGAAGAACGACAGGGGCGCCGCACTCACGGCCACCGTGAGAGGAGCCGCCGCGGACACGACGAAGAAGACGATGTCGACCGTGCCCAGTCTCCCGGGTGCGAGGGAGTCCGGGGCCTTGGCCTCGGTGGTCGTGCTCTGCATGGGAACCTCCGGTATGCCTCAACGAGAAAACTGAACAAGTGTGAGAAAAGTCTCACCCTGTACTTGTGGCGCGGTCAAGGCTTTCTGCGCTTAAAGTTGACCAGCTGTTCAGATTTCTGACATGGATCGTTCGTCCCGCGCCGTGTCGGCGAGGGGAGCCGCCGGACCCTCCCGACACTTCGACAGCTCGTAGAAATTCGTGGATAATCGGGGCTGGACGGGCGGTGCGCCCTTCCAGGACGAAGGGGAAGGACGATGACGGCACGCGGAGCGCGTTTCGCGCGGGGCTGGATCGCAGCCACCGCCGCGACGTCGATCGCCGCCTTCTCGCATGTCCTCGCGGGCGGAGCCGTTCCCGCGGCCGCAGTCCTGGTGCTCTCGCTGGTCCTGTCCGGGCTGGTGTGCATACTGCTGGCAGGGAAAGGCCTGCTCACCGGGAAGGCGCTCCACGCCGGAAAGCCCCTTTCCCTCTGGCGTCTCTCCGCCGGCGTCCTGTTCAGCCAGGCGCTGTTCCACGGCCTGTTCAGCATGGCGCCCGCCGGGATGACCGCCGGTACGACTGCCGGGCCCGCTGCCACGATGGCGCACGACATGGCCCGGATGGGTCACGCCGGCCACGTCGCCCGGTCGATGGCGCCGGCTCCCGGCACGGTCGCCACGGACGGGTCCATGGCGCTCATGGATCACTCCTCACCGCTCATGTGGCTGGGCCACGTGGTCGCCGCGGTCTTCACCATCGCCGTGCTGCGCCATGGCGAGGTGACCCTCCTGAGGCTTCTCGCCGCTCTGCGGATGCGCCTCCTTCCTGTCATTCCCCGGGTGGCGCCGCTCGTCGTCGTGCCCGGATCGCTGACCATGCCGCTGGACCGGCGCGTCGCGCCGCTGCGCAATCTCGGCGTGCCCCTGCTGGTGATGCGGCATCGCGGCCCGCCGCTGCTGTCTGAGTCGTTCTAGTCACCCCGGCCACCGGTCCGCGTCGCGCGCCGGTGCCGTGAGACCTGCGCGGGATCTCCGCGCCACACTTCTCAGCCGCCCTGCCGGGCCCCTGTGTCCCGCAGGGCAGGAAGCAGTCATGAGTTCTTTGCCATTCCTTGCATGGCGGAACCCGGGGCGTCGTGCCTCCGTGCTGACGGCCGTTCTGGTGCTGTGCTTCGCCGTTCTCCTGGCGGGCGCACCGAAGGCCTCGGCGCACGACCAACTGGTTTCGTCCACCCCGTCCGACGGCAAACGCCTGTCGGCAGCACCCACCCAGGTGTCCGTCACGTTCAGCGCGGCCCTCATGGACCTGGGCTACGAGATCCGCGTCGTCGATGCGGCCTCGAAGAACTGGGCCCAGGGCAAGCCCGTGCTCGCACGGGAGACCCTGGCCCAGCCCCTCGCACCGGACCTTCCGGAGGGGGAGTACCAGGTCCGCTGGAGGGTCGTCTCCAGCGACGGCCACCCCATCAGCGGCAGCTATTCGTTCCTGGTCGGAACGAACGCGAAGGCGGGCACCATTCCGGCGCCCGGACTCGCGCCGGGCACCGAACCCGCCGCTGGAGCGACCGCGCCGTCCTCTGAGGCCGGCGCCGCGTCGGATTCCGGTCAGGCAGCCGGGGTCCCCGGCTGGTTGATCGCCGGCGGCATCGGCGCGGCCGTGGGCCTCGGCCTCTTCCTCGCCGTCCGGGCCCTGCAGCGTCTGCGCCGCGACGACACCGCCTGACGGGCACCCTTTTTCATCCCACACTTTCACACCCGTCCCAGCATCACGCTGCCCGGACGGGCACAGATCAGGAGTCACCATGACCACCAAGAAGACCCTTTCCCTGCTGTCCCTCGCCACTGCCGCCACGCTCGCCCTCGGCGCCTGCTCCTCGGGTAACGCCCCGGCCCCTGCCGCATCGTCGGCCAGCCCGGCGCCCGCCCTCTCGATCAGCGAGCCCTGGGTGAAGGCGGCGTCCTCCGGCATGACCGCCGCGTTCGGGACCGTCCGCAACGGCAGCGGCAAGGACATCACCATCACCACCGTGACCACCCCCGCCTCGCCCATGGCCGAGCTGCACGAGACCGTCATGAACCCCAGCGGCGGCATGCAGATGCGCGCCAAGGAGGGCGGGTTCACCATCCCCGCGGGCGGTGAGCTCAAGCTCGAACCCGGAGCGAACCACATCATGCTCATGAAGCTCGCCAAGGCCTACCGCGCCGGTGACGAGATCCCCTTCGAACTGAAGGCCAGCGATGGCACGGCCCTCAGCTTCACCGCCCAGGTCAAGGACTTCTCCGGCGCCAAGGAGAACTACGCACCGGGTGGGGACTCGGGCGAGCACTCGGGCCACGGCGGCGAGGACCACTCCGGGCACGCCCAGCCCACGACCTCCCCGGCCAAGTGAGTCCGCGGGACGTGGAGCCGGCGGGCGCCCCTGAGGGCCGTCCGGTGGAGCCGGCGGGCGCGGGCACCTCGGCGGGATCCTCGAAGGGGGTACGACGCCGGAACCTCCTCCTCGGTGGCGCCGCGGCGGGGGTGGGGGCGCTGGCCGCCGCTGGGACGCAGCTGGTGGGCGGCGCGCCGTCGTCGTCCGTGGCTGCGGAGACGCCCGACAACGGAGCCGGCACCGTGCCCTTCTTCGGCCCGCGGCAGGCCGGGATCGGCACCGCGGCGCAGGCCCATGGCGCCTTCGTGGCGCTGGATCTGAAGCCGGGGATCACGGCGGCGGGGGTGAAGTCCCTGCTGAAGCTGCTCACCTCCGACGCCGCGCGGCTCACCCAGGGGGAGGGCGCCCTCGCCGACACGGAGGCCGAGCTGGCGTTCCGCCCGGCGAACCTGACGGTCACGTTCGGCTTCGGGCCGGGGCTCTTCCGGGTCGCGGCGCCGGGGCGGGCGCCGTCGTGGCTCCGGCCGCTGCCGAAGTTCGGCATCGACCGCCTGGTGAAGGAGTACAGCGACGGGGATCTGCTCCTGCAGATCTGCGCCGATGACCCGCTCACGGTCGCGCACGCTCAGCGGATGCTGCTGAAGGACAGCCGGAGTTTCACCACGGTCCGGTGGATCCAGCAAGGCTTCCGACGGGCGTACGGCACGGAGAAACCGGGCACGACCATGCGGAACCTGTTCGGCCAGGTGGACGGGACCGCGAACCCGGTGCCCGGCAGCGAGAGTTTCGAGCGGGTCGTGTTCGGGGACGGGGCCAACCGGTCCTGGGCGGAGAACGGGACATCCCTCGTGCTCCGGCGGATCAGCATGAACCTCGACAAGTGGGACGAGCTGGACCGCTCCGGGCGCGAGGAGTCGGTGGGGCGGAAACTCTCCAACGGCGCTCCGCTGACCGGGGTCGACGAGCACGACGAACCGGACTTCAAGGCCCTGAACCCGGTGGGCTTCCCCGTGATCGCGGACTTCTCCCATCTGCGCCGCGCGCGGCCGGAGGACCCGTCCCAGCGGATCTTCCGGAGGGCGTTCAACTACGACGTGCCGCCCGGAGGGCCGGGCGTCTCCGACTCGGGGCTGCTGTTCGCGTCGTTCCAGGCGGATGTAGATCGGCAGTTCGTGCCGATCCAGAAGCGCCTGGACGATCTGGACATCCTGAATCAGTGGACGACGCCGGTGGGCTCGGCGGTCTTCGCCGTCCCGCCGGGGTGCGGTCCGGACGGCTTCGTGGGGGAGGGCCTGTTCGCCTTCGCGTAAGGCGGTGACTCACGGTCCCTCGGGGCTGCGAGAGGTCGAAGCCGGCGCCGTTCGTGAGAGCGGCGTCGGCCTCAGCCGTGAATGCCGCCCGTCGCAGAGCGACGTCCTCGGCTACCCTCTGTGTTCGCGGCGTGGAGGCGGATATGCTGACTCCGCATCACTCGTATTGCCGGTTGAACCGGACATTTTCACTGGGGGACTTTCCGTGTCTATGAAATCTTGGGGGCGCGCGGTCATCGCGGCCCTGACGGCGCTGGTCGCCGTCGTCGCCTCGCTGGTCGTGGCGGCTCCTGCGCAGGCGGCTCCGACCGTCGCCACCCGCGTCGCGTCCTACGCGGCCGGACCCGCCACGGTCACCCGTGGCAAGCCGATCACCATTCAGGGCCAGGCGCAGCGCCTGAACGGGCGGACCTGGGCCAACACCGGCACCGTGAAGGCCGTCGTGTACTTCGACCCGGACGGCGCCAAGCCCAACGCCGCGGTCCGCACCGTGAACAGCAACGCGAAGGGCTTGGTCCGCACCTCGTTCACCGCGAGTGTCTCGGGCAAGTGGTCGCTGCGGATCGTGTCGACCGGCACGCTGAAGGCCAGCTCGAGCGTGCAGAAGTACGTGCGCGTCGTGGCCCCGCCGCGGCCGACCCGCCCGACGTCCGCCGCTCCCATCAGCAAGTTGAATTGCCCTGCCTGGGCGCCCATTAAGGGGAACCAAGGTCGCCCGGAGTGGATCTATCACCTGCCGGGCCAGCGTTCATACAACATCACCGCACCCGAAGCGTGTTTCTCCACCGAAGCCGCAGCGCAGCGTGCTGGTTACCGGAGGGCCCGGAACTAAGTCCTCTGCCTGAAGAAGCTCCCCCGGGACCGGACCGAGACATCGGTTCGGCGCCGGGGGAGTTTTTCGTGCGGCGCGCTGTTCCCGGTAGGCGGGCACCGCCCGCGTCACCAGGTGATCAGCACCCACTCGCCGGGCAGCGCCGGCTGCCGCAAGGCCTCCAGGGCGCGGTCACGCGCTTCGCCGACGTCGGTTCCCGTGTACGACGACCATGACGTCTCCACAAAGGTGCCGTCGGCCGCGTAGTCGCGGATGTCCAGTCCGAGGATGAGCCGCCCTGCCGCGGCAAGTGCGGCGACGACGTCGGGCGCCTGAGACAGGTGCCACACGCCGCCGTGCGTGCCTGGCCGGACCCCTGCCTGCAGTGCGGCGGGCAGGAACGACAGGTCTTCGGCAGTCATGGAGGCATTCTAGGGATTCTGGGATCGGATATCCGGGAGGCCCGACTCGGCGGCCCGTGACCAACTGGTGCGCGCGGCCCGAACCGCTCCGATCTCCCGAACCCGGCCGTGTCACTTGGGCAGGGTGCCGGCCTCGCGCGATAGTTGGCCTATGAGAATTGATCTGAGCCGGCTGGACGCCCACGCTGCTGATTCCGTGGGGCGCGAACGGACCGTCGACCATCCGGCCGATGATCTTCTGTCTGGCCTGCTCGAGACCGTGGTCGTGCCCTGGCTGGCGTCCGCACCGTTGGCCATGTGGACCTGCCGGGCACGTGTCCTTGGCGAGTGGGCCGACATCGCCGAGTTCCCCTGGGCCTGGGGCCGGGACTCCGGGTTCCAGCTCCTCATCGCCGACGAACCGGTCGAGAGCCTTCTCACCCCTGGCGCGACGGCTTTCGAGATCGTAGGGCTGCCCTCGTTCGATTGATGGAAGCACCTCAGGACCAGGGCGCAGCAGCCCACGCCCATGTGGCACGAACGAAGAAGGACACGGTGCAGCTCACCAAGAATCTGGACATCCCCTCCCACGAGGCGCCTGGCAGCGGCGCCCCGGTGTGGAAATCGGCGTCGGTCCGCAAGGGCCGTCTCAGGGCCGCGATCACCTCCACGGCGGTGTTCGCTGTAGTCGCGGTCGGCGTCGCGGTGCTGCTCGCGTGGACCACGAATCCCTGGTGGGGCGGCTACCCGCGGACCCCTGCGACCGTGGTCGGCCTCTCCGAATACGACACTCACAAGAGCAGCACCATCTGCACCACCACGGTGCGCTTCGTGCTCGACGGGGTCACCCACGAGGCTCAGGTGAAGGATGAGGGACCGTGCGATGCGCTGGCGGGCTACAAGGAGCAGGTCACTCTCGCGTACAACCCCTCGGACTTCTCCGGAGTGCTGATCGTCGGCCAGGACGCGAGGATCCGGACCGCGGTCTCGATGATCGGACTGATCTCGCCGGTCCCGTTGCTCCTCTTGCTGGGGCTGAGCATCGCCTGCATCCGCTCGTACAGGAATGCCAGGCGGGCTGCCACGGGCATGGCGTGGCAGGAGATCACGGTTTTCGTGAAAGACGTGAAATCCCTCCCGGAACACACGGACCTCCTCGTCCATGCACGTGATGCCAGCGGTGCGGAGCGGACCTTCGTGATCGGCTATCCCACGCCCAAGATGCCCGGATTCGAGCCGCAGAAGGACAGGGACCTCACGCTCCGGTTGGTCAGCGACGGCGACGGTCACGCGGTGCTGAGCGCGCCCGACGGCACCGCAACCTGCGACGCCACCCTCTCGACGCCGAACAGCTTCGAGCTCCGGACTCTGGGGTTGTGAGCGGAGCGGGCAGTCCGCCCGGGATGTGGCACGCTGCTCTGGGCGACGCTTGACCTGGAGCGCGCTCCAGCTGCTGTGCTCCTGCCATGACTGTTCTTGATCCGAGGGATATCGCCCTCGGCACGATGTACTTCGGCACTCGGATCGATGAAGCCAGGGCGTTCGAGCTCCTGGACCGCTTCGTCCTCCGCGGAGGCCGATGGTTGGACACGGCGAACAATTACGCATTCTGGCTGGACCCGTCCGGTCTCGGGGGCGCAAGTGAGTCGGTGATCGGTTCGTGGTTGCGGGCGAATCCTGGCCTGAGGGACCGAGTCCGGATCTCGACCAAGGTCGGGGCCGCCCCGACCGTGCCAGGGGATTGGCCCGGTTCCATGGAGGGCCTCGGCGCGACCGCCGTCCGTACCGCCTTCGAAGGTTCCTTGGAGCGCCTCGGCACCGATCACGTGGACCTCTTGTGGGCTCACGTCGAGGATCGCGAGATCGACCTCGAAGAACAGGTCTCGGTTTTCGGGTCCCTGGCCGCTGAAGGGAAAGCGATGCGGCTCGGCGCCTCGAATCACGCCGGCTGGCGCGTCGAGCGTGCTCGGTCGATGGCTCTCACCGTGGGAGTCGAGCCCTTCACGGCCGTGCAGTTGCGACACAGCTACTTGCAACCGTCGCCGTTCGTGCCGCTGCCGGACCGTGGTCATGTGGTTGCGACGCCGGAAGCGCTCGATCACGTGCTCTCTACGGATCTCCGGCTGTGGGTCTATAACGTGCTCCTCGGCGGTGCGTATGCGGACCAGGCCCGGCTGCAGGATGCCTATCGTCATCCTTCGTCGGAGCGACGTCTCGCGGCGCTGGACCGTGTTGCCGCCATGCTGGGGGCCACCAGGAACCAGGTGGTGCTCTCCTGGTTGCTCGGCTCCCCTCAGTCGCCCACTCCGATCGTGGGAGTATCGACTCTGGAACAGCTGGATGAAATGATGGACGCCCGTCAACTGCAGCTTGACGAGGAGGCACGGGGCATTCTGGAAGAGGTGGTCGAGAGTGACGACGTTCACGATGCAGGAAGCGGCGGCAGCCACGGGGCTCTCTCCTGACGCGATCCGCTACTACGAAGACGAGGGGATCATCGGTCCGTTCGAGCGCAGTTCGTCGAACCATCGCAGGTTTTCCGACAGTGATCTCGCATGGATCGGCGTGGTCACCTGCATACGGGACGCCGGGCTGGGTATCTCGGACCTCCGCGAGTTCGCCACGCTCCTGCGTGGGGGAGGGGCTCCCACGGACCCGGTGACCTTCCTCCGGGAGCGTCGGGCCACCCTGGCCGCACGCGCCGAAGCCCTACACCGGGCCATCGACGTCCTCGACGACAAGATCACCCACTTCGGCCGGCGGCACGAGTAGCGGTCGTCGGTCGAAGCCGTCGCCTGAGCGAACGATGGTCGAGATCATGCGGCAGGGGAGGTATTCCGCAAGTGAGATCGGTCCCAAGCCCTCCGAACCATTGTGTTTGCCCTCGTCTGCAGCTCCCCTCGTTACCTTGTCGTAGGGTGTCGCCGTAGCCGAGTGGAATGGGTGGCAAGAACGCTGACTCTTACGTCGAGGGTTCTGAACTGGGAGCCAGTCACGCGGACTGATCGTGGTTGGCAAAGCTGCTGTCCAGGGTGGCTAAGATTTCCTCATCACTCGCGATTGAATTGGGGTTCTATGAAGAAGATCCTTGCGCCCGTTGGTGCGTTGGCTGTGGCAGTTCTCGTTGCTTCCTGCTCTTCTGGCAGTAACAGTGGCGCGCCAACGAGTGCCCCGGTTGCGGCTGGACCGGCATCCGCTTCCACGGCGGCTACTCCTAGTCCATCATCCACGCCGAAACCTTCTCTGAAGACGGCGACTGAGATAGCAAATGCGCTCAAGTCCAAGGTCCCTCAGATTACGAAGGTCACAACGGTGACTGAAGCGACGGACGTAAACAATATGATCGGGCGTCCAGGACAGTACACATCGGCCGCGTGGATTACGGACAACCGCGGGAAGCCTGGCGAGACCGGCGTTGATGGAGGTGCTGTTGTCGAGACTTTCGAAACGGCGGATGACATGAACGCCCGGGCGAAGTACATCGCTGATGTGTCCAAGGGCATCGGGATTCTTGCGGAGTATCACTACATGACTGGCACGTCGCTGGTGCGGGTATCGGGCAAGTTGACGCCGACTCAGGCGAAAGCGTACAAGGATGCCGTCGCAGGGCTCTAACCTGAGCGTCTGATCAAAGTACTGAACGCCGGGAGCACTCTCGTCCCGCGACGGTGGGCGCGCTCCTAGCGTTGTGCCCAAAGGCTGATGCCGGGCAAAGCAAAGGCCCCTGCTTCCCTCCTGAACAGAGGGAAGCAGGGGCCTTGCTACTTGGCGGTGACGGTGGGATTTGAACCCACGTTGGCTGTTACACCAAACAACATTTCGAGTGTTGCACCTTCGGCCGCTCGGACACGTCACCAACGGTTGACCACTTTACCGTAGCCGGACACCCCCGCCCAAACGGAGCACCTGCGGTCCGGTTCGTGAGCCTCGGATCCGCGAGTTCCCGGGCTTTTCGTCGAACCTCCCAGAACCCCCGGAAACGCCCGAGGGGCGCCCACCGCAATCGGTGGACGCCCCCTCTCGGCTTCTCCGCAGGCGCCGGCCGCCTCAGCCCGCGCTGTGCCGTCCCCGGGTCGCCAGATACAGCGCGGCCTCCTTCTGGAGCTGCCGCTCGGCGTCGAGCTCGGCCTGGATCCTGGCCAGCTCGCCGGCCGCCTGGCCCTGCCGCTCGGACATCTCCAGCTGCGCGAGCAGCTGGGTGTTGACCTTCTCGCTCAGCTTGGCGAGCTGCTCCTGCTGCTTCGCGAGCAGGAGCTGGGTCTGCTGGAGCGCCGCGAGCGTGGCCGCGTTGTCGCCCTGGGGCACGACGCCGGGCGCCTCGCGCTCAGCCAGCAGGAGCCGCAGCTCGGAGTCGAGGCCGCCCTCCAGGCCGCCGTCTTGCATCGCAGGGGCGGTGCGCTGATGCCCTGCGACGTGAGCCGGAACGTGCTGCTCCGGGGCGTCGCTCGGGTTCAGGCCGTTGGCGAGGGCCTCACCTGCGGCTCCGGAGGGAGCGGCGACCGCGGCGAGGGTCGCTGTCGTCGTGTCGGGTTCCGCAGTGGAGCCCTCGGACGCTGCCTTGGCCGGCTGCATCTCGACGGTCTTGCGGAGCGGGACCTCCTTGATGAACAGCACGGCGATGATCGCGGCGATGGCCACGAAACCGGCGATCAGGAAGATCTGCGCGGAGGCGTCACCGTAAGCGGCCTTGACGATCGTGGCGATCGGGCCGGGCATGTCCTTGACGTCCAGGCTCGTGCTCGACGCGCCGGATCCGGCAGGGACCTTGATGTGGTGGTCGATGAAGCCCTGCTTGATCAGATCCGAGGAGCGGTTGCCCAGCACGGCGCCCAGCACGGACACGCCGATCGCGCCACCGACGGTCCGGAAGAACGCCACCGAGGCACTCGCGGACCCGATGTCCCGCGGAGCCACGGTGTTCTGCACGGCCAGGACCAGGTTCTGCATGGTCATGCCGAGGCCGAGGCCCAGGACGGCCATGTAGACGCCGGTGATCCAGAAGTCGGTCTCGTGGTCGATCGTGCCGAGGAGGAGCATGCCCGCCGCGGTGAGGATCGTGCCGGCCACCAGGTAGCCCTTCCACTTGCCGTAGCGGGAGATCAGCTGGCCCGCGACCGTGGAGCCCACCAGGTTGGTGAAGATCATCGGCAGGGTCAGCAGGCCGGCCTCGGTGGGCGTCGCGCCACGGGCCACCTGGAAGTACTGCCCGATGAAGGAGGAGGAGCCGAACATGGCCACGCCGATGGCCACCGAGGCCACGATGCTCAGCGCGGTGGTGCGGTTGGAGATGATCTTCAGGGGGATGATCGGCTCGGAGACCTTGGCCTCGACCAGGATGAAGAGCAGCAGGCCGACGACCGAGCCGCCCACCATCGCCGCGGTCTGCCAGGACCACCACTCGTAGTAGTCCGGGTTACCGGCGAACGAGACCCAGATCAGCAGGGTGGAGACGGACGCGCTGAGCAGAATGGTGCCCAGCCAGTCGATCTTCGCCTTGCGGCGGATCTGCGGCAGCTTCAGCGTGATCTGGAGCAGGATCAGGGCGATGATCGCGAGCGGGACGCAGACGTAGAACGTCCAGCGCCAGCCCCAGTGGTCCACGATCAGACCGCCGAGCAGCGGGCCGCCCGCGGTGCCCACGGCGAGAACGGCGCCGAGGTAGCCGGAGTACTTGCCACGCTCACGCGGGGCGATCATGACGCCCATGATGGCCTGGGACAGGGCGATCAGACCGCCCATGCCGATGCCCTGGATGACGCGTGCGGTCAGCAGCATCGGGATGTCGGGGGAGAGGCCCGCCACCACCGAACCCGCCACGAAGACGACGATGCTCAGCTGGACCAGGATCTTCTTGTCGTAGAGATCCGCGAGCTTGCCCCAGATCGGGGTGGTGACGGCGCTGGCCAGCATGGAGGCCGTGATGACCCAGGCGAAATCCGTCTGGGTGCCTTTGAGGTCGGAAATGATGGTGGGCAGCGCGTTCGAGACGATCGTGCTGGACACGATCGCCGTGAAGAACGCGGCAAGGAGGCCGGTGAAGGCCTCCATGATCTGCCGGTGGCTCATGGGCTGAGCCTCGTGGGTGGGGTTCAAGATTCAGTCTCCTGCGGGGGTGGCGGCGGCGTACGGGGAGGGCTTGCGACGGTAGGACTGCAAAGCCACGGTGAGATCGGTCAGGTTGGAGCGGCACGTGAGCGCCTGGTCCTCGTCCCAGTCACCGAGAAGGCTCAGCAGTGCCTGGACGCGGTCCTCCTCGGCCCGGGCGAGCTGATCCTGCCCGGTCTCGGTGACCTCCAGGAGCTGGGCCCTGCGGTCCGTGGGGTCCTGCGTCCGGGTGATGAAGCCGCGTTCCTCGAGTTCCGCGAGGTGACGGCTCAGCACGGGGGAGCTCACACCGAGCCGCTGCGCGATGTCCACCGCACGCCCACCGTGTTCGGTGATCATGTGGAGCACCCCGAGCAGGGCCGTGCTGGTTCCCGGAGCGAGGGAGTCGTGCGAGAGGCAGCGCAGTGCGCGCTGCAGATCCACGACCCCGCGGATGAGTGCCCGCGCTGTTGCTGGCTCTACCGGCATCCGATCCTCCTGTAATTGCTTATGGCAACTATATAAGTGGAAAGGTTGCTTAGTCAAACTAATATTCCGGCGAAGGGTTACGGAGGCGAAGGGGGCGAGAGGACGCGCAGGGCACGACGACGGCGCGTCCCGGCTCCGGCTGCCGTGAGGGGAGGAGGTCCCGGGGTCAGCCCCGGTGCCGGGCGAAGAAGTCCCGCAGGAGGGTGGCGCACTCGTCTTCGCGGATGCCCGCGTAGACCTCCACCCAGTGGTTGAGGCGGCGCTCGCGGAGGATGTCGAAGACGGAACCCGCGGCGCCGGCCTTCTCATCCCAGGCGCCGAACACCACGCGGGGGATCCGGCTCAGGACGATCGCCCCGGCGCACATCGCGCACGGCTCGAGCGTGACCACCAGGGTGCAGTCCTCCAGGCGCCAGCCGTCGGACTCGCCGCCGTCGTCGGTCATCCTGCGGCGGAGGGCCTCGGCTCCGGCCCGGATCGCGACCACTTCGGCGTGGGCCGTGGGGTCGCCCAGGGCCTCGCGTTCGTTGCGGCCGGTGGCCAGGACGGCGCCGTCGGGACCCAGCAGCACGGCGCCGATCGGCACGTCCTCGGTGCGCAGCGCCTCCCGGGCCTCGGCGAGGGCGAGGCCCATCCAGTGCTCGTGGTCGGTGTCGTGCGGGATCATGCCCACCAGCGTATCCGGCCTCCCACACTCGCGAACCGCCAGTAGGCGCCCGTATGGCCCACGGATACGGGCGCCTACTGGCGGTTCGCGAGCGGAACTGCCGCGGTTGGCGAAAGACGGCAAACGGCCGGCGTCCTGTAAATTTGACCCATGCGCACCATCGTTGTGGACCACCCGCTCGTCGCCCATAAGCTCACCGTGCTGCGGGACAAGACGACGCCTTCGCCCGTCTTCCGTCAGCTGACCGAAGAGCTCGTCACCCTTCTCGCCTACGAGGCCACTCGCGAGGTGCGTACCCAGCCCGTCACCATCGAGACCCCGGTGGCCACCACGATCGGCACGGCTTTCACCAAGCCGACGCCCCTGGTGGTCCCGATCCTCCGCGCCGGTCTCGGCATGCTCGAGGGCATGACCAAGCTGGTCCCCACGGCCGAGGTCGGCTTCCTGGGCATGGCCCGTGACGAGCACACCCTGGACATCATCACCTACGCCGAGCGCCTTCCGGAGGACCTCACGGGCCGCCAGGTCTTCGTCCTGGACCCCATGCTGGCCACCGGTGGCACGCTGCGCGAGGCCATCAAGTTCCTCTTCCGCCGCGGCGCCGACGAGGTCACCTGCATCTGCCTGCTGGCTGCGCCCGAGGGTCTGGCGAAGCTCGAGGAGGAGCTCTCCGACGCGAACGTCACCGTGGTCCTCGCCTCGATCGACGAGCGCCTCGATGAGAAGGCGTACATCGTCCCCGGCCTCGGCGACGCCGGCGACCGCCTCTACGGCGTCGCGAGCGTCCTGGAGGCCTGAGCCTCTTCCGCCGTCGCGCCCAGGGCGCCTGGCCGCCGTCGTCCCTCCGGACGCGGTGGGCAGGCGCCCTTCGCCGTTCAGGACGCCGGGCGCAGCTCCACGGAGAATACGGTCCGGCCCGGCCGGGACTCGAGCGTCACGATGCCGCCGTGCGCCTGGACGATCGCCTGCACGATCGAGAGACCCAGCCCCGACGAGCCGCCCGTCCGGGCCTTGTCCGCCTGGGTGAAGCGGGAGAACACCTCGGGCTGCAGCTCTTCGGGGATGCCGGGGCCGTCGTCGGTCACGGTGAGCGTCGGCCTGCCGTCAGCCGAGAGCGCGACGCCGACCTCCACCTTGGTGCCTTCCGGCGTGTGCTTCTGAGCGTTGGTCAGCAGATTCACCAGAACCTGGCGCAGACGGGCCGGATCGGCCCACGCGTCCACGGTTCCCGCGGGGACCGCCAGCCGCCAGTCGTGCCCGGAGTCCTGCGCGCGTTTCTCCATGACCTCCTCGACGGCGAGCTGCACGAGGTCCACCGGGCGGCCCTGGATCGCCTGGCCCTCGTCCAGCCGGGCGAGCGTCAGCAGGTCCTCCACGAGCGCGTTCATCCGGACGGACTGGCTCTGCACGCGGGCGAGGGATTCTCTGCCCTGATCGCTGAGGGACTCGGTCAGACCGAGCATCTCGCTGTAGCCGCGGATGGCCGTCAGCGGGGTCCGGAGCTCGTGGGAGGCGTCCGCCACGAACTGCCGGGCCTTCATCTCGGAGGCGTGGCGCACGGCCAGAGCGCCGGAGACGTTGTCGAGCATCCGGTTGAACGCATGCCCCACGCTGCCCACCTCGGTGTCGGGGTCCGTGGCGCTCTCCGGGACGCGCACGCCCAGGGCGACCTCGCCGACGTCGAGCCGTGACTCCGCCACCTGGCCGGCCACCTCGCTGAGCTGTGCGAGCGGGCGCAGGGTCCGGCGGATGAGCCAGGTGCCGACGACGGCGCAGATCACCAGGGCGCCCGCCGACACCAGGAGGGTGGTCAGGACGAGGGCGCCGAGGGCGTCGTTCTTGCCGGCGAGCGGGAGTCCGGTGACCACCACGGCCCCGTTGGGGGTGGTGGAGGCCAGCATCCGGTACTCACCGACGCTGAGCCGTGTGGTGACGGGGGCGGCGCCCGGCCGATAGGCCTCGGGGGTCGCGGACAACACCGCGATCTTCCGCAGGTCACCCGTCGGAAGCGGGGCGAACTGCCCGTCGTCGCGGAGGATCACCGCAGCGCCCTGAGCGCCGTCGCTCGTGGCCACGGCTGTGATCGTCCCGAGGGCCTGACCCCGGAATTCAGGGGAGCCTCCGGGTCCACCCGGACCGCCCAGGGTCGCCGCCGCACGGTGGTTCGCCAGCCGCAGCTGCGAGTCGACGTCGTTGGTCAGGACCCGGTCCATGGTCGCGTAGACCACGGAGCCGAGCACCGCGGCGATGACGGTCAGCAGCGCCATGGTGACGAGCACGAGCTTGGTGCGCAGCGGCCAGGACTTCAGGCGGCGCCAGCGGGCACCGGCGCCGGAAGGGCTGCCGCCCGTGGGCGGAGTGGACGGCGGGCCGGTCGGTGGCGGCGGAGGAGCGGCGCCCTCAGGCGCGGGGTGAGCTGTCATTCCGCACCGGGCCGGATGACGTACCCCACGCCCCGGACCGTGTGGATCATGGGCGGACGGCCCACGTCGATCTTCTTGCGCAGGTAGGAGATGTAAAGCTCCACGATGTTCGCCTGACCGCCGAAGTCGTAATGCCACACGTGGTCCAGGATCTGGTTCTTGCTCAGCACACGGCGCGGGTTCTCCATGAGGTACTGCAGAAGGTCGAACTGGGTGGCGGTCAGCTGGATCTCCTCGCCGCCACGGCGGACCTCCCGCGAGTCGATGTTGAGCACCAGATCGCCGACCACCAGTTCGGACGCGTCCTTGGCCGTGGCCCCGGACCGCTGCACAAGGCGGTGCAGGCGCAGGGTGAGCTCCTCGAGGCTGAAGGGCTTGGAGACGTAGTCGTCGCCGCCCGCCGCCAGACCTTCGACCCGGTTCTCCACGCTGTCCTTGGCGGTCAGGAAGAGCGCGGGGACCTCGGGCATGAAGGTGCGGATCTTCTGGAGGGCTTCGACGCCGTCGAACACCGGCACCATGATGTCCAGGACCAGCACGTCCGGCTGGAACTCGCGCGCCACCCGCACCGCGGACGGGCCGTCCTCCGCGTACTGGACCTCCCAGCCGCTCAGCTTGAGTCCCATGGCGACCAGCTCGCGGAGCATCGGCTCGTCATCCAGGACGAGGGCGCGGATCGGGGAGCCGTCCGGGCGGGTCAGACGAGGCAGGGACTGGAGTGACGGTGGCAGCGACATACCTCCACTCTGGACCCTCGCCTTCGCTTCTGCCTAGGCGTTCGCTGTGTGCTCGCTGTGAGCGCACGACGGCGCGTGGCCGGGGAGGGGCGGAAATTGTTCAGGATCGCGTCATCTCCGGCGGGTACCCTGCTTAGGAACGGTGTCGAGGAGAGAACCTTCGGGGTCCTCGACGGCCGTGTTCCCACCGGAACCGGCTCCCGCAGGACCGAGAGCGAGGCGAGGCGTCCACGATGAGTGCATCCCCCAGGGGGCGAGCGGGCGATCCGCGCGCACGACATACGACGGCGGCATCCTGGCTGCGGCTGCTCCCTCTGCTGGGCGGCGTCGTCGTCCTGTCCTTGTGGGGCGCCGACGTCATTCCGGTGCTGCCTGCCGTCATCGCCCTCGGCGTGCTCGCACTGGGCCAGCTGGCCGGTGCGATGGCCCGCGCGAGCCGCGACATGGACCGCAGGGTCCAGGACGTCGTGGATGCGCGCAGAGATGCCCCGTCGCAGAAGCCCACTGAGGACGCCGAACCGCAGGCCTCAGGGAGCGTAGACCTCGACCCGGCGCACGCTGACCCGTCCGGCAAGGAACTCCAGAGATTCGGTGAATGAAGTGCCCGCCTCGTCGCGGTAGTCGATCACGAGCATGTTCTCCGCGGTGATCAGCCCCTTGAGGTGGATCGCCTCGGCGAGGTCCCACCGGAAATCGGGATCGGCCAGCGCTGTGAGGAGTTCCGACACGCCCCTCAGGGGTGCCGAAGCCTCTTTCGAAGCGCAATGGAATTCGATGTTTTCCTGAACGAGAGTGGAAATGGTTTCCATATCCAAGGCCCGCCAGGCATAAATCCAGCGGGTCGAGAAACCCAGCAGGGAAAGGTTACGCCAGCACTGCTGTGGACCAGTCACGTCGGACATTCAGGTGCTTCCTTGGCGTGAATATGCCCCTGAAAACAGGCATTTTGCGGGATACCATTTGATTGTATCGCACGGCGGTGAAAGGTGACCCGGACTATGGATTGCCGGCCGCGGAATGACTGATCACGGAAGCATTGATCCGGTGGAGAAGCCCGGTCGGGTCAAGCCCGTGATGGGCAGGCTGGGACGCGACGATCAGGGTCACCGAGGTCCAGACCATCAGGTGCGTCATGTAGTCCTTCCAGGGCCATCCGGGAGGACGGTTCGCATCCTGAACACGGAAGACGCCACTGTCGAGAAGTTCCGTGATGGCCTTGCGGCAGGTCCTGCACGTCTCGAGATGCCGGTGGAACCAGGTTTTCCTGCGAGCGGTCAGTGTGCCGCTGAGATATGCCGGAACATATTCGATAGTGAACTGGCAGTCTTCGGATTCACGATTTCCCAGAAGTTCTCTGAGATATGCGACGCGAAGCGCTCTTTTCGCCCGGCGGTGCAGCACGACGGCGGCATTAGGGGACAAGTCCAGGGCGGGCGCGACATCCTTGGGCTGCATATCCTCGATATCGAGATACCAGATGATCATGCGCCATCGTTCGGGAAGCGACTCAAATGCCCGGCGGGCGGAGTCATTCTCAAAAGCGGCGATGACCCGGTCGGTGACTTCAGGCGAATCCCCGACCGAATCCAGGTCCTCAGAAGGGACTTCGCGGCGTTTACGGCGGGAATTCCTCCACACGGTCCGCGAAACACTCGACAGGAGATAGGGGAGGAACACCCCCTGCGGTCCGCGGCCGGATTTGATGGCCGCGAGCACGGCGGCGAACGTGTCGTTCACAGCGTCCTCCGCGGCTCCGTGGTCCTGGGTCAGCCCGTAGGCGATCCGGTACGCGGAGGCGCGGTGCTTGGCGAACAGGGTCCCGAAGGCGACCATGTCCCCGGAACGGGTCAGTGCGAGCAGCTCGACGTCACTGTGCTTAGGCAACAAGGTCCCGATCACTCGGATGGTGCGGGATGCTCTGAGAGGAATGTCCGCTCGACGCGCCATGGGCCGACGGCCGGGCGCTTCCGCCCGGAACGTCCACCGGATAGCGGTCCTTTCGGCCGGATGCCAAGGCGCGCCCCCCTCGGCTCAGATACAGCTCTTTCATGTCCACCCCTAGATGATGCCTGCGGTGAAACATTCATATCCTGTTGCGCAACCCGATGAGGACGCGGAGAGGGGGCGCAACTTCGGACGAAGGAAGATGCGCACAGTCTCTAGCGGCTGACCTTGAGGGAGCGCGAGGTGGTCCGTCACGTGGAAACAGGGTTCCTGGACCGCGATGTGAAAAAACATGATGTCTCACCGTTGGCGATGTGCAGTGCAACGAGGAGGAGAGGCACGCCCCCATGCCACTGTCCCCGGGCGGGCCTCGACGTCGAATTGGGCGATGCACGAGTCCCACTTGAACAGAGTTAGACGCCTTGCCGTCGTCTGTGACGCGACAAAGTCAAAGAATTGAGGAAATCCTGTGCCCTGCGACGGCGATCGAGGACTGGCGGGCCGGGAACGGATCCGCTCCCGGCCAGTGGCCCGGCCCGCCGGGCCGGTGCCTCATCAGACTGACGCCTCGTCAGAGAAGTGACGGAAGAGGCGAAGTGATGGAAGCGGCTCAGTACCAGTTGTTGGCGTAGTGGAAGCCGAGGGCTCCGCACGGGGAACCGTAGCGCTCGGAGACGTACTTCAGACCCCAGGTGATCTGGGTCTTGTAGTTGGTCTGCCAATCGTCGGCCACCGAGGCCATCTTCGTGCCCGGCAGCGCCTGGACGATTCCATAAGCGCCGGAGTCCGCGTTCTGGGCGGTGGTCTTCCACCCGGATTCGCGGGTCCACAGCGTCACGAGGCACGGCATCTCGCCGGCGCCCCAGCCGTACTTGCCGAGCTGGCTCGCGGCGAAGGCCTGGGCTCCGGCAGGGTCGTCCACCGTCTTGGGCGGTGCGGCCTCTTCTTTCAGGGCGTCCACGGCCTGCTTCAGCGCGGAAGCCTGAGTGGCGGCCTCCCGCGCGGACTTGCTGGCTTCCGCGCCGGCCGAAACACTCTCCGAGGAGAGCGTGGCCAGGACGGAGAAGTCGAACTTCTGGCCGACGTTGTTGACCTTGCGGAACTGCGGTGCGCTGAGCTTGACCTCGGGCGCCGACTGCACGGTGGGCGCGGCCGGGCGGGTGTCCTGAGCGGCCATCGAGGCCTGTGTGGCGAGTCCGCCGGCCAGCGCGAGCGTCAGGACGGAGCCGACGACGGCGGCCCGGGCGCCGCGGGTGCGCGGAAGGATGCTGGGAAGCTGGCTGAGGACGGATCGCTTCTGGCGTCCACTCGGAGCAGCGGTGGCCGCTGTGCGGGCTCCCGCCGCGTGGTCCTCGCTGCGGGTGCTCCTGGTGGCGCGTACAGCGCGGGACCCTGCCACGGCTCGGCCGTCGGTGGTCCGCGGTCGGTTCGCGGTCATGCTCAACCCTTCATGCTTCTGGAAGGGGCGGGTCCGTGGACTCCGGACGCAGACACCCAGGTGGTGCTCTGCTCTTCCGGTGGACGCTCTGCCCCACGACCAGTCTAGGTGGCGGGCGCGCTCATGTCACATTTAGGTAACGACGGACCCGGGCCCTCCCGTCTGCTGACCGGGCCCGCCCGACGCCGAAGCGTCCACGATGCGGTCAAGCGGATCTGCCATGAGTTTCAGTTCACAGTTGAACTTTTGGGCGGTCAAGACCGCTCTAACTGAAGAAAATTCGTCAAAGAACGCGACATCTGACCGTGAAAGGGTTGATTCGCATCTCAGGACCCCTCTGCTCAGAATGGTGATGTCGGTCACAATGGACACTTTTGTCTCACTATGTGGACGGCTGTGAGCTTTGTTACTTGCAAGTTGGGTTTGTTACGTTGCACACTCGGAGATGTGAATACCAACTCAACAGCATCTGCAGCCGCAGCGACCCTCTCCAGCGCACCCGCTGGCCTGATGGTTGGCTGTTGTCGAATGTGCGCCTGACCTCCACCCCTCAGCTCAGGCAACCGTCCTCACCCCGCCCAATGAAGGGCACTTTCCTGATTCATTGCGGGGACTCAACATTCGAGCCGCGATGACGGCAAATTCACTCTCAGAGGTTTGAAACAACATGTCAGTTGCATCCGGATACGTCCACATCTCCCTGCGGAACGCCAACAAGGCTCCTGCCGTCCGCCCCGAATTCGCCAACCGCCCCGCTGCCGCCCCGCAGCAGTACCCGGCGGGCTACAACGGCCAGTTCGCAGCCCCCGCGCCCGCTCAGCAGCCCGGTTACCCCCAGCAGGGTTACGGCCAGCTCCGCGCCGTCCCGCAGCCGGGCACCCCCGCCGCTGAAGGCCACCCCCTGACCGCTCCGACCCCGGTGATCGCCCGCGGCGCCAACGGAGCTCCGGCCCGTGCCGCCGCCGGCACTCCCACGGTCGCCCGTGGGTTCGTCCTCTACGTGGGCATCGACGAGGAGACGGCAGCCGCTTCCGGACAGTCGATCGCCAAGCTCGCCCAGGAGATCCGCGCCTACGCCCAGTCGCTCGTCCAGGGCGCCGAGAGCTACGCCGCCGTCGCCGTCGCGCCGGCCAGCGCGCCCGGCTCCGCTCTCGACGTCGTGCGCAGCACCTTCGGCGATCCCACGGTCGCCAACCGGCAGCGCGTCGAGGCGCCCCGCCCGGCCGCCGTGCCGGACCAGCGCCCCAGCGGTGTCCTCATCGACCTGGCGCGCCGCGAAGTCCACCTGGACGGCGACACCCTGAACCTCACGTTCAAGGAATTCGAGCTCCTGAACTACCTGGTCGAGAACGGCACCCGCACCGTGGACCGCGAGGAGCTCCTGGAGAACCTGTGGCGCAACGCCGAAGAGGTTCCCAACGAGCGCACCATCGACGTGCACATCCGCCGTCTGCGCTCCAAGCTCGGTCGCCTGGCCAACACGGTCCGCACGGTCCGTGGGCAGGGGTACCGGTTCTACGAGCACCCCGAGGTGGTCGTCTGGGCCGCGCCGGAGTACTCCATCTGACGTTTTCGGTTCTGTGTGAAGGACGGGGATCCCCTCCGCGCCTGCGCTCCGGCCCCGCTGCACCTCAGGATTCCGGCTTCGGTCGGGCTTGAGGCAGCGGGGCCTTCACGCAACAACGGCGCTGTCGGGGAACCCCGTCCTTCTCCTCGTTCCCGGTCAGAGGGAGTGCGTTCGGCTTGATGGGATCACCCGTGCGTGGGGCCGGTTCTGTGCGAGCGAGTGGGTGACCTGGCCTGCGGACGTGAGGGGTGGTCTATGTGTGGGGTGCCGGGGGTATCCGGAGAGCGCCGTTGTCGCGTGGAAGCCCCGCCGCTGACGGCGTGAACCGAGCCTGGGTCCAAAGGTCGGCGGGGCTGGAGCGCAGGCGCCGAAGGATGCCCACGGCACTCCTTCCACACCGAGAACCACCCACCAACCCCGCAGGGATAGTGTTTTCCCATGAGTGAGCATCATGTGAAGCGCCTGATCATCATGCGCCATGCCAAGGCGGACTGGCCTCTGGGGGTCCAGGATCACGACCGGCCTCTGGAACCCCGTGGACATCGTGATGCGGCGGCGGCCGGTGCCTGGCTGCGGGACTCGGGGAACGTCCCGGACTTCATCCTGTGCTCCACCGCGGTGCGGACCCGCCAGACCTGCACCTGGGTGTGCGAAGAGCTGGGGGAGAAGGCGCCGACGCCCAAGCTCGAATCGGGGCTCTACTCGGCGACCGGTCGGCGGATGCTCACGGTCATCAATCACGTGCCCGAGACCGTGACGAGCCTGATGGTCATCAGCCACATGCCGGGCGTGCAGGATCTCGCGCTGCTCCTGGCGGACCGGGATTCGGATCAGACCGCCTATATGGACATGGCGGAGCATTACCCCACCAGCGGGATCACCGTGCTTGAGAGCGTGAAACCCTGGGCGGAGCTGGACGGTCAGGATGCGCGCCTGGTGTCCTTCGAGGTGCCGCGGGCCTGACCGTCGGCCTCGGCGTCGGGCGGCTCGAGCCACTTCGCGTGGCGGTGCCGCTCCGGCTGCCCGCCCCACGCGATCCGGACGCGGTGCGACGCCCTCCCGCCCGGGCGGGGCGTTTGCGTCCGGTGACGCCGGGCTTCTTCGCGGGCCAGACGCTGCCGAGGAACAGCAGGAGCGCGGCCGGCAGTCCTGCGGCGAGGCTGAGGAAGAAGTACAGATCGCTTCCCGCGCCGGGACCTGTGGTGTGCATCCGATCGTAGCCTTCGGAGAAGCCCAGCCCCCAGAGCCGCACGTACGCGAGGGCGAACGTGACGGCCACGGTGGTGAGGATTCCAGCGGCGATCAGCACCTTGTCACGGCGCAGGATGGCGACGGACGCTATGGCGCAGACGAAACCGATGAACGCGCACACCAGCAGGAGGACCAGGCCCAGGGTCTCCGGGGCCAGGACCGTCTGGATCAGGAGCGCTGCGCAGGCCAGGGCCGCGCCGAGCATGATCTTGGTGGTGAGCAACCGCATGGCTTCATTCTTTCAGAGGGGTCTGACAGTTTTTCTGGTCCCCGGATCCGTGGATCAGGGGACGGGTATCAGCGCGCCAGGTAGCCCTTCACGAAGGTCATGATGGCCTCCACGCTGGCTTCCTGGGAACGACCCGGATGGAAGCTCTTGCGGTCGAGGCCCACGATGAAGCACGCCCCGAAGATCGCCGCCTCCAGGCCGCTCCGGGAGACGTCCTGGTTCACCGCGTAGCGCTGGCCGATCCGGTCCAGGGCTTGGGAGATCACGTCGAGCAGTTCCGAGCGGAGTTCCCGCATCAGGTCACGCCACTCGTTCTCGGCCTTCCAGTTCTCGTTCATCCACAGCTGCCCGAAGGACGGGTAGTCGTCCAGGAACGCGATCGCCTCGGACACCACGGACTCCATCGCGGCCACGGGATCCTCGACCGCGGGCACCGCCGCGAAGCGGGCCAGGAGGATGTCCACGCCGTGCCGGAGCAGCTGCGCGATCAGCTCGGACTTGCTGCCGAAGTTGTAGTACACGGTGCCCTTGGAGACCCCGGCCTCGGCCGCGATCTCGTCCACCGTCACTTCGGCGGCTCCCCGCTCGCCGATCAGCTGCATGGACGCGTCGAAGATCTTCTGCCGTGAGGCCGACGTCCGCTGGGGACGACGACGGCGGCCCGCGCCGTCGTCGTCGCCCACGGCAGGCGCCTGGCCGGGTTCGCCGGCGTCGCCGCCCGCCGACGGCAGCCTCGGGTGCGCGGCCGGCTCGGCGGGTCTCATACCGAGATCTCCGGCTTGAAGCTCTTCAGGGTCCAGAGCTTGTGCTTGTGCACGGCGAGCGTGGACATCGCCATGCCGAGCGCCGCGTAGCCCACGAGGCCCAGCATGATGGGGGCCACCATGGACAGGTCGCCGCCGTAGATCAGGTGGCGCATGCCGGTCACGACGTAGCCGAGCGGCAGGATGTCGTGGACCACGTGGAACGGCTCCGGGGTGGTCTGCCACGGGAACGTGCCGCCCGAGGAGACCAGCTGGAGCACCAGCAGGATGAGCACCACGAATTTGCCCGGTGTGCCCAGCAGTGCGCAGATGCCCTGGATGAGCGCCGTGAACGCCATCGCCGCGAACAGCAGGAAGATGAACGTTAGCGCCGGGTTGGCCGATTCGAGTTTCAGGCCCAGCGTGACCACGGCCCACAGCAGGGCGGTCTGCACGGCGGACACCACGAAGAAGGGCAGCCAGCCGGCGATGCCGATCTTCCAGGACGGCGCATTGGACGCCAGGGCCCGCTGGGTGAGCGGGCGCATGGCCTGCACCAGCATGAAGGCGCCGATCCACAGCGAGAGGCTGAGGAAGAACGGGGCCAGGCCGGCGCCGTAGGTGGTCGCCTTGGTCTGCGCGAGCTTGTCGACGGCCACCGGATCGGACATCACCTTGGAGACGCTCTCCCGCTGGGTCGCGTTCGGGTTGGGGATCTGGCCCGAGCCCTCCGCGAGTTTGGTGGCCAGTTCCTTGCCGCCGCTCGCGGCGGTCTTGGCGCCGTCCTGCAGTTTGGCCGCGCCGGCGTTGAGCTGCGTGGCGCCCGAGTTGAGCTTGGTGGCGCCCTGGTAGGCGCTCTGCTCGCCGGCTGCGAGGGTCTTCGCGCCGTCCGCCAGCTGGTACGCGCCCGAGTTGGCCTGATTGATGCCGTTGACCAGGGTGGGCGCGGAGTCGGAGAGCTTCTTGGCGCCTGCGGCCACGGCCCCGGCGCCATCGGAGAGCTTCTGGATGTCAGCGGCGGCGCCGTTGATCTTCGCCTTGGCGTCCTGGACCGGGCTCGATCCCTGGACGGCCTTGAGATCGGCGAGGATCTTGTCCGCCTGCTCCTGCGTGATGACCTGGTCCTTGACGAGCTTGTTGACCGTGGTCTTCACGTCGGCGTCGGCCTGGGTCTCCACGGTCTGGAGGTCCTTCACGGCACCCTGAACCTTGGCGTTGAGCTGTGCGTTGCCGGCGGCCACCTGGGCTGCGCCGTCGGCGAGCTGCTTGGTGCTGGACGGCAGGGGCGCGGCGCCCTGGCTGAGCTGGGACAGCCCGCTGCTGAGCTTGTTCGCGCCGTCGGAGAGCTTGTTCGCACCGGCCACGAGCTGGCCCTGACCGTCCACCAGCTGGCTGGCGCCGGAGCTGAGGTCCGTGGTGCCCTTGTGCAGATCGGCGGTGCCGGTCTGCAGCTGGGCGAGGCCGTTGGACAGCGTCTTGGCGCCGTCCGCGGCCTTCACCATGTTCTGGTGGATGACGCCGAAGCCCGACAGGAGCTGATCGGCCGTCTGCTCGCCGACCTCCTGGGCGACGCTCGCGTGCACGGCGGTGGTGAGCTTGTCCACGATCGTGCTGAGGAGGTAGTTGTTGGCGTCGTTGGTGGTGACGTTGAGCATGGCCTGGTGCGCCGAGTCGAACGTCGACGGGGACACGAGGTTCTTGGAGAAGTCCTTCGGGATCTTCAGGGCGAAGGCGTACTTGCCCGTCCGCACGCCCTCATCGGCCTCCTGCGAGGTGGGCACGCGCTGCCAGTCGAAGAGGTGTGCGTCCACGAGGGAGTCGGCCACCTTGGCGCCGGCCTTCAGTTCCTCGCCCTTGGTGCCGTCGGGCTTGGACGGGGTGGCGCCGGTGTCCTCGACCACCAGGGCGGCCTTGATGCCGCTCAGGTTGTTGTAAGGGTCCCAGTTCGCGTAGAGGTAGATGGCCCCGTACAGCAGGGGGACCAGGGACAGGGCGACGATGGTGAGCTTGGGCAGCACGCCACTGGTCATGCGCTTGAGCTCGGAGCGGGCCAGGCGTAGAACGGTCACTTCGCTTCCTCCACGTTCTCATCCGCACTGTTCTTTTCCGAACTGTTCTTTTCCGCAGGCGGCGTCTCACCCGAGGCGGCATCGCTGACGTGCGCTGCCTCGGCGGCCACCGCCTCCTCTGCGTCCTCTTCGGCTCCCGGCGGCAGCTCCGCGTGCGGAACGGAGTTGCCGATCACTGCGCTGGGGCCCTCCCAGCCGTCCGGCAGGGTCGCGACGACCGCGACGACGGCGAGCGGCCGCCCGGCGTCGTACGCCAGCTGCTCGCAGCGCTCCAGCCAGACGGCGGGGTCGGCGCTGTGCCGGTCGGGGGAGTCCAGCACGAGCAGGTCCACCGCGGGATCCGCGAGGGCCAGCTGGGTCAGGAGGCTCACACGGCGTTCCGCGGGAAGTTCGTCCACCCAGAGCTTCTCCACGTCCTCGAAGGAGTTGAGCTTGAGCCAGGGCTTGGCCAGCAGGGCGCCACGGTATCGGCGGGGGATCAGCGCGAGGTCCTCGGTGACCAGATCGCAGACCGAAAGGTGCTGTTCGGGCTCGTTGATGCCGGGGGCGTCCACCAGGGCGGAGGCTTTTCGGATGGTTTTGAGCCTGGTGCTGCCGTCCCAGGAGAGGTGGCCCGAGGACGGCTTCATGCGCCCGGTGAGGGTCAGGGCGAGGGCGGTGCGGTCATCCTGGTTCTCGCCGCGGACCAGGAGCAGTTCGCCGGGGGAGACACGCAGTGAGGTGGCGGGCAGGAGGTCGGTCCTGCGGCCGTTCACCTGGAGCGCACGGGCGTCGAGCATGGGGGAGGTGCCTTTCGTGAAGAACGTCTGACACCAGAGTATCTAAACTGACTGGTCAGTTCAAATAGTTGTTTCCGTTCGCCGAACCCCCGTGCGGGTCAACGACGGCGGCCGTGCACCACCTTCACCAGACGCCCCATGAGGCGGACCTGCCAGGTCTCGCGACGGAAGGAGAGCACCGGCACCGGGAGCGGGAAACGCTGCCGGGCCACGCTGTGCGGACGGGCGAACTCGCGCAGCCCGTCGGCCCCGTGAATCCGGCCGAACCCGGAATCGCCGGTCCCGCCGAACGGCAGGGCGGGGACGAGGGCGAAGGACATGACGCTGTTGATGGACGTCATGCCGGCCCGCACCCGGCGCGCGATCGCCTCGGCCTTCCCGAGGTCCCTGCTGTAGACCGCGCTGCCGAGCCCGTAGACGCCCGCGTTGCTCTTCTCCACGGCCTCGTCGACGGACCCGACCCGGGTCACCGTGAGCGTGGGGCCGAACGTCTCTTCCCGCACGGCCTCGCTGTCCTCCGGGACGTCCAGCAGGATGACCGGTTTCACGAACGGCGGCGCCACGGATTCCTCCCCGCCGGTCGCGGCGTGCCCACCGTCCGCGAGGGCGGCCTTGATGTGCCGCAGCACGGTGCCGGGCTGACTGGGCATCGTCAGCGGCCCAATGCGGTCCGCGTCGCCGGGACCCGCTGTCACGCTGCCCGCGATCCGTCGGAGTTCCGCGACGAACTCGTCGTACACGGGGGCCTCCACATAGGCGCGCTCCATGCCGATGCAGGTCTGCCCGGCGTTGCCCCACGCGCCGAAGGCCACGTCCTGGGCCGCGGCGCGGACGTCGGCGTCGGCGGCGATGATCGCGGCGTCCTTGCCGCCCGCCTCGATGACCACGGGGGTGAGGGTCTCCGCGCAGGCCGCCATGACCTTCTTGCCCGTGGCGGTGGACCCGGTGAAGGCGAGCTTGGAGACTCCGGACCGGCAGAGTGCCGAACCCGTGGCGCCGAGTCCCGTCACGAGCTGAAGGACCGGCAGCTCCGGCACGGCACGGTGGAAGGCGTCGACCAGCCACGAGCCCACCGCGGTGCTGTATTCACTGGGCTTGAACACCACGGCGTTGCCCGCGGCGAGGGCATAGGCGATCGACCCCATCGGCGTGAACACCGGATAGTTCCACGGGCCGATCACACCCACCACGCCCAGCGGCTGGTATTCGACGCTCGCCGCCAGGTTCGCGCCCAGGACCCCGGGCCGCACCGAGCGCTTCCGGAGCACCCGCTGGGCATTCCTCGCCGCCCAGTCGATGTGCTCGACGGCGGCCATCACCTCCAGCCGGGAATCATCCACCGGCTTCCCGGTCTCCTCCCGCATGAGCCGCGCGAGCTCGTCCAGCCCCGCTACCACGACATGCTTGAACGCCTGCAGACGGCGGAGCCGGCCGTCGAAGCCCAGCCCGCCCCACCAGGCCGCCGCTTCCCGCGCGCGGTCGACGGCGGCCGCCACCGCGCCGTCGTCGTCCACGGGGAAGGTGGCCACGACGGCGCCAGTGGCGGGGTTGAGGGAATCGAACGTGCTCATCCGAGGAATGCCTTTCCTTCGCCGCGGTAGGTGGGGACGGATGCCACCAGCCGGTCGCCGTCCACCACGTGCAGGGTGTCGACGTGTTCACAGAGTTCGCCGGCCTTGGCGTGCCGGAACCAGACCCGGTCGCCGAGGGACAAGGTGTCCGCGGCGGGTCCGTGGACGGGGGTCTGGACCTCGCCGGCGCCTTCCGTGCCCAGGAGCTTCACGCCGGTCGGCCAGACGGGCCGAGGCAGCCGGTCGGGTCCGGATGGGCCGGACGCCACCCAGCCCCCGCCGAGCACCGTGGCGAATCCCGGTGCGGGCTTGCGGACCACGGGCAGGGCGAAGAAAGAGGCGGGTTCCGGGTGGAAAGCGCGGTAGCCGTCGAAGAGCGCGGGGGCGTAGAGCCCGGATCCGGCCGCGAGCTCGGTGACCGCGGCTTCCGCTCCGGTGGTCTCGAAACTCCCGGTGCCACCCCCGTTGACGAACTCGAGCGGTGAGCCGGCGGGCAGCTCCCTGCGCACGGCGTCCACGGCCGCGGCACGGCGTGCGGCGAGTTCCCTCCCGGAGAGGGCGTGCAGCGCGCGGATCTGGGCGCGGTGCAGAGCGGAACCCGAGTCATCCCCGAGCCCGGCGATCTGCCCTTCATAGGACATGATCCCCACGAGCCGGAACCCCGGTCGCCGGACGATCTCGGCGGCCACGGCGGCGGCATCCTCGGGGGTGTGGACGGGCGAACGCCGCATGCCCAGATGCGCGCGGCCCCCCGCCAGTCGCAGCGACGCATCCAGGTCCAGGCACAGTCGCAATGGCGCGTCGGGCCCGGCGAACGGGGTCAGGAGATCCAGCTGTTCGACGGAGTCCACCATCAGCGTGACGCGTTCGCAGGCGGTGGGCGAGTGGGCGAGGGCTGCCAGGGCGGTGCGGTCGGCGGTCGGGTAGGCGACGACGACGTCGTCGAACTCCTCGGCCAGCCAGAGCGCCTCCGGGAGGGCGTAGGCCAGGATGCCGTGGAAGCCGGGCAGTTCCAGGACGGCCCGCAGCACGGCGCGGCTGCGGATCGACTTGCTGGCCACCCGGATCGGTTTGCCCTGAGCCCGCCTCAGAAGGTCCGCGGCGTTCCGCCGCAGTGCAGGCAGGCTGAGGACGGCGAGCGGAGCCTCGAGGTGCGCGGTGGCGCGGTTCAGGGCGGCGAAGCCTCCCGCGCCGGTGAAGCCGTTCCGCCCCGCCGCGGAGTCTTCCAGGGCGAGACTGAAGGGAGGAGCGGTGCTGGCGGACATTCTCCGACTGTGACACGTGGCACACCGTCCAGGGAAACACCCGAGCGGTCCCGACTCACATCGAGCTGTTGTCAATCGTGGGATCCGCTCCCAGAATGAGGGGGTGATGGACGTCAACACCCGCCGCCTGCGCTACTTCGTGGCCGTGGCCGAGGAACTGCACTTCAGTCGGGCGGCGGCCCGGCTGTTCGTCGCCCAGCAGGCGCTCTCGAAACAGATCCGGGAGCTTGAAGCGGAGCTGGGCGTCACCCTCCTGAACCGGACGACCCGGCGCGTCGAGCTGACTGAGGACGGCGAGCATTTCCTGGAGGTGGCCAGGGGAGTGCTGGAGGCCTGGGACGACGGGCTCCGGCGGGTCCGGCTGGCGAGCCGCGCCGGCCAGCGGGTGCTCCGGCTCGGCTTCGTGGTGGGTGCGGCCCTTGAACTGACGCGGCCGATCCTGGCGGAGTTCGCGCGGCGTCATCCGGATGTGGAGCTCCGCCTTCAGGAAGCGGCTCTCAGCGACCCGAGCTGCGGTCTGGCAGACGGCAGCAGTGACCTGGCGATCCTCCGCCCGCCGCTCTCCCTGGCCGAGCTGCAGCGTCTGCCTCTTTTCGTGGAACCCGTGGTCGCCTGCCTCGCCTCGAGCCATCGGCTGGCGGGCCGGACCATGATCTCGCCGACCGAACTGCTGGACGAGCCGCTCACCGTCGGCGGAGGGCACGACGCCGCGTGGCGGGGTTTCTGGTCCCTGTCGTCCTTCCGGACGGAGGGACATCCGGCGCGGATCGTGGAGACCTCCTCGCCGACCGAGGAAGCGGAGCTGGTCGCCAGCGGGGTGGCGACCGCGCTCACCGGCGCCGCGATGGCGAGATATCTGGTGCGTCCGGGTCTCGTGTACGTGCCGGTGGAGCCGCACCCGGGGTCGGAGGTCGCGCTGGCCTGGCGCGAGGACGCCCCGAGTGAGGTCGTCTCCCTGTTCGTGCAGGTGGCGCAGGACGTGCGTGACGCCGAACGGGAGCTGGTCCGGACCATTGAGCATCCGCTGGTTGTGAATTCCCCCTGATCCAGTGTTTGTGCTCCAGCTCACCTCGGCGTGAGCATGGAGGCCATGTGGAAGAACTGGGCCGGAGATCAGGCCTGCACCCCGGCGAACCTCGTCCAGCCCGCTTCGGTGGAGGCTGTCCAGGAGTCTGTCCGTGAGGCGGCCCGGCACGGACAGGGCGTCCGCGTGGTCGGCGCCGGACACTCCTTCGGCGACAACGTCCTGACCTCGGGCACCCTGCTGTCCCTCGACCGGCTGAGCGGCCTGCTCGGCGTCGACGGTGAGGCGGGGACGGTCCGCGTCGCCGCCGGGACCAGGCTGCGTGACCTCAACCGTCTGCTGGATGGCCACGGCCTGGCCCTGGCGAACCTGGGGGACATCGACAGCCAGTCGGTCGCGGGGGCGATCTCGACCGCCACGCACGGCACCGGCCGGACTCTCGGCAATCTGGCGACCTTCGTGGAGGATGTCGAACTCGTGACGGCGGAGGGTGAGGTGCTGCAGGCGTCGGCCGCCGGGCCGGACGTCCTGTCTGCCGCCCGGGTCTCGGTGGGGGCGCTCGGAGTCATCACGGCGTACACCCTTCGCGTGGTGCCCGCCTTCACCCTGCAGGGCGTCCAGGAGCCTGCCTCGCTGGAGGAGACGCTTGAACGTCTCGACGAACACGTGGACGCCAACGACCACTTCGAGTTCTTCACCTTCCCCCACAGCGGCACCGTGCTGGCCAAGCGGACCAACCGCGTCACGGACCCCGTCCCGGGGGACGCCGGTCCCACCGCGGGGCGACTGCGCTCCTATCTGGAGGGAGAGCTGCTCGAGAACACGGCGCTGGACCTCGTCTGCCGGCTGGGCCGTGCCCGCCCCGGTCTCATTCCCCGGCTGAACCGGCTGGCGACGGACCTGGTCACGCCCACCTCCCGGACCGGCGTCAGCCATGACGTCCTGGTGAGCAAGCGGAGTGTCCGCTTCACGGAGACGGAATGGGCCCTGCCCCGCGAGGCGTGCGTTGAAGCCCTCACGGAGATGCGGCGGCTGGTGACGGCCCGCGGTCTGGACGTGAACTTCCCTTTCGAGGTCCGTTTCGTCGCGGGGGACCGGGAGTCCCTCCTGAGCCCGGCCTACGACCGGGAGAGCTGCTACATCGCCGCCCACATGTACCGCGGCATGCCGTGGCAGGAATTCTTCACGGCCGTGCAGGACGTCGCCCTCTCCTATGGAGGACGGCCGCACTGGGGAAAGCGCCACAGCCTCTCCGCCGCGCAGCTCGCGGAGCTGTATCCCCGTTGGGATGACTTCCAGCGGGTCCGCCGGGAACTCGATCCGGGCGGACTGTTCGCCAATGACCACATCCGCCGCATCTTCGGCGCCTGAGCCGACGCCCGGCCTGCGACGCCGAAACCCGAGTCCCGACATCCCGAGGAGAAGGACATGAGCCAGCCAGCCGCCGTCGTGCGATCCGGCGGGATGACCACGCAGAGGGTGGCGATCGCCGCCGCCTTCTTCCTGCAGGGTTTCCTCTTCATCACGATGACCACCCACCTGCCGCAGATCCAGGGGCTCTTCGGCCTGGACGCGGCCACCCTGTCCCTGGTGCTCCTGGGAATGGTGGTGCTGGCGGGCGCCGGTTCGGTGCTCGCGGGGCAGCTCGCCCGGAGGCTCGACTCCGCCCAGGCTCTGCGGGTGGGGCTCGGGCTGATCGGCGCCGGCGCGGTCGGGGTGGGGCTGGCGCCCGATCTGCTCCTGTTCTGTCTGTTCCTGGCCGTGTACGGGGTCGGTCTCGGCACCGTGGACGCCTCGATGAACATGCAGGGCGTGGCACTTGAGCACCGCCTGCGCCGCACGTTGCTGCCCGGTTTCCACGCGGCATGGACCGCCGGAGGGATCGTCGCGACGCTCGCGGCGCTCGCGTTCGGGGAAGCCGCGCTGGCGGCGTCCGTGACCCCCTTCGGAGTGGTCGCGGTGGTGGCGACGGCACTGCCGTTCCTGCGCCGGGACCGGGGACAGGAGACGGGGTCCGAAGCCGTTCAGGTGAGCATCCCGTGGAAGCGGCTGATGCTGGTGGGCCTGGTCCTGGTGCTCTTCTACATGGTGGACACCGCCGCTTCCACGTGGGGCCCGGCCTATCTCCATGACCTCTTCGGCACGGGCCTGGGCAATGTGGCCGTCGCGACCCTGCCGTACCTGGTGGCCTCGCTCCTGGCGCGGCTTGCGGGTGACTGGGCCGTCGGACGGTTCGGAGCGGTGCGGCTCCTGCGCGCCGCCGCCGTGCTCTCGGCCGCCGCGCTCGCCCTGGTGGTCCTGGCCCCGGACGCAGCGATCGCGGTGCTGGGATTCGCCGTCCTCGGGTTCGGCGCCGGCATCATCGCGCCGCTGTCGTTCTCCGTGGCCGGGTCGATCGCAGCGCTCGGCCAGGCCGGGTCCGGTGGCGCCGACGACCCGGTGCGCCGTGCCCGGGTGGATTCCGTGATCGCACGGTTCAACCAGTTCAACTATGTGGGGGCACTGCTGGGTTCCGTGCTGACGGGTCTGGTGGGGGCCGACTCGCTGCGCCTCGGTTTCGCGCTGCCCCTCGTGCTGGTCCTGGCGATCCTGCCGCTCGCAGGGGCATTCCGGGAAACCCCTGCTTTCCGGGACGGCAGCGCTTGACGGGAGGAGTGAAGTGGGTACAAGAAAGCCCCGGTCCGTGGACCGGGGCTTTCGCGTCTTCTCTGTGCGCCCAAAGGGATTCGAACCCCTGACCTTCTGTTCCGTAGACAGACGCTCTATCCAGCTGAGCTATGGGCGCATGTTTCTCCCGGGAGAATTCCCGTTCGAACCTCGAAATACTTTACCCGAAAACTTCTCAGGATGCACGACGGCGTGCGGACGGTCCGGGAAAGGCCGGGATCCGGGGGAGCGGCGGGTGCGGGCTGAACGGGTGCGAAGCGGCGGCAGCGCGTGACGAGCGTGCGGAACCGGGCACGAAAAAGCCCCGGTCCGTGGACCGGGGCTTTTGCATCTTCCTGTGCGCCCAAAGGGATTCGAACCCCTGACCTTCTGTTCCGTAGACAGACGCTCTATCCAGCTGAGCTATGGGCGCTTGGCATCATTCCGGAGGCGACTCCCGGTTGAACCTTCATAAACTTTACGGGAACTTCTGGCGGCTTCCAAATCGACGGCCGGTGACGCCCCGCACATGTACCGGTCTACGTGACCTTAATCACAAAATGGGTCGAAAAGAGTGATTCGACCACGGAAAACGTCCCGGAATGGGCTCCGTCGTCAAATATTGCTGAAAATCCGTCCAGTGGTCCATACCTACGATTGAGACACCCGCCCAGGAACCCATCGAAAAGGACTCACTATGGGAAATCTGACGACGTCTCGCCTGACAGCTGACGCCCCCACCACCCACCAGAAGCTTCTGGCCTGGGTCGAGGAAGTGGCAGAACTGACGCAGCCGGACTCCATCTACTGGGTGAACGGTTCCGAAGAAGAGTACGCACGCCTGACCACTGAACTGGTCGAGGCCGGCACCCTGGTCCCCCTCAACCCGGAGACCTTCCCGAACTCCTTCGCCGCCTTCTCCGATCCGGCCGACGTGGCCCGCGTGGAAGAGCAGACCTTCATCTGCTCCGAGAAGGAGGCCGATGCCGGCTTCACCAACAACTGGATGGCCCCCGCCGAGATGAAGGGGAAGCTCAACGCCCTCTTCGCCGGCTCCATGCGTGGCCGCACCATGTACGTCATCCCGTTCGTCATGGGTCACCTTGACGCCGAGGATCCCAAGTTCGGCGTCGAGATCACCGACTCCGCCTACGTGGTCGCCTCGATGCGCATCATGGCGCGCATCGGCACCGACGTGCTGGACAAGCTGACCGCCACGAACGCCTTCTTCGTCCCCGCGCTGCACTCCGTGGGCGCTCCGCTGGAGCCCGGGCAGAAGGACGTCGCCTGGCCGTGCAACCCGGACAAGTGGATCGTGCACTTCCCGGAGGAGCGCTCGATCGTGTCCTACGGTTCCGGCTACGGCGGAAACGCGCTGCTGGGCAAGAAGTGCTTCTCCCTGCGCATCGCCTCGGTGATGGCCCGGGACGAGGGCTGGCTCGCCGAGCACATGCTGATCCTCAAGCTCACCAGCCCGGAGAACAAGGACTACCACGTGGCGGCGGCCTTCCCGTCCGCGTGTGGCAAGACCAACCTCGCGCTCCTCGATCCCACCATCAAGGGCTGGAAGGTCGAGACCCTCGGCGATGACATCAACTGGATGCGCTTCGGCAAGGACGGCGAACTCCGTGCCGTGAACCCGGAGGCCGGCCTGTTCGGCGTCGCCCCCGGCACCGGCTGGGGCACCAACCCCAACGCCATGCGTGCCATCGCCAAGGGCAACAGCATCTTCACCAACGTCGCCCTGACGGACGACGGCGGTGTCTGGTGGGAGGGCATGACCGACGAGACCCCGGCGCACCTGACCGACTGGCAGGGCAACGACTGGACCCCCGAGTCGGGCCGTCCGGCAGCGCACCCGAACTCGCGCTTCTGCACCCCGATCGACCAGATCGACATGCTCGCCGAGGAGTACTTCGCTCCCGAGGGCGTCCAGGTCGATGCCATCCTGTTCGGCGGACGCCGCAAGACCACCATCCCGCTGGTGACCGAGGCGCGTGACTGGACCAATGGCATCTTCATGGGCTCCACGCTCTCCTCCGAGACCACGGCCGCCGCGGCCGGCGCCGTCGGTGTGGTGCGCCGCGATCCCATGGCCATGCTGCCGTTCATCGGCTACAACGCCGGTGATTACCTGAAGCACTGGATCTCCCTGTCCGCCAAGGCGAACCCGGAGAAGCTGCCGAAGATCTTCCTGGTCAACTGGTTCCGCCGCACCCCCGAGGGTGGCTTCGCGTGGCCCGGTTTCGGAGAGAACTCCCGCGTGCTGAAGTGGGCCATCGAGCGCATCGAGGGCAAGGCCGACGCCGTCGAGACCCCGATCGGCTTCGTGCCGACGGCCGGGTCCCTGGACACCGACGGTCTGGACGTCTCCGCCGAGGAACTGGACGCCGCTCTGGCGTTCCGCCCGGAGGAGTGGGAGGTCGAGGCCGCGAGCATCGAGGACTGGTACGCCAACTTCGGTGAAGCTCTCCCTGCGGACCTCCGCGCCGAGTTGGACGGTTTGAAGAGCCGCCTCGCTTCCTGAGTGAACCTCCACGGCCGTGAGCCGTGCTGACGCCAAGACCCCCGGACCTCCGGGGGTCTTGGCGTTTCCGGGGTGTGGCATCCAGTCGGTGGTCCGCCGAACTCGCGGTTCCCGGGCTGAGTCCGCTGCGCGCGGCAGCGAGGTGGGACGTCCCGCAGCGAGTTCAGCGGCCACGACGACGGCGGCTGGCTCACTGCGCCGCGGCTCACCGCGCCGGAGCGTGCGGTGGGGCACGCGCCCGTGCGGCCGCGCGCCGTCGTGCTCACGCGTGCGCGGAGCCCGCCGCTTCGTGCAGGAGGCGGACGAGGAGCTGAACCCCCGGGCTTGCGGACATGGTCTGCCGGTACGCCGCCGAGACCGAGCGGTGGGCCTGTTCTCCGGCGAGAGGCCTGGCCACGACCCCGGCGGGCAGCGCGCCCCGGCCCAGGCGTGGCACGAAGGCGAGCGCGAGCCCCTGTGCCACGAACTCCAGATGCGTCGCGAAGTCCGGGTCGATGAAGGCGATGCGCGGGGTGGCCCCCTCGCTCGCCAGGAGCCGGAGCAGTGCTTCATGGCAGATCGCCCCACGCGGCTGCGAGCACCAGGTCTCCTGCAGCAAGGCGGCGCGGGGAATGGCGTCGAGCGCGGCGAGTGGATGCGTGGAGGGCAGCATGATGTCCGCGACGTCGTGGCAGAGCGGCTCCAGCAGGACGTTTCCGGGGATCTCCAGGGCCACCGAGTTCCAGTCGTGGACGACCGCCAGGTCGACGTCCCCATGGGCCACTTTGCCGACCGCCTCGGCCGGATCCACGGCGACCACTTCCAGGCGCATCTCCGGCACCTCCTCGGCCAGCCGGGCCGCGACGCCGACCAGCAGCCCTCGGGCCGCGGTGGAGAAACTGGCGACGGTGAAGGTGCCCTTCGGCTGTTCTCCCGCGGTCAGAATCGATTCCATCTCCTCGAGCTCGGAGAGGATCCGGCCGCCGTGCTCGACCAGGGCCCGGCCGCGCTCGGTGAGGAGCACCCCGCGGCCGTGGCGTTCCAGGAGGGCGGCTTTCGAGTGGCGTTCGAGCTTCTTGATCTGCTGGGAGACGGCGGAGGGGGTGAAGCCGAGGTCGACGGCCGCGGAGGCCACGCTGCCCGTCCGATGGACCGCGACAAGGGCCTGGAGCGCCTGGAGATCGATCATGCAGAAATGCTACCGAATCAGCGGTAGAAATCAACGCTGGTGCTAAAGACTCGCCCGCGACACGATGAAGAGGTGAAAACTCGTCATGTCCTGCTGGCCCTGCTCGTCGCTCTGATCTGGGGCGTCAACTTCGTCGCCATCGAGGCCGGCCTCCGCGATGTCCCACCCCTGACCTTCGCCGCGCTCCGCTTCGCCCTGGTGGCGTTCCCGTTGATGCTGTTCGTCCCGCGGCCGCGGGTCCCGTGGTGGACCGTGGTGGGCGTCGGCCTGTTCATGAGCGCGGGGCATCTCGGCTTCATCTACCTGGCGATGCACCTGGGCCTGCCCTCGGGCCTGGCACCCCTCATCCTGCAGAGCCAGGTCCTGTTCACCGTCCTGCTGGCCGCGGTGTTCCTCGGGGAACGGCCGGGCCGGGTTCAGCTCCTGGGGATCGGCGCGGGGGTGCTGGGCCTGGGGATCGTGGTGCTGGGCCGGGGCGCTTCCGCGGATCTGCTGCCGCTGCTGCTCGGGCTTGCGGGCGGTCTGTCCTGGGGTCTGGGCAATGTGGTGTCCCGCTCGGCGCGGGGAGCCAAGCCGTTCTCCCTGGTCGTGTGGTCCGCGGCGGTGGTCCCGGTGCCGCTGCTCGCGCTGTCGATGCTGCTCGACGGACCTGCCGCCCCGGCCCGGGCCCTGGTCGCGATGAGCCCGGTGGCGTGGGCGAGCACGGTGTTCACCGTCCTGATCTCGACCCTCCTGGCATTCACGGTCTGGAACGGGCTGCTGCAGAAGTACCCCGCCGCGCAGGTGGTGCCCTTCACCCTGGTGGTGCCGCCGATCGCCATGCTCGCGGGCTGGCTTGCCTTCGGCGAGATCCCCGGCCTCTGGGACCTGGTGGGCGGGGCGGTGCTGCTCGCCGGCGTGGCCGTCTCGCAGTCGGGCGGCGCGCTCCTGACGCGGCGGAGCCGGATGGTGGGTGATGTGGGGGCGCCGGTCGAGCCGGTGGCGGCAGTGACGCAGGCCGTGACGACGGCGGAGCCGACGACGGCCGCATCGACGACGCTGCGGGGCCCCGTGGCCTCCCCGGAACCGGCCCCGGTGCGGGCCTCCGCCGCGGCCGGGATCGCGGACGTCCCGCCTCGCGGCGGCGACCGGACTCCGGAGCCCGCCGGGCAGGGGTGACCCGCGCCTCGGTTCCCCTGAACGCCTCGCCCGGGCCGCCGTCGTCGTGCGTCCAGCCGCGCGGCGGAGCGCGGTGTCCAGCGCGTCACAGGGAACTGTGAGGAACGAGTCGCGCGGCCGGGGTTCCGCGCGACGTGACCGGGCCGTAGGGTCGGAAGCATGGCAACCATCGCAAAGAACATTGTCGACACTCTTGCCGCCAACGGCGTTCACCGCGTCTACGGCATCCCCGGTGACTCCCTGAACGGCTTCACCGACGCGCTCCGGGAGACGCCCTCGATCGAGTGGGTGCACGTCCGGCACGAGGAGGCCGCGGCGTTCGCGGCGGCGGCCGAGGCGGCGCTCACGGGCGAACTCGCCGTGTGCGCCGGCTCCTGCGGCCCCGGCAATCTGCATCTCATCAACGGTCTCTACGACGCCAACCGGTCCCGCGTCCCGGTCCTGGCGATCGCGGCCCACATCCCCACCAGCGAGATCGGGTCCAACTACTTCCAGGAGACGCACCCGCAGGAGGTCTTCCGGGAGTGCAGCGTCTACGCGGAGCAGGTCACTGATCCTTCGCAGATGCCGCGCATCCTGGACATCGCGATGAGGACCGCCATCGAGAAGCGGGGCGTCGCGGTGGTCGTCATCTCGGGTGACGTCGCGCTGGCGCAGGCGGCGAGCGAGGCCGTCTCGATCATCCGCAAGACCGAGCCGCGGATCGTCCCGTCCGAGCCGGAACTGCGGGAGGCCGCGGGGATCCTGAACTCCGCGTCCAAGGTCACCATCCTCGCCGGCGCCGGTGTCCAGGGCGCTCACGAGCAGGTCGTGGCCCTGGCGGACGCGCTCGGCGCGCCGATCGTGCACGCGCTCCGCGGCAAGGAGTTCATCGAATACGACAACCCCTTCGACGTCGGCATGACCGGTCTCCTCGGCTTCGCCTCCGGCTACCGCGCCATGGAGGACTGTGACGCCCTGCTCATGCTCGGCACCGACTTCCCGTACCAGCAGTTCTACCCGGATCACGCCAAGGTGATCCAGGTCGATGTGCGGGGTGAACAGCTCGGCCGCCGGACCCGTCTGGACCTCGGCCTGGTGGGCACGGTCAAGGACACGGCCCAGGCGCTGCTGCCCCTGCTGGAGCGCAAGACGGACCGTTCGCACCTGGATTCGGCGCGCAAGCACTACGTCAAGACCCGGGCGAAGCTCGATGAACTCGCGAGCCCCACCCGGAAGGGCCAGCCGCTGCACCCGCAGTACGTGGCGCGAGTCGTGGACCGTCTCGCGGCCGACGACGCCGTATTCACCGCGGACGTCGGCTCGCCGGTCGTGTGGGCCGCGCGGTATCTGACGATGAACGGGAAGCGGCGCCTGATTGGCTCGTTCAACCACGGCAGCATGGCCAACGCCCTGGTCCACGGGATCGGCGCCGCCGCCCTGGAGCCGGAGCGCCAGGTGGTCGCGCTCGCGGGCGACGGCGGCCTGACGATGCTGATGGGCGAGCTCATCACGCTCACGCAGAACAAACTCCCGGTCAAGCTGGTGGTCTTCAACAACTCCTCGCTGAACTTCGTGGAGCTGGAGATGAAGGCCGCGGGCTTCGTGAACTTCGGCACCGGTCTCTCCAACCCGAACTTCGCGGCCGTGGCCGAGGCACTGGGCATCAAGGGCATCCGTGTGGAGAACGCGGAGGACCTGGAAGGCGCCGTGCAGGAGGCTCTCGCCTACGACGGTCCGGCCCTGATCGACGTCGTCACCGCGCGGCAGGAACTCTCGGTGCCGCCCGCCGTCTCGCTGGAACAGGCGAAGGGCTTCGCGCTGTACGCTCTGCGCACGGTGCTCTCGGGCCGCGGCGACGAGCTGCTGGACCTGGCCCGGACCAACTGGCGGCAGCTCTTCTAGGTCTGGCCACCCGCCGTCCTCGTTCCCGTCCCCGTCACCGCGAGCTGTTCCCTCGCGGCGTTGGGGGTCGGTGTCAGCGGCGGGCGGCGCGGTGCCGACGGACGGCGGCCCGGTTCGCGCAGCGCACCGAGCAGTACTTCTGCGTGCCGTTGCGCGAGACGTCGACGACGACGTTCCGGCACTCGCCGTCGACGTCCGCCCCGGCGGCGCAGCGGGACAGCCGGTGCATGCCGCGCGTCGTCAGGTGCAGGGCGGTGCCGACCGCGAAGACGGCTCTCAGGGTGCTCGGGAGGCCCTTGTCGTCGTCGCGGTAGTGGAGATGCCAGCCCTCGCCGTCGTGGTCCGTGAGATGGGGGTAAGCCGCTTCGTCCGCCATGATCCGGTTGAGGAGGCGCGCCCGCCCGGGGCCGTCGGCCGCGTCCACCACCCCGAGCCACTCGTCCAGGGCGGCCCTGAGCCGGGCGTGGTCACCGGGTTCGGCAGGGAACTCCATGGTCATCCCGAAGTCGCGCGTGCGGGACACGATGCCGTCGCGGTCGGCCGGCCAGTCGTTGGCGAGGGAGGCGGCCAGGAGGACGGCATACTCCCCGTAAGGGTTGAGGTGCATAAGGCCATTACATCAGGCTGGATCCATGGACACCAGCACAGCATTGCAGCCGGCCGTGCAGGCCGAGGCCCACGACCATCTCTGGGCCGTCCGGTCCCGGCACTCCACGTCCGAGGGAGTGGTGCTCTACGAGCGGTGCGAGGACTGCGGCTCGTGGCGGATCGAGCTCCTGGAAGACCGGTTTCTCCTGCCCGAGACGCTGCATGCCCCGCGAGGGAACAGCTGAGGCCCCTTCCCGCTCCGGGAAGGGGCCTCAGCTGTTCCCTCGCGGGAGCCGCGGAAGGATCTGGGTCAGTTGGCGGCGTTGAAGCGCGCGCGACGGAACTGCGGGTTCTCGATCTCGTCGAGGGCGGCCACGGCGAAGTCCTGGGTCGAGATGAACGGGCCGGCGATGGAATCGCGCTCCACGTGGTACTTGCCGGTGCGCTCGCCCGGGGCGATCTCGGGGGCGGGGGACTGCATGGTCCAGTCCAGACCCTCCGGAGCGGCTTCGTACAGGCCGAGGATGGTGGTGAAGCTCTGGGCCTCGGCGCGGTAGGCCTCCGGGAAGCCCATGGCGTCGACGAGGCGGGTCGTCGCGTCGGCCATGAGGGAACCGGCGCCGCCGACCACGTAGACGCGGGCGTCCGGCTGGGCGGCGATGAGATCGCGGTGCGCCTGCAGGATGGGCTCGTGCGAGTCGCCGTTGCGCGGGGTGGGGATGGAGATGACGACGACGTCGTTCTCCTGGGCGAGGCGCTCCAGGGTCGCGGTGTCGCTGACCTCGGCGGCGACGGCGGTGGCGCCCTCGACGTCGAGGCCCTGGCGGGTCACGGCGGTGACCTCGTGGCCGCGGCTGAGAGCCTCGTTGACGATCTGGCTTCCGACCATTCCGGTGGCACCGTAGACGGCGATCTTCATGATGTCCTCATTTCTGTAGCTGGCGTGCTGCTTGATGAATCAACAGTATCCATTGGAAAGCAAGTACTTCAACGTCATATAGTTACCTCATGGATACTTTGCCCTTCGACGTCATGGACCAGAACTGCCCCTCGCGCCTGGTCCTGCAGCGCATCGGGGACAAGTGGACCCCGCTCATCTTCCAGGCCCTCAAGGGCGGGGCGCGTCGATTCGGCGAGATCCGGCAGGCCGTGGACGGCGTCAGCCCCAAAGTCCTGACCCAGTCCCTCCGCGCCCTGGAGCGGGACGGGCTGGTGGACCGCGAGGTCTTCGCCGAGGTGCCCGTCCGGGTCGAGTACCGGCTCACGGCCCTCGGGGAGGGCCTCCTGGGGCCGCTGGACGCCGTGCGCATCTGGGCTGAAGCGCACGCGGGACAGATCCTCGCCGCCCGGGATGCCTACGACGACGCCGAGGCCGCCGCGCTGTAGCCGATCGCCACGCTGTGACCGCGCTCTGACGGACCGCCGGGCGGGCACCCGCTCAGCGCGCCCAGGCCCAGCGCCCCCAAGTCCAGTCCGCGGCCCTACCGCACCACGCGGTACCGGACGTGGGTGGCGAGAGGCGAACCGGCCGTCTCGACGATCTCCAGGCGGTAGCCGGAGGAGTCCTGCGGGAAGATCGACTCACCCGCGCCGAGCACCACGGGCGCGATGTCCAGCGTGAGCTCATCCAGCTCCCCGGCCTCAAGCGCCTGCCGCACGGCCGATGCGCCACCCGCGATGTCGACGTCGCCGTCGCCGGCTTCCCGGGCGAGTTCCAGGGCGCGGGCGAAACCTTCCGTGACGAAGTGGAAGGTGGTGCCGCCCTCCATCTCGATGGGGTCGTGCTCGTGGTGGGTCAGGACGAACACGGGCGCGTGATACGGCGGCTCGTCGCCCCACCAGCCGCGCCAGTCCGGCATCGTGTCCCAGGAGCCGCGGACCGGGCCGAACATGTTCCGGCCCATGACATAGGCGCCCCGGGGACGGAGCAGGCGGGTGGTCCAGTCGGCGTCGACTTCGTGGCGCTCCTCTTCCGGGCCGATGTGCCAGCGGTGCAGCAGGGGGCCGCCCTTGCCGAGCGGGTTCTCCAGGCTCTGATCCGGGCCGGCGACGAAGCCGTCCAGGGAGACGGACATGTGGGCTGTGGTGAAGGTCATGGGTCCATGGCATCACGGACGGGGCGTCAGGAGAAGAGGGGCGCGACGCCGAAGCCCTCCCGCGCGGCTCGCGCGGGAGGGCTTCAGTGCTGGGACCGGGCGGGCGGAATCCGTCAGGGCGCGTTGCGCGCCGGGACCGGGGTGCTCGCGTCCTCGGTGGGATCGACGACCGGGAGCATGCCCGTCTCGTCGACCAGTTCGATCCGGGTGCGACCGGAGCCCTTGAGGAAGAGGAAGTACACCGCCGTCAGGATCGCGATCCACAGGGCGCCGATCAGGAGCGCCGGCTGGGAGTCCGGCAGCACGCCGATCATCACGATCACGAACACGATGAACCCGATGGCCAGGTAGCTGCCCATCGGCCACAGGGGCACCGGGAACTCGGACGGGAGCTTGCCGTCCCGCTTGATCTCCGCCTTCATCCGGACGTGGGAGAGGAGGATCACGAGCCACACCACCACGGTGGCGAACGTGGCCAGGGCGGCGATCAGGAAGAAGATCTGGTCGTGGAACCAGATGTTCAGGAGCACGCCCAGCAGAAGCGACGCGACCATCGCGAGCACGGTCAGGAACGGCACCCCGCTCTTGCTGGTCTTCATGAAGGCCCTCGGAGCCTGGCCCTGCTGTGCCAGGCCGTGCAGCATGCGGCCCGCGCCGAAGATGTCCGCGTTGATGGCGGAGAGGGCGGAGGTGATGACGACGGCGTTGAGCACGTGCGCCGCGCCGGTCAGTCCCAGCGAGCTGAAGATGGAGACGAAGGGGCTCGCCTCGCCGTTGATGGTGTTCCACGGCTGCAGGGTCATGATGATCCCGAGCGTCAGGATGTAGAAGAAGAGGATGCGCACGGGCACCGAGTTGATGGCCTTGGGGATGACCTTCTTCGGGTCCTGGGCCTCGCCCGCGGTGATGCCGATGACCTCGGTGCCGCCGAAGGCGAACATGACGATGGTGAACGAGCTGAGCAGGCCCCAGAGACCATTCGGGGTCAGGCCGCCGTGGTCCCAGAGATTGTGCAGGCCGGCCGCATTCTCGTGCTGGTTGTTAAGACCGAAGACGATGATGGCGATGCCGCCGACGATCATGGCGATGATGGCCGTGATCTTGATGATGGAGAACCAGAACTCCAGTTCACCGAACACCTTGACGCTCACTAGGTTGACCGCCGCGATGATGAACACGGCCGACAGGATCCAGACCCACCGCTCGACGTTCGGGAACCAGAATCCCATGTACACCCCGAAGGCCGTGACATCGGCCAGGGCGACCACGAACATCTCGAAGACGTAGGTCCACCCGGTCAGGAAGCCGGAGTACGGGCCGAGGTACCGGGACGCGTACTGGCCGAACGACCCGGCCACGGGGTGCCGGACCGCCATCTCGCCGAGGGCGCGCATCACCATGAACACGACGGCGCCGCCCACCAGATAGGCGAAGAGGACGGCCGGGCCGGCGGCCTGGATCGCTGCCGAGGATCCGTAGAACAGACCGGTGCCGATCGCGGAACCGAGGGCGATGAAGCGGATGTGGCGGGCGTTGAGGCCTCGCCGCAGTCCGTTACTGGATGAAGTCATGGGCACGATCTCCTTTGAACGTGTGGGCCGTGAAAGCTCTCACACCAGGACATCGCACGCGGGCGACGCGGGAGGCCTTGTGACGGGTGACACTGTCCGGGATATCAGACGTGGGGATTGTGACGACCGGCTGACATGCGAGTGGGGCCCGTTTCCGGGCCCCACTCGAGAGCTTGTCGTCCGGCGACGCGGTGCAGTGGAGCGCCGCGCTCCGGGGTCAGCGGCGGACGAGCGCCAGGACGCGGTCCCGGACCTTCGCCATGGTCTCGGCATCCTTCGCCTCGGCGTTCAGGCGCAGGAACGGCTCCGTGTTGGACGGGCGCAGGTTGAACCACCAGGAGCCATCGGCGGCGCTGAACGTGCTGCCGTCCATGGTGTCCTCGGTGACGCCCTCGCCCTCGAAGTCGGCGCGGACCCGTGCGACCGCGCCGGCTTTGTCCTCGATCTCCGAATTGATCTCGCCGGAGGAGACGTACGGCTCGTACTCTCGGGCCAGCTCGGACAGCGGACCGTCCTGCTCACCGAGGGCTGCCAGCACATGCATGGCGGCCAGCATGCCGGTGTCCGCGTTGAAGAAGTCGCGGAAGTAGAAGTGGGCGGAGTGCTCGCCGCCGAACACGGCGCCTTCCTCGGCCATGACGGCCTTGATGAAGGAGTGGCCCACGCGCGTGCGGACGGCGCGGCCGCCGTCGTGCTCGATGAGTTCCGGCACCGCGAGGGAGGTGAGCAGGTTGTGGATGATCACCGGGGTCTCCTCGCCGAGTGCCTTGGCGCGGGCGATCTCGCGGCGGGCGACCATGCCCGTGATGGCGGAGGGGGAGACCGGCTCGCCCTTCTCATCGACCACGAAGCAGCGGTCGGCGTCTCCGTCGAAGGCCAGACCGATGTCCGCGCCGTGCTCGACCACGGCCTTCTGGAGGTCCACGAGGTTCTCCGGCTCCAGCGGGTTCGCCGGGTGGTTGGGGAAGGTCCCGTCCAGCTCGAAGTACAGAGGGGTGATCTCCAGCGGCAGCGGGCTCAGCAGTTCGGAACCGAGCACGGCGGGGGTGGTCAGGCCGGCCATGCCGTTGCCCGCGTCCACCACGACCTTGAGCGGGCGGATCCCGGAGAGGTCCACCAGCCGGCGCAGGTACTCGGAGTAGTCCTTGAGGACATCCCGCTCGGTGATGACGCCCGCGGACTCGACGGCGGGGATGACGCCGGCGGCCAGGTACGCCTCGGCGGCGTGCTGGATCTCCTTCAGGCCCGACTCGGACGAGATCGGGACGGCACCCGCCTTCGCCATCTTGATGCCGTTGTAGGCCGCCGGGTTGTGGCTGGCCGTGAACGTGGCGCCGGCCGCGTCCAGAGCGCCACAGGCGAAGTAGAGCTCATCCGTGGAGATGAGCCCCAGGAGCTGGGGGTTGGCGCCGCGGGCCGCGGCGCCCTCGGCGAACTTCTGAGCGAACTCGGGGGAGGACGGGCGCATGTCGCCGCCCACCAGGATGGTCTGCCCTGCGAGGCCCAGAACATCGACGAAGGCGGCGCCGACGGCCTCCACGATCTCGGCCGTGATGGTCTCGCCCACGAGGCCACGCACGTCGTACGCCTTGAAGGACGGGGAAAGGTCGATGCTCTGCTGCTGTTCAGTCACCCGCTTAGTTTACGTAGACGCCCGAGATTTTTTCTTCTCCTGTGGATAACCACGCGGCACAATGGCCGTATGAAGACCGAGAACGGCCACACCACCAATTACCGGACCACCTTCATCGAAGTCGCCGAAGATTGCCCGGTCGTGTCCGCGGAGGTCCCGGCGGCCCGCGCGACACCGACCGTGGCTCAACGGCAGTTCGAGCTCCTCGACACTGCTCCCTACCAGTTGACCTCGGACGACGTCCTCTTCCAGGTCCACGCCGAACGGCAGGGGATTCCTCCGGAGGAGTGGCCCGTGGCGAGGACGGCGTTCTTCTCCAAGGGCCAGCCCTGCCTGCGGGCCTCGCCACTGGGCAAGCGCTACGGATGGGGCATCCATCACGACGACGACGGCCGCGTCGCCCTCGTGCCGCTCGGCTCCGAACGCTATGCGGAGCTCGCCGCGGATCCCGCCGTGCAGCACGTGCGTGCCATGCGGAGTTCGCGGGGCTGAACCGGCCGGGCCTGTCGCGGGGCAGGGCTGATGTGGGGTGGGCCTGATGTGGCGCTGTCGGTCGCTGTGCCGGTGCGGCGGCGTGGGCCGGTGAGTTCCCGGAACGTGTCCTTGTCCACAGACGGGATCACCCGGGGCGCGGGCCGGGAGGCCGTGCGGAATACTGGGGACCATGGCTGAGACGAACGCGGTGCACACCCAGAGCAGGAGCTATCAGGAGGCCGTCCAGGTTCTGAGGGACCTGGTGAACAATCCGGATGCCGAGTTCCACGAGGGCCAGTTCGAGGCCATCGAGGCTCTGGTCGATCACTCCCGCCGTGCCCTGGTGGTCCAGCGCACCGGCTGGGGCAAGTCGGCGGTGTACTTCGTGGCGTCGCTGCTGCTGCGGCGTCGTGGCGCCGGCCCCACGCTGATCGTGTCGCCGTTGCTGGCGCTCATGAGGGACCAGGTCGAAGCCGCGGCGCGCGCCGGGGTGAGGGCCGTGGCGATCAACTCCGCCAACCAGCTCGATTGGGAGAATGTCTCGGCCCGCCTCGCGGCGGACGACGTGGACGTCCTGCTCGTCTCTCCGGAACGGCTCGTCAATCCGGCGTTCCGGGAACGGGAGTTGCCCGAGCTGATCCGGCGCACGGGTCTGCTGGTGGTGGACGAAGCGCACTGCATCTCCGACTGGGGCCACGACTTCCGCCCGGACTACCGGCGCATCGCGGACCTGATCCGGCAATTGCCCGGCAACGTCCCGGTCCTCGCCACCACGGCCACCGCCAACTCCCGCGTGGTGCATGACATCGAGGAGCAGCTCGGCACGGACGTGCTCACCATCCGGGGCACCCTGGGGCGTGATTCGCTGCGCCTGGGCGTCCTCAAGCTGCCGGACAACACCGCGCGCCTCGCCTGGCTCGCCGAGCACCTCAAGGATCTGCCTGGCAGCGGCATCATCTACACCCTCACCGTCTCCGCCGCGGAGGAGACGGCACGGATGCTGTCCGAGCGCGGCTATGAGGTGCTCTCCTACAGCGGGAAGACGGACACGGCGGAACGCGAACTCGCGGAACAGCGGCTGAAGGACAACCAGGTCAAGGCCCTCGTGGCCACCTCGGCGCTGGGCATGGGCTTCGACAAGCCGGATCTCGGTTTCGTGGTCCACCTCGGCGCTCCCAGCTCACCCGTGGCGTACTACCAGCAAGTGGGCCGTGCCGGCCGTGGCGGCGCGAATGCGGATGTCCTCCTGCTCCCCGGGGCGGAGGACCGCGAGATCTGGAAGTACTTCGCCACGGCGTCCATGCCGGAGCAGGAGAAGGCAATGGCGGTGCTGGACGCCCTGGAGACCTCGCCCAAGCCGCTCTCGAGTCCCGCGCTCGAACCGCGGGTGGACCTGGGGCGCTCGCGGCTGGAGCTCCTCTTGAAGGTCCTGGCCGTGGACGGGGCGGTCGAGCGCGTGCAGGGCGGCTGGCAGTCCACCGGCAAGGGCTGGTTCTACGACGCCGAGCGGTACGCCCGTATCGCCGAGGCCCGGGTGCAGGAACAGGACCTCATGGTGATCTACCAGGAGACCGCAGGGTGCCGGATGGAGTTCATCACCTCCGTCCTGGACGATCCCGATGCCCATGCCTGCGGCCGCTGCGACAACTGCGCCGGGCCCTGGTACCCCAGTGGGGTGAGCCGTGAGGCGCTCAACGCCGCCGCGGCCGAACTGGACAAGGTGGGGGCCGTCGTCGAGACCCGTTCCTTGTGGCCCACCGGGATGGACCGGCTGGGTGTCCCGGTGAAGGGCAAGATCCCACCCGCGGAAGCCGTGGCAGAAGGCCGGGCGCTCGCACGATTGAGCGATCTGGGCTGGGGCGGCCCGCTGCGGGAGGTTCTCGCCGAGAGTGCGGAGGACGCACCCGTGCGGGAGGACATGCTCCGGGCCTGCGTCGCCGTGCTCCGTGACTGGGGCCGCCCGGAGAACCGGGGCGTCGAGCCCTGGAGCGGACAGGACCGGCCACTGGCCGTGGTCGCGGTCCCGTCTCAGCGGCGACCGCAGTTGATCGAATCCGTCGCCAACGGGCTCGCGGAGATCGGACGCATGCCGTACCTGGGATCGCTGGGTGTGCGCCACTCGATGGGCGGTGCTGGTCGCCGCGGGAACAGCGCCTACCGTCTGGCCGAAGTGTGGGACCGGTTCGGACCGACGCCTCAGATCGAGGAGTTCCTCGCGCAGAACCCGGGCGCCACGATCCTCCTGGTGGACGACTCGGTGGACACCCGGTGGACGGTCGTCGTGGCCGGGCGCTCCCTCCGCCAGGCCGGGGCCGGCGCGGTGCTCCCGTTCGTGCTCGCGCTCGCCGGCTGAGCAGCGCCGACGGGGTCGGGCATCTCGGGAGGGCGAGCGCCACGCCGGCTCGCCGGGCCCGGAGAACCAGCGACTTATTCGTCCGAAGGGGTGACGGGAGCTGATTCAAGAGGAAGGATAGTGATCGTGACTGAGCACACCTCTTCCCCTCTCGATGAGAGCGACCCGTCCCTTCCCACTCTCAAGCCCAGCCTGGCGGCCGGTGCCGTCGTCGATGCGCACGATCCCGGTTACAGCTTCCCGGCGGATCCTCTCAGCCGCGCGCGGCTGGAGGACTGGCAGGACCACAAGTTCGGCATCATCATGCACTGGGGCATCTACACCTCCCAGGGCCTCGGTGACAGCTGGACCCTGTGCCGGTCCCGCGATGAGGAGATGATGCTCCTGCCGCCCGGATTCCAGGGCGACGACGATGCCTGGGAAGAGCAGTACAAGGCCGCGCGCACGGCCTTCACGGGCCAAGATTACGAGCCGGAGGACTGGGCCGCGCTCGCCCGCGCCGCAGGTGCGAAGTACCTCGTCTTCACGTCCAAGCACCACGACGGCTTCAACATGTTCGACACCGCCCACTCGGACTTCAAGGTCACTGCGGAGGATGTCCCGCTGGGCCGCGACGTCCTCGCCGAGACCTTTGACGCTTTTCGAGCCCAGGGCCTGGAAACCGGCGTCTACTTCTCGAAGGCCGACTGGAACCACCCAGGCTACTGGTCGCCGGACGGCACCACCGTGGACCGCTTCCACAATTACGACGCCGAGGCCGACCCCGAGCGCTGGCAGAGCTTCGTGGACTTCACCCAGGCACAGATCGAGGAACTCCTCACCGGCTATGGGCCCGTCAACGTGCTCTGGCTGGATGCCGGATGGGTCTTCGCCCCGTTCGAGCCGATCGGCATCGACCGGATCGCCGCCCGGGCGAGGGAGCTCCAGCCGGGCATTCTCGTCGTCGACAGGGAGGTCCACGGTCCGAATGAGGACTATCGCACTCCCGAGCAGCGCATCCCCGATCACCGGCCGGCCTACCCGTGGGAATCATGCGTGACTCTCTCGGACAACTGGACGTCTCTCTCCCCGGAAGAGCAGGCCAAGGATCCCCGTGAAGTGGTGGACATGCTGGTGAAGGTGGTCGCTCGAGGCGGCAACCTCTTGCTGGGTGTTGGGCCCGATCCCACCGGCGCGATCCCGCCGTCCATCCGCGAGGCCCTCGAGGTCATCGGGGTGTGGCTTGAGGAGTTCGGGCCGGTCCTGTACGGGACCCGTGCCGTGGCCGAGGGTCTGGTGCCCGGGAACGGGCTTGCCGAAAGCTGGGAGGATGGCGGCACCACGTGGTGGCTGACGGAGACACCCGCGAAGGCCGGCGCAACCGGACGGCTCCACCTGATCACTCTCGACGGTCCCGCCGACGGCGTCAGGATCCCGCTGGCCCGGAAGGTCGCGGAGGTCCGCGGACTCGGCGGAGCCACGATCACCGACTGGGACCAGGATGCCGACGGCGTTCTCAGCGTGGCCCTGAGCGAGAGCGCCGAGGGGCTGGAAGGCCGTCCGGCGGCGGCCGGCGAAGCAGCGGCGGAGGATCCCGCGCTGGGGGCGCGCGGCGTCGTCATCCAGTTCGCGTGACCGTGCAGTTCAGGTGACCGCGCAGTTCAGGTGACCCGCCTCGCTGAGTTCGGGGGGTCGTTCCGAGAGCGGTGGTTACAGCCGCCGAGTTCGGAACGAACCCCCGAACTCAGCTGTTTCGCCGGACCCGGCGGGCGCTGGGGCAAACAAAAGAGCCCCGGTTTCCCGGGGCTCGATTGGCGGAGACGGGGGGATTTGAACCCCCGGTCGAGTTTAACCCCGACCCTTCATTAGCAGTGAAGTCCATTCGGCCGCTCTGGCACGTCTCCTCGCTATTTGCTAGCCATGCAAGAGTACCGAAGCGCCCGCCGCAACGCAAAACGACGCGGGCCCTCCCGCCGTCGCTCGCGAGACCACCGGGACGCGGCGCCCGGATGGTGCCCGGACGACGGCGCGACGGCGGCGGGGCGGGTTCCGGAACAGCCGGAATCCGCCCCGCGTCCGCCTCCTGACGCGGAGAGGACGCCGCGACTCAGCCGGGCAGCTGACCCGTCAGCGCCTTCCACAGGAAGTGCTGGTTGCGGGCCTGAAGCGCCGCGGCCTGACGGTTGTCGGAGGCGCCGGCATGGCCGCCCTCGATGGTCTCGTGGTACCAGACGTTCGGCACGCCCATCGCCTGCATCCGCGCGGCCATCTTCCGGGCCTGGACAGGCCCCACACGGTCGTCCGACGTGCTCGACCAGATGAACGAATGCGGGTAGTCGACGGCGTCGCGCAGCAGGTGGTACGGCGAGAACGTCTTGATGAACTCCCACTGCTCGGGGTCCTCGGGGTCGCCGTACTCGGCGATCCACGAGGCGCCCGCGGACAGCTTCGTGTACCGGCGCATGTCCAGGAGCGGCACGCCGCAGGACACCGCGCCGAACAGCTCGGGGTACTGCGTCAGCATGTTGCCCACCAGAAGGCCGCCGTTGGATCCGCCCGCGCAGCCGAGAAGCCGCGGCGACGTCACGTCGCGGTTCACGAGATCCTTCGCGACGGCGGCGAAATCCTCGTACGCGCGGTGGCGCTTCTCCTGCAGGGCGGCGGTGTGCCACGACGGTCCGTATTCGCCGCCGCCACGGATGTTGGCCACCACGTAGACGCCGCCGCGCTCCAGCCAGGCGCGGCCCACGACACCGCTGTACGCGGGGGTCCGGGACACCTCGAATCCGCCGTAGCCGCTCAGCTGGGTGACATTGCTGCCGTCCAGTACTAGGTCCTTCCGGGCCACCTGGAAGTACGGGACGCGCGTGCCGTCCGCGGAGACGGCGAAATGCTGCTCGACGGCGTAGTCGTCCTCTTGGAAGAACGACGGCGCGCGCTTGATCTCCGCGTGCTCGCCGCCGACCGTGCCGCGCGTCAGAGTCGTGGGCGTCAGGAAGCCGGTGGCCACGAGCCAGTAGTCGTCACCCTCCGACTCGTCCTCGTCATCCACGGCGTAGGCGTTCACGTCGTGCAGCGGAGGGCAGGCGTCCAGGAGGTCCGAGGGCCACTCGCCGGCGGCGCCTTCGCCCGTGGCGTCGCTCTCGCCGTCGCTCTCGCCGCCGGCCGGGGGCGTCAGGACCCTGATCTGCGAGGACACGTCCACGAGCAGGTTCAGGAGCAGGTGGTTCCGGGTCCAGCTGTAGGACTGCAGGGAGGTCCGGGAATCCGGCTCGAACAGGACGGTCAGCTCACGGGAGCCGTCCAGCCAGTCGTCGAGGCGCGCCACCAGGAGCGAGCCGGCGGCGTACTCGGCGCCGCCCACGGTCCAGGGGTCGCGCGGCCGGAAGAGGATCCACTCGTGGTGCCAGGCGGTGCTGACGGTGCCCGGCTTGTCGATGCGGACCCAGGCCCCGTCGCGCCACAGCGAGATCTCGTCGTTGAAGAAGTCCACGTAGTCGACCGCGGCCAGCCGTTCGAAGCCGGGTGTCGAATCCCGGGAGACGGAGGCGAGCATGTGGTCGTCCGGGACCTCGAAGAGCTGCTCCGCGTCCGACAGCGGCGTGCCCCGGCGCCAGCGGGCGCTCGTCCGCGGATAGGAGGACTGCGTCGCGGGGCGGCCTTCCGCCGTCGTGCTGACGAGGAGGGTGTCTTCGTCCTCCCAGCTCACGTGTCCCTTGGCGGTGGGCAGCACGAAACCGTCCGGCAGGAAGGCCCGGGTCTCGAGGTCGAATTCGCGGTAGGTGACCGCGTCGCCGCCGTCGGGGGAGAGTCCGATCATGGCGTGACGCCACTCCTCACCGGGCGCCGGGCGGAGGAACGTGGCGCCGTGCCAGACCCACTCGGCCCCTTCCTCGGCGGCCAGCGCGTCGACGTCGAGCAGCACGTCCCACTCCGGGGTGGCCGTCAGGTAGCTCTCCCAGGTGGTGCGGCGCCACAGGCCCTTGGGATGCTCGCCGTCCCGCCAGAAGTTGTAGTACCAGCGGCCCCGTTTGCCGACCATCGGGATGCGGTCCGTCGAGTCCAGGACCTCCAGCAGGCGGTCCTGGAGCTGATGGAACTCGGCATCGTCCAGGACCTCCTCGGTGCGGGCGTTCTGCTCCCGCACCCAGGCGAGCGGCCCCTCCCCATGGATCTCTTCCAGCCAGATGTTCTCGTCCACCACGTCATGTGCCGTCATGGATTCATCCTAGACAGAGGCCCCCGCCTTCGGGCCCCTCCGGTGACACGGGGCGACGCCGGGGGTGGGCGGGGAGCGCCGGGTGGGTGCCGGGTGGATGCCGAGTGAGTGCTCGAGCCGGAAGGGACGGAGCCGGTCGCGGGAGCCCCGGCCCATTAGGCTTATCCCATGTCAGGGGATTCGGTGCGTCGTGTGGTGGTCATCGGTGCTGGGCCGCGCGGCAGCAGCGTCGTGGAGCGTCTGGCCGCCAACTGGAAGGCCCGCCGTGAGGACGGCGCCCTCGACGCCGGCGCCCGCCTCGAAGTGCATCTCGTGGATCCCTATCCGGCCGGTTCGGGCCACGTGTGGCAACCCGGTCAGTCCCGGCTGTTCCTCATGAACACCCAGAGTTTCTTCCCCACCCTCATCCCCGAGGACCCCGATCTGGCAGCGCCTCTCGCCGGTGGCAGCTTCAACGCCTGGCGCGCCGCCGTCGCCGCGGGTCACGAGGACTCGGGTCACGCGGACGCACGGGATCCGCTGAGTGACGACGAGCGGGCCGAGCTGGTCGCCCTCAGGCCCGACACCTTTCCCAGCCGCGCGCTGTACGGGCGGTACCTCGAGGAGACGCTCGCCGCCGTCGTCGGGCGTCTCGAGAGCGACCCGCTGCTGGAGGGCTTCCACCTGGTGCAGCACCGGACCGAGGCCCACGCCGTCCGGCGAACCGGGGACGCGGGATTCGTGGTCGATCTCCACGACGGGAGGATCGCCGCGGACCGCGTCGTTCTCGCCCTCGGTCACGTCCCCGCCCAGCTCAACCCGGAGCAGCGGGAACTGTACCGGGCCGCGCAGGAACTCGGACTCAGCTACTTCCCGCCCGCGTGCCCGGCGGACGTGGACTGGTCGCTCGTGCCCGGGGGCAAACCTGTGCTCGTGCGCGGCATGGGCCTGAACTTCTTCGACGTCATGGGCCAGCTCACCGAGGGGCGCGGCGGGCGCTTCGAACGGCGCGACGGCGAGCTCCACTACCTGCCGAGCGGCCACGAACCGGTCATCCACGCGGCGAGCCGCCGGGGCGGCCCGTACAAGGCCAAGGCGCAGATCGCGAGCTACTACCCGAAGGAACGCAGCCTCCGGTACCTCACCGAGGCGGCGGTTCAGCGCTTCCGGCGGTCCGGCGTGAAGCCCGGTTTCGGCCACGACCTGTGGCCGTTGCTGCAGCGAGATGTGCTCTGGGCGTATTACGACACCCTGGTCACCTCCGATCCCAACGCGATCCGGGACGCGGCCGAGTTCCTCGACCAGCTCACGGAACTGCTCCGCCCGCATGCTCACAGCCCGGAGGACTGGATGGTCCCGGTCACGGCGCTGATCGAGCGGTGCGTGCCGGAGCCGCTGCGCCTGAATCTTCGCGCGCTCGCGTCCCCGTTCGCTCTGCAGCGCTTCGAGTCCTCCGCCGACTTCGACGCCGCGGTGGTGCGCACCCTCGACGAGGATGTGCGCCGCTCGGCCGCGGGGGAGAAGGACCCGGTCAAGAGCGCCGTGCTCATCCTGCATGCGGGCCGGTCGCTCCTGAAGGACGCCGTGGCCGACGGTGGGATCACCGAGGAATCCTGGGTGACGGAACTGCGGGGCCGCTTCGAGTCGCTCGTGGAAGGCCTGGCGAGTGGCCCGCCGGCCCTGCGCATCGAGCAGCTGGCCGCGCTGGCCCGCGCCGGCGTCGTGCATTTCGTGGGACCGGAACCCCGATTCACCGTGGACCGCGCGGCCGGTTTGTTCCAGGCCTCGTCCCCCTGGGTCGAGGGCAGCGAGGTCCGGGCCCGGACCCTGGTGGAGGCCCTGGCCCCGGCCAACCGGGTGTCCGCCGCGGCGTCGCCCCTGCTCCGCCAGCTGCTGGACGACGGTCTGGTCCGCACGAGACTCATGATGCGCCCCGAAGGCGGCCCGACGGAGGCGTCCGGCCTCGACGTCGTGGCACATCCCTACCGTGCCGTGGCGGGCAACGGCGAGGTTCAGGAGGATCTGCACGTCCTCAGCCTTCAGCTTTCCGCCGTGCAGTGGGGCGTGGCGATCGCTGCGGAGGCCTTCTCGGCCGGACCGGACGGCGAACCCACGGAGCTGTTCCGCAGCGGTCAGCGCACCCTGCGCGACGCCGACGAGATCGCCCGGGCGGTCCTCAGCACGTTCTGAGCACGGAGTTTGCTCCGAACGCCGCGCACGTTCTGACCACATGACAAGGGCCGGTCCCGATCGCGGAGTGCAATCGGAACCGGCCCTGCGTGTCACCTCAGGTGAGGGGCGGTCAGCCCTTCACGGTGCAGGCGATGTACCCGATCCAGGCCAGGCCGTACTTGACCCAGCCCGCCACGTCCCACCAGTGCTTCGGCGGAACAGGCTTGGTGCAGGTCGGCTGCGGCACGTCGGTCTTGGCGACGGTGACGCTGAGCTTCACCGTGGTGCCCGACTCGGCGGCCTTCAGCTGCAGGACGCCCGCACCCGCCGCGGCGCCGGCCGGGACGGCCAGGCTCACGGTGGCGGCGCCGGCGGAGACCGGAACGGCGCCCAGTGCGGTGACCTTGCCGGCGGCATCGGTGAACGTGGCCTCGAGCGAGGTGTTCACCGGGCTGCCCAGCGAGGTGAGGTCCAGCTTCGACACCGCGGCCTGGATCTTCTCCCCGGCCTTCACGCTCGCCGGAGTGGAGTTCACGACGGCCACGCTGCGACGGGCGAAGTCCGGGGACACCGGGGAGTTGGCCTTGAGGAAGGCCATCCAGGCGTCGCGGTCCACCAGGCCCGAGTCGCGGGTGTTGGCGCCCTCCTTGAAGACCCGGAAGTTGTCGCCACCGGTGGCCAGGAAGCTGAACGTCCCGACCCGGTAGGACTTCGCCGGATCCAGCGGCTGGCCATTGACCAGGATGGAGGTCACGCGGTCACCCGCGGGACGGGCGGCGTCGTACGTGTAATTGACGTTCTTGGAGAGGCCCAGCTGCAGGTACGGGCGGCTCGGCACGGTGCCGTCCGGGTTGGTCTGCCACTGCTGTTCCAGGAGCGTCTTGAACTGGGCGCCCGTCAGGGACGTGGTCCAGAGGTTGTTCACGAACGGCAGCACCGCGTTGGCCTGGGCGTAGGTGATGGTGCCGTCCGCGCCGTAGTACAGCTCGTTGCGCAGGCCGCCGGGGTTGACCACGCCGATCTCGGCGCCGCCCACCGTGGGGTCCTTGAGCGAGGCGACCAGCGAGTCGGCCACCAGGTTGCCCAGCGTGGATTCGCTGGAACGGTCGTCACGCACCGGGGCGCCCGTGGTCGGATCCTTGGTGAAGGCGGTGGTGATGTCCTTGGTCACCTTGCCCACCGGCTGATTGCCGACGACGGCGGCGTCCGCGAGTGCCTTCTTCACGATCGTGTCGACCTCCTTCACACGCGGGTAGGCCGCGATGAGGTCGGCGGCGGCGTCCGTGGTGCGGGCGACGTTACGGGCCGTGTACGCGGAGACCTGCTTCGTGGCGAGGTCCACGGTCAGCTCGATCTGGCCGATGTTCGCGCCGTAGCTGCCGGTCTGGACCACGGGGCGGGTCTTGCCGTCCTGGCCGGGGACGGGACCGTCCCAGGCGTACTCCTTGTGGGTGTGGCCCGTGAAGATGGCTCCGACAGCGGGGCTGGTCTCGGTCACGATCTTGGCGAACGCGCCACCCGCGGCGATCTCCTGCTGGAGGGTCGCGCCGTCCGGGGTGCCGGCTCCGGCGCCCTCGTGGTACTCCGCGACGATGACGTCGGCGAGCTTGCCGTCCTTGATCTTGGCGGCCACGCGGTTCACGGCGTCCACCGGATCACCGAAGTCGAGATCGGCGATCCCCGCCGGAGTGACCAGCGTGGGGACCTCCTGGGTCACGGCGCCGATCACGGCCACCTTCACACCGTTCAGGGTGAGGATCTCGTATTCGGGCAGTGCCGGTTCCTGCGTGCCCTTCTTGTAGACGTTCGCTCCCAGGTACGGGAACTTGGCGTTCGACCCGCCCGCGATCACGCGGTCGCGCAGATCGGCCCAGCCGCCGTCGAACTCGTGGTTGCCCACAGCGGAGGCGGTGAGGCCGAGCGCGTTGAGCACGTCGATGGTGGGCTGGTCCTTCGCCATGGAGGAGGCGAAGAGGGAAGCGCCGATGTTGTCACCTGCGGAGACGAAAGCGGTGCTGCCCGGGGTGGCGGCGGCACGGAGCTTCTCCAGAGTGCCGGCCACGTTGACGGTGTTGTTGTCGATGCGGCCGTGGAAGTCGTTCACGCCGAGCAGGTTCACCTTTGCGCTGGTGGGCGCGGGGGTGGTGTTCAGGCCCACGATCACCGGATCGTGGTCGCTCGAACGGTACTGGTCCGGGGCGTAGAAGTTGGTGACGTTGTAGTTCCAGCGGCTGTACTCCAGCGCCACGGACTCCACGGAGTTGATGTTCCAGATGTCCGCGCCGTTGACCATCTTCTCCGCCGCCGGGGAGGCGAAGATGTGGTCCAGTGAACCTGACTGGCCGCTGAACACGTAAGAGTGCTTCTGGCTGCCGTCGGCGTTCTTGGCCTTGCCGTCCTGGTCGACGTAGCCGGCGTCCGTCAGGACGTTCAGCGGGTCTTCCTTGCTGTAGGCGTTGAAGTCACCGATCAGGAAGACCTTGTCGGTGCCCTTGTCCTTCGTCAGGGTGTCCACGAAGCCGAGCAGCGACTTGGACTGGGCGACGCGGGCGAGGTTGGACGCGCCCTGTCCCTTGTCCGCGTCGTCCGGGGTGGCAGCGGAGCTCTTGGACTTGAAGTGGTTGGCCACGGCGATGAATTCCTGCGCCTGGGTGCCGCCCACGGGCTTGAACACCTGGGCGAGCGGCTTGCGGGCGCTGGCGAAGGCGGTGGTGTCGTTGTGGATCACGGATTCGCCCACGGGCTCGGCCACGGCCTTCTTGTAGATGAAGGCGGTCCGGATGACGTCCTCGTCGCTCAGCGGCGGCAGCGCCGACGGGCTGCGGACGTAGTCCCAGGTGCCCGGCTTGGCGTCGTTGAGCGCGGTGACCAGCTTGGACAGCGCGTCGTCGCGGGTCTTGCCGAACTTGGCGGAGTTCTCCACCTCCATGAGCGTGACGACGTCGGCGCCGGAGCTGTTGATCGCGGCGACGATCTTGTCCTGCTGGCGCTTGAAGTGCTCGGCGGTCGCGGCGCCACGGGCATCGCAGCCGCCCTTGACGGTGACGGGGGCGCCGTCGCGGTCGGTGTAGTACTGGCACCCGCTCAGGGAGTCACCCGTGGTCGGGAAGTAGTTCAGGACGTTGAACGAGGCGAGCTTGAGGTTGCCGCCCACCGCGTTCGGCACATCGGCGCGGGTGTTGCCGAAGGAGACCGGCTGCACGGTGTCCGCGGTCGCCGGGGTGAGGTGCTCGAGGGGTTCGAGCCGCCAGGCGTTGTTGCCGTAGCCCAGGATGACGTTGGTCTTGAACGTCACGGGGGCGCCCACCCGGACCGGGTCCTTGGTGGTCAGGTAGGGCAGCGGCAGGGCCTTGGTGGTGGCGTTGGAGAGGAAATTCGTGGTGGCGCCGTCATCCAGCTTGATGGTGCGGGCCTGGTTGTCATCGGCCACGGCCTTGTTCTCGGCGGTGCCGTACGGCGCCACGGCGTTCGGCTGGACCGCTGGGGTCTTGCCGCTGGCGAGGGTCAGTTCGCCGTACTGGTTGACGTAGAAGTTGTCGGAGAGCGTGTAGTCGCCGGACGGGGCGAGGAGCATGCCCTCGAGCGACTCACGGAAGGTCTCGCTCGCCGGGAGGGCGAAGTGTGTGGCCTTGACTTCGGGAGCGGCGTCGGTGAGCTTGGTCAGCGAGGCGGCGTCCGTGACGTTCACCTGGGTCTGGCCGAAGTACTCGCTGACGGTGCCGGAGACCTGAACGTAGTCGCCGATCGCGACCGAGCCGACCGTGGCGGGCGAGTAGACGAACACGGCGTCGGAGGCCTGGTGATTGGCCTCGGTCAGGTCGCCGCCGGTGCCCGGGGTCTGGAGGTAGTAGCCGTTCAGGCCGCCCGTGGCGTACCGGGCGGTGACCTTGCCCTTGGTGGTCACGCTCTGGCCGACGAGCGGGCTGGTGGCGCCGGTGCCCTGGATCTCGGCGATCGTGGCGGTGCCGCCCGGCGTCGGGGTCGGGGTGGGCGTCGGGGTGGGCGTCGGTTCCGGCGTGGGAGTGGCGCTCGACGGCGTCGGGGTGATCGAGGTGCTCAGGCTGAAGTCCGCCGAGTTGTCGTTGGTGTCGGCGTGGTTGCTGCGGGTGAGCGCCTTGACGTCCGTGTTCGACGACGGCGCGGTGGCCGCCTTGACCTCGTAGGTGTTGCTCGTGCCGTAGCCGAGGAGGTCGGCCACGTTGGTGGGCTCCACCTGGCTGCCGGTGCCGAGGCCGCTGAGGGCCGTGGCCTGGCGGGCCAGGATGACGGTGCCCGTGGTGCCGGACGGGTTGAACGACGGCGCGTCCTGATCCGGAGTGGGCAGCTCGGCCGCCGTGGACGCCGCGTTGTTGCTGCCGCCCTTGATGAGGAACGTCCCCTTGGCGGGGATGCTGCCGCGGAGCGCGGTCACGGAGTTGGGGGCGGCGGTCCCGGTGCCGGAACGGTACTGGAGCGACCAGCCGTCCAGCGAGACGGGTGCGTCCGAGGAGTTGTACAGCTCCACGAACTTGTTGCGGAAGGCAGCCCCTGCGCTGCCTCCGCTCAGATAAGCCTCATCGATGATGACGGAGGAGGTGCCCGGTGTGGCGACCGTGTTGACCAGCGCGAAGGCCGGCGCGGTCGCCAAAGGCGCCGCGATCAACGCGGCGGTCAGGGCACTCCCCAAGGTTGCTTTCGCAAGCGAGTGATTCATGGGGTTCTTTCTGTCCAGAGATCGGGTGTGATCCGGTGTCCTGTGGCGGACTGAGGGCTCGGACCGCCAGCAGGAGAGCGAGGGGTACGTAGCCTAGTCCACCAAGAGAGAGTTAACTCCGGGTTGCGGGGAAAAGAAACTGTTGTTTCAGGATTCGGCGCGAAAAAAATCCTGTGCCGTCACCGCCCGCGGAGGCGGGGACGGCACAGGACCGGACGGGTCTCAGACGAGTGACTGGTGCAGCATGAAGACCGCTCCGAACGGATCGGTGACCCGTGCGTGACGGCCATGCGGATCGTCCCGCGGCTCCTCCAACACCTGGCCGCCGAGCTCGGTGACCTTCCGGGCGGCGTCGTCGGCGTTGTCCACCACGAGGTAGATGAGCCAGTGCGACGGCACTCCCTCGGGGAGGAACTTCGCGGCGTCGAACAGTCCGGCACGCGCCTGATCGCCTTCGCCGAGTGTGCTGTAGCGGAAGTCCTCGGTGTCCTCCATGACGGAGATGTCCCAGCCGAAGGCCTTGCGGTAGAAGTCCACCGCGGCGTCGTAATCCCGGCTGGCCAGTTCGTGCCAGCCGACGGCGCCCGGCTCGTTGACCAGGGAGTAGCCGCCGTGGGAGAGGGGCTCCCACACGCCGACGAAAGCTCCGGAGGGATCTTCGGCGATCGCCATGACGCCCATCTCGGGGACGGTCATCGGCGGCACGACGACCTGTCCGCCCGCTGCGGTGATCGCCGCGGCGGTGGCTTCGGCGTCGTCGCTTTTGAGGTAGATGCCCCAGGTGCTCGGCATCTCCTGCTGGTCCGGCTGCTTGGCCATGAGGCCGGCCACCTGGCGGCCGTCCTTGGACGCGGTCACGTAGCCGCCGTACTTCTCCTTGTCACCGCTTTCGAAGGTCCAGCCCAGGAGTTCGCCATAGAACTTCTGGGCGGCTTCCACATCGTCCGTCATCAGGTCGGCCCAGCAGGGATCACCGGGAGCGAAAGTAGGGGTGGTCATGATGCGCTCGCTTTCTAGGGAAGTGCCGCCGTGCGCCGGCGGATCAGGGTGGGCGGCGCCCGTGTGCCCTGATAGTGATGACGCTAACGCCGGGGTCCGACATTCTTCAACGGTCCGCCGACGGCCGGTGGGTGAACTCGCGGCGGCCCGCCGAGGTCGGCGCGAAATGCGCAGGACGGACGACGTGGAACCGGCCCGGCGGCCCGGGCCCGAGCCGGCAGTGAGCGGCGGCGGGGTAAGAAAGGGGCATGAAAAAGGGCTCCGGGACCAGATGGTCCCGGAGCCCTTGTCCGCGGAAGGTATGGGATTTGAACCCATGAGACGGGGTTACCGCCTACTGGTTTTCAAGACCAGCTCCTTCGGCCGCTCGGACAACCTTCCCTGCGTCAAAGTGTTTCACAGCGCGGACGCGCGCTCCAAACGTGCGCGACGCCGCCGCGGGAGGCAGGAGCGCGGGACCTGCGGAGACACCGTCTGCCGCGAGCCGTGCACAATAGACGGGGGGCCAGAGCGTCCAGAGGAGAGTGGAGACCATGCGAGCCGTCCAGATCACCGAGCCGGGAGGCCCGGAAGTCCTGCGGGTGACCGAGACGCCGGATCCGGTGCCCGGTCCGGGAGAGGTCCTGATCGACGTCGTCGCGGCCGGGCTGAACCGGGCCGACGTGCAGCAGCGCCGGGGGTTCTACCCGCCGCCGCCCGGCGCCTCCGACATCCCCGGCCTCGAGGTCTCCGGCCGTATCGCGGGCTTCGGGCCCGACGTCTCCCGGCCCTTCGCCATGGGGGAGAAGGTGGTGGCGCTGCTGTCCGGCGGCGGCTACGCGTCGAAGGTCGTGGTGCCTGCCGGTCAGGTGATCCGGATTCCGGAGGGCGTGGACCTGGTGACGGCCGCGGGCCTGCCCGAAGTGGCGGCCACGGTGTACTCCAATCTCTACATGACGGCCGGCCTGCAGGAGGGGGAGACCGTCCTCATCCACGGGGCGACCGGTGGTATCGGCGCCTTCGCCATCCAGCTCGCGAAGGCCTTGGGCTCGATCGTCGCCACGACGGCGGGCAGCGCCGAGAAGGTCGCCACGGCCCGGGGCTTCCTCGGCGCGGACATCGCGATCGACTACACGACGCAGAGCTTCCCGGAGGCCCTGCGGGAAGCGAACGGCGGGCATGGCGCGGACGTGATCCTCGACGTCGTGGGCGCCAAGTACCTCTCCGCCAACCTGGACGCGCTGGAGGTGCACGGCCGACTCGTGGTGATCGGCCTGCAGGGCGGCGCCCGCGGTGAACTGGACCTGGGCGTCCTCCTGAGCAAGCGCGCCGCCGTCATCGGCACCACACTCCGCGCCCGTCCGGTGGAGGAGAAGACGGCCATCATGGACGCCGTGCGGGACGTGGTCTGGCCTCTGATCGCCGACGGCTCCGTCCGCCCGCTGGTCGCACGGACGTTCCCGCTGGCCGAGGTGGCCGAAGCCCACCGGTACTTCGATTCCGGTCAACACACAGGGAAAATCCTGTTGACCATGTGACGTGTCTCTGAACTAGGGTGCCTAGTGGGACCGCTGCAGCACTGCACGGTCGCATCCGCTGACGTATGCACCCAGGAGGCCCCCATGAGCGGTACACGCAGCACGGGAGAGCGGGGCGGCGCGCTGCCGCCCGCCGCCGTCGCACCGGAGAGACTCGACGCCGAATCGCGGCGCTGGACCCCCGCGCGGATCGCGCTCTGGGCGGCCGTCGCCCTCCTCGGAGGATTGGCGTGGGTCATGCTCGCGCTCGTCCGCGGGGAGACGGTCAACGCGATCTGGTTCGTGTTCGCCGCGGTCTGCACTTATCTGATCGCGTACCGCTTCTACTCGAAGTACCTGGAGAGGAAGCTGATCCAGCCGGATGACCGACGGGCCACCCCGGCGGAGTACAAGGCCGACGGCAAGGACCACGTCCGCACGGACCGAAACGTCCTGTTCGGCCATCACTTCGCCGCGATCGCCGGCGCCGGCCCGCTGGTCGGTCCCGTCATCGCGGCCCAGATGGGCTATCTGCCGGGCACGATCTGGATCATCGTGGGCGTCGTGCTCGCGGGAGCGGTCCAGGACTACCTGGTGCTGTTCTTCTCCATGCGCCGCGGCGGCCGGTCTCTTGGACAGATGGCCCGTGAGGAACTCGGCGTGGTGGGCGGCACCGCGGCCCTGCTGGCGACGCTGCTCATCATGGCGATCATCGTCGCCATCCTGGCGCTCGTGGTGGTCAACGCCCTCGGCGAGAGCCCCTGGGGCGTCTTCAGCGTGGCCATGACCATCCCGATCGCCCTGTTCATGGGCGTCTACCTGCGGTACATCCGGCCCGGGAAGGTCCTGGAGATCTCCATCATCGGTTTCGTCCTCCTCATGGCGGCGATCATCGGCGGCGGCTGGGTGGCGCACACCGAATGGGGCGCGGCGTTCTTCCACCTGGACAAGACCACCATCGCCTGGGGGATCATCGTGTACGGCTTCGTCGCCGCGATCCTCCCGGTCTGGCTGCTCCTGGCCCCTCGGGACTACCTCTCGACCTTCATGAAGATCGGCGTGATCGGCCTGCTGGCCGTCGCGATCGTGGTGGTCCGGCCGGAGATCAACGTCCCCGCCTTCAGCGAATTCGCGGGCCGGGACAACGGACCGGTGTTCTCCGGCGCACTGTTCCCTTTCCTCTTCGTCACCATCGCGTGCGGCGCCCTGTCGGGGTTCCACGCGTTGATCGCCTCCGGCACCACACCGAAGCTGATCGAGAAGGAGCGCCAGACCCGGTACATCGGCTACGGCGGCATGCTCATGGAATCCTTCGTCGCGATCATGGCGCTGGTGGCGGCGGTCTCGATCGACCGCGGACTCTACTTCGTCATGAACGCCCCGCTCGCCCTCACCGGCGGCACCGTGGAACAGGCCGCGCAGTGGGTGAACTCGCTCGGTCTGGCCGGGGTGAACGTGACCCCGGGGGAGCTCAAGGACGCGGCGGCGGCCGTGGGGGAGCAGACCATCATCTCCCGCTCGGGCGGCGCGCCCACGCTCGCCGTCGGTCTGGCCCACATCATGCAGCAGTTCATCGGTGGTCCGGGGATGGCGGCCTTCTGGTACCACTTCGCCATCATGTTCGAGGCGCTGTTCATCCTCACGGCCGTCGACGCCGGAACGCGCGTGGCCCGCTTCATGCTCCAGGATTCGATCGGGAACTTCGTCCCGAAGTTCAAGGACGCCTCCTGGCGTCCGGGCGCCTGGCTCTGCACGGCCATCATGGTCGCCGCCTGGGGCGCCGTCCTGATCATGGGTGTCACGGATCCGCTGGGCGGGATCAACACGCTGTTCCCGCTCTTCGGCATCGCGAACCAGCTGCTGGCCGCGATCGCGCTGGCCGTGTGCCTGGCGATCGTCGCGAAGAAGGGCCGCTTCGGAGCGCTCTGGATGGTGGCGCTCCCGCTGGCCTTCACCGCGGTGGTCACGATCACCGCCAGCTTCCAGAAGATCTTCTCGACCGTCCCGGCCGTGGGGTACTTCGCGAACAACGCCGCCTTCAGCAAGGCGCTCGCGGACGGCAAGACGTCCTTCGGCACCGCGAAGACCGTGCCCGCCATGGAGGCCGTGGTCCGCAACACCGTGATCCAGGGCATCCTGTCCGTGGTGTTCGTGGTCCTCGCGATCATCGTCATCATCACCGCGCTGATCGCCACGGTCCGGGCGTTCCAGGCGCACCGCGCCGGGCAGCCGGTCACGGATCACGAGGATCCGTTCGTCCCGTCGAAGGTCTTCGCGCCCGCAGGCCTGATCCTCAGCCCCGCCGAGCGCGAGCTCGCCTCGGAGTGGGACGAGGTGCCGGCGTCGGAACGCCTCGCGGACGCAGGGCACCACTGATGAACCGGAAGAGCCCGACGACGGCGGCCGCCCCGCCGTCGTCGGCGGCGCCGGCCGAGGCTCCGGAGCCGGCCGCGACGGAGGGCGGCGCGGCAGTCCGCCCGGCCTCCCCGTGGGAGCGGCTGGCACGGGGCGCCCGGTCCTTGCGGCGAGGGATCCGCGGTGTTCTCGGGGCCGACGCGTACGAGAAGTACCTCGAGTTCCACACCGCGCACCACCCCGGTCACGAGCCGCTGAGCGAAGCGGAGTTCTGGCGGGACCGCACCGACCGGCAGGACCGGAATCCACAGGGCCGGTGCTGCTGAGCCCGTGAGAGTATGGGGCCATGAGTGAGGAGCCGAAGCCACAGGAATCCGCAGCGACGGCCGGGCAACAAGGTCCCGTGGAGGGGACTCCGGTGGACGGCGCGGGGGAGCCGCAGGAGCCAGCGTCCCAGGAGCCAGCGTCCCAGCAGCCCCGCGCGCAGGAGTCCCGCGCGCAGCAGGGTCCCGGCGGCGAGGGCGACCGCCGTCCCCGCAACATGCTCGAACTCGTGGATGAACCGGCCAAGGTCATGCGGATCGGCACGATGATCCGTCAGCTCCTGGAAGAAGTGAAGGCCGCGCCCCTGGATGACGCGGCCCGTGGCCGCCTCGCGGAGATCCACGAACGTTCCATCAAGGAACTCGAAGACGGGCTGGCCCCGGAACTCGTGGAGGAGCTGGAGCGGATCTCTCTGCCGTTCCCCGAGGACTCCGCCCCGTCGGATGCGGAGCTGCGGATCGCCCAGGCGCAGCTCGTGGGCTGGCTCGAGGGCCTCTTCCACGGCATTCAGACTGCGATCGCCGCGCAGCAGGCCGCCCGGGAGCAGCTGGCGGCCCAGCTCCGCCAGCTCCCTCCGGGCACCATGGTCGCGCCGGGCGTGGTCATCGGCGCCAACGGCGAACCTCAGCGGGCGTCCGCTGCGCAGCACCAGCAGAACCCGCGGCACGCCGGGCTCGAAGAGCCTGACTCCGGCCTCGGCCAGTACCTCTGACCCATGGGTCTCTTCAGTGAACTGAGGCAGGCCCGTCGTGACGACGCGGAACTGGGCAAGGGCCTCTGGCGGCGTGCCCACGACCGATTCCGGCGCGGCCTCGACCGATTCCACCAGGTGCTCGACGGCGTGAGCGACGACGCCCTGTACGCCGAGTTACTGCCGATCGCGGACGAACTGGCCGCGCTGCTCCCACGGGTGCGGGCCATCTGCGTAGAGGCGCAGCGGAGCACCCCGAGCGATGGGCTCGACATCCCGCCGGACCTGGCGCCCCTGCACCGTCTGCTGTCCCGGGCGGGCAATGACCTGGCGACCGCCGCTCAGGCGGCCACCATGGCCCGGCTCGGCACCACCGAGGTGGACAGCGTGCGGCGGCGGGCCGCCGTCGTCGGGTCTCTGGTCTCCGAAGCGGAGCAATCCGCGCGGTGACCGGATCTATTCCCGGATTCGCTGACAGAGAACCGGGAGCTCTGTGTCTGGTGGCATGACAGCTTCCTTTGGAAGGATGGCGCCATGAGCGCAAACCCGAATCTCACTTTCAACGATGGCAACACCATCCCCCAGCTCGGCTACGGCGTGTGGCAGGTGGCCGACGACGTCGCGGAGACCGTGGTCGGGCAGGCCTTCGAGGCCGGCTACCGCCACATCGACACCGCCAAGATCTACGGCAACGAGGCGGGTGTGGGCCGCGCGATCGCGGCGTCCGGCCTCGATCCGAAGGACCTCTTCATCACCACCAAGCTGTGGAACTCCGACCAGGGCTACGAGAAGACCCTCGCGGCCTTCGAGGAATCCCTGGAGCGCCTCGGTCTGGACCACCTCGACCTGTACCTGATCCACTGGCTCCAGCCGCAGCGTGGCACCTACGTGGACACCTGGAAGGCCCTGGTCGAGCTGCAGAAGCGCGGTCGCGTGACCTCCATCGGCGTCTGCAACTTCACCGGCGAGGCCATCGATGAACTGATCGAGGCCACGGGCGTGGTGCCGGCGATCCACCAGATCGAGCTGCACCCGTACTTCAACCAGGCCGGTCTGCGCGAGTACAACGCGGGCAAGGGCATTCTCACCCAGGCCTGGTCCCCGCTGGGCCAGGGCGGTGAGCTGCTGAGCGACCCCGAGGTGGTCCGCATCGCCGAGAAGCACGGCGCCACTCCCGCCCAGGTCGTCATCGCCTGGCACCTGGCCATCGGCAACGTGGTCATCCCGAAGTCGGTCACGCAGAGCCGCATCGTGGAGAACCTCGCCGCGCTGGATGTGACGCTGGATGACGAGGACATCACGGCTCTGAGCAGCCTTGACCGTGGCGCCGAAGGCCGTATCGGCCCGGACCCGGCGGTCTCCGACTTCGCCTGATCCCCGGGAACCACCGGTCCTCGGGAACCACCGGACGGGACGCCCCGTTCCGGCAAGGACTCTCGGAACGCCCGTGGGGCGGCCGCACACCGGCCGGCCCACGGGCGTTCTGTTGTTCCGGAACGGCCCGGTCTCAGGGGCTCAGGGGCAGCGGAACTCCGCGAAGTGGAGCCGTTGCGCGTCGATGACCCGGACCTGGCGGCAGCCCGCTTGAGCGAAGGCGCCGGCCTGCGACGGCTGCTGACCGCCGTCGCCGACATACAGCACCGTGCCGTGGAGCTCCGACGCCGGGACGCGCCGGTTCACACCCCACAGGGTGCCGGAGTCCGCGGGACTCGACGCGAGGGACAGGTCCTTCACCCCCGTGAAGTCCTGCGGGTACGCCATGGAGGCCTGGCGGTTCTCGGGGCGGCCGTAGACCACGCCTTGGACTCCGGGGGTCTGATCGACCAGCACGGCGATGTCTCGGAGACGGTCGTGGGGGACGTTGACGAAGGACTTGAGCGAGAGCTGGGGCACCGTGGCCGTCACCAGGATCAGGACGGCCGCCAGGAGCGCCGGAACGGCTTTCACCCGGTGGAGGTGCGCCAGCCCGAGAGCGGCCAGCAGGGCGAGGCCCGGTGCGGTGAACGTGAGGTACCGCGGTTCGTAGATCGGCTTGACCGCGAGGCTCACCAGCCCGAGTCCGAGCGACGGGACCAGGATCCAGCAGAGGCCGAGCACCGCGAGTGATCGTGACCCGGTGGCGTTCTCGGCGCCGGGCGCCGGCCGGAGCGCGGTCCAGAGGCCTACCACCGCCAGCCCGGCGAGCAGGAGGGCGAGAAGCCCCACGCTGGCCAGGATCCACGCCGGCGGGGTGTTGCCCGTCGGCCGGTCGTTCCCGTAGAAGTACTGCTTCAGCAGGATGTTCGCCAGGGTGTCGGTGAGCGACCGGCGCCCGATCCAGTCCGCCTGGGCGCTCTGCCGCGACACCGCCCAGAGGAACGGCGCGGTGACGAGGCAGGAGACCACCACCACGACGCCGACCCGCACCAGGCGCCGCCGCGCGCACAGGGCAGTGGCGAGCAGATGCGCCGGGAGCAGGAGCGCGAACGGGAAGAAGAGCAGGGTGCCCAGCACGGCCAGGACGCCGTAGGCCACGAGGATCCCGGGGCGCGGGCGCTTCCAGACGGACGTCAGCAGGAGCGTGGCGAGGACCGCCAGGAGGAGGGACAGGGCTGCGGATCGCGCTTCGCTGCCGGCCCAGGTCACCCGCGGCAGCACCGCCAGGATCAGTCCGGCGGCCACCGCGGCCGGGAGTGCGACGAACCGCCGGGCGAGCGCCACCATGCCCGCACAGGCCGCCGCGGCCGCCACGGCCGACGGGAACCGGAGCGCGGTCTCCGAGAGCCCGGCGACTCCGGTCCAGAGGTGGATGACCAGGTAGTAGAGGCCGTGGGACAGGTCGATGGTGGAGAACAGCGCGGGAAGATCCGCGAAGGGCCGGGTGGCCGCCGAGATCGTGGCCACCTCGTCCTCCCAGAACGAGGGCTGCCAGGAGCCGAGGAAGGAGGCGAGGAATCCGAGCGCGGCCACCACCGAGTAGAGCTTCCAGGGCCGGCCGCCGTCCACGGTCTCCGCTGCGGGAAGGGAACTCATGAGGCACTCCGTCTCGTGACCTGGGGCGGGTACGGCGAAGGCCCGGATCCCTGAGGATCGCGGGCCTTCCACCTTCCGGAGCTTCCTATCAGAATCGAACTGATGACCTTTTCATTACGAGTGAAACGCTCTACCGACTGAGCTAAGGAAGCACATGCCGCGCCTGGCCTGCTGGCCTGACCGCACAGGAAACAAGTTTAGAGGGCACTTCGGCTGTCGGTCAAAACGGGCCTCCTGCAGAGCTTCTTCCGGGTGCTGGCGCCTGTTCATGTCCCGGTTCTGCGCGGTTCAGCTGGCGGTCGCCCGCGCACGCGAACCTGTAGCTCACGGCGCCATGGGGGGCACGTGCTGCCGCGCGGCAGGACCCGCGAGGCGAAGACCAGCAGAGGAGCGCACACGATGACCGTGAACCCGGTTGCGGGACGGACCACCGCCCAGGACATCACCGGCAGGGCTGGCTGCCTGCGGCTCGCCGTCGTCGACATGTCCGGCACCACGGTCACGGACGGAGGCCTCATCGACGAGGCCCTCCGCGACGCCTTCCTCGATGCCGGGGAGGACCCGGAGGGCCAGCGTTTCGGATCCATGATGGACTACGCGCACAGCGCCATGGGCCTGTCCAAGCTCGGGGTCTTCCGGCAGCTGTACGAGGGAGAGCCGGAGCGCGCCCTCCTGGCCAATGCCGTGTTCGAGAAGTCCTATGACCGGCTCGTGGCCCGGGGCGGCGTCCAGGCGATCCCCGGCGCGCGGGAGACCATGGAATGGCTCCGCGAGGCGGGGATGCAACTGTGCCTGGTGACCGGCTTCGGACGGCACACGCAGAACACCATCCTGGAATCCCTCGGGTGGATGGGCCTGGCCGATCTGAGCCTGTGCCCGGAGGACGCCGGACGAGGCCGCCCTCATCCGGACATGATCCTCACCGCGGTCCTCGCCCTCGACCTGGACGACGTCCGCGAGGTCCTCGTCGTGGGGGACACGACGGCGGACATCCAGTCGGGACTCCGGGCCGGCGCCGGGCTCGTCACCGGGGTGCTGAGCGGCGCGCATTCCGAGTTCGCCCTGAGGGCCGCGGGCGCTGACGCGGTGGTCCCGTCGATCCGGGACATCCCCGGTCTCCTGCGGGAGGGGAGCCGGCCACTGCTCGGTGGCGGCCAGCTCTGAGCACGTGCGGGGCGGGGCGCGTCAGCGGCGGATGAACTTCACCACGCTGTGGACCGGCCCCCGCCAGCTCTGCGCCTCCACGAAACCGTGGGCTTTGAGGAAGGTGTCCTGTTCGGGTTTGGCGGTCTTGTGGATCGACCAGACCACCCGCTGCTGCTGCAACAGTTTCACCCGATGAACGATCCCGATTCTTTGATTGAAGATCAGGCCTCGATGTGCGGCCGTTTCGTCCAGGGTGAGGTCATGCAAGCCCTCGAACGCGGCGGGGTAGGCCGCGAGGAAGAGGTCATCGCCCATCGAGGCGACGAACGACTCACCGGCCTTGGCGTGATGGCCCATGACATCGCTGACGAATCGAAAGTCGTCGCTGGAGGCCCGTTCGAATTCGGTGCGCTGACTCGTGACATACAGCGTGCCGAATGCCGTCACCGCAGCGAGCAGGAGACTTGCCACCCGGCGTCGTGGTCCGGCCGCCCGTGCGGTGACGAGAATCCCGTACCCCATCAGCAGGGCGACTCCTGGCACCGTGAATGAGAGGTACCGCGGCAGATAGTAGCTGGCGCCCATCACCAGCGACGCCGCGACGGCGAGGAACGTCGGGATGAAGATCCAGAAGAGATAGAAGCGGGTCAGACGCCTGTCACCGAGCACGCAGGCCAGGACCGTCGCCGCGACCCCGAGAAGACAGAGGGCGGGGGTCGCCACGGCTTCCTGCCAGATCACAGGGGTCGTCAGGGGGACCCTGGGCCAGACGACCCCGTCCCCGAACCACTGCAGGAAGAAGACGTCCAGGAATGTGTAGCCGTCGATTCCGGGAATCCAGGACACCTGAAATTTCTGATTGGATGCGGCGAGGGCCAGCCCCAGCGCGGCCAGAAGGGCAGGGACCAGCGCTATCGTGAGCTTCTTCCACTGGTCCCGCAGAGCCTCGTCCACGAAAAGCATCGTCAACAGGACCAGAGGCATCATCACGCTGTAGAACGACAGCCCGGTTGCGAACAGGGAAGCTGCGGCGACGCCCCCTGCGGCCTTCCAGCTTCCAGACGCCCGAAGTCTCACGGCGCAGTACACCATCAGCACGCTGGCCAGCATGTTCAGTGAGTATGAGCGTCCGTCGGTCGCGGCGAACTCGAACCGCGGCAGAAAGACCAGCACGATCCCGCCCAGGACTCCGGCGCTGGTCCCGGCCAGCCTCCGTCCCGTCAGCACGGTGACGAAGACCGTGGCGGCGGCCGCCAGTAGGCTCAGAATCCTGAGGGTGAATTCGGAGATCCCGAAAGCATCGGTGACGAGTTTGGTGAGCACGTAGTACACGCCGTGAACGACGTCGATGTTCCCGAGCATCGCCGAGAGCTCGCGCCAGCCTCGGCCCACAGCACTGGCCGTAGCAGCCTCATCCGTCCAGAGCGAAGGAACCCAGAAGCCGGGAATCAGGACGAACAAGCTGGCGAATGCGCACAGCAGTGGCAGGACGACGGGTCGACTCAGCCAGTCCTGCCTCGTGCGGACAGCAGGCCTGACCAGATCTCGTTCTCGCTCCACCGAGCCCCCTTTCCACCGGCGGGCGGAGTTCCAGCAGGAGCCGCCTGACAGCCATTCATTCTAAACGGGCTGATGCTCCACCCGGCCGAGGCAGGTGTGAATCGCGGCCGCCCGGCCGTCCAGTGGATCAAGTGCAGCGCAGACCGTCGTCCGGCGTCGTGCCCTTCACGAAGTAGTCGTCCACTGCATTGGTGATGCAGTCTCCCGCGCGGCCGTAGGCGGTGTGGCCCTCGCCCTCCCAGGTGACGAGGGAGGCGTTGCCCAGCTGCTTGCGCAGGTTGCCGGCCCATTCGTAGGGGGTGGCCGGGTCGCCGGTGGTGCCGATGACGACGATCGGCGCCTTGCCGCTGTAAGAGGCCGGGGCCACCTTGCGGATGCCGGTGGTCTTCAGTCCTTCACAGGAGATGCCGCCGTAGGCCATGTATTTGCCGAGGGTGGGGGAGACCTTCTGGAGTTCCTGGGCCTCCTTGCGCATGTCGCTCTCGGAGGAGTCCGGCGTGTAGTCCAGGCAGTTGATCGCATTGAAGGCGAAGGAACTGTTGGACGTGTACTTGCCCTGGGAATCCCGGTCGGCGCCGAAGTCCGCCAGCTGCATCATCGGCGAAGGATCCCCCACGAGCGCCTGGGCGAGGGCCTGACGCAGGGTGGGCCAGCTCGAGCTGCTGTAGAGCGGGACGATCAGGCCCGAGACGAAGCTGTTCACCGTCACGAGACGGCCGTCATTGGCGGGCTGCGGGTTCTTCTCGTACTCGGCCAGGAGCTTCTGGATACGGGCGATCCCGGCGTCGACCCCGTCACTGAGCGGGCAGCCCGAGTTGCGCTGGCACCATTCGACGAACACCCGGAGGCTCCGCTCGAAGGCCTTCGCCTGGCCCACGGTCAGCTGCGACTGCGTCAGGGTCGCGTCCAGGGCGCCGTCCAGGACCATCCGGCCCACCCGGTCCGGGAACAGCGTGGCATAGGTCGATCCGAGGAACGTCCCGTAGGAGTACCCGAGATAGTTGAGCTTGTCATTGCGGAGCGCGGCCCGCAGGATGTCGAGATCCTTGGCGGCGCTCGCGGTGTCCACATGCGACAGGACCGGTCCGGTCTTCTGCTGGCACGCCTCGTTCGTGTCGCGCTGCTCCTTGACGGCCAGTGCCAGACCGTCCGCGGTGCTCGGGTCGAAGTACTCGGCGCGCTGAGCGTCCCGCTCCTGATCGGTGAGGCAGGTGACGGGGGCGGAACGCTTCACCCCGCGCGGATCGAAGCCGATCAGATCGAAATTGGACCTGATCTCATCGCTCAGGATCCACTGGGCTGACTCGTTGACGAAGTCGAAGCCGGACCCGCCCGGACCGCCGGGGTTGATGAAGAGCGAACCTTGGGACTTGCCCGTGGCGGCGATCTTGATCAGGGCGATCTCGATGCTCCCCTTGCCGGGGTTGTCGTAGTCGGTGGGAACCCTGACCGAAGCGCAGCTCGCATCGTGCTCACACGACGTCCAGTTGACCTTCTGGCCGTAGAAGTCCTTCAGTTCGGCCGGAGCGCCATCGCTCAGGCCTTCCTGCTGGCTGCTGGACGCGGGAGCCTTGGACGTCGTCCCGGGCGCCGGAATGGTCACGCAGCCGCTCAGGCTCAGTGCCAGCACGGCCACGGAGGCGACGACGGCGGCGAACAGCCCGGCACGCGCCGGCCCCTTCCGGGGGTCCCGCCCCGTGCTCGCCGCAGTGCCCTTCACGCTCTGCCTCATCCTCGTCCACCTTCCGAACTGTCGTGGTTCGCCGTGTCGTCGCCGCGGGCCGGTCCACTCCGGCCGCGGAGTCCTGTCTGTGCATCGTTTCCGGCCCCGATGCCGGGTCCTGCGTCGGTCCTAGACCAGCCCCGCCGCCATGCCTTCCAGCGCCAGCAGAGGGGCCACATTGCTCGTGACCAGCCGCCTCCGGGTGAGGTTGATGGCATCGATCCTGGCCAGAGTCTGCTCCGGCGTCCCGTCGGCCGCGAAGGCCTCGATGTCCGCGCGGATCTCCTCATTCACGAGTGATCCGGTGGCGCCCACCTGCAGGATGAGCACGTCCCGGTAAAAGGAGAGGAGATCGGTCAGGGTCCGGTCGAGCGAGTCCGTCACGGACCGCTTCCCCCGGCGCTTCTGGTCCTCCTCGAGGCGCTTGAGCTGGCTGCGCAGGGCGGGCGGCACGGTGGCGCCCTCCTCGAGGCCCAGCGATCCCAGGAGGGCCGCGCGCTCGGTGGCGTCCCGCTCGGCATTCGAACTGTCAGCCTCGGCGGTCGCGATCGACATGAGCCGCTCGGCCATGAGCACCGCGGAGGTGATGCCCTTCAGGGCAAGGGGGAACCGGACGGTGTCCAGGCGCCGCTGCCGGGCGTCGGCGTCGCGGGCCAGACGGCGGGCGATCCCGACGTGACTCTGCGCCATGCGCGCCGCGCTCGCCGCGAGAGCCGGCTCCACGCCGTCGCGCGTCACGAGCAGGGCGGCGACGTCGTCCACCGCGGGCAGGCGCAGACCGACGCTGCGGCAGCGGGACCGGATCGTGACCAGCACATCAGCGGGGGAGGGCGCGCAGAGCATCCAGACGGTGCGCGCGGTGGGTTCCTCGATGGCCTTGAGCAGGACGTTCGTGGTCCGCTCGGCCATGCGGTCCGCGTCCTCCACGATGATGATGCGCCAGCGTCCGGAGGCCGGGTGGTTGCCGGCGGTCGAGACCAGTTCCCGGGCCTCGTCGATCGTGATGGTGACCTTCTCCGTGCGGACGTGCTGCACATCCGGGTGGGTTTCCCCGAGGATCGTCCGGCAGGCGTGGCACTGGCCGCAGCCGCGCTGGGCGGGGTCGGGCTGCTCGCAGTTCAGCGCGGCGGCGAAGGCCGTGGCCGCATTGGACCGGCCCGAGCCGGGAGGACCCGTGAACAGCCAGGCGTGGGTCATCCCGTCACCCGCGGCCGCTCGCCGGAGCTGGGTGACCGCGGCGTCCTGCCCGCGGAGTTCGTCGAAGACCGTCACGCGCGTCCCCCCGGGGATCCCGGGACGGAACCTGCCGTGGCCGTCGTGCCATGGGCCGCAAGGACCTGCTCCACGCGGCCCAGGATCTGACCGGCGATCTCCTGCACATCCTGACGGGCGTCGATCACGAGGTAGCGCTCGGGCGCGGCAGCGGCTGCTTCCAGATAGGCGGCCCGGACCTGAGCGTGGAAGGCGTCGGGCTCGGACTCGAGGCGGTCCTCGCCGCCGGGGGCCCTGCGGGCACGTCCTTCGACCGGGTCCACGTCCAGGACCACGGTGAAATCCGGCCACAGGGAGCCGGTGGCCCAGGCGTTGAGGTCGCGGACCTCCTGCGTCCCGAGCCCGCGCCCGATGCCCTGATAGGCGACCGAGGAGTCGATGTACCGGTCCGTGATGACGGCCTCGCCACGGGCGAGGGCCGGACGGATGAGCTGTTCCACATGGGCCGCGCGCGCCGCGGCGTACATGAGGGCTTCGGTGCGGGGATCGATCTCGCCGTGCCCGTGATCCAGGACCAGGGAGCGGAGTTTCTCACCGATCTCGGTGCCACCCGGTTCCCGGGTCTGGACGACCACCATGCCGCGTCCCCGCAGTGCCTCGGCCAGCAGCCGGCTCTGGGTGGACTTTCCGGCGCCGTCGCCGCCTTCGAAGGCGATGAACAGGCCGGTTCCGTTTGCGCTGGTAGTCACCTTCACAGCCTAGCGGGCCAAGCTGGGTGCAGGCGGAGAGCCGGCGTCTCTGTGGATGACGGGCGAGACCGTTGCCCACATGACGGGATTCTCTTGCCGCCGGTGCGGGATCGCGCCGTAACGTGAGGTTCATGCGTGAATCCCTGGACCTCAGCCCCGACTCCCTCGTGGTCGCCGCCGGCCGCCCGGACCGGGAACGGGACGCACCCGTGAACCCTTCCGTGGTGCTCTCCTCCACGTTCATCGGCACAGGACCGCTCGGCGCCGGGGACCGCGGCTACGGCCGCTACGCGAATCCCACCTGGGAGGCGTTCGAGGAGGTCCTGGGGCGGCTGGAGGGATCCGCCGAGCCGGCGCTGCTCTTCTCCTCGGGACTGGCCGCCGTGAGCGCGGCACTGTCCCTCGTGCCGCTCGGCGGGGTCGTGGTGATGCCGGGGCATTCCTACGCGGGCACCGTGCAGATGGCCACCGAACTCGCGGAGAAGGGGCTTTTCACCCTGCGGCTCGTGGACATCGCCGACACGGGCGCCGTCCTGACGGCTCTGGGCGCCGACGGCCGCACGGCGGACCTGCTCTGGCTCGAAAGTCCCACGAATCCGATGCTCGGAGTCGCCGACCTGCCCGCACTCATCGCCGCGGGCCGGGATCAGGGGGCGCTCGTGGTGGTGGACAACACCTTCTGCACGCCGTTGGTCCAGCAGCCCCTGCTCCTGGGGGCGGATCTGGTGCTGCACTCGGTCACCAAGTACCTTGCGGGCCACTCAGACGTGGTGCTCGGCGCGCTGGTCGCCCGGGAGTCCGGTCTGCGGGACACGCTCCTGCATCACCGCGCGCTCCACGGATCCATCGCCGGCCCCTGGGAGGCCTGGCTCGCGCTGCGGGGCCTGCGGACCCTCGCTCTCCGGGTCGAGCGCTCACAGGCCAGCGCGCAAGTCCTCGCGGAGCGGCTCGCCGCGCACCCCGCTGTGGACCGTGTCCGGTTCCCGGGCCTTCCGGGCGACCCCGGCCACGAACGCGCAGCGGCCCAGCTGAAGGGTTTCGGCTCCATCCTGGCCATCGAGGTGGCGGCGTCCGGCGGACGCAGCGGCGCGGAGAACGCAGACGCTCTCGTGCGGGCCCTGCGCCTCTGGGTGCCGGCCACCTCCCTGGGCGGTGTGGAGTCCCTCATCGAACGACGACGGCGCCACGTCGCCGAGCCCGCCAGCGTCCCGGACAACCTCGTGCGGCTGAGCGTCGGCATCGAAAGCGCGGAGGACCTCTGGGCGGATCTGTCCCAGGCGCTCGACGCGCTGCCGGGCCACGGAGGATAGGCTGGAGCCGTGAGCGGACAGTTGTTGATCTCCTATGCCACCATGGCCGTCTACTTCGTGATGAGCCTGGTGGCCTTCGGGCTGGAGGCCTGGGCCTTCATCGACGCCCTGATCCGGAAGCCCGGGGACTTCGAGGCCGCCATGAAGCGCAGCAAGGGATTCTGGCTCGCCGTGACCGGGGCGGCCGCCGCGGTCGGCCTGCTGTCCGTCCTCTCCAGGTCGGGTGGCCTGGGCCTGTTCGCGCTCGTCGCCGTGACCGCGTCCTGCGTCTACCTCGCCGACGTCCGCCCCGCCATCAAGGATCTCCGCCGCGGAGGCTACAACAGCTGGTGAGCCCGGCCCGCTGGTGAGCCCGGCCTGACGGGCTCCGGGCTTCACGCCCTGCCCATGACGTCCCAGACTTCACGCCCTGCCCATGACGTCCCAGACCTCACGCCCCGGGTGCCACTGCGTCCCACGCGACGGACAGTTCACCCAGCCGGAACCGATGGGGCCCGTCGAGAAGGGGCCAGCCCGCTTCCCGCAGTGCCTCACACATCCTCATCCAGCGCTGCCTCTTCCCGAAACTGGCCAACGGGGCGGCCGCGAGCCATGCCTGATCGGCTGCATTCAGGAAGGTGTGGATGCGTTCGCCCGGGACGTTCCGGTGGATGAGCGCCTTCGGGAGCCGTTCGGCCGTTTGGGATGGCAGCTCCAGTGAGCCGAAGTGCACCGAAAGATGAAGGCTGAGGGGGCCGTCGCCGTCGAGCGCCACCCAGGAGGCGGTTCTGCCCAGCTCGTCGCAGGTGCCCTCCACCACGAGCCCGCCCGGGGCCAGACGGGACCGCAGGGTGTCCCAGATGGCCGCGACGTCGCCCTCGTCGTACTGGCGCAGGACGTTGAAGGCCCGCACCAGCACCGGCGGCTCGTCCACCGGGAGTTCGAAACCGCCCAGGCGGAAGTCCAGACCCGGCCGTGCCTCCTCCAGAGCCCTGGCCACGCGGCCCGGCTCGATCTCCACCCCGGTGAGCCGGAAGCCGGGATCCACCGTGCGGAGCCGTTCGAACAGCTCGATCGCCGTGCGCGGGCTCGCCCCGTAGCCGAGGTCGACGGCCAAGGGGGCCTCGGCGCCCCGGAACCGCCAGGCCTGCGTGCCGGTGATCCATCGGTCGACGCGGCGCATCCGGTTGGGATTGGTGGTCCCGCGGGTGACATTGCCCAGGGGTCTCCCGGTCCTGCCCGCGGCGCGGCCGGGGGCGCGGAGACGTTCGGATTTCTGGACCACCGTCCCATGGTAGGCGTGGTCACGGACGGTGACGTTAAGACGCAAACGACCGGGGGCCTCCGCGGCTGGCTAGGATTGAACCATGACGTACACCTTGATCCTGCTGCGCCATGGTCACAGCGAATGGAATGCCAAGAACCTCTTCACCGGTTGGGTGGATGTGGACCTCAACGATCAGGGCCGTGCCGAGGCCGCCCGCAGCGGTGAGCTGCTCGTGGAGAACAACATCCTGCCGGACGTCCTCTACACCTCCCGCCTCAAGCGCGCGATCAACACGGCGAACATCGCTCTGGCCGAGGCCGACCGCGGCTGGATCGACGTCAAGCGCGACTGGCGCCTGAACGAGCGCCACTACGGCGCCCTGCAGGGCAAGGACAAGGCCCAGACCCTCGCCGAGTTCGGTGAGGAGCAGTTCATGGAGTGGCGCCGCAGCTACGACACCCCGCCGCCGCCCCTGGCCGATGACTCCGAGTTCTCCCAGGTGGGCGATCCCCGGTACGCCGATCTCGGCGACGCCGTGCCCCGCACCGAGTGCCTCAAGGACGTCCTGGTCCGTCTGCTGCCGTACTGGGAGTCTGACATCAAGGCGGACCTCAAGGCCGGCAAGACCGTCCTGGTCACGGCCCACGGCAACTCACTGCGTGCGCTCGTGAAGCACCTCGACGGCATCTCGGATGACGACATCGCAGGCCTGAACATCCCCACGGGCATCCCGCTCGTCTACGAACTGGACGAGAACTTCGCCCCCCTCACCCCGGGCGGCCGCTACCTGGATCCCGAGGCCGCCGCGGCTTCGATCCAGGCCGTCGCCAATCAGGGCAAAAAGTAAGGCTTCGTCAGGGATCCGCCGGCTGCTCGGTCGTTCCTCCCTTGAACGCAGCCCGGTCGGATCCCTGACTACGCACAGAACGACGGCGGGGTGGTCACCCAGGTGACCACCCCGCCGTCGTTCTGTCTGGATCAGTGTCAGGCGCCGCCGATCTCCTCCGGCTGCCACTCGCCGTTGACGAGGTAGCTGACCTTGCGGGCGACGGAGACGCCATGGTCGGCGAAGCGCTCGAAGTAGCGGCTGGCCAGGGCGACGTCCACCGAGGTGGAGGCGTTGCCGGTCCAGTCGGCGGCGGCGACGGCCTGGAAGACGCCGGCGTGCAGTTCGTCCACCTCGAGGTTGAGGCGGACGATCTGGCGGGCGACGTTCAGGTCGTGGGTCTCGAGGAGTTCGGCCACCTTGTTCGCGATCTGGATGTCCAGCTCGGCGAAGGTCCGGAAGGTGGTCTGCAGGGACTCCGGGATGACCTGCGCGGGGTACCGGAGACGCGTGAGCTGGGCGATGTGGCGGGCGAGGTCGCCCATGCGCTCGAGGGAGGCGCTCATGCGCAGGGAGCTGACGATCATGCGCAAGTCGCTCGCGACGGGGCCCTGGAGGGCCAGGATGTCGATGGCCTTCTCGTCGAGGGCGTTCTGCAGGAAGTCGATGCGGGCGTCCGCGGCGATCACGTCCTGGGCGAGGTCCACATCAGCGGTTTCGAAGGCCTGCGTGGCGTTCTGGATGGCGATCGCCACCAACTTGGAGATTTCAACGAGCTCATCGCCCACCTGGGCGAGCTCATCCTGGAAAGCCTTGCGCACTGACGGCGTCCTTTCGTATGGCTGCGTGCCGCAGTGACGCCCCGTCCGGGGAGCGCCCCCAACACGCTGGTGGTCCAGCTACTTACAGTGTCAGCAGGCCGTGAATAGTGCACGTCCTGAAAGTGAACGTTAGTTGAACCGGCCTGGTCCTCCCCGCAATCTGGCCGGATGCCGTCATACCGGACCGTAAGCTGGGGATGTGGATCCTCTGCTCATCGGCGTCGTCGCGGGCCTTGTCGGCTTGTGCCTCGGTGTCTTCGGCGTCCTCGCGTTCCGTGCGAGTGAACATCAGCGCACCCTGGTGGATGACGAGCTGGACGAGGCTCAGCTTCCCGAAGGCGCCGCCGAAGTCCTGAGCGTCCTGGGCCGGGCCTTCGTGATCGTGGACGACATCGACGGCGTGGTCCGCGCCAGCCCGGCGGCCTACGCCTACGGCCTGGTGCGCGGTCACACCGTGGTGCACCATCAGCTGCTGGAGATGACCGCCAAGGTGCGGCGCGACGGCGTCGTCCTGGAAGGCGAATTCGAGCTGCCTCGCGGCCCGCTCGGCGCCGGCTCCATCATCGTGCAGGTGCGCGCCGCCGTCCTCGGGGACGAGTATGTGCTGCTGCTCGCCGATGACCGCACGGAGATCACGCGCACCGAGGAGATCCGCAACGACTTCGTCGCGAATGTCTCCCACGAGCTGAAGACCCCGGTGGGCGCCATCTCGCTGCTCGCCGAGGCGCTCGAGGACTCCTCGGATGACGAGGTGGCCGTGCGCCGGTTCGCCAAGCGCATGCACAAGGAGGCGTCGCGGCTCGCTGACCTGGTGCAGGACATCATCGAACTGTCCCGGCTGCAGGGGGCGAACATCGCGCTGCAGGGCACCGTGGTGGACATCAACCACGTGATCGCCGACGCCGTGGACCGGTCCAAACTTCCCGCGGAGAGCAAGAACATCACGCTCGTGGTCGGCAGCGCGGGCACGGACGCCCGCGTCTTCGGAGATCCGGACCTGCTGACCACGGCTTTCCGCAATCTCATCGACAACGCCATCCGGTACTCGCCGGAGAACACCCGGGTGGGCATCGGCATCCGCTCCCGGGAAGGCCTCATCGCGGTCTCGGTCACCGATCAGGGCGATGGCATCTCCCCGGAGGACCAGGAACGCGTCTTCGAACGGTTCTACCGGGTGGACGCCGCCCGTTCCCGCGCCACCGGCGGCACGGGGCTGGGGCTCAGCATCGTCAAGCACGTCGTGTCCAATCACGGTGGAGAAGTGTCCGTCTGGTCCCAGCCGGGCCAGGGATCCACGTTCACCGTCCGCCTTCCCGAGATGGAGGGCCGTGAGTCCTCGGACGACGCGGGAAGTCCGGAAGAAGCCCCTGAGGCCGGGAGGACCGGCCACCGCAATGCTCATCAAAGCAGCGCTCATCACGAAGGAGTCCAGGCGTGAGCCGCATTCTGATTGTGGAGGACGAAGAGTCCTTCAGCGACCCGTTGTCCTACCTGCTCGGCAAGGAGGGCTTCGAGGTGGAGGTCGTGGACAACGGCCTCGATGCCATCACCGAATTCGACCGGAATGGCGCGGATCTGGTGCTGCTGGATCTTCAGCTGCCCGGCCAGTCCGGCACCGAGGTGTGCCGGCAGCTCCGCCAGCGCTCCTCCGTCCCGGTCATCATGCTGACGGCCAAGGATTCCGAGATCGACAAGGTGGTGGGCCTGGAGCTGGGCGCGGACGACTACGTCACCAAGCCCTACTCCTCCCGTGAGCTGGTGGCCCGTGTGCGGGCCGTGCTGCGCCGTCAGGGCGAGCCGGAGGAGCTCATCACCACCACGGTCCAGGCGGGTCCGGTGCGCATGGACATCGAACGGCACGTGGTCAGTGTCGGCGGTGAGCAGGTATCCCTGCCGCTCAAGGAATTCGAGCTTCTGGAGATGCTCCTGAGGAATTCCGGCCGTGTGCTGACCCGTGGCCAGCTGATCGACCGGGTGTGGGGCTCCGACTACGTGGGCGACACCAAGACCCTCGACGTGCACGTCAAGCGTCTGCGCAGCAAGATCGAACCGGACCCCTCCGCCCCCCGGTACCTGGTGACCGTCCGCGGGCTGGGCTACAAGTTCGAGCCGTGAGCACGGGGCTTCGGATCACCGGGCCACGGTGATCCTGGGGCGGGAGACGCGACAACGCTGAAGGAGCGGACCCTCAGGGTCCGCTCCTTCAGCGTTGGTGGTGCCTGACGTGCTCCGGTGGGCCGCCTCAGCGGCCGCGCCGCTGCGAGCTCCAGTAGAGGGGCCCGCCCAGGGCGACGGCCAGGAAGGCCACCGTCAGAACGAGCTCCGCGAGAAGCAGCATGAAGACGGCGGTGACGCCGAGATTCAGAGCCACTCCGCCGAGCGCTCCGAGGCCGACCATGAGGGCGGCCAGGATGGCCAGCACCAGGAGGTAGGCGCCGAAGAAGCGGCCGGGGGTGTCGAGGCGTGCCAGCTGGCGGCTGATGGACCGCGGCTGGACCAGGTTCAAAATGGTCATAGTCGTCCTCTGACAGAAAATTCCAGGGAAGGGGCGGCTCGAGCCGCATCTCCATTCTTCCGCACCGCCAGTGCGGTCTTCCCCTGTTCGACGGCCGACGCGGCTGTGTGATTGCTCACAGGCTGTCCCGGGAACGACGACGGCGCGGTCCCCGGAGCGATGAGCATGTCACCGCGGCGGGGCCGCGCCGTCGTCGTGCGGGCCGGGAGTCCGGCTGGAGGTCAGTGTCCGCCCTCGGTGGTGGCGGTGCTCTCCGGAGTGGCGGAGGTGGTGGGCTCGTCCGTGGTGGAGGCGCCCGGGGTGGCCTTCGGAGTCGGCAGGTACTGCTTGTACTCCTTGATGGTGCCGTCCAGGACGGGGACCTTCACGTCGTCGGTCTTGCCCGCGCCGGAGAAGGTCAGGCTCACGAGGGAGCCGGGAGCGCCGCCCGTGGTGCTGAGGATCGCGGCGTCGCTCTTCTCGTTGAGGGAGACTTCGTCGTTCGCCTTGACGCGGACCTGGGTCTGAGAGCCCTCGGCGCCGTTCACCGTGACCGTGACGTCCTGCTTGCTGCCGTTGAAGATGCTGCCGAGCAGGCGGCCCGGGTTCTTCTCGCCGTCGCTGACGATCATGGCGTTGCGGACCTTGATGTCGCCGAACTGGGCGTTGACGCCGTCCGATGCCGCGTACTGGTGGGTGGTCTGCTGGGCCGAGGTGGCGGAGCAGGCGGTGGTGGCTGCGAGGAGTCCGAGGCCCAACGCTGCGGCGGCCAGGGCGCGCTTGCCGGGCTTGACGGTCTGGGGGGCAGTGGAACGCACTTTACGTAACTCCTTGCACGAGTGAATGAGAGCTCTTTGCTGACAGTTTATCGGCAAATGAGCGCCGGCCGGGTTCATCGGGGTCCGGGCCCTGTTACAGGGTGACCTGGATGCACCTTTTTGCCGGTCCGTCAAGTCACGTGACGAACCTGTGAGTGGGCCTGGATCCTTGATATTTCAAGGAAGAGGGGCATCCGGCCCGGGAAGTTGCCGCGCTCACACGTGGTAAACTGGAAGCCGGGAAAGGGGATAATCCACATGGTTTTTGAAGTCGGCGAGACGGTTGTTTACCCTCACCACGGCGCAGCGAAGATCGAAGAGATCAAGATGCGCACCATCAAGGGCGTTGAGAAGATGTACCTCAAGCTCCGCGTAGCCCAGGGCGACCTCACCATTGAGGTTCCCGCCGAGAACGTCGATCTGGTGGGCGTTCGGGATGTCGTGGGCAAGGAAGGCCTGGAGCACGTCTTCGACGTACTCCGCGCCGAGTTCACCGAAGAACCCACCAACTGGTCCCGCCGTTACAAGGCGAATCTGGAGAAGCTGGCTTCCGGTGACGTGATCAAGGTCGCCGAGGTCGTGCGTGATCTCTGGCGTCGTGACCAGGACCGCGGCCTGTCCGCGGGGGAGAAGCGGATGCTGTCGAAGGCGCGTCAGATCCTCATCTCCGAGCTGGCCCTGGCGGAGAAGACGGATGAGGAGCACGCTGCGAACGTTCTGGACGAGGTTCTCGCCTCGGACGTGAAGGCTTCCTAGCACTCCTTGCTACGGTCTTCCGAAAGACCCCTTGTGTGAAAGGCCCGTCCGGTGCATCGGCACCGGACGGGCCTTTCACTGTTCTGGCCCCTCTTTTCGGTCCAGCCCGACGTTCAGAGGGTTGTTCCGCGCCGGGACGTGAGCACGATCCCTGGCGCGGGGCTGAACCGCCCGTCCCGGTCCGCCTCGATCGCGACCTCGAGCCGTGACGTGCCGCTGGGCTCGCCGGTCGGGAACCAGGACCGGCCGGGGGCGACGAGGATGAGCATCCCGTGCACGGTGCCGAGGGGCTGGAACGACGCCGACCCGCTGCCGTAGGCGGGGATCCCGAACGCCGCACGGATCCCGTCCGCGGTGGTCGCCACATCAGCGACCGGCACCCCTGCCTCGCTGATGTTCTGGATGTCGGCCGCCGTGAAGGGGTGGTCCCGGTCGTCGGGGATGTCGCGCCGGACGATGAGTTCCAGGATGTTCCCGTCAGGATCCGCGAAGTAGAGCGATCGGGCGTTCCACGTCGCCGGCATGTCGAATTCGTCCTGGCCCTCGGCGTTCCGGAGCAGTGTGACCCGGGAACTGAGCCAGAGCTTCGCGCTGGCGAGCTGCCTGCGGGGGATCGTCCACGCGAGGTGCTGTCGGCCCGGCCCCGTGGGACCCTCGTGAAGCACCAGCGCAGAGCTGCCGATCCGGACGAGAAGCCCGTCGTCCTCGCGATGGACGGGGAGCCCGAGGAGCTCCCCATAGAAGGTCTCCGCGCGCCGGAGGTCGGAGGTGTTGAAGGCCACTGAGATGATCCGCATGACGCCAGCCAACCGCCTCAACCATGGTTGAGGTCAAACGCCGGCTGCCGCCGGGTGCGGCCGTCGCGACTACGCTGGCTCTATGACTTCTGTTTCACGGCTCGGGGTGGTGGTCCTGGCGGCCGGCTCCGGGCAGCGCCTGGGATTCGGCATCCCCAAGGCCCAGGTCCTCCTGGGTGACGAACCGATTCTGCGGCACGCCCTGTCGGGTGTGGTCGCCGCGGGTGTCGCGGACGCGATCGTGGTCGCGCTGCCTTCCGCGGAGGCCGGCGACGGCGACGCGCTGCGGGAGGTCGTGGAGACCTTCCGCGCCGAGCACCCCGGGGCGCCGTGGAGCCTCAGCGTCGTCGAGGGCGGCGCCACCCGCTCCGATTCGGTGGCGCGCGCACTCACCGCGCTGGACGGCGTCGAGCATGTCCTGGTGCACGACGCCGCCCGTCCGCTCGTCCCGGTCCAGGTGTTCCAGCGGGTGGCCGACGCCTTGAGGGCGGGCGCCCGGGCGGTCATCCCCGCCATCCCCGTGGTGGACACCATCAAGCAGGTGCACGCAGGGCACGGCGCGGACGCGGAGATCGCCCCCGAACTCGTCACCGGCAACATCGCACGGGAGACGCTGCGCGCCGTCCAGACCCCGCAGGGCTTCAGCCTGGCCGCTCTGAGGGCAGCGCACGAGGACGCACAGTATCTCGATGACCGGCAGGCCGCCGCCATCACGGACGACGCCATGCTGCTCGAGTCCCGCGGGATCCCGGTCCACGTGGTGGCCGGTTCCAGCTACTCGCTCAAGATCACCACGGCCGTGGACCTGATCCTCGCCGAAGGCCTGCTCGAGGGTCCGCTCGCCGGCCGCTGGGTGGGTGAGGCATGATCGTCCCGCGCACCGGCGTCGGCGTCGACGCTCACGCCTACGCCCCTGAGGACGCGCCCCGGCCGCTGTGGCTCGCCGGGCTCCACTGGCCCGGCGAACGGGGTCTGGACGGGCACTCCGACGCGGACGTGGTGGCGCACGCCGCCGCCGACGCCCTCTTCTCCGCGGCCGGCCTCGGCGACCTCGGCACGCACTTCGGCACGGGCCGCCCCGAATTCGCCGGCGCCTCGGGTGTCCGGTTGCTCACCGAGGCCGCACGGATCGTGCGGGAGGCGGGATTCGGGATCGGCAACATCGCCGTCCAGCTCCTCGGGAACCGGCCGAAGTTCTCCCCGCGGCGGCTCGAAGCGGAAGCGGTGCTGACGGAAGCCGCCGGAGCGCCCGTCAGCGTGTCCGCGACCACCACGGACGGGCTCGGTTTCCTCGGCCGCGGTGAAGGGCTCACCGCGGTGGCCACGGCACTCGTCTATCCGCTCCCGGCGGACGGGGTCTGAGACCGTCCCTGGGGTCCGTCCCGCCGGAAATGGCGGGGACGGACCCCAGGGCATAGGCTTTGGCAGGTGACACTGCGTTTCTATGACACGGCCTCAGCCCAGGTCCGCGAATTCCAGCCGCTCGAGCCCGGCAAGGCGAGCCTGTACTACTGCGGCGCCACCGTCCAGGGCCTGCCCCACGTGGGACACGTCCGTTCTGCGATCGCCTTCGACCAGCTCACCCGCTGGCTCCGGTACCGGGGCTTCGAGGTCACCGTGGTCCGCAATGTCACGGACATCGACGACAAGATCCTCGCCAAATCCGCCGAATCGTTCGAGGACGATTTCGTCCCGGACGGGGACCGCCCGGCGAAGGAGCCGTGGTGGGCGCTCGCGTACCGTTACGAGCAGGCGTTTCGCACCGCGTACGAGACGCTGGGCGTGTCCGCGCCGAGCTACGAACCGCGCGCCACGGGTCACATCCCGGAGATGCACGCGCTGATCGCCCGGCTGATCGACCGCGGCCACGCCTACGCCGCCCCGGACGGCTCCGGCGACGTCTACTTCGACGTCCGTTCCTGGCCCGAGTACGGCTCGCTGACGCACCAGCGCATCGATGACATGCAGGCCGCCACCGACGCCGATCCGCGCGGCAAGCGCGACCCCCGCGACTTCGCCCTGTGGAAGGGCCACAAGGCGGGCGACCCCGAGACCGCCGCCTGGGATTCCCCCTGGGGCCGCGGACGCCCGGGATGGCACCTGGAGTGCTCGGCCATGGTCACCAAGTACCTCGGCCCCCGCTTCGACATCCACGGCGGCGGCCTGGACCTGCGCTTCCCGCACCACGAGAACGAACTGGCCCAGTCCACCGCGGCGGGTGACGGCTTCGCCAACTTCTGGATGCACAACGGCATGGTCACGTACCAGGGCGAGAAGATGTCCAAGTCGATCGGCAACACGGTCAGCCCGGAGGAGATGCTCGCCCAGGCGAGCCCCCGCGTGGTGCGCTACTACCTGGGCCAGGCGCAGTACCGTTCGGTGCTCGACTACAACCCCGGCTCGCTCGCGGAGGCCGCGTCCGCCGTCGAGCGCATCGACGGCTTCATCAGCCGCGCGCTCCGCTCGCAGTCGCAGGGGAACGGGACGTTCGGTCACTTCAGCTACGGCGGGGTGCCGGAGGACTTCGCGAAGGCCATGGACGACGATCTCAATGTGCCGCAGGCTCTCGCCGTGCTGCATGAGACCGTCCGGGCCGGCAACGCCGCCCTCGCCGCGGGGGATGCCGAGACGGTCCGGAGCGCGCTGGACTCGGTCCTGGGCATGACGCGGGCGCTGGGGCTGGACGACGTCGCCTCCACGGGCGCCTCCGAGGGGCCGGCGCTGGAGGCACTCGACGCTTTGGTGAAGACCCAGCTCGAGGCCCGGGCCGCGGCTCGTGCGGCGAAGGACTGGGCCGCTTCGGACGCCATCCGGGATGCTCTGGCAGGGGCCGGGGTGGTCGTGGAAGACGGTCCTCAGGGGGCTTCCTGGAGCCTGCGTCAGGACTGACACGAGTTGAACCGTAAAATGGTGCAGGTCCGCAACACTACTGCAGAGGTGAATCATGGCCAAGATCGGCCGTTCCGGCGCTGTCCGTAAGCACAAGAAGGGCGCCTCCGTGGGTACTGGGGGCCATGGCCGCAAGTCGCTCGAAGGCAAGGGCCCCACGCCCAAGGCAGAGGACCGCACCTATCACAAGGCGCACAAGAACAAGATCCTCGCCGAGCGCGCCGCCGCCAAGCGCGCCGGGGGAGACAATCGTGCCCCGCGGCGTGCCAGCGGTCCCAAGGGCCGTGCCACCGAAGAATTCGTGACCGGCCGCAACTCCGTGGTCGAGGCGCTGCGCGCGGGCATCCCCGCCAAGACGCTGTACGTGGCCATCCGCATCGACGTCGATGATCGCGTCAAGGAGGTCCTGAAGCTCGCCGCCGAACGCGGGGTGCCGATCCTCGAAGCCGGCAAGCCGGAACTGGACCGCCTCACCGAGGACGCCGTCCACCAGGGTCTCGCTCTGCAGGTTCCTCCGTACGACTACGCGGATCCCTACGATCTCGCCGAAGAGACCATCGAAGCCTGGCGCAAGGGCCACATCGCCAACGCGCCGCTCTTCGTCGCGCTGGACGGCATCACCGATCCGCGCAACCTCGGCGCCATCATCCGGTCCGTCTCCGCCTTCAGCGGTCACGGCGTCGTGGTGCCCGAGCGCCGTGCCGCGGGCATGACGGCCGCCGCCTGGAAGACCAGCGCGGGCGCGGCCACCCGTGTCCCCGTCGCACGGGCCGGCAACCTGAACAACACCCTGAAGGCGTTCCAGGAGATGGGCATCTTCGTGCTCGGCCTGGACGGCGACGGCGAAGTCTCCCTGCCCGACCTCGAGCTGGCCACCGAGCCGATCTGTCTCGTGGTCGGTTCCGAGGGCAAGGGCCTGAGCCGCCTGGTCCGCGAGCACTGCGACCAGATCGTCTCCGTCCCGATCGACTCCGCCATGGAGTCCCTCAACGCAGGCATGGCCGTCGCCATCTCCCTGTACGAAGTCTCCCGGCGCCGATCCCACACCTGACAGTCCCATGAGCAATCCCATCACCATGCCCCTGGAATTCGTGGTGACGGCCTCCCGGCCGTTTCCGCTGGGGGTGACCCCGGCCCGCCAGGCCGACCAGTACGCCCCTGACACCGTCAACGTGGCGGTGTTCGCCCCCGGGCTCACCGCCGTCGACGTCCACCACCTCGGCCAGGACGGCCAGTGGCACCGGACGCGGCTGACGGAGAAGAGCGGTGGGGTCCACCACGGCCTCGTGCCGCGGTTCCCGCTGGGCACCCGGTATGGCTTCCTCGGGCCGGAGACGGCCGCGCGTATGACGGGCAGCCACCTCATGCGGCGCGACGACGACGGCGCGCCGCACTCCAGCGTGCCGTCCGGCCTGCTGCTGGACCCCTACGGGCGGGGCGTGGACGTCGTCGACGGCTCACTCGTCTCGATGCGGATGCACCAGGACTTCGACTGGGGCGCCGACCGGCGCCCCAACACCCCGTGGCGGGACACTGTTGTTTACGAGGCTCATGTCCGCGGCCTGACGAAGCTGCACCCCGGCATTCCCGAGGAGCTCCGCGGCACGTACGCCGGCCTGGCGAACCCCGTCATGCTGGACTACCTCAAAGAGCTCGGCGTGACCGCCGTGGAACTGCTCCCGGTGCACTTCCACCTCGACGAGGCCCATCTGGAGAACGTCGGCCTCACGAACTACTGGGGCTACAACACGGCGTCCTTCTTCGCACCGCACCCGGACTACGCCACGGAGGCGGCCCGTGCCGCGGGCCCCGGCGCGGTCCAGGACGAGTTCAAGGGCATGGTCAAGCTCCTGCATGAGGCGGGCATCGAGGTCATCCTCGACGTCGTGTACAACCACACGGCCGAGGGCGGCAAGGACCTGCCGGCGCAGAGCTTCCGGGGTCTCGGGGACGGGACCTACTACCGGCACGACGGCAACGGGAACTACTACGACACCACCGGCTGTGGGAACTCCCTCAACTTCGGCGAACCGCGCGTGGTGCAGCTCGTGCTGGACTCCCTGCGCCACTGGGTGCAGGACTACCACGTGGACGGTTTCCGTTTCGACCTGGCCACCACGCTGTGCCGGGACGAGAACAATCAGTTCGACCCCAAGCACCCCTTCCTCGTGGCGCTGGCCGCGGACCCGGTGTTCCACGAGGTCAAGCTCATCTCCGAGCCGTGGGATGTCGGCCAGGGCGACTCCTGGCAGACAGGGCGCTTCCCCTTCGGCTGGGTGGACTGGAACGACCGCTTCCGGGACACGGTGCGCTCCTTCTGGCTGTCGGAACGCGCCGCGATCGACGCCGGCCACCAGGGCCGGAGCGTCTCCGCCCTCGCGGATGTGGTCTCCGGCTCGGCGTCGCTCTTCGCGCCGTCCGGCCGCAACCGGCTCGCATCCCTGAACTTCATCACCGCGCACGACGGCTTCACGATGCGGGACCTGGTGTCCTACGACCGGAAGCACAACGAGGCCAACGGTGAGAACAACCGGGACGGCAACGACAGCAACTTCAGCTACAACCACGGCTACGAAGGCCGCACCGAAGTGGAGTCCCTCCTCGCCGAGCGCGCACTGACCAGCCGGAACCTCATGACCACGCTCATGGTCTCCCTGGGCGTCCCCATGATCGTGGCAGGTGACGAGCTGGGCCGCACCCAGCACGGCAACAACAACGCGTACAACCAGGACAACGCCATCACCTGGATCGACTGGACGCCCACGCGGGAGAGCCGGCAGATGCTGCGCGCCACCCAGCGGGCCATCCGGATCCGCCGTGAGTTCATGGCGGCGCAGCCGTTCGACTACCCCCAGCGGGACGAGCACTCCTATCTGCACTGGTTCAACCAGGACGGCGAGTTCATGTCCGGCGAGGACTGGAACAACCCCGGCCAGCGCCTGGTGCAGCTGCTGCTCGGGGCCCGCAAGGGCAAGGTCGATGGTCTCGTGGTCATCAACGGCGGCCCGAGCGATGTGGAGATCGTGCTGCCGCGGCTGTCCGAACTCGGCATCACCGCGGCTGAGGACACCGCCAAGTTCGAACTCCGGCTGTCCACGTCCCTCGTCCACGACGAACGCCGTGGCACGCAGCGCGCGGAAGGGGAGAAGGACCTGGTGGACGCCTTCTCCATGAACATCTACCGACTCTGACCCTCTACCGACTCTGAGGTCCCGTGAACCGCAAAACGCTCCTGAGCCTGGCCGGCCTCGTCCTCGCCGCCGTCGTGGCGGGTCTGATCTGGTTCGGCGGCAGCGGATCGGGCAGCAAGCCGCTCGCCGGCGACGGCGGACACGCCACGCCCGGCAGTTCGGCAACCCAGCGCCCGGGGGTGAAGAACCCGAGCAGTCTGGACACCGTCAAGGAGTCCGCGCTGCCGGCGGAGGCCCGTCGCACGCTGGAGCTCATCGCGAAGGGTGGCCCGTACCCGTACGACCGTGACGGGATCAACTTCGGGAACTTCGAGGGGGTGCTCCCCAAGAAGCGCGGTGGCTACTACCAGGAGTTCACCGTGCCGACCCCGGGTTCGCAGAACCGTGGGGCCCGGCGCATCATCGTCGGCTCGGAGCACGAGAAGTACTACACCCCGGACCACTACAAGAGCTTCCGCTTCATCCTGGAGGGCCAGTGAGGACCTATCCCGCCGCCACGCACACGCTGGGCGAACTGGCGCACGCGAGTCTCGCCGTCGGGCGTGAGCCCTTCGCCGTCCCCGCCGCCGCGGACAAGGCGGCCACCCTGGCGGCCTTCGCCACCGCCCTCGGGTTCCCCGACTGGTTCGGGGGCAACCTGGACGCGCTCAACGACTGCCTGGGGGACTGGGCCGACACGCTCAGCTCGCCGTCCGCTCTCCTCTGGCAGCGCTCCGCGACGCTCGACGCCGGCACCGCGGCCGCCGTCGAGAGCATCCTCGGTGAGGTGGAGGCGGGCAGCCCGCACCTCGCCGTCGTCGTCCTCGGCTGAGGGCCACGCCGGCACCGTCCCTATGCGTTGACGACCAGGCCCAGCTCCGCGCTGCTCGCCAGGCCCTCGTGCTGCGGGAAGATTCGCACCGTGTAGCCGAACGCGCCCGAGCGGTCCACCGGGATCGTGCCCCGGAAGAGCCAGCGGCCGCCGCCCAGGTCCTCGACGGGCTCCAGGTCCACACTGCGGGGATCCTTGATCCGGTCGTCATGGCCGGCCTTGCCGTAGGCCGCCGTGACGCGGACCTCCTCGGGCGTCAGGCCGTCGAGGGCCACATAGCTGTTCACCGTGAGGGTGTCGCCGATCTGCGGTGATTCGCTCACGCCGCTGCTGTCGACGTGCTCCACGTGCACGCTCGGCCACGAGGCCCGGACCCGCTCGGCGTAGGCGGCGAGGTCTTTGGCGAGGGCGTAGCCGTCCTCCGCGGCGTCCCGGCCGGAGACCGCGGCGGGCGTGTAGAGGCCGGAGACGTAGTCCTTGACCATGCGGTCCGCGGAGACCGCCGGGCCGAGGTGGGCCAGGGTGTGCTTGATCATCGAGATCCACGCGGTCGGCAGTCCGTCCTCGTCCGCCGAGGACGGACCGGCTGCGCCCGCGTCGGTGGAGAGCGCGGCGCCGTAGAAGCGCGGAGCCACCTGGGTCTCGAGCAGCTCGTACAGGGCGGCCGCTTCGATGTCGTCCCGTTCCTCGGGGGACGCGCCGTTGTTCGCGGTCGGGATCGCCCAGCCGTTCTCGCCGTCGTACATCTCGTCCCACCAGCCGTCCAGCACGGAGAGGTTGAGCGAGCCGTTGATGGCGGCCTTCATGCCCGACGTCCCGCAGGCCTCCAGGGGCCGCAGCGGGTTGTTGAGCCAGACGTCGCAGCCGGGGAAGAGGGTCCGTGCCATGGCGATGTCGTAGTTGGGGAGGAACACGATCCGGTGCCGGACCTCGGGGCCGTCGGTGAAGTGCACCAGATCCTGGATCATCTTCTTGCCCGCGTCGTCGGCCGGGTGCGACTTGCCCGCGATCACGAGCTGCACCGGGTGCTCCGGGTGCAGGAGGATCCGCCGGAGCCGTTCCGGGTCGCGCAGCATGAGGGTCAGCCGCTTGTAGGTGGGCACGCGGCGCGCGAAGCCGATCGTCAGGATGTCGGGGTCGAGCACCCCGTCCGTCCACCCGAGTTCGGCGTCGGCCGCGCCGCGCTTCTTCCAGGAGGACCGAAGGCGACGCCGCACATCCGCCACGAGCTTGCCGCGCAGCTCCCGGCGAAGTGCCCAGAGCGTCTCATCCGGCACGTTGTACGCCAGGTCCCAGCGGCCCAGGGACTCGGCCTCCGGACCGAAGGCGTCCCGGGCGAGGGTGCCGATGCTGGAGTCCACCCAGGTGGGGACGTGTACGCCGTTCGTGACGGAACCGATCGGGACCTCGGACTTCTCGAACCCCGGCCAGAGGCCCGCGAACATCCCCCGCGACACCTCGCCGTGCAGCTTGGCCACGCCATTGGCGCGCTGGGCCAGCCGGAGGCCCATCACGGCCATGTTGAACTTGCCGGGGTCGCCGCCGTCGTAGCTCTCCCGCCCGAGGTCCAGGATCCTGTCCACGGGAACGCCGGGAGCCAGGCCCGCCCGGAAGAAGTGCTCGATCTGTGCCAGTTCGAAGCGGTCGATCCCTGCCGCCACCGGGGTGTGGGTGGTGAAGACCGTCGACGCCCGGCTCGCGGCCAGGGCTTCGTCCCAGCTCAGACCCTGGCTCGTCATGAGCTCCTGGATGCGCTCGATGCCGAGGAATCCCGCGTGCCCCTCATTCGTGTGGAAGACCTCCGGCGCGGACGTGCCCGTCAGGCGGGCGTATGCGCGCAGGGCCTTCACCCCGCCCATGCCGAGGAGCAGTTCCTGCTGGAGACGGTGGTCCCCGCCGCCTCCGTACAGCCGGTCCGTGATGCCGCGCGCGGCGTCGTCGTTGCCCGGCACATGGGAGTCCAGCAGGAGCAGCGGCACGCGGCCCACCTCGGCGCGCCAGATCTGCGCGAGCAGCTGCCGTCCGTGGGGGAGCGGAAGCCGGACGGTCACGGGCGTCCCGTCCTCCTCGCGCAGGAGGGTCAGCGGGAGGTTGTCCGGGTCCAGGACCGGATAGGTCTCCTGCTGCCAGGCGTCGCGGGACAGGGACTGTTTGAAGTACCCGGCCTGGTAGAGGAGCCCGACCCCCACCAGCGGGACGCCGAGGTCGGACGCCGACTTGAGGTGGTCGCCGGCCAGGATGCCCAGACCGCCCGAGTACTGAGGGAGCACCTCGGTGATGCCGAATTCGGGGGAGAAGTACGCGATGCGCTCGGGGGCGTCGCCGTTCAGGCTCTGATACCAGCGCGGTTCCGTGAGATAGCGGTCCAGATCCGCCGCGGCCGTCCGGATGCGGGCCACCACGTCCTCATCCCGTGCCATGGCCCGGAACTCCTCGCCCGAGATGGCCCCAAGGAGCGCCACAGGGTCGTGCCGGCTCTTGTCCCACAGCACGGGATGCAGGCTTTCGAAGAGCTGGCGGGTCGGAAGGTGCCAGGACCAGCGGAGATTGTTCGCCAGTCGGGCCAGTGGGGCGATCGGTTCGGGCAGGACGGTTCTGACGGTGAATCTGCGGATGGCCTTCACGTGCGCCACACTAACCGAGTCATCCGACCATCGGAACAGGGGGATGTTTCTTTTTGGTAAATGACGCGTGACGGCGGTTTCTTTCAATTGACCCTTAGCAATTGGCCCTGGTCCGGACTAACGTCGTGCGTGTGAGCAGCACCAAACGAAGCGCCAGCCGAGCCAAGTCCACTTCCGAGCTCCCCGCGCCCAGCGGGATCCCGAGCGGCCTGCGATTCGGCAGGTTCCCCATCACGAATGTGCAGCCGAGCGTCGAGGGCGGACGCTTCCCGGCCAAGGCCGTTCCGGGCCAGGGCCTCGTGGTGAGCGCCACCGTGTTCCGTGAGGGGCACGACCAGCTGGGCGTCACCGCCGTCCTGAAGGATCCCAAGGGCAAGGTCCGGGAGACCGTCCGTCTCCACCCGGCCCGGGGTGAGCGTGGGCTCGGCACCGATCTGTGGGAGGGCGTCTTCACGCCGACCGCCACGGGCGCCTGGACCTTCCTCATCGAGGCCTGGCATGACCGGTACGGCACCTGGCACCACAACGCGGAGATCAAGGTCGCCGCGGGCGTGGACGTGGAACTCATGCTCGCCGAGGGCGCCGCATTGCTCGCTCAGGCCGCCGACGACGACGCCAAGCGCACCGCCGCGGACCGCCGCACCCTCCGCCGTGCCGCCGAAGCGCTCGCGGACTCCCGGCTGACCGTCGAGGAGCGTCTCGGGGCCGGCTTCTCGGACGCCGTGGCCGGCGCCGTTGAGCGTCAGCCGATCCGCGAACTGGTGACTGAGTCGGAGGAGTATCCGATCCGCGTGGAGCGCGCCGCCGCGGGCCAGGGCTCCTGGTACGAATTCTTCCCGCGGTCCGAGGGCGCCAAGCGCGACCCGGTCACGGGGGAGTGGACCTCCGGGAACTTCCGCACGGCCGCCGACCGTTTGCCCGGCGTCGCCGCCATGGGCTTCGACGTGCTGTACCTGCCGCCCATCCATCCGATCGGCCACGCTCATCGGAAGGGTCCCAACAACACGCTCGTGGCAGGACCGGGTGACCCCGGTTCGCCGTGGGCCATCGGTGCGGCCGAGGGCGGCCACGACGCGATCCACCCGGACCTCGGCACTTTCGAGGACTTCGACGCCTTCGTGGCGGAGGCCGAGGCTCAGGGGCTGGAGATCGCGCTGGACCTCGCGCTCCAGGCGAGCCCCGACCACCCCTGGGTGCAGAGCAACCCCGAGTGGTTCACCCGCCGCGTGGACGGCAGCATCGCGTACGCCGAGAACCCGCCGAAGAAGTACCAGGACATCTACCCGCTGAACTTCGACAACGACCCGGCGGGCCTCAGCAAGGAGATCCTCCGCATCGTCCAGCTGTGGATCAGCCACGGCGTGAAGATCTTCCGCGTGGACAACCCGCACACCAAGCCCGTGTGGTTCTGGGAGTGGCTGATCGGCCGCGTGAACAAGAAGCACCCCGAGGTGGTCTTCCTGGCCGAGGCCTTCACCCGGCCTGCCATGATGCACGCGCTCGGCCGGGCCGGCTTCCAGCAGTCGTACAGCTACTTCACCTGGCGGAACACCAAGGAGGAAGTGGAGGAGTACTTCACGGAGGTCTCCCGCGAGTCCGCGCCGTTCTTCCGCCCGAACTTCTTCGTGAACACCCCGGACATCCTCACGCAGTACCTGCAGTACGGCGGTCCGGCGGCGTTCAAGATCCGTGCCGTGCTGGCCTCCATGGGCAGCCCGCTCTGGGGTGTCTACGCCGGGTATGAGCTCTTCGAGCACGTGGCCCGCCCGGGCGCCGAGGAGTACATCGACAACGAGAAGTATGAGTACAAGGACCGCGATTGGGAGGCGGCCGAGGCCGCAGGGCGCTCGCTGGCGCCGTACCTCACGCGTCTGAACCACATCCGGCGCGGTCACCCGGCGCTGGGGGACCTGCAGAACCTCACGGTCCACCAGTCCTCGGATGACTCCACGGTGGTCTTCTCCAAGCACAAGACGCTGCCGGACGGTTCCAAGGACACCCTGATCGTGGTGGTGAACGTGGACCCGCACGGCACCCGCGAGTGCACCGTCTCCCTGGATCTCGCCGCGCTCGAGCTCGATCCTCAGGACTGGACCGCCTCCCACGGATTCCGCGTCGATGACCTGATCAGCGGCCAGAGCTGGGAGTGGGGCGAGCACAACTACGTCCGGCTGGACCCGCACGTCGAACCTGCACACATCCTGCACATCCGCCGAGGAGTCTGATGACTTTCAGCCTGCCGTCCGCCAGCAACGGGATCGCCAGCCGGGACCGTTTCGACACCAACGCCCCGGGCCTCGCCCACGACCCCCAGTGGTTCCGCAAAGCGGTGTTCTACGAGGTTCTGGTGCGCGCCTTCGCGGACTCGAACGGCGATGGCTCGGGTGACTTGAACGGTCTCATCGACCGGCTGGATTACCTGCAGTGGCTCGGCATCGACTGTCTCTGGCTCCCGCCCTTCTTCCAGTCCCCGCTCCGGGACGGCGGCTATGACATCTCGGATTACAAGGCCGTGCTGGACGAGTTCGGGACCATCAACGACTTCCAGCGACTGGTGGGTGAGGCACACGCGCGAGGCATGCGCGTCATCATCGACCTGCCCCTCAACCACACCTCGGACCAGCACCACTGGTTCCAGGAATCCCGGCGTGACCCGAGCGGTCCGTACGGTGATTTCTACGTGTGGAGTGACACGGACGAGAAATACCAGGATGCCCGGATCATCTTCATCGACACGGAGGAATCGAACTGGACGTTCGATCCCATCCGGCGGCAATTCTTCTGGCACCGTTTCTTCAGCCACCAGCCGGATCTGAATTTCGAGAATCCCGCCGTCATCGAGGCCATTTACGACGTGGTGCGTTTCTGGCTGGATCACGGGGTGGACGGGTTCCGAGCGGACGCCATTCCGTATCTTTTCGAAGAAGACGGCACCAATTGCGAGAACCTGCCCGGAACGCATGAATTCCTGCGGGATCTGCGCGCCATGGTGGACCGTGAATATCCCGGCCGGATCATCATCGCGGAGGCCAATCAGCCCCCGCACGAGGTGGTGGAGTATTTCGGCACGGAGGAGGCTCCGGAATGCCACATGTGCTTCCATTTCCCGATCATGCCGCGGCTGTATTTCGCCCTGCGGGACCAGCTGGCGGCCCCGATCGTGGAATCGATGAAGGACACACCGGCCATTCCGGCGGGCACCCAGTGGGGCACGTTCCTGCGCAACCACGACGAGCTGACGCTGGAGATGGTGACCGCGGAGGAGCGCTCCGCGATGCTCGGCTGGTACGCCCCGGACCCGCGGATGCGCGCGAACGTCGGCATCCGGCGTCGTCTGGCGCCTCTCCTGGACAATTCGCGGGCCGAGATCGAGCTGATCAACGCGCTGCTCCTGAGCCTGCCGGGATCGCCCTTCCTGTACTACGGGGACGAGATCGGCATGGGGGACAACATCTGGCTCCAGGACCGCGACGCCGTCAGGACGCCGATGCAGTGGACGCCGGACCGCAACGCCGGCTTCTCGATCGCCGACCCCGGCAAGCTGTACCTGCCGGTCATCCAGTCGCTCGTGTACCACTACGGCATGGCGAATGTGGAAGCGGAAGCGGCCCACTCGGGGTCGCTGCTGCGGTGGACCCGGCAGATCCTGGCGGTCCGTAAGGCTCACCCGGCCTTCGGCCTCGGCGCCTTCCACCACGTTCCGGCCAACCATGAGTCGGTGCTCGCGTACCGCCGCGAAGTGCTCCCGGACAATCCGGAAGGAGCCCAGCCAGAGACGCTGCTGTGTGTCTTCAACCTGTCCCAGAACCCGGTGGCCGCCGTGCTGGATCTGCCGGAATTCGCGGGGCGCGGCCTGCGGGACATCTTCGGCGGACAGCCGTTCCCCAGCGTGGCCGACGACGGCACGCTCGGACTCACGCTGTCCGGCAACGGCTACTTCTGGCTCCGGTTCCGCACGGCGGCGCCGGGGATGCAGACCACCGCCATCCCGATCGTGCCCCAGGGCGTGTGACATGACCGCCCCCGCCGACGAGCTCATGGGACTGCTGGAGCACTGGCTTCCGCAGCAACGGTGGTTCCCCGCCAAGGGGAGCGTGGTCACGATGTCCGTGGCCGCCGTGCTTCCCGGCGTCTCGCGGCCGGACCGGCATTCCGAGGTCAGGGTCCTGCGCCTCGAGTATCCCGCTGCCCAGGGGTCGCCGGTGGTGACGCTCCTGCAGGTTCCGCTGCTGTTCCTCCGGTCCGCCGACCAGGCGTCCGACGACGGCGCGGGGTTCATCGGCGCCGTCTCCTCCGCCGGCGGCGAGGACGGCTCGCCCGCGGCGCCGGGGCCATGGAACGTCTACGACGCCCCGCAGCGCCGCGAGTACCTGGACGAGGTCCTGGCCAGCGCCTCGCTGAACGCCCATTCGGAGAACCCGGGCGTGCACGCCGGCATCCAGGCCCGTCGCGGCCCCGACGCCGCCAAGAGCATCGCGTTGTCGGACCCGTTGTTCTCGATGGATCCCATGCGGAGCGAGCAGTCGAACACGTCCATCGTGCTCAACGCACAGGGACGCGGCATGATCGTGAAGTTCTTCCGGACGCTTTCCAACGGTCAGAATCCCGAGGTCGAGCTCGGTGCCGTCCTGACGCGGCTCGGCACCCAGGACGTTCCGGCCACGCTCGGCTGGCTGGAGGCCCACTGGCAGGACCGGAGTGAGGCCTACCAGGCCGATCTGGCGGTGATCCACGAGTTCCTCCCGGGCGGTTCCGACGCGTGGGGAGCTGCACTGGACGCTGCCGCCCGGGGTGAGTCCTTCGCTCGGCAGGCGCACGCCATCGGGCAGGGAACGGCCCGGATTCACCGCCGTCTCGCCGAAGGGCTGCCGGTGTCGACTGCGCCGGAGGGCGTGCTGAGCCGGCTGGCCGCGAGGGTGCGGGACAGCTGGGCGCAGGTGCGCGCCGTCGTCGGGCCGTACGACGCCGAGATCGAGGCACTGCTCACCTCGCTGTCCGCGGTGCCGGCGCAGCCGCAGCGGATCCACGGTGATCTGCATCTGGGGCAGATCCTCACCGTGCAGGCGCCCGCCGCCGGGGCCGACCGCTGGATCTTCCTGGACTTCGAGGGCGAGCCGCTCCGGCCCGTCTCCGAGCGGGCGCTTCCGGACCTGCCCTTGCGGGACGTGGTCGGGCTGCTCCGTTCCCTGGACTACGCCGCCGGCGCCGCTCAGCGCCAGGTGGCGGGAGCCGACGTCGCCGACGGGTGGGTGGCCGAGTGCTCGGCGGCCTTCCTGGAGGGTTATTCGAGTGTGGTGCCCGGGAGGATTGACCAGCGTTCTCCCCTTTTCATGGCATTGTGGCTGGACAAGGCCCTGTACGAGGTCCGTTACGAGCAGAGCAACCGCCCCGGCTGGCTGGACATCCCGGTCAGCGCGGCGCGCGCGACGCTGGACGAACTCGCAGGTCCCGACGCGAAAGGGAAACCATGACCCCCACCCCGGAAGCCGCTGCGCCGGCTCCCTTGCCGATCGATCAGGCCACGCTGGGCCAGGTGGCTCATGGTGAACATCACGCACCGCACTCCGTGCTCGGCGCCCATCTGGATGACCGCGGCGTGGTCACCTTCCGCACCGTCAAGCACCTCGCGGAGGCGGTGACGGTCATCCTCGCCGACGACGCGCGGATCCCCCTGCATCACGAGGGCTTCGGCGTCTGGGTAGGCACCTACGTCTCGCCCGACGGGGCGCACGTGCCGGACTACCGGATCGAGGTCGCCTACGAGAACGCCGAGCCCGTCGTGGTCGATGAGCCGTACCGCTACCTGCCGACACTGGGCGAGCTGGATCTCCACCTCCTGCAGGAGGGCCGTCACGAGACGCTCTGGACCGTGCTCGGCGCCCGGGTGCAGCGCTACAGCTCCGTGATGGGCGAGGTCACCGGCGTCTCGTTCGCCGTCTGGGCCCCGAACGCTCAGGCCGTGCGGGTCATCGGCGACTTCAACTCCTGGGACGGACGTCAGCACTCGATGCGGTCCCTCGGTTCGAGCGGCGTGTGGGAGCTCTTCATCCCGGGCCTCGGGCCGGGCACCCGCTACAAGTTCGCCCTGCGCACGCGGCACGGCCACTGGGTGGAGAAGGCGGATCCGCTGGCCTTCGGGACCGAGGTCCCGCCGATGACCGCGTCCGTGGTGGTGGAGCGCTCCTACGAGTTCAAGGACCAGGAGTGGATGGCCGCCCGTGCGGCGCGCGATCCGCACAATTCGCCCATGAGTGTCTACGAAGTCCACCTCGGCTCCTGGCGTCTGGGTCTGAGCTACCGCGAGCTGGCGCGAGAGCTGGTCGAGTACGTCCAGTGGCTCGGCTTCACCCATGTGGAGTTCATGCCGGTGGCGGAGCACCCCTTCGGCGGCTCCTGGGGCTACCAGGTCACGTCCTACTACGCTCCGACCTCCCGTTTCGGGCATCCCGACGAATTCCGCTTCCTCGTGGACGCGCTGCACCAGGCCGGCATCGGCGTGATCATGGACTGGGTCCCCGCTCATTTCCCCAAGGACGAGTGGGCCCTGGCCCGCTTCGACGGCGAACCGCTGTACGAGCACGCCGATCCCCGTCTGGGGGAGCACCCGGACTGGGGCACGTACATCTTCAACTTCGGCCGCAAGGAGGTCCGGAACTTCCTCGTGGCCAACGCGCTGTACTGGCTCGAGGAGTTCCACGTGGACGCCCTCCGTGTCGACGCCGTGGCCTCGATGCTGTACCTGGATTACTCCCGTGAAGAGGGACAGTGGGTGCCTAATCAGTTCGGCGGCCGCGAGAACCTGGACGCCATCAGCTTCCTGCAGGAGACCAACGCGACGGTCTACAAGCGCAATCCCGGTGCCATGACGATCGCGGAGGAGTCGACCGCGTTCCCGGGCGTCACGGCGCCCACCTCCCAGGGCGGCCTGGGCTTCGGCCTCAAGTGGAACATGGGCTGGATGCACGATTCCCTGGCGTACATCGCCGAGGACCCGGTCAACCGGCGCTGGCACCACAACACGATCACCTTCTCCCTGGTCTATGCGTTCACGGAGAACTTCCTCCTGCCGATCAGCCACGACGAAGTGGTCCACGGCAAGGGATCCATGCTTCGCAAGATGCCCGGTGACCGCTGGCAGCAGCTCGCCAATCTGCGCGCGTTCCTGGCGTATCAGTGGGCCCATCCGGGCAAGCAGCTGATCTTCATGGGCACCGAGTTCGGCCAGGAAGCCGAATGGAGCGAGCAGCACGGGCTGGACTGGTGGCTCGCCGACGGCCCGGATCACCGCGGTGTCCAGCTCCTCGTCAAGCAGCTCAACGCGATCTACCAGGACACGCCGGCCCTGTGGGAGCAGGACAACACGGGGGAGGGTTACCGCTGGATCAATGGCGGCGACGCCGACCGGAACGTTCTCAGCTTCATCCGCATCAGCGCCGACGGCGAGGAACTGGTGTGTGCGGTCAACTTCGGGGGAGCGCCGCACCACGACTACCCGCTCGGCTTCCCTTCCGACGGCGAGTGGGTGGAGATCCTCAATACGGACGCCCACGAGTTCGGTGGGTCCGGGGTCACCAATGGCGGAACCGTGGTGGCGGACAACGGACCGTGGGATGGCCAGCCCGCCTCGGCGAAGGTGACCCTCCCGCCGCTGGGTGCGGTGTACTTCACAAAACTGTCCTGAGCGGATCGAGGGCCGGAAGGATCCTCCCCGACGACCAGCACCACGGCGTGAGGCCCGGAATCATGCGGATTCCGGGCCTCACGCCGTGGTGCGAAGAGCCTTCGGCGCCGAGAGTTGGCATGGCCGCCGAACGGTGGTAGAGTTGATACCCGCACCGCAGCGAAGGAAAGCTTCTGAGGGAGTCAACCGGACACGCCGCGGATCGCACAACATTCACCAAGAAATTGTGAGAAGTTGAGCGATTTGCACCGAGGAATTCGGGGTGCTAAGCTTGAAAAGTTGCTTCGGGAACGGCAAGCAGGGCTAACAAGCCGGCTTGGAGATCCGAAAGCAGTCTGTTGTTTGAGAACTCAATAGTGTGTCATGTTTTTTTGATACCAATGTTTTTTTGGTAATCACCGATCTTGCCGCCCCTGTGGTGGATTGGTGTTTGCTGGGTTTTGAATTTCTTTTTGGAGAGTTTGATCCTGGCTCAGGATGAACGCTGGCGGCGTGCTTAACACATGCAAGTCGAACGATGAAGCCTAGCTTGCTGGGTGGATTAGTGGCGAACGGGTGAGTAACACGTGAGTAACCTGCCCTTGACTCTGGGATAAGCCTGGGAAACTGGGTCTAATACCGGATACGACCATTGCCCGCATGGGTTGGTGGTGGAAAGCTTTTGTGGTTTTGGATGGACTCGCGGCCTATCAGCTTGTTGGTGAGGTAATGGCTCACCAAGGCGACGACGGGTAGCCGGCCTGAGAGGGTGACCGGCCACACTGGGACTGAGACACGGCCCAGACTCCTACGGGAGGCAGCAGTGGGGAATATTGCACAATGGGCGAAAGCCTGATGCAGCGACGCCGCGTGAGGGATGACGGCCTTCGGGTTGTAAACCTCTTTCAGTAGGGAAGAAGCGAAAGTGACGGTACCTGCAGAAGAAGCGCCGGCTAACTACGTGCCAGCAGCCGCGGTAATACGTAGGGCGCAAGCGTTATCCGGAATTATTGGGCGTAAAGAGCTCGTAGGCGGTTTGTCGCGTCTGCTGTGAAAGGCCAGGGCTCAACCCTGGTTCTGCAGTGGGTACGGGCAGACTTGAGTGATGTAGGGGAGACTGGAATTCCTGGTGTAGCGGTGAAATGCGCAGATATCAGGAGGAACACCGATGGCGAAGGCAGGTCTCTGGGCATTAACTGACGCTGAGGAGCGAAAGCATGGGGAGCGAACAGGATTAGATACCCTGGTAGTCCATGCCGTAAACGTTGGGCACTAGGTGTGGGGGACATTCCACGTTTTCCGCGCCGTAGCTAACGCATTAAGTGCCCCGCCTGGGGAGTACGGCCGCAAGGCTAAAACTCAAAGGAATTGACGGGGGCCCGCACAAGCGGCGGAGCATGCGGATTAATTCGATGCAACGCGAAGAACCTTACCAAGGCTTGACATGGACTGGATCGCATCAGAGATGGTGTTTCCCTTCGGGGCTGGTTCACAGGTGGTGCATGGTTGTCGTCAGCTCGTGTCGTGAGATGTTGGGTTAAGTCCCGCAACGAGCGCAACCCTCGTTCCATGTTGCCAGCGCGTAATGGCGGGGACTCATGGGAGACTGCCGGGGTCAACTCGGAGGAAGGTGGGGACGACGTCAAATCATCATGCCCCTTATGTCTTGGGCTTCACGCATGCTACAATGGCCGGTACAAAGGGTTGCGATACTGTGAGGTGGAGCTAATCCCAAAAAGCCGGTCTCAGTTCGGATTGGGGTCTGCAACTCGACCCCATGAAGTTGGAGTCGCTAGTAATCGCAGATCAGCAACGCTGCGGTGAATACGTTCCCGGGCCTTGTACACACCGCCCGTCAAGTCACGAAAGTTGGTAACACCCGAAGCCGGTGGCCTAACCCCTTGTGGGAGGGAGCTGTCGAAGGTGGGACTGGCGATTGGGACTAAGTCGTAACAAGGTAGCCGTACCGGAAGGTGCGGCTGGATCACCTCCTTTCTAAGGAGCAAACGAGATCATGGCCGCTTCCTGCATGGGTTGTGGTGGTGGTTGAGTGTAGAACCCGCCTGCCAGGGCGTTCGTTCCTGGGGTGTGGTGCTCATGGGTGGAATATCGAAGAAACACATCCTCGTGATGGTTGGTGGGTTCCTGTGAAACAAGGGGGCCCGTTGGCTGGGGGTGCGGTTCCTGCACGGGTGCTGTGATGCTGCGTTTTAGTACGCCGGCCGGTGACGGTTGGTTGGAACGGGTGTGGTGTTGTGGTGGTGCTGGGGTTGTTGACACACTGTTGGGTCCTGAAGCAACAGGCCCGTCGCATGTCTCCTTTGGGGGTGTGTGGTGGTTGTTGTTTCGTTTGGTTGCCCTGCTTCTGGAAGGCGTGCCCGGTTGGGTGTGTTGGATGGGGGTGTGGGGTTGTTGTTTGAGAACTGCATAGTGGACGCGAGCATCTTATAAGGCGAGCGTCATGGCCTGGGTGGCCCTTCTTTTGGGGGGTTGTGTGGGTTGTGGTGTTTGTCTTGGTTTTTGTGTGGCCAAGTTTTTAAGGGCGCACGGTGAATGCCTTGGCATTAGGAGCCGATGAAGGACGTGGGAATCTGCGAAAAGCCTGGGGGAGTTGATAACCGAACTTTGATCCCAGGATGTCCGAATGGGGAAACCCGGCTGCCTGTTATGGGTAGTCACCCGCAGCTGAACGCATAGGCTGTGTGGAGGGAACGCGGGGAAGTGAAACATCTCAGTACCCGCAGGAAGAGAAAACAACATGTGATTCCGTGAGTAGTGGCGAGCGAAAGCGGATCAGGCTAAACCGGTCCATGTGTGATAGCCAGTGGGCGTTGCATGGTCGGGGTTGTGGGGTTGTTCCGTACCAGGGTCACTGACCTGGTCGGGTGTGAATGTGCTGGCGTAGATGAACGGCCTGGGATGGTCGACCATAGAGGGTGAGAGTCCCGTAATTGTCGCGTTGATGCACCGCTCGAGGGATGATACCCGAGTAGCACGGGGCCCGAGAAATCCCGTGTGAATCTGTCAGGACCACCTGATAAGCCTAAATACTACCTAATGACCGATAGCGGACCAGTACCGTGAGGGAAAGGTGAAAAGTACCCCGGGAGGGGAGTGAAATAGTACCTGAAACCGTGTGCCTACAATCCGTCAGAGCAGGCTTGTACCTGTGATGGCGTGCCTTTTGAAGAATGAGCCTGCGAGTTAGTGTTACGTCGCGAGGTTAACCCGTGTGGGGAAGCCGTAGCGAAAGCGAGTCTGAATAGGGCGTTTGAGTGGCGTGATCTAGACCCGAAGCGAAGTGATCTACCCATGGCCAGGTTGAAGCGACGGTAAGACGTCGTGGAGGACCGAACCCACTTCAGTTGAAAATGGAGGGGATGAGCTGTGGGTAGGGGTGAAAGGCCAATCAAACTTCGTGATAGCTGGTTCTCCCCGAAATGCATTTAGGTGCAGCGTTGCGTGTTTCTTGCCGGAGGTAGAGCTACTGGATGGCCGATGGGCCCTACAAGGTTACTGACGTCAGCCAAACTCCGAATGCCGGTAAGTGAGAGCGCAGCAGTGAGACCGTGGGGGATAAGCTTCATGGTCGAGAGGGAAACAGCCCAGACCACCGACTAAGGCCCCTAAGCGTGTGCTAAGTGGGAAAGGATGTGGAGTTGCTTAGACAACCAGGAGGTTGGCTTAGAAGCAGCCACCCTTGAAAGAGTGCGTAATAGCTCACTGGTCAAGTGATTCCGCGCCGACAATGTAGCGGGGCTCAAGTACACCGCCGAAGTCGTGGATTTCAGATAGTAGACAAGCCTTCGTGGTTCAGTCGTCTGGAGTGGTAGGGGAGCGTCGTGTGGACGGTGAAGCCGCGGTGTAAACCAGTGGTGGAGACCACACGAGTGAGAATGCAGGCATGAGTAGCGAAAGACGGGTGAGAAACCCGTCCGCCGGATGATCAAGGGTTCCAGGGTCAAGCTAATCTGCCCTGGGTGAGTCGGGACCTAAGGCGAGGCCGACAGGCGTAGTCGATGGACAACGGGTTGATATTCCCGTACCGGCGAAGAACCGCCCATACTGAGCCCGGGATACTAACCACCCAATCCGCCTCCAGGAGCCTTCGGGCAAGTGGTGTGTGGTGAGGCTGGGAACTGATCGGGGGAGGTAAGCGTATTAACAGGTGTGACGCAGGAAGGTAGCTGAGCCGGGCGATGGTAGTCCCGGTCTAAGCAGGTAGGCCGTTCCCTAGGCAAATCCGGGGAGCATATAAGGCTGAGACGTGATGGGACCCCACCTTGTGGGGGATTCAGTGATCCTATGCTGCCGAGAAAAGCATCGACGCGAGGTTCCAGCCGCCCGTACCCGAAACCGACACAGGTGATCAGGTAGAGAATACTAAGGCGATCGAGAGAATCATGGTTAAGGAACTCGGCAAAATGCCCCCGTAACTTCGGGAGAAGGGGGGCCCGGACTGTGAAGAGGACTTGCTCCTCGGAGCGGATAAGGGCCGCAGAGACCAGGGGGAAGCGACTGTTTACTAAAAACACAGGTCCGTGCGAAGTCGCAAGACGATGTATACGGACTGACTCCTGCCCGGTGCTGGAAGGTTAAGAGGACCGGTCAACACCTTTGGTGTGAAGCCGGGAATTTAAGCCCCAGTAAACGGCGGTGGTAACTATAACCATCCTAAGGTAGCGAAATTCCTTGTCGGGTAAGTTCCGACCTGCACGAATGGAGTAACGACTTCCCTACTGTCTCAACCATGAACTCGGCGAAATTGCACTACGAGTAAAGATGCTCGTTACGCGCAGCAGGACGGAAAGACCCCGAGACCTTTACTATAGTTTGGTATTGGTGTTCGGAGTGGCTTGTGTAGGATAGGTGGGAGACTGTGAAGCGGACACGCCAGTGTTCGTGGAGTCATCGTTGAAATACCACTCTGGTCACTTTGGACATCTAACTTCGGCCCATGATCTGGGTCAGGGACAGTGCCTGATGGGTAGTTTAACTGGGGCGGTTGCCTCCTAAAAAGTAACGGAGGCGCCCAAAGGTTCCCTCAGCCTGGTTGGCAATCAGGTGTCGAGTGTAAGTGCACAAGGGAGCTTGACTGTGAGAGAGACATCTCGAGCAGGGACGAAAGTCGGGACTAGTGATCCGGCGGTACATTGTGGAATGGCCGTCGCTCAACGGATAAAAGGTACCTCGGGGATAACAGGCTGATCTTGCCCAAGAGTCCATATCGACGGCATGGTTTGGCACCTCGATGTCGGCTCGTCGCATCCTGGGGCTGGAGTAGGTCCCAAGGGTTGGGCTGTTCGCCCATTAAAGCGGTACGCGAGCTGGGTTTAGAACGTCGTGAGACAGTTCGGTCCCTATCCGCTGCGCGCGCAGGAAATTTGAGAAGGGCTGTCCTTAGTACGAGAGGACCGGGACGGACGAACCTCTGGTGTGTCAGTTGTACTGCCAAGTGCACCGCTGATTGGCTACGTTCGGATGGGATAACCGCTGAAAGCATCTAAGCGGGAAGCCCGCTTCAAGATAAGATTTCCATGACCCTTCGGGGTCGAGAGGCTCCCAGCAGACCACTGGGTTGATAGGCCGGACGTGGAAGCAGGGACTAACGACCTGTGAAGCTGACCGGTACTAATAAGCCGACAACCTGACCACACACCACACCCCATACGGGTGTGGAGTGAAAAAACTGTGCTACGCGTCCACCATGCGGTCCCCAAACAACAAACCCACCAGTTTGTTCCGAGGGAACCAGACATAACTAAATACAGCAACACCACCACCCCTACGGGGAATCAATGGATTGGTGTTGCGTGTCACGGAAACGATCCAGTGACCCTTACAAACCAACCCCCACCACGGGTGGGGTGTTTGAAAGAGTTACGGCGGTCATAGCGTGGGGGAAACGCCCGGTCCCATTCCGAACCCGGAAGCTAAGACCCACAGCGCCGATGGTACTGCACTCGCGAGGGTGTGGGAGAGTAGGACACCGCCGGACACAACCACACAGAGATGGCCCAGGCAACGACGCCCGGGCCATCACTGCATTAACAACCAAACAGCCCCCCACACACAGGGGGCAGTTCGCGTTTAACCACCAACCACGAGCATCAGCCCCCAGCCAACCAGCACGGGGCTGTTCGTCTTTAAGGGCACACCCCCGGCAGTCAGCCACCGTCTCCACGCCCGAGCAGCCGATCCAGCGTGCTCCGGCCCAGCTCGCTCATGTCCGGATTCGACTCCCGGTAGTACCAGACCAGGCCCATCGCCTGCTGGAACGCCCAGCCGGCTCCGCGCTCCCACTCCTCTGCCCCAACGCCCAACCGCTCACGCAAGCGCCGGCGTCGCGGGCCATCCAGCAAATGCCAGGCCACGGCTAAGGCTTACGGTCACGGGGCTCTTCTCTTACCCTCAGCGGCCATTGACATGGCAGGCGCAGCACTCTTCACCCTGAGGGGCGCGCTCCTGCTCCAGGGAGGCCGTGCTCCTGTGACAAGACGATCGTTTGGTCGCTGGATAGACTGTGCCGGAGGCCACAGTCTGAGGTGGCTCATCATGAGTATTGGGGGCAATATGAAATTCTTCCGGCGTGCCGTTCTGCCATCTCTATGGCTGGTGCTCGGGGCCGTGATCGCGGCATCACTCGTCAAGATCGCCTTCGTCGATGGGGTGCGCGGTGCTGAACAGGTGTCAGCTCCCGAGGTCGGCTTCGAGGCGCCGGTGGTTCCGGCCGGCCGGGCGACGGTGACGAATGTCGTCGAGGTGAAAGGTTCGGTTCAGGCAGACCCTGCCATCCCCGTGCGGAGCACGGAAGCCGGCACGGTGGTGTTCCTGTACATCTCAGCCGGAAAGCCCGTGGCTCAGGGTAGCCCCTTGTTCCAGGTCCGCAGGGTTCGTGAGGCTCCTGCCGACGCTGCCGACTCTTCCGGCGCCGGTGAGTCGGCTCAGGGCAAGGACTCCGCCGCGGTCCCCGCCAAACCGGCAGCGCCACAGTACGACTACCTGGACGTTCTGGCCCCGTCCGCCGGCGTCCTCAAGGATTTCACCGCGTTGCTGGGACAGCAGGTCTCCGTGGGCGAGAACGTGGGTGCGGTGGAACCGGGAACCTTCAGTGTCTCCGGCTCCCTTGATGCTCAGCAGCAGTACCGGCTGCTCGACCGGCCGGCGAAGGCCGAGGTCACTGTGACAGGCGGTCCTGCTCCGTTCACCTGTTCGGACATCTCGCTGGGACACGTCACGGGCGGCGGCGCGTCGAAGCCGGCCGACTCCACTGGCACGAGTGGGGGTGCACCCGCTCAGCAAGGTCCCGGTCCGGGGACGGGGTCATCTGACGGAGGTGCCGCGGCGACGGGAACGGTCTCCTGTCCTGTGCCGTCCGCAGTGAAGGTGTTCCCCGGCCTCGGGGCCACTCTCAAGCTGACCGCCGGGGTGGCGGAGAACGTCCTGACGGTGCCGTTGACCGCGGTGAAGGGCAGTTTCCAGGAAGGAACGGTCTGGGTGAGGTCGACGGAACCGGGTGACGGCACGGCAGGGAAGGGCACCGCGCTCGAGGGGGATCCAGACCGGGGGAATCCCGGGCAAGGCGGTGCTGCAAAGAACGGCCCGCTGGCGGCCGCTGGCGGCACGTCCGTGACACCCGCGGGATTCGTCGAGCGCAAGGTGTCGCTCGGTTTGAGTGACGGTGTGCAGGTCCAGGTCACCAAGGGCCTTAAGGAGGGCGAGCAGATCCTTGAGTTCCTGCCCGGGGTGCCCTCCCCACAGGGGCAGGGTGGTCCCGGCTCAGCTCCTGCCGGCTTCAGCCCGATGGGCGGCTGAGATGAGTCTGCTGGTCAGCCTGCGGGAGGTCACCAAGTCGGTGACGCTGCCCGATGACACCGAGCTCCACATTCTCAAAGGCATCTCACTGGACCTCCACGAAGGCGACCGTCTCGCCGTCGTCGGGCGGTCGGGAGGGGGGAAGTCGACGCTGCTCAATCTCCTGGGACTGCTCGATGTCCCGACGAGCGGTGAGCTCGAGTTCCTGGGTCTCCCGGCGCAGCGTATGAGCGAAGCCCGCCGGGCCCGGATCCGCGGGGAGAGCGTGGGATTCGTGTTTCAGCAGTTCAACCTCCTGCCGGAGCGCACCGCCCTGGAGAACGTCATGACGCCGTTGTACTACGCGTCGGGGCGGTCCTTCTGGCGCCGCCGCGAACTGGCCCTGCGGCTCTTGGACCGGGTGGGACTGGCCGCCCGTGCCGACGTGAAGCCCGTGCGGCTTTCGGGCGGTGAGCAGCAGCGCGTGGCGATCGCCAGGGCCCTGGTGCGCCGCCCGCGCCTCATCCTCGCCGATGAACCGACAGGTGCGCTCGACGTCGAGACCGGGCAATCCGTCATGAGCCTGCTGGAGGAGGTCGCCGAGGAGACCTCGGCCGCGCTCGTGACGATCACGCACGACCGCGCCGTGGCGGACCGTTCGGCCTGGCGACTGCACTTGGACGCCGGGGTTCTCTCCGGGGACGAGAATGTGGCGCCCGAGGAAGGGCTGGTGACGGCATGACCTCGTTGCTGGCGGCCATCCTCGAGGCCTGGCATGAACTCCGTGTCCACAAGGTCAGGGTGCTGCTCTCCTTGATCGGCGTCGCAGCTTCCGTCGCGGCTCTGACCGGTGTCCTCGGGATGGGCGATGCGGTCCGGGAAGGGATGAAGGATCAGGCCGAACGGACTGGGGGACGTGGGGCCACTCTGAGCGTGAGCTTCTACGCGGAATCGGGCCAGGTCGCGGCGTCGCAGAGTGACCCCCTCATGAAAAAGATGACGGAGCGCTACAGGCTGGACAAGGTCTCCCGGATCTCTCACGGTCAGCTGAGCGTCCAGTTCCCGCGGGGCGTCGAGCCGATTGAGGCGACCGTGGTGGATCCCGCGTATGCCACGATCCTCCGCACCACGGTGGTGCACGGCCGCTGGTTCACGGCCGACGACGCGCAGCGGCTGGCGCCGGCGGTGATCGTCAATGAGAACGCGTGGAGGCAGTTGGGTTCCCCGCCGCTGTCCCGGCGGCCGGGCGTGACGCTCTACCAGAACGGCGCGCAGAGCGCCGTGGTCGTGGGGGTGGCACGGTCCCAATGGCCGGAGGAGCCGCCGTCGGCGTATCTCCTCAGCGGCGACGGGAAGAGGCCCGGCATGGGAGACGAGCGTCCGGAGTACCGGGTGTGGGTGGACCCGTCCCAGGCGGATCAGCTCCGGCAGGCTCTGGAAGCCGATCTGGGGGCGCAACTTCCCGGGGCCGCCGCCTCAGTGCACCGGATGGATTACCTGGCGTACGGCGACCCCCTGGCGTCGTTGCAATGGGCCGTGGCAGGAGTGGCGGCGGTGATCCTGCTGCTGGGCGCCCTGGGCATGCTCACCGTGGCGCTGGTGACGGTGAAGTACCGCGTCCGGGAGATCGGCATCCGGCGGAGCTTCGGGGCCACGTCCGGCCGGATCTTCGTGGGGGTCATGATGGAGTCCCTGGTCGCGACGACCGTCGCGGGGCTGCTGGGTGTCATGCTCGCCGTCGCCGTGGTGAAGAATCCCTGGGTGGAGTCGAACCTCGCACCGGGACTGGACGCCTATCCGCCCTTCCCCCTGGGAGCCGCCCTGATCGGCATGGGCGCCGCCATCGTGGTGGGCGCACTCGCCGGGGCGATCCCCGCGCTCATCGCCATCAGGGTGAAGGTCATCGACGCCATCCGGTTCTGAGAGAACGCCGCGCGGACGAGGTCATCTGAAGCGGGGAGTCAGCGCTCTGAACAGCGGAAACGCAGTGGCCCGGCCGTGTTAACACGGCCGGGCCACTTCAGTTCCGGGTCGTTCCCGGAACCGCGTCCGCAGGCTGATACTCCGACGACCGCGCGATCAGTCCTCGTAGTCCTCATCGTCGTCGTCCGCCTTGATGACGCCGGCCTCCAGGACCTTGATCAGGTCGGTGTCCGGGTTCAGGAGCAAGGTGGCCTCGTCCCGCCGGTGACGCAGCACGTCGTCGATGTAGGACTGCAGGGCCTCCGCCATGGGGACGTGCTGATTGCGCTTCTCCGTCATGTACCAGCGGTGCTCGAGGACCTCGTGGACCACTTCGGCCGGTTCCAGCTTGCCGGAGAGCTCGCGCGGGATCGAGCGGACGATCGGCTCGAAGACCTGGGAGACCCAGGCGTGGGCGCTGATCTCCTCGTCCTGGCCGGGGTAGTTGTCGGCCCGGTAGGCGTCCATGTCGTTCAGGAGCCGGCGGGCCTGGTTCTCCTGAGCGTCCAGGCCGGTGAGGCGCAGCAGGCGCCGCTGGTGGTGACCGGCGTCGACCACTTTCGGCTGCAGCTGGATGGTGGAGCCGTCCGCCGTCGTCTTGATGGCGTATTCCTCCACATCGAAGCCCAGCTCGTTCAGGCGGCGGATGCGGGCGCCCACGCGCCAGCGTTCGCCCAGCTCGAAGGACTCCTTGGCCGTCAGCTCGTCCCAGAGCCGGCGGTAGGACTCCATGATCCGCTCGCTCGTGGCCACGGGGTCCACGAGCTCGTCGATCAGTTCGCCGTCCAGCAGGTCCATGAGCTCACCGGCGATGTTGACGCGGGCGATCTCGAGGTCGTACTCGCGCTGGCCGGTGGACAGGTCCGGGTACAGCTCGCCGGTCTCCGCGTCCACGAGGTAGGCGGCGAACGCGCCCGCGTCGCGGCGGAACAGGGTGTTCGAGAGGGACACGTCGCCCCAGTAGAACCCCACGAGGTGAAGCCGGACCAGGAGCAGCGCCAGGGCGTCGATGAGGCGCGTCAGGGTGTCCTTGCGGAGCATCTGGGAGAAGAGCGCCCGGTACGGCATGGAGAACTTCAGATGCCGGGTCACCAGGCAGGGGTTGAGGGGCCGCCCGTCGGGGGTGGTGCGGCCGGTGATCACGGCCACCGGTTCCACGGCCGGGACGTCCAGCCGGGCCAGCTTGCGGAGCATGTGGTACTCGTGGCGCGCCACGTGCTCGCTGGTCTCCTTGATGGCGATCACCGTGCCGCCCAGGTGGGCGAACCGCACCACGTGGCGGGAGATGCCGCGGGGGAGGGCCGCGAGGTTCGCCTGCGGCCACTCCTCCAGGGCGATGTGCCATGGCAGGTCCAGCAGCTCAGGGTCCGCACTGGCCGCGGTGATGTTCAGAGAGCCGACGGGCCCCGAGGGCGCCTCGTCCACGCTCGCCGCCTCGGCACGGGGCAGCTTTCCCACCTGATCGTAGTCGGTGGGCTCGTCGTGCCACTGTGCCCCGTTGGAGGGCGTGTTCTCACTCATGGTTCCATCTTCCCTTAAGCTCACCGGGCCCCGTGAAGGGCCAGGGAGGTTTACTCCGTGCGGATCACTCCGCGGCGGCGACGCCGGCAGCACCCGCGACGCCGGCGTTCTCCGGCAGCGCGGTGACTGCGGAGAGATCGACCCCTTCGAACGGATCGCGCGGAGTGGCGTTCCACTCGATGTCCGGGCTGGGCCGGAAGGTCACGCCGAGCGCCACGAGACGCTCACCCAGCCGGCCCAGGCGGGAGGCGAACTCCGGCGCATCCTTCGCCGCGGCTTGGCTCCAGGCCGTCTCCGCGAGAGCGATGGCCCGCGGGTAGATCAGCCAGTGGGCCTCGTCCAGGCTCCGGATGGTCTCGCTCCAGAGCGGCGCCTCGACGCCCAGCACCTGGTCCTCCTCGAGCCCGTCGCGGACCGGATCCCAGCCGTAGTAGAGGTCCCAGTCGCCCATGGCCGCCCACTTGAGGCCGATCGGGTCCGATTCCACGTACTTCTGGTCCAGGTAGCTGCCCTTGCCGGGGGACATGACCACGCGGGCCGCGTTCTCCCGGACCTGACGCAGCGTGGGCTCCAGGTCACCGTCCCAGTACTGGATGACGGCGCCGGAGGGCAGCTCGGCCTGGGCGTACTCGTTCCAGCCCATCACCGTCTTGCCGGTGGCCGCCACGGACGCAGCGAAGTCGGTCACCATGGCCACGAAGTCCTCCTTGGAGGTGACCAGGGCCTCGTCGCCGCCGAGGTGGAGGTACGGGCCGGGCGTCAGCTCCGCCAGCTGCCGGAACACCTCGGCCACGAACGGGCGGGTGAGCGGATTGTCGTTGTACAGGGTGGAGAAACCCACCTCGCCCGTGGCGGTGGGGCTCGTGGCGATCCCGTCCGGGTTCAGCTCCGGGATCGCGGCCAGCGCGGAGTTCACGTGACCCGGCACGTCGAATTCCGGGACCACTGTGACGAATCGCTCGGCCGCGTAGGCCACGATCAGGCGGTAGTCGTCCTTGGTGTAATACCCGGTGCGGCCCGGGCCGAGGCCCCAGCCCTCACGGTTCACCGCCCCGTCCTTGCCGATGCGCGCGAGCTCGGTGAAGTCGATGCCGGTGGGGTTGTCCTCCGGGGTGTCCAGCTCGATGCGCCAGGACTGGTCGTCGGCCAGGTGCAGGTGGAGCACGTTGTACTTGAACCGGGTCATGACGTCGATCAGCCGGCGGATCTCGTCGATCGGGTAGTAGCTGCGGGCCACGTCCAGCATGATGCCGCGGTACGCGAAACGGGGAGCGTCCCGGACTTCGACGTGGCCGAGCGGGATGTCTTCGGCCGGCGTCGCGGTGTAGCCGGATTCCAGGGCGGCGGGCAGCAGCTGCCGCAGCGACGACGACGCGTGGAACAGGCCCGTGGCGTGTGCGGCACTCAGCCGCACGCCGTCGTCGTCCACGGTCAGGGTGTAGGCCTCACTCCCGTCGGGGTGGGCGGAGTCGATCCCGAAGCTGATGACCGGCCCGCCGGTCGCGGCGGTGAGGACGGGGACGGCCCAGCCGGTGCCGGCACGGAGCCAGCCGGCGAAGGCCCCGGCCACGGCTTCGGCGCCGGGGCCCGCGACCACCTGGGTAGCGGACGTGAGGACGAGGGTGCCGTCGGCGGTGACGGTGGAACGGGGTGCGGGGGTGATGAGGTGCTGAGATGACACGAGTGCTCCTGACAGGGTCGCTGGAGTGGAGGACTTGCTGGCGGGCGCCACGAAGAGACGCCGAAGAGGATGTACCAAAGACGGCCCGTTCCGTGAGGAACGGGCCGTCGAGGCTGAGGGTTCAGAGAACCGTCGAGTCAGCGATCCGAGGACTAGTCGCCCAGGCGCTCGCCGGTCTTGGTGTCGAACAGGTGCACGTGGCCCTGCTGCGGGCGGACCCAGATGGTGTCGCCCTTCAGCGGGGGACGGCGGCCGTCGACGCGTGCCGTGATGTCATGGCGCTTGCCGTCCAGCGTGGTGTGGCCGTAGACGTAGGCGTCGGCGCCGAGCTCCTCGACGACGTCGGCCTCGACCTGCAGGCCCTCGCCCTCGGGAGCGGTCTCCAGGTCCTCCGGACGGACACCCAGGGTGACCGTCTTGCCGGTGGCGTCCTCGAGGACGCTGTGCGGGACGGGGTACACGGTGCCGCCGAACTGGACGCCGTCACCGACGACGGGCAGTTCCAGCAGGTTCATGGCCGGGGAGCCGATGAAGCCGGCGACGAAGACGTTGTTCGGGCGGTCGTACAGGTTGCGCGGGGTGTCGATCTGCTGCAGCAGGCCGTCCTTGAGCACTGCCACACGGTCACCCATGGTCATGGCTTCGGTCTGGTCGTGGGTCACGTAGACCGTGGTGACGCCGAGACGACGGGTCAGGGACGCGATCTGGGTACGGGTCTGGACACGGAGCTTGGCATCCAGGTTGGAGAGCGGCTCATCCATGAGGAACACCTGCGGGTTACGCACGATGGCGCGGCCCATGGCGACACGCTGACGCTGACCACCGGAGAGGGCCTTCGGCTTGCGGTCCAGGTACTGCTCGAGGTCGAGGAGCTTGGCGGCCTCGCGAACGCGGGTCATGCGCTCTTCCTTCGGCACACCGGCGATCTTCAGGGCGAAGCCCATGTTGTCCGCCACGGTCATGTGCGGGTACAGCGCGTAGTTCTGGAACACCATCGCGATGTCACGGTCCTTCGGCGGGACGTCGGTGACGTCACGGTCGCCGATCAGGATCCGGCCGGAGTTCACATCCTCAAGGCCTGCGAGCATGCGCAGGGAGGTGGACTTGCCACAGCCGGACGGGCCGACCAGAACGAGGAATTCGCCATCTTCGATCTGGATGTTGAGCTTGTCAACGGCGGGCTTGTTGGTCCCCGGGTACAGCCGGGTTGCGTTGTCATAGGTAACTGTAGCCACAGTTATCGTGTCCCTTCATCGGCAGGTACGTGCCGAACGATCCGTAGTGAATGGTGAGTATTCAGTTGTCATGAAAGTGCGGGGTCCTTCGGCCGGGCCTAGCCCTGCCACGTGGATCCCGCACTCAGGCGATGCCGCACGGTAATGTGCGCCACATCACATCCTCAGTATGGCAGATCGTTGTGACCTTTGTCTCCCTGATGACGTGAACGGTGGCTGAACAGGATCTCCAGCAGGTCCGCCACCCCCTCGGGGGAGGGCACGCGGAACTGCGCGGCGGTGAAGTCCTCGCCGACCTTCACCCCCAGATCGGGGTGGGGCAGTCCGGGGTTGGTGTCGAGGCGGGCGAAGGCGGTCTCGTCCGTGGTGTCATCCCCGGCGTAGAGCACGGTGACCGGGCCGAGCACCGTGCGGAGGAAGTCCAGGGCCTCGCCCTTCGAGGAGCGGACCACGGACGCCTCCAGGACGCGCTTGCCCGACATGAGGTGCACGCCCTGCTCGCGTTCGAGCAGATGACGGGCCGCGGCCTCGGCGTCCACGGCGTCCTCCACCGTGGCCTGGCGGGTGTGCAGCACGGCGCCGGCCGGCTTCTCCTCCACCCAGCAGCCGGGCGCCACCTGGGCGACCTCCTCGAGCACCTGGTGGACCTTCTCCAGCAGGGCCTGCTGGGCCGGGTCCAGCACCAGGCCCGCGCTCCCGGCGCCGAGCCAGACCTCCGCGCCATGGCTGCCGACCAGCAGGGTGTCCGGCGTGGGCTGAGCCACGGCCCGCAGACTCGCGAGGGAGCGGCCGGAGACGAGCGCCGTCGTCGTGCTCTCCAGCGAAGAGAGGCGGCGGAACGCCGCGGCCGCGCGGGGGAGGGGGCGCGCCTCGTCGGCGTGAGCGACCAGAGGGGAGAGGGTGCCGTCGAAGTCCAGGGCCACGAGCAGCTGCGGGGCGTCGGCCAGATGCTCGACGGCGCGGCGCAGCTCCGCGTTCAGGCTGCCGCGCGTCTGCTCGGGCCAGATGGGCTCACTCATGCCGGTGGCCCTCCGCCCGCGTGAGGTCGGACAGCCGGTCCAGGAAGGCCGTGGACCAGCCCTGGACGTCGTGGGTGAAGACCTGTCGGCGCATGGACCGCATCCGGCGGGCCGCGTCCGGGCGGGACACGGTCGTGGCCGCGAGGATGGCCGACTTGAGCCCGTCGATGTCGTGGGGGTTGACCAGGAAGGCCTGCTTGAGCTGATCCGCCGCGCCGGTGAACTCGGACAGGACCAGGGCGCCGGTGTTGTCGACGCGGGCCGTCACGTACTCCTTGGCCACCAGGTTCATGCCGTCCCGCAGCGCCGTGACGAGCATGACGTCCGCCGCGAGGTACAGCGCCACCATCTCCTCGACCGGGTAGCTGTGGTGCAGATAGCGGACCGCGGTGCGGCCCAGGGTGTCGAAGGCGCCGTTGATGTGGCCCACCGTGCCCTCGATCTCCTCACGGAGCCGGCGGTACTGATCCACGCGCTCGCGGCTGGGGCTGGCCACCTGGATGAGGCATGCCTCCTCCACGGTGAGGTCCCCGTCCGCGAGGAGTTCTTCGAACGCTTTGAGGCGGTGGCGGATGCCCTTGGTGTAGTCCAGCCGGTCCACGCCCAGGAGGACCGTCCGCGGGTTGCCGAGTTCGTGCCGGATCTGGCGGGCCCGGTCCACGACGGCGGGATCCTTGGCGAGCGCCTCGATCTGGCCCACGTCGATCGAGATGGGGAACGCCTCGGCCACGCAGAGGTGCGCGGTGGGGAGGCCCGGGTCGACCATGAGGGACTGGGACTTGCCGGTCTGCGGCTTGCCCTCCACCGTCACTCGCGCCGAGGAGGCGCCGGTCAGGCGGAGCGCGGCGCGGACGAAGTTCCGTGCGTCGCTCGTGCGCTGGAAGCCGAGCAGATCGGCGCCCAGGAGGCCTTCGAGGACCTCACGGCGCCAGGGCAGCTGGGCGAAGATCTCCGGCGGCGGGAACGGGATGTGGTTGAAGAAGCCGATCGTCACGTCCGGGCGGATCTGCCGGAGCAGCCGCGGGACGAGCTGGAGCTGGTAGTCCTGCACCCAGACCGTCGCGCCCGGAGCGGCCACCTTGGCGGTGGCCTCGGCGAAGCGGCGGTTCACCCGGCGGTAGGAGTCCCACCAGGTGCGGTGGAACTCGGGGCGGGCCGTGACGTCGTGGTAGAGCGGCCAGAGGGTCGCGTTGGAGAAGCCCTCGTAGTAGAGCTCCACGTCCTCGGTGCTCAGGGCGACCGGGACGATGTCCGTGTCCCCGTGGGTGAAGGGTTCCACCGTCTCGTCCGGTGCGCCATGCCACCCGACCCAGGCGCCATCAGCGCCCTGCATGACCGGGGCGAGGGCCGTCACGAGGCCGCCGGGGGAGCGGCGCCAGTGCGCGCCGCCGTCGTCGTCCACCACACGGTCCACGGGCAGGCGGTTGGCCACCACCACAAAATCGAACTGACGCGAGGATTCCCCCGCGGTACTGCTGTTGTCCTCGGCGTGCACGGCGCCCCCTCAGAGGTTGGCTTCTCGATTCCTGCTTCCAGCCTAGTCGCACGTCGGGTGCGGGGTGGATGTGTGACCGTGCGGGTCAGCTGAGGGGCGGACGGCCGGTTCCAAGGTCCGCTCGTGTCGCCGACCAGCGGTTTCCCAGACATCTGGCCTAAAATCGTGCTGAATGAGGTAGCCCAGGGCCCCGAGGCCCACTATCCCCCTGAGGAAGCATGAGCCCTTCTAATGAACCGCGCCCCAGCAAGGCCGAACGTACCGCGCAGGCCCGTGAGCAGGCCCGCATCATCCGTGAACAGCAGGTGAAGAAGGAGAAGCGGAACAAGCTTCTGCTCATCTGGGGTGTGGTGGTCGCCGCCGTGCTCGTGGTCGCGATCGTCATCTGGGCCATCATGGCCAACAACGCGAACAACGCGCCCATCCCGGACTCCGGCAGCACCCCCGCCAACGCCAACATCCACGGCGGCGTGATCCTGACGAAGGACGGCGTGGCCGCTCAGACGGCGGCTCAGGTCAACACCGCGACGCTGCCTGCTCAGCCGACGGCCGCGCCGAGCCAGGGCGCCTCTGCGAAGGCCCCGGGTGTCGAGGCGGAAGCCGGCAAGCCGGTCAAGGTGGTCGCCTACGTCGACTTCATCTGCCCCGTCTGCAAGAACTTCGAGACCACGTACGGCTCGCTCCTGGACGAGAACGTGAAGAGCGGCAAGATCACGGTGGAGTACCGCCCGATCGGTCTGCTCGACTCTCGCTCGACCACCAACTACTCCTCCCGTGCCGCCGCCGCAGCGGCCTGTGTCCTGAACGTGTCCCCGGACAAGTACCCGGCGTACTTCAAGGCCCTGTTCGACAAGCAGCCCGCCGAGGGCGGCGCCGGTCTGACCAATGACCAGCTGAAGTCGATCGCGCAAGAGGTCGGCGCGAAGGACATCGCCACCTGCGTGGACGAGCGCACGTACCGCCCGTTCGTGAAGGTCGCCACCATGGAGGCCACCGCGGTGGGCGTGAACGGCACCCCGACCATCTTCGTGGACGGCAAGCAGTACGGCGTCGGCGACTCCGCGAACGTTCAGTTCCCGGACATGATCACCCAGGCGATCGCCGCGAAGACCGCCAAGAAGTAATTGCGGCGCTCCCGTCCTTCGAGACGGACTGAGTTCCCGACGACGGCCCGTCACCCTGAGAGGTGGCGGGCCGTCGTGCTGTCCCGGGTGGGCCGCGGTGCGGCTTCCGGGCCGCCCGTTTGGGGAGTCCTCCCGCTCTCGGCTACGCTTTAAGCCGCGCTGCCGTGGCTTCACGCGGCGTCTGCCTCCTTAGCTCAGTTGGCCAGAGCACCTGTCTTGTAAACAGGGGGTCGCCGGTTCGAATCCGGCAGGGGGCTCCACGAGATTTACCGCGCAAATCCAACGAAGTAGGCCCGCCCAGGAAACTGGGCGGGCCTACTTTTTTGTCCGGAATCAGGCGATGTGCGCACGTTGTGAGCACGCCATGACATCACACCGTTTCAGGAGACGGCCTCAGCCATGCCGAAACCGCCGCCGCCTGCTTTCTCTCACGCTCCTCGAACAGATGGCTGTACGTGTTCGAAGTGATGGCGATATTCGAGTGACCCATCATCTTCGACAGGAGTGTCAGCTCAGTGCCCATGTCGATCTGGATGGACGCGTACTGGTGCCGCAAGCTGTGGAAGTGGGCAGGCGGCAGACCCAGACGCTTGACCGCTCGCTCCATCCACTTGGACGGATGCCCCGGGCGGAGCTGCGTGCCGTCCTCGTGGACAAAGACCCTCCCACTGTCCGCGTAGTGATCGCCCCACTCCGCGCGTTCCATCTCCGTGCGGGTCCGAACAAGCGTCAGGAGATCAACGACGTCCGGCGACAGGAGCACGGTCCGGGCGCCGGCCTTCGTCTTCGGTGCGCCTTCCGTCACCCGCCCATTCACCTCGACAAGGTTGACGTTCACCGTGAGGCGCCCCTGAGCTAGGTCCACATCGGCCCAGCGGAGACCGCAGATTTCACCTCGCCGAAGACCGGTACTGATTGCGAACTCGAACAGAGGGCCGAGACGCGTGGTGCGGGCTTCTTCGAGGAAACGGATCGCGTCAGCCCGCTCCCACACGGTGACCCTCGGTCGCTCTGCTGCGGGAAGCTCGTGCTGAACCGCGGGGTTCGACTCGATAAGGCCTCGGCGCATCGCGTCCCCGAGCGCACTGGACAGACACGCGACGACTCGGCGTACTGTCACAGCCCCAAGGGGCCGCGGTCGATAGTCCTGCCCTGTCACTGTCTTGGCCCGGAGCGTGTCGATGAAGTGCGCGACATCCGCGCGTTTGAGCGCCGTGAGCCGCTTTTCACCCAGTGTCGGGACGATGTGTGCGTCCGTGTAGGTCCGGTACATGTAGATGGTGGTCGGCTTGTGCTCGCCGTCCCGTTCAAGCCGGTCAAGCCAGGCAGCCATGTAGTCGGCAACGGTGGTCTGATTGAAGAACTGGTCACCTTGTCCGCGATAGGCCCTCAGGGCCCGCTCTAGGGCTTCCTGCGCGTCCTTCCGCCGCTCATAGCCGCTACCCGAGAGGTAGCGGCGCTTCCGGTGTTCAGGCTTCCCAGGCTGCGGGTCCGCCACGGTGCCGGCGCTGACCCGGTAACCCCATGTGCCGTGCCGCGGGTCCTTCAGTTTGGGGCAGGGCCGCCCCGCGGTGAACTGCTTCCCGCTCTCGTCCCGGCAACCGCACCGCCGGCTCACATCAGCCATCGGTCTCACTCCCTCGTTCAACTTGCCCTGCTGCAGCGTTCTTCAAGCGGGCAACGGCGGACACGATCATGTCCCTGTCTGTCGGCGTCACCCAGCCGGGCTGCAGCTCATAGTCCGTGGTAACGAACTCCCAGAACTCTTCCTCGGACATCTCTCTGATGCGCTCCAACCATTGCTGTGTCAGGTCAGGGCCGGAGAGAATCGCGCGTGCTTGGTCGCAACCCTCTTGGATGGCTTCCGCGTCCTCGGGGATCACTTGCCCCTCCGCCAAATCGCGTTCCAGCCGGCTAGCAAGGTCGCGGAGCAGCCCCGAGTAGAACTCGACGCTGTGAAGCCAGCGACCGGCCAATTTGTGAGCGGATTTGAGACTGGCGATGTACTCCTCAAGTTCCATGACCTCGCTTCGCGTTTCGGCGACAAGATCATCGACGCCTACATCGAACAGCCGAGCGATGACCACGGCCTCGCTCAACCGAACTGGGCGCTCACCCCGCTCCATTCGAGCGACGGTCGTGGGATGGAAGTTGGTAAGGCCTGCGTCGGAGAGCCTGGTTGCAAGCTCTGACATGGTCCAGCCTTCGTTCTCTCGCAGTTGCTTCACTGCGAGTCCGAAGAGTTCATCAGGGGTTCCGGGGTTCTTCATAAGCACATCTTCCAACACAAGATGTAACTATTCAACACAGGATGCTTGAAGATGAGGCTGGAAATCATTACGCTGTGTGTATCGACAAACACACTGTGAAAATCAACTTGGACAGAGGAGGTCCCCATGGTCGATCACACGGGCGTCAGCTACGCCCCTTACCGAGTTTCGGAGTTCGCGAAGATCGCAGGCATGACGGAAGTGGCGATCTACCAGGGGATCAAGGACGGCACGATCCCGTCCCTCCGGGTGGGACGCCGACTGTTTGTGCCAAGAGAGCGTGGCCTCCGCTGGCTGCGCGGCGAGGAATGACCCGCACAAAAATGCCGGCCTGGACGGTGCAACGTCCAAGGCCGGCGCAAGCAACCACCAACCAGCAAGGAAAGGCATTCGCTATGAACACCAAGGTAACACCAGCCGCAGACATTCGTTCGGCCCTGACACGTGAGGCGGTTCAGCACATGAAGACCATGTTCAACCCCAAGTCGCCCGAAGCGCTCAGGCAGGATCGCCACGCAGCCTACATGTCGGTCTGGCGTGAGTCGTTTTCGTCCGGGACCCGGGTGGTCTACAAGCGGAACCTGGCAACCGGGACGATCACTGGGATGACCCTCGACGATATCGCTACGGTCGAGTGGGACGAGCTCGCCATGAGCAACACCGTCGCACTCAGTGAACTCGTCAAGCTCCACGTCGATTTCAAACCAGGGCAGCGCGTCACCCACACCGTGACCGGGGATTGCGGAGTCGTTGTGCCGATCACCGCCGACATGGTCTGGCTCACCCACGGCGGCGTCCCGGTCCAGTTCGACGGCATGGATAGCTGGCAGGGAATCGCCACATCGCAGTTGGTCCGGGAAGAGGACAACTTCGTACCCGTCGTCCTCTGGGAAGGCGTGAAGGTCTACCACGGCGGCGAGATCGAGCAGGAGCGGGAGAAAGCTCGGGCCAACGAGATTCGTAGGGCTCTGCGGCCCTTGGGCCTTCGGCTCCGTAAGAACTCGGGCAGGATGCCATGGCAGGACGGCTACGGGACGTACAACGTAGTGCACGCCGCGACCGGTCGGACTCTTAGCTCGATGGTGCATCTGGATGATGTCTTGGACGTGATCGCGTGAACACTGCGGAACACCGTCTGGCGTGGATTGAGCGCATGGAACTGGACAAGCTCCGCCACCGGGCCAGGAAGCAGGGTTGGCGGATTCAGAAATGCCGCACAACGAACGACCGCAGTCCTGACTACGGCAAGTACTACGTCTTCGCCGTCGAGGCGCCTGCGGGCCAGTGGAGGACGCGGGAGTATGTCGCCGGCCCTCTCACTCTCGAAGAGCTCGGCGCCCTCATCACGAACACACCACCACAGGTGACGCTATGACCGCCGTCGCGGCGGCAGCAGCGCCGCAGGAGCCGCGGAAGGTGGGCCATGCGGAACGATTCCAGTGCCGCGTGGAGGACTTCCATGAACTCATCGAGACAGGAGAGTGGCCTCCCAGGGCCGCAGTACGGGCAGGGTGGCCGACCCCGTCCGCGGCGGCCCGAAACCTCACCAGGAGAGGCCTCTACGCGGAGGCACGCCTCATTGAGCACCCACCCGTAGAAGCCCACGGCGCCCACGTCAGGGCGGGCATCCTCCACCTCGGAAGGAACAGCCGCCGTTGACCAACCACACGGACCCTGCACCGCATCAGGTCGCGGGGTCCGCCATTCCCAGACCCGGAAGGAGGTGAGCAGATGGGGTCCAAGAACGTGGCGAAAGTCTTCGAGAACTGGCCAGGGCTAAACGACAAACCAAAGCTCGCCCTGATCTGGATGAGTTCACAGGCTCGCGACGACGACCGACCACCCGTGTTCTGGGGTCAGCGTGAAGAACTTGCCCATGCAATCGGGGTTGGACCAGACAACGCCGATGCCGCCGGAAGAGCTGTTCGCCGCGCATTGAAGGATCTCCAAAACGCCGGCGCGATCACCTGGTCCGGTCAAGCCTATCGAGGCGTCGGATCAAGCTACGCCCTCTGCTTGGACCCCACCGTCAGGTGGCGCCCCACCGGTTCGGGACGCGACATCACATGGATTCTTGATAACCGCGATCCGCCCGAAGCATCTGTGGATAACCCGCCCTAAAGGTGGTCGCTGAGTGACCACCAATCCAGCGGAAAGGTGGTCACTCACTGGTCGGAAAGGTGGTCACTCACTGGTCGGAAAGGTGGTCACTCAGCGACCCCCCAACTACAAGGAACTCCAACATCACTTCAATCAGATCGTCGCCACCCGTAACGCGCGCGAGCGTCGCTGTGGAAAACCCAAGCGACGCCCTGACTGACGAAACCCTCGAACGGATCAGCCCATGAACCCCGACCTCGAACACCAAGCCGCGACCCTCGCGAAGACCTGGTCCAAACTCGACCTCGCCCGTCTCGCAGTCCGACACCAAGAGAAAGCCCAAACACTCCACCGGGCGAACAAAGCCCTACGCGCCGAAAACGCCCTCTACCGGGCCCGCGAACGCGAACAAGGCCCAACCACCCAACACCCCACCCCCAATGCCACAGGAGGAACCACGTGAACAGCAACGGCAACGTTGCCGACCCCCGCGCGCACGCACATGATGGGCCTACGCCTCGGAGCGGCACCCCCTCTCAGAACGAGCAGGAACAACTCGCTGCCGGCGTCGGGTCGCTTCTGGTGGAGCTGCGGAAATCAGTGCATATGTCTCAAGAAGCGGCGGCAGCGCGAGCGGGTATCTCGGTGTCCTACTTGCGGCGTCTGGAGCACGGGCGTCGGCGCCCCTCCGGTGAGATGCTCGCGGTCCTCGCGGTCGTCTTCACGCGCCGGCCAAGTGATCCCATGGTTGCCCTTGCAAGGCTCTTGGAGGCCGTAGGGGCGTCGCTGGGGAATGGGAGTTCCCGGAGGCTGTCCAGGACGGCGCGGGGCCACCTGGCGGACCTTGTGGCTCGTGAACGGCTTGTGCATGGGGCGGCGGTGCGGGATCGCGGTCCCGAGCTAATGCTCGCCCCCGACGCGCAGGTGAGAGTCAACCCGCGAGTCCCGCTGTTGGCGGACGTGCGTGAGCTGGCTGGACCGGCGCTTCACGCAGTGATGGAAGAGCGAATGACGGTCTTGCCCGATCTTGACGGCCCGGCCAACTGGTGAGGTATCAGTCGCCCAGCCTCTGACATGGGCGAATAACTGCGCAATGAGCGGTGTGATCACCGCGGAAAGGTTCCCACATGGAAATCCCTGACAAGTCCACACCATGGCGAGCATGGGTGATCGACCCCGGATTTCACGGTCTCCCACTAGAGGCCGACGGACATGCACTGATGGTGTCCGAATTCGAGGGCCAGCACGTCACCGTAGCTGTCGAGAGAGATACCGCGATGATGGCTCTAGAAGCGATCAGCCACGACCCTGGCGAAATGCTCGTGCTCGGCGGCGAACTGACCGGGTGGGTGACACTCGGTTGGCCCGAAGAGTGGTTGAGCTGGCGGCGTGAGTGGGCTCCCGTATACGCCGCAGGAGGGGAGCGCGCGTGAGTTATGACCGCATCCCAGCCCGGATCCAACTCACTACCCCTGAGGAAATCCGCGAAGCCCTCCAAATCCCTGACTCCACGCCCGTCGCCGGGGTCGGTCGAGCCTGGATCATGGGCGCCGAAGAATCCTGGGAACTCTTCCTCACATTCGAACGCGCCACCGAACTCGTCACCTACTACCAACTGACGGGGCTGGCCCCAGAGTTCCGCATCGCGGACGACGGGCAGACCGCCAAGTACCGAATCCTCGACGGCCCGCCCGTCAACTGGCGCGAACACGACGACGCCGAAGCATGGGTACTCCCCTGGGACGAGGCCGAATGACAATCCAAGCCGACCGTCAAGGCCGTATCACCGGCGCACCGGAGGAACTCTGGAAAGTCGCCATGATCGTCCAGCGCGCAATCCGCAACCAATCACACCGCGACGGCGGCGGTTTCAGCCGCGAGGCTTTGGACTTCGTCAACGCAGTAGGCCGCGCAACAATCACACCCTCGGTTCCGTTCTCGGAACCGGGGGAGAGCCATCACCGCACCATGGGATTGACGGTACGAGAAGCAGCCACCAGGCGTGGATGCTCCGAAAGCCTAATCCGTCGAATGGCCCGCAACGGCCAACTACCAGCCACCCGGCAGGGCCACCAATGGGTCATCGATCCCGACGCGGTCGGCCCCGCCCCAGAGCCCTGAGAAAGGGGCCAACCATGAGCGACACGGTCTACTTCAAGAATCCCGCTGGCGGCGTCAACTCCTGCACCCGCGAACACTGGAACCACTACCTCACCGTATTGGAAGAGGGAGTCCGGTACCCGAAGCACGGCTTCACCGAACTCACCGAGGACGAAGCCCGGGAAGCACACCCGCAGCTCCTCGGCGCCCCGGACCTCTCGGTAGTGTACCGGCCCGACGAGCTGACCCGCCTCATCGACCGAGAGCGCAGCGAGCAACGCCTCTTGGAGCTCAGCGAACAGAACATGGCCGCACGACGAGCGGCCAACTGATGGTTACCCGCAAGACAGTCAAGGCGTCTCCCGGCACCCCAGAGGAAATTCTCGCCGAGGCCCACGCCACCGCACACAGCACAGCCGCATTCGTCGGTGAACTGGAACAGCGCATCCGGAGCGCCGACGAAACGGTGACGCAGTCCGACCTCGACGAAGCCCGATCCCGCGCTGAGTGGGCACAGCTCCAACTCGACGCAGCCAAGGTCAAGGCCGAACGGCTCCGCGTCGAACTGGCACACAAGGCGTATGAGGAACACGTCGGCGCCCTGTACGAACTCGCCACCGGAGACCAGAGCGAAGCCATCGAGGAGCACCTCGCCACTGCCCGTGCGGCACTCTCCGACGCGTTCGCGCTGATCGACGACCAGAACGCCGCCGTGTACGCGCTGAGCCGCTACATCAGCGAACACGCCGACGAACTGCCACACGAACACGTCACCACCGCCCATATCCCCGGGATGAACCACGTCCCCGCCCAGGCGTGGGTGCAACGCCCGAACGGTACCAAGTCATGGTTCATCACCAGTGACAAGGTCCTGACGAAGCTCTTGAAGCCGATCAAGCCGCTGCTTCTCACCCACCGCGGAGGCCGGCACATCGACTGGCTGGAGTCACTATGACCGATCAGACGTTCAACCGGTCGCAGCTCGCAGACCCCGCGTTCTACCAGGCGAACCGCGCCGAAATCCTCGATGCCGCCCATCACGGTCGGATCATCGACGACCTGACCCACGTCACCGAGGGGGACACCGTCGAGCAGTTCGAGAGTCCCGAGGACTTCGTGAGCAGCCTCAGCTCAGCACAGCAGGCATACC